>MUCT01000015.1 GCA_002816585.1 SAR202 cluster bacterium Io17-Chloro-G6 | reverse complement strand
GCCCACAGCCATGTCGGTGGTAATGATGATCGCGGAGTAGTCGGGTCCGCCCGCTTGTTGCTCACTGGAGATGATTGGGTCTTCCGAGTCTGAAGAGCAGGCCGCTGCCAATAACAGCAACAACGCGGACAACAAGATCAAAGTTCGGGGGCTGACACCCCGTGAGATTCGCCCAAGCCCGTTGGCCAGGTAGAGCATCAATTCTTTCCTTCCTTCCTTCCTTCCGATTGCCGCGCGATCGCTGTGAGACATACCGGGTATGTTGTTCGCTCTTTTGGTTTTACTTGGATGTGCGATTGATGTTCAGGGATGCAGTGCGCAATGCCGAGACTAGTAATTCATCCCCCGGCCAGCGCCTCCTTCAACGGCGATGGTCTGACCCGTGATGGCCCCGGCCAGGTCTGAGACCAGGAACACGATCAGGTCGGCGATGTCCTTGGACTCCACCATGCGGCCGATGGGTATCCTAGCAACGGCGCGACGCTCAGCCTCTTCAACGCTGATGCCGGCATGTTCCGCCCTGGCTATCAGACTCCGGGTCTGCCGCTCGGTCCTGGTTGTACCAGGATGGATGCAGTTGACCAGGATGCCGTCGGAAGCGAACGCATCAGAAAGATTCTTGGCCATGTTGGAGACCGCTGAATTGGTCACGCCGTTGCTGTTGGCGAGGGTGTTCGCCTCCCTTGCGGCCATCCCGCCAATGTTGATGATCCTGCCGCCGCCGCGTTGCTGCATGTGAGGGATAACCTCTCTGGAGCAGCGCACGTAGCCCATGACTTTGACGTTGACGTGGTTCAGCCAGTCTTCGTCGGCCAACTCCATGAAGGGAGCGGCGGTGGAGTTCACCGCGTTATTGACCAGGATGTCCACCCCGCCCAATTCCGCGACCGTGGCTGCAACCAGTTTCTTGATGTCCTTGGGCTCACCCATGTCGGCCTGGACCGCCAACGCCTTGCGTCCGGTCTTAGCCCTGATCTCGCCGGCGGCGTCCTCCAGTTCTTCCATGCCCCTGGCGCAGATGGCCACGTCCACGCCCTCTTGGGCCAACGCCAGCGCGGTGGCCCGGCCGATACCTTTGCTGCCGCCGGTAACAATCGCAATCTTACCTTCCAATGACAGGTCCATGCTCAATGGCCTCCTATGAGGTTTCTAGGTTTTAGCTAGGCTGGCACACAAGTGGCGATCAAGCCTTTGATAGACGGTTTTTGGTCCAATCGGGAGATTGTTGAAATTAAGCTATCCAACTGGGGTTTCGGCCAGGGCAGATCGCCGTGATGAGTCTGCGCGCCGATGATGGACACCGCCATGGCGTGAAGGATGGAGGCCTTGAGCTTGTCCACTACCTGGTCTGGCAGTTTGCTGTAATCGAGGGAAGAGACAAAGTGAGCGTAGGAGCGGCTGAGGGCGTCGGGCATGTGTGCACTCCGTCGAAAATGGTCGGGGTTAGTGCTCGCGGGTCGCCAGGCCGGATTGTATTCTGCCGGTGAGGGGCGGTCAACGGAATGGGTATGACGAGAACGAAGGGGATGTTAGAGATTCGGGGGCGGGTTGCTCAGCCCGGCCCATTTCGGCACAACCGGAACCGGCACATAATATTTCCATACCAAATCCGTTTCCCTCGCCGAGGAACCATTCATCAATAAGATGAAAAGATGGTTCCGGCAGAAATTTCACGGAAATGTCAACTTCTTTGGAGCAAACCGGGGAGCAAACCGGCTTATTCGGCTGAAAGCTTGATCGGAGGGAGATTAGGGTGCAGTTGATTTTACTGGTAGGGATCGGTGGTTTTATCGGTGCAGTGTCGCGCTATCTGGTCACAGAATGGGTGCAAGACATTTTTCGCACTCTGTCACTACCCTACGGGACCATAACAGTGAATATCACCGGTTGTTTGCTCATCGGCCTATTGGCGGGGATTTCTGAAAATCGCAACCTGCTTGGCCCGGAAACACGGGCGCTGCTGATGATCGGAGTCCTGGGCGGGTTCACCACTTTCTCAGCCTTTGGTTATGAAACGGTTGAGTTGCTAAGGGACGGCGAGTCGATGGCCGCGTTTTCAAACGTCGCTCTTCAGGTCTGTCTGGGCCTTGCGGCGGTTTGGGTGGGATATTCCGCTTCGCAATTATCGTGAACAACTTTGGCCTGTCGCGCGCCCAAGGCCTGCTACCTAAGACCTTGGGCGAAGTCGAGCCAAACCCTGGCGCACGGCACGGGCAGGATGTGCTGGACAAACCCTTGCACACCGGGGAAGATCACCTTACGGCCGTTGGGAAACAGGTCCGCTGCGCCCCTGAAGTCCCCCAAGACCTCTTCCCGAAGGTTGGCCGCCGCCAACATTAACATGGGAGTCTGAACGTCTTTCAGCATGGGGCCGATGTCTCCGCCGGCGTTGGCCTGAAAACCGGCCACCACATGCTCGGGGGTGGCCTTCATCTGCTCGGCGTACCAGCGGGTATAGGCGGGGTCGACTATCTGTGGGTCCAACCGGCGCCCGATGGAATCCTCCACCCAGACGCCTATCCCTTCCCGCTCGATGAGTTCTGCGCTCTCTTTGTGGTGGGAATCAAAATTGGTGGGAGAGGTGCAGACCGTAAGCGACCGCAGCCGTTCCTGGTTGTTGACGGAGAAATTCATGGAGATGGAACCGCCGACCGTTTCGCCGATTAGATGGAATTTGTCCAGCTCCATCTTGTCGACGAACTCCTTCAGATCGTCGGTGAAGCTTTCCAGGGTCCAGGGGTGCTCCGGCCCGGACACGTCTGACAGACCCATGCCACGCATGTCGAACCGGATTACCCGGTAGTGCCGGGCGATTATTGGCACCCAGCCAAACCACATCTTGTGGCTCTTGGCCATGCCGTGGTGCATTACCACCGTTTCAGGTTCGGTCCAAGGGTCTGTGAAGTCGTCGATGGTGTAGAACAGCTCAGTGCCGTCGTCTAGGCGCAGTTTCATATCGCTACTCCAGAAGTCGTTTAGGCGGAAAGGCCTTGCTCGATAAAGACCGAACGGGCGACCCGTATGGCTGTCCGGGAGTTGATGTACCCCCCGTAGAGGACTAGGTGAACGAACAGTTCCATGATCTGCTGAGGAGTTACCCCCACCCGGAGCGCACCTTCGATGCGGCGGCGGAGTTGGCGGTCGTATTGGCCCAGCACGGTCATGGCGGAAAGCGCGCAGATCGCGCGGCTTTGGGGGTCGAGGTCGGGCCGGGTGTAGATGGCGCCCCATAAGTATTCGTCGATTAGCCGCCCCAGCTCCCCCTCGATCGAATCTGAGTCCTCTATCGGATATGTCGATTCGCCAATGTTCTGTTGGAAGCTCTTTTTACCGATCTCGTATAAATCGTCGGCAGACATGCTGGTGTCGTAGACCTCGGTGGGAGTGAAATCCAGGCCTCGCTCTTCGAAGATGTCCTTGGTGGTGCGCATGGCGGCCTCCACGGCCGGCACGCCGACGTAGAAGGTGAGTTGAACGAAAACTTCCACTACTTGCGCAGGCGTTAATCCCAGGTTGAGTCCGCGCTCGATATGGCGGCGCAGGAGTGGCAATTGGCCTTCCGCTGTCAATGCTGAAATAGTGACCATACAGCGGTGTTTGGGGTCCAGACCGGGCCGGGCCCAGATCTGGCCGAACAGGGCCTCGTTGATTATTCGTTTCAGATCCGGGGCTAGTTGGTCGATTCCGGGCAGGGTGTAATGGCTAGGATCGCCCTGGGCCATCAGCGAGCGCATCTCCTGGCCCCTTTCAAACCGATCGTTCAGTGAATCCATGGGTTGCCTCCTGGCGTTGAGAATTGATCTATTTCAAGTGCCGTCTAGGTGACGGACATCACTTCTTCGGAGAATTGCGCCATGCGCTCCTCGGTTTGCTGCGGTTCGGCGGCGCGGAAGTCGAAGATCAGGTGGGTCACTCCAACATCCGCGTAGGTTTGGACATCCTGACGTACCTCGTCGGCCGATCCGGTGAACCTGCGCCGGGGGCCACTTGAATCATCGGAGTCGTACAGAGGGGCCTTCACCGAGACTTGGATCTTCGATGAGTCCCGGCCGGCCTTCTCGGCATATTCGCGTAGTTGTACTAGGTTCTGGGCCAGTTCCTCTGGTTCCAGGGGAGCCGCCGGAATGGCCCCCACCGGGTGCCAGCAGTCGCCGATGCGGGCGGCCCGTCTAATGGCCGGTTTGCTCTGTCCGCCGATCCAGATGGGAGGATAGGGCTTCTGCACCGGCTTGGGCAGGAAGGTGATGTCTGAGAAGCTGACGTACTTGCCGTCAAACTTGGGGTTATCTTTAGTCCAAAGCTCGATGAATGCCCGCAGGTACTCGTCAGTCACTGCCCCGCGCTCGGCGAAGGGAGGGGTGTCCAAAAGCTCAAATTCCTCTTCCATCCAGCCCACGCCCGCGCCCAGGATCAACCGCCCCTTGGAGAGCATGTCCAGGGTGGCGAGCATTTTGGCGGTGAGGATGGGGTTGCGGTAGGGGATGATCATGACGCTGGTGACCAGCTTTATCCGCTCGGTGACGCCGGCCAGGTAGGCCAGGGTCGTGATCTGCTCCGGCCACTCGCCGTCTCCAGATTGTCCGGCCGCCAGAATGTCGCCGGTCAGGCTGTACGGGTAGGTGGAGTCCACCTGATTTGGCTGCAGGATGTGATCGGGCATCACCATACAGTAAAAGCCCAAGTGGTCGCCCAGTTTCGCGATGTTGGCCAGCGCGTCGGGCTCGGCGGCGGCGCCGCTGTTGGGGAGGTAAAAGCCGAACTCCAAGGCGAGTGCTCCAGGATGATCTAGTCTGGCTGAGAATTAGCCGGTGACCGGTTGCTAATCAAGGGGCAATCATTTTAGCCTGATAGCAAAATGTTTGATTACTTTTTGCTCGATCTTCCGGGTTCCTCGGAAGCCCTTCTCGACCACAAACGCATCCCCCGGGCCGACCTGCTTCGGAGAACCTCCATCTGGCGTGATTGTGATCTGGCCTTCAATCAAGTGGACGAATTCCCAGGATTCGTAGCTTGCATGGTAGGTGCCGGGTGTCGCTTCCCACCAGCCGCTAATCATCGATTCGTCATCCGAGGTGTATTCGATCCAAGTCTTCATTGAAGGGTTACCGTAGACCTTCTTCCAGCCATCAAGGTCAGTTTCGATGGGTGTGACGGTTTTGTTGCCGATCGTTGAAAATGATGTATTTGCCACGGGTTAAACCACCTTTAATTTATTGTGGGTACGTATCAGGCAGGAAGATCTTCCTGTATGCCGGGCCGATGGAATTTCCAAACTATATATCGGGATAGCGTGCCTGTCCAATCAGAATTCAACGGGTGGCTGGTCCAACGCGGCCGGATATTCTTGACACCCTAAAGGGCGACTTGTAGACTTTCCCTGCACTGGAACAGGAGGTATTTCGTGACTACTCCCGCGTCTTTTTTGACCGAGGAAATGCGCCAAAAGGCCATTGGCCAGAAGAGTGCGCCCCGTACGATTGACGTGGAGAAAGGCGCCATCATCAAGTTTGCCGAGGCGATTGAAGACGACAACCCGGTCTTCAACGACGATATGGCGGCCCGGGAGACCCGGTACGGCGGACTTATCGCTCCTCCAACCTTCCTCCGTTCCGTGGGTGTTGATAGGCCCGAATACCCTTTTGATATGCCCTTCACCCGGTTGCTGGACGGCGGAAGCGATTGGGAATACTTCCATCCGGTACGGGCCGGTGACCGCATTACGGCTGTCTCCGAAATAGCCGATATAAATGAGCGCACCGGGCGCATGGGCCTAATGATTATCACCTCAATCGTGGTGACCTACCGCAATCAATTCGACCAGATCGCCGCCACCCAGACCAGCACTTCCATTAGATATTGACCGGCAGATATTGACCGGCAGATATTGCCTAGATATTAACCCGCCGACACTGTGTTTGGAGTCTAGCCATGGCCGAACAGGTTTATTGGGACGACGTACAAGAGGGGGCTGAACTGCCACCGGTGGTGAAGAATCCCACCACCCAGCAGTTGGTGCAGTACGCCGGCGCGTCCGGCGATTACTACCAGATCCACTATGACAAAGACTTCGCGATGAACAACGACCTGGAAAACGTGATTCTTCACGGTGCATTGAAGAATGCCTTTCTTGGCCATCTGGTGACCAAGTGGATGGGTCCCGACGGAGACCTAAAGCGTCTGGCCTGCCAGTACCGCGGTATGGACATACCTGGAACCCCCGTTACCGCAAAGGGCGTGGTTACCCGCAAATACCAGGAGCAGGGCGCGAACCTGGTGGACTGTGAGATATGGCTCGAGAACCAAACCGGCGAGAAGACCACGCCTGGTTCGGCAACCGTGGCCCTGCCGCTGCGCTAGGGCTGCCCAAGAACGAAATCATAACCAAGAAACCAAAAGCCCGGGGAGGCAACAATGGCGGAAATGTTGAACGGCAAGGTGGCCATCGTCACCGGTTCGGGCCGGGGTATCGGGCGTGGCATCGCCAAGCTGATGGCCGCGGAAGGTGCCAGCGTGGTCGTGGTTGACCCAGGCGTTAACGTGGACGGCAGTGGCGCTGACACATCGGTGGCCCAACAGGTGGTGGACGAGATCAAGGCCGCGGGCGGCAATGCCGTTGCTTGTATGGAGTCGGTGACCACCATGGAAGGCGGCGAAAAGATCGTCCAGACCGCCGTGGAGAACTTCGGCAAGCTGGATATCGTCGTTACCTGCGCCGGAATCCTCCGGGACCGCATGATCTTCAACATGTCCGAAGAAGAATGGGACGATGTAATAGCCGTTCACCTCAAGGGCACGTTCACCGTGGTGAAAAACGCATGCATCTTGATGCGCCAGCAACGTTCTGGCTGCATCATCACCTTCAGTTCTGAGTCGGGTCTCGTGGGCAACTCGGGGCAGGCCAACTACGGCGCCGCCAAGTCTGGAATTGCCGGGTTTACCAAGGTTGTGGCCAAGGACATGGGGCGCTACGGGGTGACTGTTAATTCCATCGCGCCCAGGGCCCAAACCCGTATGATCGCCGACATCCCTGACAGCGCCCGCGAGATACGGGCCCGCAGCGGCGTGGCCCCCATCTCCGGGGAGGAACAACTGACGAGCTTGGACCCCGACCACATCGCGCCTTTCGTGTGTTACTTGGCCACCGATTTCGCCGAGAACATCAACGGCCAGATCTTCTTGGTCTACGGAGACACCATATCGCTGATGTCCCAGCCGAGGCCCCAAAAATCGATTTACGAGACCTCGGGAACCTGGAACCTGGAAAAGTTGTCCCCCATGGCCCGAGACGTCCTGACCAAAGATATCTATAACCCGGCCCCGGCCAGGGAATAGGATAGGCGTGCCTGCTGATAAGTTTGCCGGGGCCTGGCGGTTGCTGGAGTGCTACGGCAAGTGGTCCGACGGCGGAATCAGCTACCCCTATGGCAAAAGCCCGGCAGGCCAGTTGATATACGACGGACACGGCAATTTCTCCGGACAGATAGTGGCCGCCAAGCGGCCTGCGTTCCAGTCGGGAAATCTGCTGAAAGGGACTGCCGAGGAGATCAAGACAGCGTTCGAGGGGTACATCGCCTATTACGGGACCTACGAGGTGGACGAGGCGAATTCGCAGTTAACCCATCACGTTGACGGCAGTTTATTCCCGAATTGGATCGGCGATACCCAGACCAGGGATTACCAGTTCGAAGGGGAGAGACTGCGCCTGAACACCCTCCCCATAAAGGGGGCCAAGGGCGACCTTACCGTAACTCTGCTGTGGGAGCGGGCTTGAAAGGTCACACCTGGGCACAAAACACCGGGCATAAAACAAATGATTATCAACCGATGGAGAGTCTCTGATGGCTGACCTGCTTAAAGACAAGGTGGCGATAGTAACCGGCTCGGGCCGCGGCATCGGCCGGGGCGTAGCCAAGCTAATGGCCGCCCAAGGCGCTAAAGTTGTGGTCGTCGACCCCGGCGTTAACGTCGACGGGACCGGCGCTGACTCGTCATTCGCCCAGACTGTGGTGGACGAGATCAAGGCCGACGGTGGAGAAGCGGTGGCTTCCCTGGAGTCGGTGGCCACCATGGCCGGCGGAGAGAGGATCATCCAGACTGCCCTAGACAGCTTTGGCAAATTGGACATCGTGGTCACCGTGGCCGGCATCCTGCGGGACCGCATGATCTTCAACATGACTGAACAAGAGTGGGACGACGTGATTGCCGTTCACCTCAAGGGGACCTTTTCGATAGTGAAGAACGCCAGTGTCATCTTCCGGCAGCAGCGTTCGGGCCGGATTATCACCTTCAGTTCCACCACCGGGTTGTACGGCAACTCGGGACAGGCCAACTACGGCGCGGCCAAGGACGGCATCGCCGGATTCACCCGTGTGGTGGCCAGGGACATGGGCCGCTACGGTGTGACCGCCAATGCCATCTCTCCCAGCGCCGCCACCAGGATGATCGGCAGTATTCCCGATGACGCCCGGGCCCTTCGCGCCGCCCGTGGCATCAGCACCGGCGCAGCCCTAACGCTCCGAGGTGAGGCCGAGGATGTCGCGCCCATGGTTGCCTGGCTGGCCTCCGACGAGGCGGCCCACGTCAACGGCCACGTCTTCCACGTTACCGAGGGTCTAGTTACCCTGCTCAACGAACCGGAGCCAGTGAAGACGATTCAGAAAGACGGCATCTGGTCTTTGGAAGAGCTGGTGCGGGTCTTCCCGGTGACCATCGGCCTGGAACTGCCCAACCCGGCCCCCAGCCAGGTCCAGCGGGAGTAACGGCCCGCTAAAGGCAAAAAAACTGACAGTGTGGATTCGATTGTGGCCCCGATGCAAGGGCCTCTGATATTTTGCCGAGGGCGCCAGATATAGTCAGTATGGGCCGAAGAAAACGAGGCGAGCCTCACTCCAGGGGAACGCTGTGGAAGGCCCCTTCGGTGATGCCGGGTTCCAGCTTTTCAGCGTGGCGGATGGCGTAGTGGTCGGTCATTCCCGCGACGTAGTCTACTGCGGCTCTTTCCGGGTCCGTTCCGGGGCCGAAGAAAGGTGGGGGAATTTCCTCAGCGTTCTCTACGAAGCGGTAATAGAGCAGTTTCACCACGTTGCCCCCTGCCTCGGACTGTCTGGTTCGGCCCAAGGGTAAGTAGATGTTCTGGAGCATATATTCGCGGAGTTCCATCATGGCCTCGCGGGCTTCCGGGTCGATGCCAATGGCCGGAATTTTATCTGGCGGCTCAACCGCTAACCCGGAGGCGGGCCACGAGGCTAGAACAATGCCCGTAACCAGGGAGTTGATGCGCTTCGAGTGGGTGGTTCCCAGGACCTGATTGGCTCGCTTTGGCAGGTCATCCGCCTTTAGCACACCGGCCCGGACCGCGTCGGCGATGTCGTGGTTCAAATAGGCTACAGAGTCGGCCAGGCGCAGGATCTGGGCTTCCAGGGTCAGCGATTCATCCAGTTGGATGTCCAGAAAGTCTCCCCTGGGCTTGGAATGGGAGATTATTCCTTGGCGAACCTCCCAGGTGAGGTTCAGCCCATCGCCGTCTTTAGCCAACTGCTCGACGATGCGCAGGCTCTGAGCGCTGTGGGTGAAGCCCGGTGAGTAAACCTGGTCCAGCGTGTCCTCTCCCAAGTGGCCGACGGGGGTATGCCCAGGGTCGTGCCCGTAGGACATGGCTTCAACCAGGTCCTCGTTCAGGTTCAATGCCCTGGCGATGGTGCGGCCAATCTTCGCCACTTCCAACGTGTGGGTCAGCTGTGTGACGTAGTGGTCGCCAGTGGGGGCGAGAAATACCTGGGTCTTGTGCTTCAGCCGCCGGAAGGCGTTGGTGTGGATGATCCGGTCCCGGTCCCGCTGGAACTCGGTGCGCAGTGGAGAGGGCGTTTCGGGCTGCTGGCGGCCCAAGGAACGGCTGGAGCGGCTGGCGTAGGGAGAGAGGTTCTCTTCGAGAGCTTCCAGCCGCTGCCGTATATGTAGTTCTTCCACTGGCCCCTCCCCCATCAATCCCTCTATCCGCCCGCGGTGGTCGGCCTAATCTTTAAGGGGGATGGTTCCCCAAGTTATGGAACCGGATTCATTGGAGAGGCCTTTCTCTTGGGCCATCTCCCGAATGTTTAGCAGAGTTGCGTTGACTTCCGGTGTCAGAAAAACCCAGTCCGGTTCCTCGGGGATCCAGTAGGGCGAGTTGATACGCACCACCTGATTATCCGTGGCGTTTAGGTAAATCCCAAATTTGGATGCTTGCTGCATAAATCTCTCCGGCTCCGGTTCTCAACTATACTATTGGACCAGATATCTTGTTCTGCCAGTTCCTCTTCGATCTTGCCGCTGGACTAGACTGCTTGTTCTGCCAGTTCCCCTTCGATCTTGCCGCCATAGACGCCGCGGAATTCCGGCGGCAACTGTTCGGCGACACGGCCCATCACCATGTCTAATAAGCTGGACATGACCTCTCTGCTGGGCTTGCCCTCAATCACCGGCAGGGTAAAGGGAGGCCCGATGCTGGCCTTCATCCTGCGGAAGGGGAAGGGGATGCGCCAAAGGGGGAATTTCTGAGTGCCCGTGACCCCAACCGGCAGGATGGGGGCTTGGGATTTCAATGCCAGGTAGACGACTCCCAGCATTCCCTTTTGCAGGGTGTGGTCCGGACTGCGGTGGCCTTCCGGGAATATCACCACGGCCCTGTCGCGTTCCAAATTCTGCATGAGGACGCGTACGGCGTCAATCCCGGCGCCGGACCGATTAAAGGGCGAGACATGGAATGCCCGCATCCAGAAGCGGTTTATGGGGTTGCGGAACAGCTCCTTTTTGCCGATGAAATAGAGTGGCCGGGGGATGGCAGCCACCAACAGCGGCGGGTCGTTTAATGACAGGTGGTTGCAGACGACGATCAGCGGGCCGTGCTGAGGGACGCATTCTAACCCGGCAACCTCCATACGGCCGAACACCCGGAAGCAGAACCGGGCTAGCCGGTGCCCCATGCGGTAGAGGATTGTTACGTCTTTGGCGCCGGTCATTGGCCTTTAGCCCTGGCAATGATCTCCTGCACCACCTGCTCGATATCGAGGCAGTTAGTGTTCAGTTGCCAGGCGTCCTTAGCGGGTTTTAGAGGGGAGTCGTCTCGATTGCTGTCGATGTCATCCCGGGCCAGCGTCTCACTCAACACCGCCTCCAGTTCCTCGACTTGTCCGCGGTCGCGCATCTCCTGCCAGCGTCTGTGGGCCCTGATTTCGGGGGATGCGGTGAGGTAGACCTTGAGGTCCGCATCGGGCAAGACGACGGTCCCGATGTCGCGGCCAACCATGACAATTTTGCCTTGCGAGGCAATCTGCCGCTGTTGGTTAACCAACTCTTTGCGCACTTGCGAGGCCCTGGAAACCAACGAAACGTTTCTGTCTACGGGGGATTCCCTCAGTTCCGGCCCCAGTGATTGGCCTGCCACCAACACCCTGTTGCCCTCGTTTCCTTCCATCTTCACAGGGTTAATGCGCGCCAATTCACCCAGAGAGGTTTCATTTTTGACGGATACGCCGGTGTGCAAGGCCAGCCAGGTGATCGCGCGGTACATGATACCGGTATCGAGGTAGGCGAACCCCAGACTATGGGCCAATTCCCTACCCACCGCCGTTTTGCCGGCGGCTACTGGGCCGTCGATCGCTATGGTGCTGATTCCGCGGGCCAATTGCTCTCTCTGGTTCGGTGTTGTACCGGTGCGCATACCACGCACGGGCATTATACACTGCAGCCTAAGATCGATTGGTTTGTGGTTAACGGCCCTTGCAGTTATCCAGCGTGGAGCGTTAGATTGGAATCTAGGGAGTAATCGACTTGCGTATATTTAATTAATGCTATCAATCGACATGGACCGAACCATTTGCGGCGTCCCTGGAAAGTCATGCTTGCTCATTGCCGGGATGTTGGGCACGTTAGCCCTGTATTTCCTAGCTTGGGCTTACCCCACCTTTCCGGGAGATGAAGGGGCTTTGGTGAGGTTCCAGGCCATTCGTACCGATTGGCTGGACAGCACAGCGGTAGGGTTCGCCAAGCTGGGACTGTTCTGGGTGTTTGTGCCGGCTGCCGCGTTCTTGATTGCTTGCCTGTTGCTCGTCCGCCGCTACGCCGACGCGGTCATGGTCGTGGCTGGTATGGTTCTGATCGGTATCGGCAACGGGCTGAAACTGGTGATAGACCGGCCGCGTCCTGAATATGACCTGTTTGACTCCGTGCAAACCAGCCTGAGCTTCCCCAGCGGTCACACCCTCTTGGCGGTCATCATGGGAGGGGTTCTGGTCTACCTGGTGGGACGTTGGGTGAAACCGCTGGCCCTGCAACGCACGATTCAGGTTGTACTCATCTTGTCGGTGATGGCCATGGGGGCTTCCAGGGTATATTTGGGAGTCCATTGGCCCAGCGACGTAATCGGTTCCTACATGTTTGGTTTGATGGCCTTGGTGGGTCTGATCGGGCTTCGAAAGGCAGTGGCATCCTCGCGGTGATCCCCTTGGCGATCTAAATTTCCGCCACGCTACACTCGGCCTAGCCGCTCAATTATGGCTGGAAACGGGGGATCATGAACTGGATCGACATCGCCATTCTGGCCGTTTGGGGAATCACCGCTCTTTGGGGGTTTTCCGACGGGTTTCTAAGGTTGGTGGTGCCGTTTATCATCATGCTGGCCGGCTTGGCGCTCGCCAGCCGCATCGGCGAAACGGTAGGGAACATCTTCTCCGTGTTCACCGATAACGAGAACGCCCAAGCAATGGCCGGCTTTATCTTGATCTTAGCCGGGGCGTTCGTACTGGGTGGGATATTAAGCGTTATGGCCCGGAACGCGCTGCGGATAATCCCGTTCTTCGGCTTGGCTGATAAGGCGGCAGGCATGGTTGTTGGCTTGTTGGTGGGGTTCGTGCTCCTGTCTGGAATCTTGACTGGGTTACAACGGTTTCCCTTCAGGGACCTGGATAAATCCGTCAATGAGTCAGCATTGGGCAGCTTTTTGGCCGACAATTTTGACGTGGTAATCCGGGGGGTCGGCCTCATCCCAGGCGATTGGGACAACAAGTTGACTGAGC
Organism: SAR202 cluster bacterium Io17-Chloro-G6; assembly: GCA_002816585.1. The sequence goes on along the minus strand of MUCT01000015.1, from coordinate 4,904 downwards.
TAACAAATTAAGCGCGGACCTGCTCGCGGGACCGGCGCCGGCAATCGCCCGTACTGTTTCCCAGCCTATGTGCTACTATGGATTCCAACGGGCGCCAGGCGCACTTGAGACCAATACCGGCTTCAGGTGCCGGCTTCAAGTTAAAGTATGGCGGCCTCGCGCCAACACCCGGGTGGCAACTTCCCCAAGCGCTTCTAAATGAGCTGCGAGAGGACCAGCGGCCGGCCGATATGGTAGAGCAGGCGGAAATAGGACAACTGACGACGGATGGCGTCTCTGCAAATGGAAATGCGGAGGCGGTAGACGTTGGCGTACTGATCCGTGCGCCGGTCTTGGTGTTGAACCTGAATTACGTTCCGGTGAATGTGTGCACCGTGCGCCGCGCCGTCATCTTGGTCTGCAAGGGCAAGGCTGAGCTGTTGGAGAATCACCGGGGCGAGCTCCACACCGTGACCGAAGTCTTCGAAGCCCCTTCCATCATTCGCCTGGCCTACATGGTGAAACGGCCATTTCTGCCCCGTAAACTGTCCAAGAAGGAAGTCTTCCTGAGAGACCGGTTTACCTGCCAATACTGCGGCAAAAAGGCCCAGGATCTAACGCTGGACCATGTCATTCCCCGGCGGCAAAACGGCGCTCATACTTGGGAGAATGTGGTGGCGGCCTGTAACCGCTGTAACTTCCACAAGGCAGGGCGCACCCCAGTTGAGGCGAAGATGCGTTTGCGTAAGCCGCCGCGCGCTCCAGACCCAAACCCCTACCTGATACTTCAGAACAGGGTGATTCTCGAAGAGTGGAAGCTCTATATCCCCTGGTCCAACCGGGACGACGGTTAATTGCGGGGACTTTGGTTCCGGGAAACGTCGGCCAACGCCAATTCCATGACCCGGTCGTCCTCATAGCGCACCGATACCGTTTCTTTCATTCGGTGTCCTACGATCACGGTGGCCGACCCGTTGGGAGTCCCAACCAGTTCTCCAATCTTGGGCAACGCCCGGTTTATCTGCCGGTATTGCTCGTACTCAAACCGCAAGCAGCAGCGCAACCTTCCGCAAGCGCCGGCCAGACCTTCCGCGCTGATGGGAAGGGCCTGCTCCTTGGCCATCCGCACCGAGATGGATTCGAACTTGTCCATCCACCGCGAGCAGCACAATTCGTTGCCACACCGGCCGATGCCCCCGGCCAACTTCGCGACGTCCCGATCGCCAACCTGACGCAACTCTACCCGGCTTCCAATAGCCGAGCTTAAAGCGTGGATCAGCGGGCGGAAGTCCACCCGGCCTTCGGCGCCAAAAGTCACGATCATACGGGAACGGTCGAAGGTGTAGTGGGCGTCCACTATCTTCATGGGAATATTCAGTTCACGGGCTTTGGTACGGGCGACCTTGAACACTTCCTGCTCAGAGTCCCGGTTCTGCTGCAGCCGGCCCAGGTCGCCGGCGGTGGCCCTCCGCACTACTTGGTTGGAAAGCCCTTGATCTGGCTGGGCGACCACCAACTGGGAAGGCTCGCGGCAGACCCACGCCAACTCTTGCGATTTTTCCAGTTGCAATACGACGTAGCTGTTGATGGGCAACGAAAAGTCACTGGCTTTGGCGTAAATCACCGGATCGGCTGATCGCCACCGCACACCCACTACGCGGGTCATACCTGGCCTGCTTCGACCAGACGGGCCTGTTGCCAGCGAATGTTCACTAACGGGGTCATACCTGGCCTGCTTCTATCGGTAGATTCAGCATCAATACTTCCATCGCCAGCCTGGGACTGGCGTTACTATCTAGGCTTGATAAAGTTTGCATCAGGCGGTTGATGAACTGCACGATCTCCAGTGTACTCAAACCCGATGCTTGGCCGCGCAGAGAATCGGCGTAATCGGCGTTATGTAGGAATTCCTCGCCTCCCTCTTTGATCAGCAAGAGGTCCCGCCACCAACGGAGCCAAAGGGCCAGTAGGTCCTTGGCCGATTCACGGTCGCTTCCGAAAAGGGAGGCGATTTCGTTGGCGTAGGTGAACCTCGTTTCCAACCCTGCGTCCAGGGTTTCTTGCAGTTTTTCCAGGTCGGCGTGTCTTTGCTCCAGTATTTGGCTGTCGTTCATCGCACTGATAGCCCAGCCGAGGCAACCTCGCGAGAGCCGGAACAGTTGATCCGCCTGCTCATCCGTTGCGTTGTGGGTTGTTAATAGCCTCTCCACCATCTCATCCTTTGATAGAGGGAGCAAGCTTAGAACCTGGCACCTTGAGCGGACGGTGGGCAACACCGCGCTTTCGTTGGCTGTGAGCAACAGAAACATCACCTGCGGGGGTGGCTCTTCCAGTGTTTTCAACAATGCGTTGGCGGCTTCATCACTCATGGATTCGGCCCCGTCAAGGATCACTACATTGGTGGACCCCTCATAGGGGTTCAGGCTCACCCGGCGCAGCACTTCTTTGACTTCGTTTATGCCGATAACTGTCCGTGCCGACCGGCCTTCTTCACCCTTGCCGGGGGCGAGGGTCCTAATGTCGGCGTGGCGGCCTTCGGCGATCCTGACGCATTGCGTGCAAGAACTGCAGGGAATGCCGGGTCCCTCCAAACAATTTACGGCCTGGGAGAGATTAACGGCAAGGGCCATCTTACCCACATGGGGCGGTCCACTAATCAGGTAGGCGTGGGACTGCCTTCGTTGCCGCAAGCTGGGCTCAAGCCGTTTGAGCAAATGGTCTTGGCCGTAGACAGTCCACATAATACTCGTTGCGCCGGGAATCCAACGGCGGGCCTAGACCACGTCGCAGTGCATCAGGTCTTGGTAGCTCTCCCGCCTACGGATCAGGCGGCTTTGGCCGCCTTTCACCAGGACCATGGGCGGCCGGGGGTTCATATTGTAGTTGCTGGCCATGGATGGGCAATATGCCCCCGCCGCGGGAATAGCCAGCAGGTCTCCCGATTCCAACTTCGGCAGCATCACATCCGACGCCAGCAGGTCGCCAGACTCGCAGTATTTACCGGCAATGGTGACTTTCTCCGCTGGATCCCAGTCGGCCTTGTTGGCGGCGACCACCTCGTACTCCGCCTGGTAAAGGGCGGGCCGGATGTTGTCACCCATGCCGCCGTCGACGCTGACGAACTTGCGCACGCCAGGCACGTCTTTGATCGCTCCGATGCGGTAGAGCGCCACCCCGGCGGGGCCGATGATAGCTCTCCCTGGCTCAATGACCAAAGAAGGCAATTCCATGCCCAAGTCCCCGCAGGTCGCGGTCATCGTCGACACGATGGTCTCCGCATAGGCGGAAACGGGAGGAGGCTCCTGATTGCGGGTATAGCCAATGGCGAAACCGCCGCCGGGGCTGAACCGCTGCATTTCAAATCCCTCTTCCCGGAACTCGGCTGCGAATCGCAAAACCAAGTCTGTCGCCACCCGGTAGGGCTCCAATTCGAATATGGGTGAGCCCAGGTGGAAGTGCAGGCCGCGCAGATTCAGGTTCTTGGCGGCCAGACCCATGCGGACCGCTTCGGCGGCATGCCCGGTCTGGATCGAAAACCCGAATTTGGAATCCAAGACACCCGTGGTGGTGTAAACATGGGTGTGAGGGTCCACGCCGGGTGAAACCCTGATCAGGATGTCCTGGGTCTTACCCGCCTGTCCAGCTAGTTCATCCAGTAGCTGAAGTTCGTGGAAACTGTCGACAACCACCCAGCCAATGGAGTGGTCCAACGCCTCAGACAGTTCTTGAGGTGTCTTGTTGTTCCCGTGGAAATAAACCTCGTCCATGGAAACTTGGGCGCTGATGGTCAAGGCCAACTCCCCGCCCGAGACCACGTCGAATCCCATGCCCTCTTCTTGGAACAATTTGGCCAGCGCAGGGTTGATATAGGCCTTGCAGGCGTAGCTGACGTTGGTGGCCGGATACAGCTTGCGGAACTCGCCGATAAAGCTGCGGCAACGGGCTCGCAGGGTCTCCTCGTCCAGCACGTACACCGGGGTGCCGTACTCGCTGGCCAGGTCGGCGGCCCGGCATCCGCCAAGCACCAATTGTCCTTGGGCGTCGACTTCAGCGGTATCTGGAAAAACGCTCTGTGGGAACATGAGCAACCTTTTTGTCTTTGTCCGTTAAGGGGTTACCCGCCTACGGGTTAGCAAGTGCGGTTATCCTTTATCGGCAATACGGGTGCACCGGCCATTGAAATGATAGGGCCAGCCTTAAGATAGCGCAACCGCCGTCGATGGGCCGGGCATGCTGCCAGGCCGATTGACTGGGTTTCTAGCCAAGTATATACTCTGGACACTTCGGCCCCTTGAGCCTAATCCACGCCTGGGAAACCATTATCCATCACGCAAGGGAGCTATCTTGAACATACAGGTAACTGTGAACGGCAAAGCCCATGAAAAGGATGTGGAACCGCGTCAATTGCTGGTCCACTTTCTCAGAGATGACCTTGGACTAACCGGGACAAAGATCGGATGCGACACCAGTCAGTGCGGTGCGTGTGTGGTGAATATGGATGGCGTAACCGTGAAATCTTGTACCTGCCTTGCGGTCCAGGCTGCCGGCAGCCAGATCACCACCATCGAGGGCGTGGCGCCAGACGGCGAATTGGACCCGGTCCAGGAAGCCTTCTGGAACAAACATGGCCTCCAGTGCGGCTACTGCACTGCGGGGATGATCATTACCACGGTTGAGATGCTGAAAAATAACCCCAATCCCTCGGCTGATGAGGTGCGCGACGGCCTGAAGGGCAACATATGCCGCTGCACCGGCTACCACAACATCGTGCAGGCCGTTCTGGCGGCTGCTGAAGCCAAGCGGAGCTAGAAGTGGTTTCAAAAACCTGGATAAAGTTTTAAACTTTGACCAACAGTGTTGTGTGGGGATGGATCATGGACCAAGATTTGAGTGATGCCCGTTGGGAACTTATCCGGCCGCTGCTG
>MUCT01000014.1 GCA_002816585.1 SAR202 cluster bacterium Io17-Chloro-G6 | reverse complement strand
GCTTAGAGAGAAGACCTCGGGCGGTACAATTTTAAACCGCCGCTACCGCTGCGGCTCTACCGCCTCTGTGGCACATTATTACTCCGCCGTTTACAAATGGGTTTGACCAAATACTCGTCGGCGCCCAGATCAAACCCGCGCACAGTATTTTCAGTGTCACCAATGGCGGTGAGAGCCAACACGTGTGCGTCGGAGATCTCCCGGATTCGGCTTATCAGTTGAAACCCGTCCATTGCCGGCATCCGGACGTCTGTGATGGTTAGTTGAGGCCGGATTTCGGCAAACAACTGTAGACCCTCCCAACCGTTGGCCGCGGCGTACACCTCGTAGCCGTCATCCTCCAACCAACTTCGAACAAGGGCCTGAAAATCGACTTCATCGTCGACGATTAATACCTTTGTACCGGTCATTGAACAGCCTGTTTCGGAGGCTTGCTCCTCCCCGATGCCGTGGGGTATACCACACAACATTCGTGCCTAAATTAACCTCTTTTATTGCTATTAAGCGTAGAACACTCTATAGAAATAATGCAAGCCATGAAATAAAAAGAGTTGCGCGGATGTCACGAGGTGGCCCAAGGCGTGACGAACTGAAGTGCGATCCGGCAGCACACTGGAGGAACATTGGAAACAATCAGCGAAAAAATCGTCATCCAAGTGAATCCCAGGATTGGGGACATCGTAGACAGCTATCTTGAGCACCGCAATCGGGACGTGAACTCGTTACTGGATGCCCTGGACAAGGGTGAATTCGAGCAGATCAGGCATTTGGCGCACGACCTGGTAGGCACCGGCGGTTCGTTCGGATTCGAAGATATGTCTCTCATCGGCCGCTCCCTGGAGAGTGCTGCTGTGAACGAAGAAACGAGGGAAATCAAACTTCTTGTGGAAGACCTGGCGGTGTACCTATCGAATGTGCAGGTGGTGTATTAGCGGCGCCATATTTGGTGAAGGCCGATAGGAACGCTCCCGCACGCGGGCAGCAGCCAACCCCTTCAAGTCGCTGAGGATTCACGGAGCATTGACGGGACATTGAATGAGCATCCTAATAATTGACCCATCCCTGCAGGAACTGACGAGACTGAAACGCGATCTTGAGTCGGCGGGATACGAGGACGTGGTATCGACCCAGTCTGTTCCAGACGCCCTGGCCTACTACAGAGTTGAATGTTTGGGGAAATTGCCTACCGAGGTAGAATTGATCCTGATGGACTTCACCTTGGCAGATACCGAAGAATTGGGATTCAGTAACGGGCCAAGACCCTCTAAGTCCACCGGCCATGCCGTTCTGCTAGGGCTGGTGGACCAAGGCGACCCAGCCATGATCGAGAAGGCTGCGGGAGCTGGCGCACTGGACGTTATTTGCCGGCCGGTGCTCAAGGCTGAACTTATGATGCGTTTGCGGACCGCCCTCGCTCTCAAGGCGGAAAGGGATGCCACCGTCAAGTCTAGATCCGGTCCCCAAAGTGAATCGGCCGAGATAGCCGGCGATTCAGAACAGGCTGTCTCACTCAACACCGAAGTTTTATCGCTGGCCAGCCATGAGTTAAAAACCCCGTTGGCCAATATCTCGGGCTTCGTGGACGTAATCCTGCTCGACTGGGAGCGCCACGGCCCGCCCAGCGAAAAACAACAACGGCAACTGGAAGCGGTCCAGAGGAACGGTTTCCGTATGGACGCCCTGGTGAATGACATCATGGCGATGGCCAAGATCGAGTCGGGCACGTTGGAACTATCGCCCACCGGCTTGGACCTGGCCCAGGAACTGGAGGGCGTTCTCGGATATCTCCAAGGTCAATTGGACGAGAAGCACATGGCCTTGGACCTGGTCTTCCCCACGGCCGTGAGCCCGGTCCACGCCGATGAGTTGCGGCTTTCGCAGATCATGGTGAATTTGCTGGGCAACGCCTGCAAATACTCCCCTGCCGGTTCCTCAATAACAGTCGAAGCACGAGAGGCAGACCAGTTTGTCCAAATAGACGTGACGGACAACGGGTGCGGCATCTCTGAAAAAGACCAGGTCAACCTATTTTGCCAGTTCCACCGGGTAAAAAATCCATCCGCTCAGACTGTGTCGGGAACCGGGTTGGGTTTGTACGTGACCAAGCAGTTGGTGGAAGCCCACGGCGGGAACATCTGGGTCCACAGCGAAGAAGGCAAGGGAAGCACCTTTAGCCTAACCCTGCCCGTCAACAAAAAAGTAACACCAATGTCCAAGGCGGTCGACCAAGTGCGTGAATTTTCGGCCGCTGCCTAGAGCATTGACAACAATCCAATTTGACTCCCAGATGGCTTACGTCACTGGGATTCTGACCACACCGAGGAGAATTTGAGCCATGTGCAAGATACTTGTTGCCGACGATGAGCCGGATATGAGGTCTTTACTGTCGGATCTGTTGGAGGAAGCCGGACACGATGTGACCGAAGCTGAAAACGGCCAAATTGCCTACCAACAGATTCAGCGTGAAGTGCCCGACCTGGTTTTGATGGACGTGTTGATGCCCATGATGAACGGTATTCAGGTCCTGCAGCGGCTCCGGAATGAACCAAGCACCCAGAGCTTGCCGGTAATACTGTTAACCGCATTTTCGCTGGCAGACGGGGAATCCGACATTCTGGAGACTCCCAACACCTACCACGTGACCAAACCTTGGCGCCGGGGAGTCGTGGAATCCGCTATAAACTCCGCCTTGGCTAAATCCCTTGGAACCAACTAGAAAACAGCCGGTGTTCATTTTTGGAAACGCTGATCATTGAACGGAAGTGACAGATATGGAACAACTGCAAATCCTCATCGCCGACGATTCTGAATTCATGAGGATCGCCTACAAACGGATACTCGAGTCCCAGTCCAACTTTCGGGTTGTGGCGATGGCGTCCAACGGCGAGGAGGCCGTACAAAAAGCGGCCGAATCAGCGCCGGACGTAGCGATCTTGGACATACGAATGCCCAAGGTTGACGGCATCAAGGTGGCGCATGAGATCCTCAAAAAGCGCCCAGGCACGGGCATCGTGATAATCTCGGCCTACGACGACCTTTTATTCGTCGCCGACTTGATGCTGAACGGCTCGGGACGCAAGGCTTATCTTCTGAAAAATTCCCTTTCCGATATTTCGGAACTCATCCGAATCGTCGAGGCTGTTAACCAAGGCCACACTGTGTTGGACTCGGGAATCGTTCACAAGATGGCGCGGCTCTTTTGCAAACACTCCGATGTGCTCCAGACTACCCTGACCGATGTGGAACAAGACCTGTTGGGTCTCATGGCAGAGGGCTACGATGACGCCTATATCTGCCGGGCGCTGCACATGGACCAACAGCAGGTGGAAGACAATGCCGAGTCCATCTACGGGAAATTCGGACTTGACCAAGGCACAGCCCAAGAACGGCGTCTAAAGGCCATCCAAGCCTTTGTGGAGCAGATACACACAGTCCCTTTATCCGTGGCCGGCGACCTCGTGGGGTAGAAGCCGTGAGTACCGGGCAGGCCACCTGCCTGCCTGGCTCCACTTCCGAACGTGGGTGGAAAGTCATAGCGCCAATCATCCCGGGTTCCAAACAAGGCCCCAAAGTCAGCTGGCCAAAACTGCCGGGCGGTCCGCCAAAAGCGCCCCGGAGGCCAAAATGGGGCTGACCCATTCCCAGCTGTCACCTCGCGCTAATCCACAATCATCTCCCTCGCTCGGCTAGCATCAGATTAACGTCTCTTTGCCAATTGGTAGCCGGTTTTCGTCGAGTTCCCTCGGTTTTTGATATCTCTATCAGAATCGCCGTCCTGGTTCCGCACTCAATCGCGTTTCAAAATAGTTAAATATTCAGACACGGGGCCTCGTTATAATTGCCAAGCGTATTGATGCCTCTTTGCTCGGTTGACCGTCGATTATCTCGCTGATAGAATGCGCCCAACCTGCGATGCAGGCTGGATTTAAGGCGCGACCCTAAGGCCATTGCTCAGTCGGCGAACTCGGGGTTCCAGATGCCTGATCCAAACCTCAACGCTCTACCTGCGGAGTGAATCATGGCAAGAAAGATTTCGGTGTCCGTTGACCACGACATTTGTGTGGGCAACGCGATGTGCATCACCATTGCTACCAAGGCTTTTGAGCTGAACGCAGAGCGGCAGGCGGTATCCGCCGACCCTGACAGCGATACCGAAGAATTGATCTTGGAGGCCGCCGAGAACTGTCCAGTGGCGGCGATCACGGTCATGGACGCCGACACTGGCGAGCAACTATTTCCCTAGCGGTCCTACGATCAGGCCACGTTCCATGAGTCCTCCTTTGCGGCGGCGTAGAGGGGGACTTTTGATTTGTACTCCAATCTGGACCGACTGCGCCATCAAGGTGAAACATGAAGATCGGCATCGCTCTGCTAATGACCCGGCACGATTTCGACACCATTGATCTGGCCCGGAAGGTCGAGGAACTCGGCTTCGAGTCCCTTTGGGCGCCGGAGCACGGGATAATTCCCATCGACTTCAAGGTTGACCCGCCCACCGGCCGGCAGGGCGGGATTCCCCAGGTCTACACCGAGGGCGGCATCAACCATATCATCGATCCGCTATTATTCTTGGCCGGAGCCGCCACAGTCACTAAAAAGATAAAATTGGGGACGGGCATCTGTCTGGTGCCAGAGCGTAATCCCATCCGGTTGGCCAAAGAGGTGGCGACCCTGGACCACATCTCTGGCGGCCGGTTCCTCTTTGGCGTCGGCGCGGGTTGGCTTAAGGGGGAGTCCGACGTGCTTGGTGTCGACTTCGCCCACCGCTGGAAGCAAACGCGGGAATACGTGGACGTGATGAAGCAACTGTGGACCACCGAAGTCACCGAGTACCATGGCGAGTACATCGATTTCCCACCGCTGGTCTGTTCCCCCAAACCGGTGCAGAAGCCTCACCCGCCAATCTTCGTCGGTGGCGAGTTAGAAAGCGCTGCCCGGCGCATCGCCAATTACGGCGATGGATGGCTGCCCCGGGCCCGCAATACCTCCCAATACCAAGACCCAGGCAAGCTGGCTGGCGCCCGCAGGCACATTGAGGAACTGATGACCCAGCGAGGCCGGGATGTCTCTGTGTTGGACGTAACAATGTGGGATGCCCCCCGAGACCGGGAGATGAACCGGAGGTTCTTCGACGCTGGGGCCGACCGGGTAGTCCACATGCTGAACACCACTGACGAGAAGTCGGCTCACCAAGCCCTAGAACAGGTGGCAGAGGCGGTATTGTAACCTTATCATAAGGTCACTTACGTGTGAAATTGCCAAGATGAAGGAGGGAATATGGCTACCGAATCTAGCCCAAATTACGACCCCTTTCCCCAGGGCGGCAGTCACCGGTCCATGATTATCGAGTGCGAGGCCGACGACCTGGGGAATATGTTGCGGCGGGCCAAGGTCCGCGGTTTCGAGATCATGTGCGACGAACCCGCATCCATCGGCGGAAACGGAACGGCGCCAGCTCCCCTGCACTACTTCGCCGCTTCGATCCTGTTTTGAGAGATGACCCAGATTGAGAGGTACTCTCAATTGATGAAAGTGAACATCACCAAGGTGAGGGCTGAAGCGTCGGTCCACTTCGATATTTCGGGGTCCGTGCTGGCCGGCACCATTCTCGCCGGAGCGCCAAAAGTCGAAACCAAGTACGAGATAGAATCGCCAGACGACCCAGCCAGGGTGGCGGTCATGCTGCGTAATGCGAAGAACGGCTGTTGGGTGAGGGCTGCCGTCCTTAATCCAACCCCGTTTGAAGAAACGTTGATGTTGAATGGAGCGCCGTTCAGCTTGGACTAGCCTGCGGAGAACGGAATTGGTGTCGTAGCCGAGGATGGGGACGCCGGGTTTCGATTTTGTGATGCCGAGGGTGTGGTCCCAACGGAATGGGAACGCCCCTACGCGCTCGTTAACCCCTGCAGATGCCGGGCGAACTGGCGAGGTGAGCGCCGGAGGAAATGCCCGCCCCTTCTGCACCGGCATCGACCTCAAGGAACTGGCGAAGGAGGAGACCCCACGACTACTTCTACCAGTGGACCGGGCTCTGCGTCTACTGGAACGGGTCGACAACCTGGTAATCTGCGCCATCCAGGGTTTCGCCCTTGGAGGACTGCAACTCCCACTGGCTTGCGATATACGCGTTGCAACTGAGGACGCGATCTTGGGTCTGCCGGCCGCCACAGGAGGATTCATTCCCGGACTCGGCGCCTACCTTCTACAACGCTACATTGGACTGGGACGTGCCAAGCGCATGGCCATCTCCGGCGAGAATGTGGACGGTGTGGACGCGCTGCTTATCGGACAGGTGGACTACCCCGTTGAGCCAGCGGATTTCGACCGAGAGATTGAGGCGCTGACCCGGCGGTATCTGGCCGTAGGTTCCGAGGCCGCCCGCCAGACCAAACTGATGCTGTTAGCCTATCAGGGCCGGCCCCACGGCCAGTTCTTTGAGAAGTATTTGCACCGCCAGACTATCGCCATCGCCTCAGCGGACCACGATGAAGCGATGAACGCCTACCGGGAGAAACAGGACCCCGTTACAAGTCAGGGCGAACTGGGGCGCCATTGCCACGTCAACCGAACTCCACGGGCTTAGCCAAATCTCTTGCAGCACCGCTTGCTATGAAGTATGCCGACCCAGAGCGGGTTGGTCGCGTACCGTTTAAGGTCCAGCACCAGGAGAGTGAGGGAGTATCCCAACTGACCATGGCTGGCCAGCCAGCCACCTGGACCTAGTCCGAAGACTTCGAACGCGACCGCCTCTCGGATATCACACGTATTGCTTGCCCGAGTTGCTCGATGGAAATCGGTTTTTCCAGAACCAGATTAGGCAGCGGGTTTAAGAAAGAACGGGTCTTGGAGTTCGCCAGATCGCCGGTGATGAAGATGATATTGTCGGCTAGGTCCGGATCCGATGAACTGATCCGTTGGAAAACTTCTTGGCCGTCGCTGCCGGCCATTCTAAGGTCAAGCAAGATGCAATCGTAATTGTTGTCTTGCACTTTGCGCCACGCTTCTTCACCGTCGCCTGCTTGATCAGCCGAATGACCTTGCCGTTCAACGAGCTTTGCAAAAATGAATCGAAGATCAGGCTCGTCATCCACCACTAAGACGTGGAGAGAGGCGGCTGACGCAGTAGGGGGTGCATTTCCGTTAATGTTGGTTTCTGGGAATACCGTCTCCATTACCGGTGGTATATCAATATGGAAAGTGGACCCAATCAGGCCGTCGCTCTCCACCCACAGTTTGCCACCCAATTGGGCAATAATTCCGTAGGAAACGCTCAGGCCCAGGCCGGTGCCCTCCCCAACCTCTTTCGTTGTGAAAAACGGGTCGAAAACTTTCAATTGATTCTCTGGAGAAATCCCAGGGCCATTATCCGAGACGCTTATCCGGGTCGAACCTTCAGCCTCTCGCACCGTTACCGAGATGTGACCGCGTCCGTTCGCCGATACGCACGCTTGTTCCGCGTTGGCTAAGATGTTTAGGACCACCTGAGACATCAGATTATCGTCGATCTTGAGTTCAGGGCAACCCAATTCAACGCTGACCGAAGCTGAGATATTGTTGACCCGGAAATCATGACTCTTGAGTTTGATGCAACGCTCAACGAATTCCCTGGCGTCAACCTTGGAAATCTCAGGGGAGGACTTTCGGGCGAATTGAAGCAGATTACCGACGACCGCCGCCGCCCGTTTACCTTCGGCCAATATTACCCGCAAATCTGAGATCACCGAGTCCGGTAGGTCCTGCTCCAATAGATCTTCTGAATAGAGACTGACGTTGGCCAACGGATTGTTGATCTCATGGGCCACACCAGATGCCAGTTCTCCGATGGAGAGCAGGCGCCCAGCCTCGGTGATTCTTTCCAACTGCAATTTTCGATCGGTAATGTCTTCCGCGAAGCCGCTGGTTCTGAAAATTTTCCCTTGATCGTCCCTAACTGGGAAGGCGTTGCTCCGGACCCACCGCACCGAGCCATCCCGCTTGATGATTCTATGCTCAATTGCAGCTTCGCCGGTCTCGAAAACCTGCCGGCTGGTCTGGCGTAGACGAGGCAGGTCTTCCGGATGAACAGTCTCGTACCATCGATCCAAGTTGTCGTACACGGCCGCTACAGGAATGTCGTACACATCCTCGAAATTCGGGCTCGCATAAACCAACCGGCGGGGCTCGAAATCAACGAGCCAAAAGACGCCGTCGATGCTGTCTGCGATCTGGCGGAGCCGCGATTCGCTCTCCAGGAGCGCTAATTGGGCCCGGTTTCTTTCAGAGGTTATCTTAAACGTAGCAAGAGCGCCGGACAGCAGGTGTCCGATCCGTTCCGCAGTGGCCACATCCTCATCGCAATATTGCCCTTCATACCTGGAGGAGAGTAGGACCCCGATGGTAATCCCTTCGAACTCCAATGGGACGACCATCATTGACTGGTAGCCCTTGTTTTCGAACACCAACTGAGAGAGGGGCAACTGGCCGGTTGCCAGGCGAGGATCGTCCGAATTGATTATCTGGCCACAACCAGAACGGATGACTTCTTCGGTGATTGATCCTGCATAGGTCTGCCCTGGATTATTAGCCACCAACAACTTGGTGTTATACAGGAATTCGTTGAAATCCTGACTGAATGTCTCAGCCTCAATGTCGACGTTCAAAATCACAAGCCGGTCCAAAGGGACGATGTTGGCAAGTTCCGATTTTATCGTCTCAATCGCATCGGATTTGGCGATCGGCGAACTCAAGAACCGACCGATATTGGCCTCGGCCTCAAGGACAGCCCTGTTTTTTTTGATTTCCTGTTCGGTTTGGGTCTTGAATTCCTGGATTTTGAAATCGGCGAACGCGCCTGCCACCAAGTTCCCCAATCTCTCGGCCTTCGTCAAGTCTTTGTGAGAAAAGTGGCTTGAAGCCCGGGTTAATCCCAGAGCGCCGATGACTTGGTCTCCCACGACCAATGGAACACCAAGAAAGAACCGCTGCCCAGCGATGACGAACGGTCTCGCATTTGGATACCTGGGCTCGGCGCCCTCACGTTCGTCCAATGTTAAGCGTTGGCTGACACACGACCGCGCAATTTTCTCAAGCGCCGAACCGTCAATTTTACGAATTATTCCCATGGGCAAATTCGGTAGTTCGCCCCCAAAGTGGAATTCTGTGACGAAGGTGTTTTCTGAGGCATTAACAGAAATCAACTGTAGCCGGTCGAATTCGATTATCCCGGCGGCTTCAGCCGTGAATCTCTCAAAAACGTCTAGGCCCACTAATGGCGAACTCACGATACGGCCGACATTTGCTTCCACTTCGTTGTCTTGATGGAGCTCTGCATTTCTTAGCATCATCCCGACCACGGCGGCGATGGCGGTCAATACTCGAACGGTGTCCTCCTGGTAATGGCCCAGGGTTTTGGAAGCAAAGCCAAGGGTGCCCAAAATCTCTCCGTCGACTTCAACTGGTATGATCAATGCGGACTTTACGCCCGCTTTCGCATATCCCTGATCTCGCGTTTCATGGGCAAGATAATCGTTGACCACGACAGGAATTCGGAGGTTGAGTGCTCTGCCTGGCAGGGTGGGACTTAGGGGCAGGTCGGGTGGGGTTAGGCGATTGTAGGATGCGACGGGGTTTAACTGGAAATTTTCCGGGTCCAATTCACGCAGGGTGACCAGATCCGACCCGGTGAAACCGGCCAGCACATCCAAGACTGCTTCACATTTATCAAAAAACTGGAGCGGCCCAGTTAGTATCTCTGTGATCGCTACTAGAGTGTCTAATTCTTGGGACGGTTGTTGGAAGATGGACATATCAACTAGAATTCGCAGGGATCGATTCCCTCATCGAACCGATAACACAATATTCCGCGTAACTTTAAAAGTCTTGGGCAGCATGTGCGGCAAGTTCAGATTCTTTCCTAAATCGTAACAGTGATAAGCCTCTCGTTCTAACCGATATCATCGCGAATCCAAACGAGATTCACACTTTGCGTTCCTGCGATCACCGTTTGGCGGGAGAAGTCCGGGACACTGACTCTGGACGGCATCGGCTCAACAGAGGCGCTGCACGTCTTCATTTCCAACACCATGAACTACCACCGTCGCGGCACCAGCGGCAAGCCGGTTCCGGGCTACCGAGTGAAGATTCTGGACGACCAAGGCAACCCAGTTCCCAAGGGCGAAGCAGGAATGCCGGTGATTCAGGGCGACTCCACCGCCTCACATTACTGGAACAACCCACAGAAAACAGCGGACACCATGGTGGACGGGTGGAGACATTTTACGAGGACCAGGACGGGTATTTCGTCTACTGTGGCCGGAGCGACGATTTAATGAAAGTTGGCGGCATCTGGTGCTCCCCGGTAGAGATCGAGAACCGCCTCGTCGAACATTCCAAGGTGCTGGAGGCCGCCATCGTGGGCCGCCCTAACACAGATGAGTTGATCAAGCCAGAGGCCTTCGTTATCGTGTTTGAATCCAAAGACGCTTCTGAGTCCCTGGCCAAAGACCTGCTCAAGCACTGCCAGGACCCTCTGGCCTGTTACAAATACCCGTGGTGGATCAACTTGGTGGATGACCTGCCCAAGACCGCCACCGGCAAGATTCAGCGTTTCAAACTCCGGTAAGGCTCAAGGCAAGGGGATTTACTGGTGTCGAGTCAGTCTGACTCTTGGGCTCGCCCGAATTCACGGATTGCTACCGCCGGCCGGCAACCCGGCTGTCGTACAGGCCACCGGAGTCGGTCGGGTCCGAGAAACGTCGAGGCGGTGGAGATCAAGATTGATATCAGGAGGGACATCCCAATCAAGCGGAACGCCCCTTCCTGACCCAAATTTGGGACTGCTCGACACCTGGTTACAAAATTGGACCATGCGGCTGGCGACTCGTGAGAATATAATCAGACTCTGGCATTGATCGCCCAGCAGTTTAAAAACTCCAACAACAGTCGGCTTGAACGGGGTGAATGGCATGTCGATGGATGATCTGGTATCAAGAGTTCTAGACCTCGCCGAGGTGATGGGCGCGGCCTACAGTGACGTTAGGTTGGTTGAAACAAAGCAGCAGCGTTTCGTCGTGCGGAACGGGGCGGTGGATACCGTCAGCGACGACGAGTCGCTGGGCATCGGCGTTAGGGTACTTCTGAATGGCTCCTGGGGCTTTGCTTCAACGAACAATATTTCCCCGGCAGAAGTCGACCGGATTACCGCCCTGGCGGTGGAGATCGCCAAATCCTCGGCCCAGTCCAGTAACGGGCCGGTGTCCCTGGGGCTTCCGGTGACCAGCCGGGGCGTTTATACCACTCCCATACAGACCGATCCCTTCTCTATCTCATCGGCAGACAAACTGGAGCTACTACTGGAGGCAGACCGGCAGATGGGCTCGGTGAAGGGCATCTCGGCTAGGTCCGGCAACCTGATCTTCGTCAGAGAGCACAAGACCTTCGTCAACAGCGAGGGCGCCCACGTCGAGCAGACGATCTACGAGGCGGGAGGCGGCATCATGGCCACCGCCAGGGGCAACGGCGAGATTCAGCGGCGTTCCTATCCCCAGTCAATGCGGCAGCAGGGCTGCGCCGGATGGGAATTCGTGGAGGCGATGGAACTGGCCGGCAATGCGGAGGGGACCGCCATTGAGGCGGTGGCCCTATTGTCGGCGGACCAATGCCCTTCCGAGGTCACAACATTGATCGTTGGCTCCTCTCAGTTGGGACTGCAGATCCACGAGTCATGTGGCCACGCCGTCGAGCTGGACCGGGTGCTGGGCTCCGAGGCTGCCTACGCTGGAACCTCTTTCCTCACCACGGATAAACTGAACAATTTCCAGTACGGTTCGGAGCACATTAACATCACCGCCGACAGCATCCGGTTGCCCGGCCTGGGCTCCTACGGCTGGGACGATGAAGGTGTGCCGGCCCAGTCGACCCCGGTGGTTCAGAACGGCCGGTTCGTGGGATATCTGATGTCCCGGGAGACCGCCACCGGGCTGGGCCTGCCATCGAATGCCACCATGCGGGCGGCTTCCTGGAACCGCATCCCATTGATTCGAATGACCAACGTTAGCCTGGAACCGGGAAATTGGGAGCTGGAAAACCTGATCGCGGGCACCGATGACGGCATCCTTATGGAGATGAACCGGTCCTGGTCGATCGATGACCGGCGTTTCAACTTCCAGTTCGGCACCGAGGTCGGCTACGAGATAAAAAATGGCAAGTTGGGAAAACTGCTGCGGAACTGCACCTACACAGGCATTACCCCCGAATTCTGGAACTCTTGTGACGCGGTGTGCAACCAAGATTCGTGGACCATGTGGGGGATTCCCAACTGCGGCAAGGGTCAGCCCGGCCAAATCGGCCACACCGGCCACGGCGCGGCGCCAGCCCGGTTCCGGAACGTGCAGGTGGGGGTGATGAAATGATGGGGCGGCAGGCCGCACTGGCCCTGTCGGATAAAGCATTGGGCTACTCCAATGCCGGGGAAACCGACATCTACCTCAGCGCTCAAGACCTGGGATTGTCTCGTTTCGCCGGAGGGGCCATCCATCAGAACGTGGCTCATAGCAACATCACGGTGAACATCCGCTCGGTGGCGGGGAAACGGATGGGCCGGGCCACCACCAATGACCTCAGCGACGCTGGCGTCCAAAGGGCGATTGAGGCCGCACACCAGAACGCACTACTTATGCCGGAAGACCCGGAATTTATCGGTCTTCCGGAGCCGTCGGTAGCGGACAGCGTCAACAGTTGGGATGAGGCCACGGCCGGTTGCAGTCCGGAAAACAGGGCCAAGATCGTCCAGGGAGTCTGCCTCCAGGGCAGAGAACATAACCTGAACGTGTCCGGCGCCTGCCGCACGGGGGTGCAGGAGACTGCCGTGGTCAGCAGCCGGGGCGTTAGGGCCTACCACGCAGGGACCTTCGCGGGCCTGATCATCAATACTATGAGCGGCACCTCGGCTGGCTGGGCCAAGGGCGGCTCATGGCGTCTTGCCGACCTGGATACCGACGCATTGGGGAGGGAGGCGGTGTCGAAAGCCGTGGACGGCCGAGACCCGGTGGCCATCGAACCCGGCCGCTACCCGGTGGTGCTCGACACCTATGCGGTGGATGACATTTTAGAAGCCCTAAGCCTCTACGGCATGGGGGCCCAGGCGGTCCAGGAAGGCCGTAGCTGGATGAACGACTTTATTGGCGTTGACAGGCAACAAGGCAGCCAAGCGATGAGCCCCAGCATCACCGTTTGGGACGACGGCTCTGCCGCCGACGGTTGGCCGCTGCCCTTCGACGCCGAGGGCGTGCCCCGCCAACGGGTGGAGATAATCACACAAGGGGTGGTGAACACCCCGGTCCACAACTCCTACACCGCCGGTAAAGAGGGAAGGGTCTCCACGGGCCATCAGGCCTATTTCACCGGAGGCCCCATCGCCAGCAATCTGTTCATGCAGGAAGGAGACTCGTCTCTGGAACAGCTCATTGGCTCCACTCAACGAGGACTGTACATCACCCGTTTCTTCTACACGCGTTTGGCCCACACCAAGGGCTGCGTCATGACGGGGATGACCCGGGACGGCACCTTCATGATCGAGGACGGCCAGATCACCCACCCGGTCAAGGACCTGCGTTTCACCCAATCCTATGTGGACGCTCTGGCTGGGGTTGAACTCGTTGGCCGCGAGTCCAAACTGGTCCTGAATGAGGTCGGGTTCGCCACCAGGGTGCCGGCCCTGAAACTGAGCAGCTTCAACTTCACCGGCGTTACTGTTTAAGGGTTCGCCACTTGAGGGCAGACCGGCGTATCATGTCACCTCAAGTATCAACCAACAAAGGATTATAGGAGTGGTTAGCCATGAAAGCAGCCGTGTTGCATGAGGTAAACCAACCATTGCAGATGGAAGAGGTCGACGTCGCGTTGCCCGGCCCCAGGGAGGTCTTGGTGCGCACCCGGGCCTCGGGCGTCTGCCACAGTGACCTGCATTTCGTCGAAGGACTCTACGCCATCACCATGCCGGCGGTCCTGGGCCACGAAGCCGCTGGGACGGTGGAGGCCGTGGGCGGCCTGGTGGACTACGTGGCCCCCGGCGACCGGGTTATTTGTTGTCTGTCGGTGTTCTGTGGCCAGTGCGAGCGCTGCACCACCGGCCGGCCCGTGCTCTGCTCCCGGACGGGACTGGTGAGAGGCCCAGATGAGACGCCGCGCCTCAGCCAGAGTGGGAAACCCGTGACACAATTTGCCAACCTGGGCGCCTACGCAGAGATGATGCTGGTCCACGAAAATTCGTTGGTGAAGATTGAGCAGGACATCGGCTTCGAGCAGATGGCCCTGATCGGCTGCGGGGCAACCACCGGGCTGGGAGCGGCCATGAACACGGCCAAGGTGGAGCCGGGAAGCACGGTGGCGGTCATCGGCTGCGGCGGGGTGGGACTGAATGCCATACAGGGCGCCCGGTTGGCGGGCGCGCTGCGAGTCATCGCCGTCGACGCCGTCGAAGACAAACTAACCCTGGCTCGGGAGTTCGGCGCCACCGATGTGGTCGACGCCTCCACCGGCGACGTTGAAGCCCGGATCAAGGATTTGACCAACGGCGGAGTGGACTACTCTTTCGAGGCCATCGGCAAGAAGGAAACTGCGGAACAGGCCTTTGGAATACTGCGGTCCGGCGGCACCGCCACCATCATCGGCATGATTCCTCAGGGTGTCAAGATAGAGTTGGACGGGCCGTCTTTTCTAAGGGAGAAGCGCATCCAGGGCAGTAGCATGGGCTCCAACCATTTCCGTGTGGACATGCCCCGCTACATCGATTTCTACCAGCAGGGCCGGCTAAAACTGGACGAGTTGGTAAGCCGCCGTCTCAAGCTGGAAGACGTCAACGATGCCTTCGGATACATGAAAGAAGGCTCAGTGGCCCGAAGCGTCATGATGTTTGATTAGGCCTCGGAAGTAGGTTGGCCGAGAAACCCGCCATAATTTCCAACGACTTCGTGAATCGAATACTGCGCAAGCTAGAACATCAGGTTATCCCCGTTGATTGACGAGGATATTTGCCGCACCTAAACTTTTATCCAAAGTCACTGTTGCAGGAGGGCGATCATGTCCAACAAAGGGTTCTCTCACATCGGTCTCTCCACTCTCGACCTGGACAAGACCCGGGATTTCTACGAGAACGTTCTCGGTTTCAAAGCGGTGCGCTGCGACATCATCAAGATCAAAGAGGGCGGGCGCGTACGCCACATGTTCTTCGACGTGGGACATGACCAGCTAATCGCGTTCATGGAGCCCAGGGATGTGGCTGCAATACCGGCGCAGTACGACGCCGGCATCAACGAAGGACTGGGAGTCCCAGGACCGTTCTATCACTTTGCGTTCGAAGCTGGCTCGGTAGCGGCGCTGGAAGCCAAACGCGTGGAGTTAATCGAGAAGGGACAGACGGTCACCGATATAGTTGACCATGAATGGGCCCAGTCCATCTATTTGAAGGACCCCAATGGGATATCGCTGGAGTTTTGCTGTCTCACGCGGGACGTTGGCAATGAGGATGACGTCTCCATGCAAGAACGTGCCGAGATCTCCATCGAAAAGTGGCTCGGAGACAATTACATCCAGGGCCGAATCAGTTCGAGGTCGCCCGAGCCTGCTCTCATCAGCGACTAGAATCCCTGGGAAACATCAGAGGCCAGCCCTCGCCGTTAGGCGGGGGCTTTTTACTTTTTATTGGCCAAGGAGCAAAGATGGACGAGAATTTTCTCGGGACCACGGTCGTCGGCAGCTATCCGCAACCCGATTGGCTGATCGACCGGGAGGCGCTGACCCACGCGGAGTGCCCCGGGTGCGCCACGCCGAACTTTGGCGGATTCCCGAAGCATACTTGGAGTCAGCCCAAGACGACGCCACCCTGCTGGCCATGCGAGCGATGGAACGTGCCGGCGTGGACTTGATATCGGATGGTGAGATCAGGCGGGAGAGCTACTCCAACCGGTTCGCCACCGCCCTGGACGGCGTTGACATCGATAGTCCCGGCCAGGTCACTGGAAGGAGCGGCCAACCCACCGTGGTGCCGAGGGTCGTCGGCCCCATCAAGCGCAACCGTCCTGTGCAGGTGCGCGACGTGGAGTTCCTGCGGGCCAACACCACCAACCCGATCAAGGTGACCGTGCCAGGTCCGTTCACCATGTCCCAGCAGGCTCAGAACGAGTATTACCCAGACCGGGCGTCGCTGGCCATGGACTACGCCGTAGCGGTGAACCAGGAGGTGCGGGCGCTGTTTGAAGCTGAGGCCGACGTAGTCCAGTTAGACGACCCCTGGCTCCAGGCGCACGCCGCCGACGCAAGAGACTTTGGCGTCCAGGCCATCAACAAGGCCCTGGAGGGTGTGAGCGGCGCCACTGGCCTGCATCTGTGTTTTGGGTACGCGTCGATGGTCAAAAACAAACCGTCCGAGTACGCGTTCTTAGCTGAATTGGAGGATTCGGCGGTCAACCTGATATCCATCGAATCGGCGCAGCCAAACCTCGACCTTTCAGTATTGGCCGAACTGCCCAGCAAGATCATAGTCCTGGGCGTTCTCGCTATCGAATCTCCGGAAGGCGTCGCCGCCAGGGTCAGGGTAGCGCTGAACTACCTGCCACCCGAACGGCTGATGCTGACCCCGACTGCGGCATGAAATACCTGCCCAGACACGTGGCATTCGCAAAGCTCCGGGCCATGACGCAAGGGGTGGAGCTGGTTAGGGACCGATTGAGGTGAGCGGAGCCGATTTGCCCGCGAGACCCCATCGAGGCAGCCTTCGTCATTCCAGCGGAAGCTGGAATCCAGCCGCCTGGCGTAAGTCACCTTTGTGCTGATGTCGGGCTTGCATCTGAGGGGCAGAGGGCCGAGGCGATGGCGTAAATACAAAGCTGCAAAGCAGCATCTCTGGGTTCTGGCCTGCTCCGGAACGACCGGAGGCTGGTAATCACCACGCGGGAAATCAAAAAAGCCCCAGCCAATTTCGGCTGGGGCTTTTATTTTTAATTGCGGTGGTACCGCTTAGAGGCCGATGGCGTAGCAGGCGCGGCGGGGGTCTCCGCCGGTGCTCAGGTAGCCGGTCCGAGGGTCTCTTGCCGACACTGTTGCTCCCAGGCCGCAGTTGGCGGCCCGGTCGATATCGTGGCCCATTGCCCTTAGGGCGTCGGCGGTGCTTTCAGGGATGCCCGGTTCCAGGTCCAACCGCCCCGGAAGATAGGTGTGGGGGTAGAAGGAGTTTACGACGCTCTGGCTGGCGAACCGGGGCGCTTCCACTGCCTGCTGGGGGTCCATGCCAAAAACCAACACGTTCAGAACCAATTGCACATTGGCCTGCGCCTGATTGTCGCCGCCGGGGCAGCCGACGGTCATGACCGGCTGGCCGTCTTTGCGGGCTAGGTAGTTGATCAACGTCGTGCGGGGCCGCTTCCCGGGTTCCACCACGTTGGGGTGACCCTCTTCGCAATTGAACATCTCGATCCGGGTGCTTAAAGCACAGCCCAATTCGGGAAAGAATACCGACTTGGCGAATGCTCCCCCGCTGATGGTGCCGCAGACCATGTTGCCCTGGTCGTCCAACACCGACACGTGGGTCGTGCCCTCATGGGATGAGGAGTCGGACGCGCCGTTGCCTGAAGTCCCATTGATGGTGGGCGCTGGAGAAGCCGCGACCGGCACGGCGCCTCTGCCATTGGAGTACTTCCAGGGGTCGCCGGGGCCCCGCTGCTCGGGATAGGCGCCCTCTGGGTCCAGCATCTGGGCCCGCTCGGCCGCGTACTCTTTGGATAGCAGACCGTCGATCGGGACTTCGGCGAAATCGGGGTCGGCGTAAAAGGCCTCGCGGTCGCCGAAGACCAACTTCAACGCCTCGGAGACAGTGTGGATGTACTGAGGAGAATTGTGGCCCATGGACTTCAGGTCGAAGTTCTCCAGGATGTTCAGCGTTTGCTGGAGCATTGGGCCTTGGCTCCAAGAGTCGTGGCCCAAGATCTCGTGGCCGGCGAAGGTCGTCGAGACGGGCTCTCCGAACTGGCTCTTGTAATTGGCCAAGTCGTCCATGGACAGTATGCCGCCGACTTTTGCGGACGAATCCACTATCGTCTTGGCGACGGAGCCCTTGTAGAAAACATCCCGAGCCGCCTGCAGCCCTGCGACCCGGTCGCCGGACACGCCGGCGGATGCCATCGCTTTCAGTGTGTTGGCCAGGCCTGGTTGGACCAGAGGAGCGCCGGGCTGGGGGACCTGTTTGTTGTCGAAGAACACGTCCCAGCCGCCCGGCGGGTAATTGTCGAACTGCTGGGGCGTGCTGGGGGACTTCAGCCGCTCCAGCATGTATTCGTAGTGGGGGATACCGTTCTCGGCGTAGTCAATGGCCGGCGCCAATACCTGGTCGATTGGCATACTGCCGTAGCGTTCCAGTAGGGATATGAAAGCCTCGACGATACCCGGAACGGTGAATGAGAGATGAGCTTTGTCGCCAGGCCCGGTGGGTATTCGGTCCAAACCCTGAGACTTGTAGAAATCTGCGGTCGCCTTTCCGGGAGCGACACCCTGGCCGCTAAGAGAAAGCATTTCCTCGCTGGCCGAGTCGTAGAGCATGAACACACCCTCCGCCGCCAGGGAATAGGATGCGATGGGCTCGATAACCGCCGCCGCGAAACCGGCCGCGGCTATGGCATCGAAGGCGTTGCCCCCGTTCAGCAGCATCCGCATTCCGGCCATGGATGTCAGGTAGTGGCCGCTGGAGATCACTCCCTTGGTGGACCGGACCACCGGACGTCCGGTTTCGGGCAGATCGATGTCCCCTTGTTCCAGTTCATGGACAGCTTGCTGTCGGGCCATGTTCAACTCCTAAGAATATACGTTGCGGTAGTGGGAGATGTTGAGCCGCGCCCTGGGTTGGGCGCGGGCCCGGTATGGTGGGTTGAGGGAAAATTGGTCGGGGTGAGAGGATTTGAACCTCCGGCCTCTACGTCACGAGCGTGATATTATGGTATCACGCAATTGTGGCAGCCTGATGAAGATACTAACACTTGAATATTACACTAACAAGTAAAAGAGCTGTAGGCTATTTGAGGGTCTCCACACCCGGTCAGACTGGCGACAATCACCACTCCCTTGAGACTCAGGAAGGTCGTTACAAGGAATACTGCGAACGTAGCGGTCTTATTCCAATACGCAAGTTCGTTGATGTGG
>MUCT01000013.1 GCA_002816585.1 SAR202 cluster bacterium Io17-Chloro-G6 | reverse complement strand
TTAGAGAGAAGACCTCGGGCGGTACAATTTTAAACCGCCGCTACCGCTGCGGCTCTACCGCCTCTGTGGCACATTATTACTCCGCCGTTTACACACCATGAGCGGATTGAGGCATGGTTGCCCGGTGAGGCCCGACCGCGGATACCGCAGCCCCACCCCCCGTTACGGATGAAGTCGGCCATGCGTTCGCCGATCATAATGGTGGTGACGTTGGTGTTGGCGCGAATGCAATTGGGCATCACCGACGCGTCGGCTATGCGTAGGTTCTCCAGGCCGTGGACTCGGCCGTGCTGGTCAACCACTGCCATGTTGTCCGAGGCAGGACCCATCTTGCAGGTGCCCGATATGTGTTGCCCCGTGGTGGCGTCCCGGGCGCAAAAAGCATCCAATGCATCGTCCGAGGCCATCTCCTCGCCGGTGGGCTCGATGCGGGACTCGACGATGTCCTTAAAGTTCTCGTGCTCGGCCAGGCTGACACAGGTGCGCACCATCTCCCGCATTCGCTGCCGGTCGAAGGGGTCACGCAGGTACCGGTAGTCCAGGAAAGGCTGCTCGTTGGGGTCGGTGGAGATTAGCCACCGCACCAGTTCGGACCAGGACTCTCGGCTACGGCGTGGCATTAGCGTTGCCCCTTGATCTTCTCAATCTCCTCTTGCAGCAAAGTGGAGTCGTACCCTAGCCCCACCGCCTGATCAAGTTCCCGGCTGGCCTCCGCATCTTTACTCAGCCAAGTGTTCACCACGGCCCGGTAAGCGTAGGACACAGCAACCTTCGGATCAAGTTGAATGGCCCGGTCCAAGTCTTGGATAGCTCGCTCGTACTGACGTAGCGAAATATAGGCCCAAGCCCTGTAGATGTGGTTCATCGGGTCCTCCGGGGAGAGATGGGCGACGTCGGCAGGGAGCTCCCATACTTCGATCTCTTCGAGGCGAATGGCCTCGTCGTAGTCTCTAATGGCTTCTTGGTAGTGGCCGAGATCGTGGTGGGAAAGGCCGCGGTAAGTGTATATGCCCGGATACCGGGGGTCCAGCCCAACGGTTTGGCCGTAATCTTCTATCGCCCTGTTATGTTGGTCTAGGTCACTGTAGGCCAAGCCGCGGTACGCGTAAGCTCGGGCAGACTCGGGGTTCAAGCGGATTGACTCGTCATAATCCTTGATGGCTTGGTCGTACTCACCTAGCCAAGTGTACACCCGACCTCGACTCTGGTAGGCGGCGACAAAATCGGGGTTGAACCCAATGGCCATGCTATACGCAGCCACAGCTTCTCGATAACGTTCCTGTATCACCAGATTATCTCCAGCGGCGAAATGGTGATCGGCCGGACTGGAGCCACGCGAAAGCGGAGGAACGTGGTGTGTCAACTGGGTGATTCGATCTGCCAACTCCCGCAGTTTGAAGCCTCGCGACAGTATAACCGCCGGGTTAGCCGCTTGGAACCAGTCTGCATATTCATGGTTCGGTATCTGGAGTTTAATCCATCTAAGACTTTGCCAATCGATACCCGTTACATGCGGAGAACGGGAGTTGAAAAAGCCTCTTACGCTTTGCTCCCGCGAGGCGCAAGAGGTGCAAAGTGGAAAGTATTCATTAAGGTCAAGTGTCGTGTCCTGTATTGTCATAAAAAGAAAGGGGACGAATTCGTAGATCCCATGCTTTGACGCTACCAACTCCCCCGACAACACTCCGGTCTCCCGATAGCACGCCGAGCAGTGTGTGCCCCATCTAATAAAGCGGCCCCAAGAGTAGCTGCCTAAGGATCTTTGCTCGTCCGTCCAGAACGGGTTGTAAATGAGAAACTCGTCCTCTTCTGGCTTCCATAGTTCCTTGGAGTGTCCGGTCGGAATCCACGAGGAAAATCGTGGGACTGGATCGTTTGTATACGGACGACCGAGGTTTCTCTGTCCTAACAAGAGACCCACAACGCCTAAGAAAAGCCCCAAAATCCGATTTAACACATAGCCCCAAAGAGGTAATGCTAGGACAACTGCAATAAGAATTAAAATTTCCATCGCTCGGCCTTTAGATCTGCTGAGATACCTGGGCTAGGTCGTTGCGGGTGAGGAATGCAACACTGCGACGTCGGCACGAGTGACAAAGAAACGGAACTGGCGTCACCAGCTCAATTCGCCTATTAGGCGTCGGCGCTGGAGCCGCCGGTCACCTTACCGCGAGGAACCATCATGGGCCGGGAAGTCTCGGTGGCCTTGCCCCAGAACTGCCAGTTGTGGTCGCTGGTCATGATATCGGTTGCAGTCGCGTAACCGAACTTCACCTCGTCGGGAAGTTGCTCGAACTCGGGGTAGTCCGGTCCTGCCTCCAACAGCAAGACAGAATGCTTTGGGTCCTCGCTGAGCCGGGAAGCCATGATCGAACCGGCTGAGCCGGCCCCGACAACGATCGTGTCGTACTTCATCTACGCTCTCCCTTTCTTCACGTCTAATTGCCCGGGCCTTCCCTGGCACAACCTGGATAATACTGGCGGCTTCAGGCAGCGTCAACTTCGGCCGCTGGAAGCCGCTCAGCCGGTGATTGACATCGGTGGGTGCGCCATTAGAATGGCAAGAGCCAATCTGAACCAAGGATAGTAACCATGCTTAAGTATTTTGGCAGCCTGTATGCCGGACATGTTGACCTGGGCGATATCGGGCTCGGCGCCACCGCCCTCAATGACCGCCGCTTCGACAATGACCATCTGATAACCATCTTCGACCGGGTGGAGAAGATGGTCAAAGTAATGGATGACCTGGGCTACCACAGCTTTTGGGCCGCTGAGCACCACTTCCAGCATGAGGGGAATGAGGTCATTCCCAACCTGCTGCTCCTTTACGTGCACCTGGCCAACCTGACCAAGCAATTGAAATTCGGCTGCGGCTTCAACATTAACCCAATGTGGCATCCCCTGCGCTTGGCCGAAGACTACGCCACCGCCGACATCCTGACCAACGGACGGGTGATCTTCGGAGTGGGCCGGGGCTACCACTCCCGGGAAGTCGATACCTTCGGTGTGCCCAGCACCAACTCGGACAACGACGCCAACCGGGAAATGTTCGAAGAACAGATCGAGATCATCATGAAGGCCTTCAATGAAGAGTCCTTCTCATTCAAAGGCAAGCACTACACCCTCCCGCCGGAGGTCCCATACCGGGGCTACACGCTAAAGGAGATCACCTTGGTGCCACGGCCCAAGCACCTGCCGGTGGAGACCTGGCAGCCCATGGTCAGCGCCAGCCAGCGGGCCATGGATTTCATGGCCAAGCACGACATCCAGCCGATCGTCGGCGGCGGCGCGGTAACAGGCGGTCCCAATGACGAAGTGATCAAGCGCTGGACCGACACACTGGTCAACTACGGTCACACAGATGCTCAGATGGGCAGCAGGCTGGTGCTTGGTCTGCCCACGTTCATCGCCGACAGTGAGAAAGAGGCCATCAAACAGGCCAGGAAATATTTGGAAGAAGACATGAAGATGTTCGCTCCATTGGGCTTCTTCCGCGCCTTCACTCCGGAGATGATTGATGCCCTGGGCGATCCCAAGCGGGCCCCCTCCGCCGGGCTGCCCACCATGGAAGAGACAGTTGCTGCAGGGTCATGGCTGTGTGGCACTGCGGAGCAGATCACGGAGAAAATCATGGAAATCCAAGACAAGTACCCCGGGCTGGAGTACATGCACGTGGGTTGCAACCGCATGGGAACTCCACTGGACGTGATGATCGAGCAGCTAGAGCGCTTTGGCAAAGAGGTCATGCCCAAGTTCAACGTGGCAAGACCTGCCTAGAAGCCGAATCGAATCTTCAGAGCGACCGACTCTACACAAGAGCGCCGGGTAGGGACTCCATCCCTCCGGCGCTCTGATTTCGCCCGTCATCTGAAACTAGGGATCCAGTCAGCAAAGGAATCGAATGGACGCAACACTGGGCTGGGGCTCAGACGTTCTGGTCTGGAATGCCGTCGTTCTGGCGGCGGTTTCCCTGGCGGTAGGCCTGCTGGGAGGGTTCGTAGGGCTGGCTCTGGGAACCATGCGGCTCCCGGCCATGCTGCTGATGGGGTTGGCTGCGCCCACCGTAGGCGGGACCAACATCTTGGTCAGCAGCATCAGTTCCATATTTGGGGCGGTCAGGCACTTGCGTGAAGGGCGGGTCAATTTCCGCCTCGTGTTGATCATGGGCGGCCCAGCCTTCGCGGGTGCTTTTGTGGGCGGTTTCCTGGGAGGCCGAGTCTCCGAGTCCATCCTCCTCACCGCCGCCGGCCTGCTGGTGCTCTGGCAGGGGGTGGAACTTCGGGCCAGGGGCAAGCAGGCTGCCGCCGCCAGTGGCGATGGGGGCGACGTGCCGTACACCGGGAGGCGTCTGTTGCTCGGCGGGGGATTGGGACTGACGGTGGGCCTCCTGGGCGGGGCGGTGGGTCTCATATTGGGCAGCATACGTCTGCCGGCGCTGATCAGAATCCTGAAAGTGGACCCACGGATCGCCGCGGGCACCAACCTGTTCATCGGCTTCATAATGGGATCGCTGGGCTGGGTGGGCCATGCGCTGCACGGTCAGGTCGACTACCAGCTTCTTTTGCTGATGGGCGCTGGGGCCGCAGTGGGCAGCTACTACGGGGCAAAACTAACCGGCAAAGTGGACTTGGCCACCCTGGTCAACGCCATGGGCTACGTGCTCTTGGCCGTTGGGTTGATCCTCATATGGCGGGGAATAATCCAGTAATCTGCCAACGCAGTAAGCAAACAAAAAAAGAGGCCGTTCAAATTGAGCGGCCTCTTTCACTTTCGTTTTGGTCGGGGTGGTCGGATTCGAACCGACGACCCCCTACACCCCATGCAGGTGCCCTGCCGGACTGGGCCACACCCCGACGCGCCACAATTATAGCACGCACGAGCTAGGCGCGGGGCCAAATGTCATCACAAAATGCCCTCCACCATGCATAGGGAGGGTTAGGGTGGGGGAA
Organism: SAR202 cluster bacterium Io17-Chloro-G6; assembly: GCA_002816585.1. Next base: position 14,532 of record MUCT01000013.1, on the reverse strand, counting down.
TCGCTATTCAGCAGAACTTGGACATCTTCGAAGTGTTCGCCCCCATCCCAGCCTTCCCCCTTGCGAAGGGGAAGGGACCAACTCCCCGCCCGTTGCGGTGCTTCACTCCAGTGGGCATAATGGCTGATAGCTGTTTGCCGGCAGCTAGGAGGGATCAACCATGCCCGGACCCCTGGAAGATGTCAAAGTTGTTGATTTCACCGAGATCATTGCTGGGCCTTTGGCCGGCCGGTTGCTGGCGGATCTGGGCGCCGATGTGATCAAGGTGGAGCCTCCCTGGGGCGAACCTTGGCGGCTTACCCAGCGTTTTACCCCCACCGAGAGCCGCACCTTCATGACCTACAACCGGGGCAAGCGTAGCCTTCCCATCAACCTGGCCAAGGACGGGGCCGGCGAGATAGTCCAGCGCTTGGTCCCCAAGATGGACATCGCCCTGGTCAACTTCCGGCCCGACGTGGCGGCCAAACTAGGGGTGGATTATGAGACCCTCTCCGCCATCAACCCTCGATTGATCTATTGCGAGTTGACCGCCTATGGAAGGGAGGGGCCCGACGCTGAACGGCCCGGCTACGATATGATAGTCCAGGCCATGACCGGGATGGTTGCCTCAGAGACAAAGAACCTGGACGGCGTTCCATCGTGGGTCTGGTCCAGCCCTTTGATTGATACTTCGTCCGGCATCTGCATGGCCTGGTCGGTCTGCGCCGCCCTGTACGCCAGGGAGCGTACCGGTGTGGGCCAGAAGATCGAGACCAGCCTGTTGGCCTCGGCCCTGTCGTTGATGGGAGCCAGGTTCTTGCATGTGGAATCCCTGGATGAGGAGATCAGGGAAAAGACCCTCAAGGAACTGGAGGACAAGCGGGCGACCGGGGCCTCCTATGAAGAGATGGTCGCAGTCTCGCCGGGAAGCCGCCGCCGGGAACATCACGGCAACCTTTACTACCGCGTTTACCGCACCAAAGACTCTCCTATCGGAGTGGGCTGTCTCAGCGACCCGCTCCGCCGACGACTGCTGGAGGTCCTAGACCTCACTGACGACGGTCTGGAGCCCGGCTGGGACCACACCAAGCCAGAGTCTCAAGCCTACACCCAGGCGTTGGAACGGCGCGCCGAGGAACTGCTGGCGGAGAAAGCGAGTACCGAATGGCTCCAGATCTTCGAGGAAAGGGGCATCCCCGCAGGTCCGGTGCGATTCATCGAGGAGCTCTTTGACGACCCGCAGGTGGTCGCCAACGGCCTGGTCACCGAGGTGGAACACGTCCAGGAGGGCAAGGTAAAGATGGTGGGGCCGATGGCCCACTTCCGGGGCACGACGCCGTCCGCACCGAAGGCATCTCCGGCCCTGGGACAACACGCCGGCGAGATTCTGGAGTGGCTGGGCTTTACGCCGGGGGAAATCAAGTCTTGGCATGAAGACGGCGTAATCAGCTAGCAGACCTCAATCACGGGCGTAAAAAACGGGTACGGCCATCATAGCCGCACCCGTTTTTTACTGCTGACTAAGGTTCCCGCTAAGACACCGGCACCTCTTGGAAGTTGGGCATCACCTCTTTGGCGAATAGCTCGATGGACCGGATAACCTTCTCGTGGGGCAGGCCGGGGAATCCGAAATTACCAAACACATGGTTGATTCCGGCGGCTTGGGTCGCTTTCAGCCGCTCGATAACCACCTCGGGCGTTCCCACCAATGGCGGCAGGCCGGCGTGGCCAGGGTCGTCGCGGCGGTCCCGGTCTGCCTGACGGCTGGCCCAGTGCTCGTATCCCGGAGGAATGTTCCCGTTCTTGTCAATGGGCATCCCGATCAGGCCGTTGTTGCCTTCGGACCGCAGGATGCGGGAAGAGAAATTCTGCAACTCCTCGGCGTCCCGCTCGGCTTCTTCCTGGGTCGGCGCTACATAGATTCCTTTGGACATGGGCGGGTCCAGATGCTTGTGGGGGTGGCCATACTCGTCCATCTTGTCCCGCCAGGCCTGGACCACCTGTGGCGCCTGACCCAGAATATCGGTGGGGCCGCCGGCGATCACCTGGATCTGATTCTTGGCGGCGAAATCGATGCTGGCCGGTGAGGTGCTCACGGCCTGGAAGAGGGGCGGATGGGGTTGCTGCAATGGCTTGGGCAAGACCCACAGGTTTTCCACATCGGTGAACTTACCGTGGAAGTTCAGTTTCTCTTCGGTCCAGGCTCTTTTTATGACGTCCACGGACTCATAGAACCGTTCTCTGCTCTCATTTATGTCCACACCGAGACCGTCGAACTCCTGGCGTTGATAGCCGGAGCCGATGCCCAAGTTGAGGCGTCCCCCACTGACAACATCGATCATCGCAGCTTCTTCAGCCACCAGTACCGGGTTGTGCAGGGGTAGCACCACCACGGCGGTGCCGATGCGGATGCGCTTGGTCCGGCCGGCAACCAAGCCGGCGAAAGACCAGATGCCTGATAGCAGCCCATGACGGGAGAAACGGTGCTCTCCCAGCCAGACCTCGTCGATGCCAAGCTGGTCGGCCAGCTCGATCTGTTCCATGGCTTCGTCAAGGGACTGCTGCTGTCCTTTGCTTTCGTGCCATGGAACGATGGTGAAGATTCCAAACTTCATCTGTGTGCCTCCTTCGATCGCTTGATGGCGCTTCAGGTCGACTGAGCGCTCATTTCGTGGAACGACTCATGTCGTTGCACCAAGGATACACCGGCACCGGCAAGCGGGACAAGAATTTGTACCGGGCCAACGGCGGCTATTGACCAATTCAGCCATCCTGGCGGCCGGGGCGGAGTAGACGATTGCGGTACTAGACAGGGAGGGGTTGAGAGTCTCCGTTCGTGGGAACGTGGGCGTCTGACGACCAGCCGACCAAGCCTGCGGCGAAGTGGAAAACGGCGTAAGTTTCCAGGCCGAATGGCAAATAACCGCCGTATCCGAGCAATGGCATCTGGAAGATACGGGCGAAATCAAAAATGCCCACATTGTATTGCCAGCTCACCGATGCCTCGTTGTTCCACATCTCCCAAAAGAACCCGCAAACCAGAGCGCCAAGGGCAAAGGAGATGACCAGCCGGAAATCGCCGTTCCGCAACTGGGATATCATGCTCGGCCTGCCTGTTAGGTAGTTTATGGGGTCGAAGATGAAGAACAGGCACAACCAGGTGACCGGGAACAGATAAGTCGGCCAAATGAGCAGCGCGGCCAACGATGAAAAACCGAAGATCGCGACGAGTATAATCTGCCGCCTGTTCAAGATCAGGGCAGGGAGACGGGCGAACCGCTTGACGAAGCCAAAGGAACCGATGAGTTCTGAGACTTCAAATACGGCTGGAATTACCACCGAGAATGCCAGAGATGATTCAAGGTAGTCGAACACATTGGTGTTCTCTTCCGACCCGATGTATACCCAGTTATGGGTGACATTGTTAATGGCCTCGAACGTCCACCAGTAGGGCATGGCAACCACAAACATCGCCGCCATTATCTTCGGGCTGCGGACGATCAGCGAAGTCCCGGTGCGCCTCAGGACCAGTCCGTCGATGGCAAGGATAAATCCCAACCAGAGAGGGAAGAAGGTGTACTGAAGACCGGTGCCACTCTGCGCCCAAGACAGCGGCCAGGCGATGGCGATCAGCAGCAGGCCCAATAGGCCGCGGTAGGGAAGCACGTAACGTTGCAGCGGCTTCTCCCGGAGGGGGATCCGCCGTAGTGGCAAGCGGTCATCGCGGATCAGCACCAGGCCTTCCAGCGATCCTTTTACGTCCAGCTTACGAAGCAACCGTTCTATCTCTCACAATGCCAGGCAAAGGGCAATCCGATGCGGCGCTGGATGGTGAGCCAAGATTTGGACCCGTTAAACATTGGGTCTGCGGGAGTGCCAATCCGTATTCTGCTCGTAAACATGGCCGGCGCGCAATACCGTGCTTTCGTCGAAGGGTCTTCCCGCGATCTGAAGGCCGATGGGCAGTCCAGTGGCGGTAAAGCCGCAGGGCACGCTCAGAGCCGGAACGTTGGCCAAGCTAAAGGTCGTGGCCAGCAACCATGGTATACGGTTAGTTGCTCCTTTGCTGTCGATGACCGGGTCCGGCCCCAGCGGTTGCGCTGCAACTCCGGTGGTCGGAGACAGCAGCAGGTCCACGTTACCCAAGGCTGCTAAAACCTGGTCTCGAATGAGCGTCCTCAGCCGCAGACCCTTGTAGTAGTAGGGCGCGGGCATAATGCTGCTGGCCAAGTAGGCGATGCGGTTGTCGTGGGCGATTTCCCTGGGCCGGTCGCGCAGGATGTCCCCATAGGTGACTGGGGCCTCCACCCTGATGGCTCCGGAGATGGTCCCGGCGTTTGGAGCCAGCGGCACTGACAACTCCTCCACCTGAGCGCCCATCTCTTTTAGAGTGTCCGCGGCGGCCAGCACCGATCGGCGGACCTCGTCGTCCACCAGATCGGCGTAGAGGAGCTCCCTGACTATCCCAAATTTCAGACCCTTGACGTCGCCGGTGAGAGCTTTTTGGTAGTCTGCAACCGGAGCTTGACTGCTTACACGGTCCTTGGGGTCATGGCCGGCGATCGCCGCCAGGGTTATGGCACAGTCTTCCACGGTGCGCCCCAGGGGACCGATCGTGTCCATGGATCGGACGCCAGGCATGACGCCGTAGCGGCTGACCCGTCCCCAGGTCGGGCGCAGGCCCGCTAGACCGCACCAGGACGCCGGAAATCGCACCGAACCTCCGGTGTCTTCCCCCAGGGACGACCCGCAGAGAAAGGCGGCGGTGGCGGCCCCGGAACCGCTGCTGGAGCCACCGGTAGACCGCTCCAGGTTCCAAGGGTTCCGCGGCGGGTCGAATTGGTGAGACAGGCCAGTGGTGGCGAACTCGGTCATGTTGAGCTTGCCCAACAGCACGGCTCCAGCCTTTTTGAGATTGGTTATGACGGTGGCGTCTTCAGCCGGGATAAAGTCCTTGAAAACCGGAGACCCGCCGGTAGTCAAGATTCCCTTGGTGTGGATCTGGTCCTTAACAGCCACGGCGACGCCGTGCATGGGCCCCCGGTGGTTGCCTTGGGCAATCTCCTGTTCCGCCTGTTTCGCGGCTTCAAGGGCTGCGTCAGCGGTCACGGTGACGTAGGCGCGGAGTTTACCGTCCAGCGACTCGATGCGCTCCAAGTAGGCTTCTGTCGCCTCCACCGGAGAGACTTCCTTGGCGGCCATCAGCCGGGACAGTTCGGATGCGCTGAGGAACGGTAGGTCGGATTTATTCATGCTGCAACACAGATCGCAAGGCAAGATTTACAGCATGATAGGCGGGCGGCGCTGGCCGGTCAACCGGCAACGCCGCCCTCTCTCGTACCAGCGCGGTATAATACTTCATCTTCCCAACACGGTCTCACCGACCCGTACATAATGGATGCCGAAGATGCCTGATCCTACCACCAAAATAGAGGGCGCTCGTTTCATAATCACCATGGACTCCCAGCGCCGTGTCATCGGCGATGGGACTCTGGTCGTGCAGGGCCAGCATATCGTCCAAGTTGGCAAGGCGGCCGAGTTGGCTGAGGTCCAAGCTGACCGGGTGATCGACGCCCGGAACATGGTGGTGACACCGGGCTTTTGCAACGGGCACATGCACATCAGCTATGCCCACGCCACCAGGGGCATCTTCCCCGACGACCTGGGTTCAGCTTACCTGCCCAACGTGTTCAAGCTCCAATCGGTGATGACCGAAGATGAGGAGTACCACACGAGCCTCCTCGCCATAACCGAACTTCTGAAATATGGCACGACCACCTTCCTGGACCCCGGCAGCACTAAATTTCTTGGGAGGTGCCTGGATGCCTACCGGCAAGCGGGATGCCGGATTATCGTGGGTACCCACGTGACCGACCGGCCCAACACATTGAACCTGCCAGTCTCGTCCACCGCCAACGCGATTAAGACGGTGGAAGCCACCATCCAGGAATTTGACGGACAACTGGACGGCCGGGTACGGGCTTGGGCCATGCCCTTCGCCCCCAATGTCTGCTCCGAAGAACTGCTTGTCGAGTGCAAACGTCTGGCGGATCATTACGGCTCGGGCCTAACGCTGCACTACAACAACGGCGAAAACTACGTGGCAGCCAGCATAAAAGAAACGGGTCTGCGCCCGACCCAATACCTTCAAAAATTGGGTGTCTTGGGCGAAAACGTGACCCTGGCCCATATGCTGGGTCTGGACGAGAGTGAAGTCGAGGTTCTGGCTAGCACTGGGACCAGGGCGGTTGTTGTTCCGACTGCGGCGGTTAAGGGCGGGGCCGGCATGACCCAGTCAGGCTTGCTTCCCGAGATGCTGGACGCTGGGATGACCGTTGGCCTGGGCACCGACGCCGGCAACAACTCCAATCTTTTGGAGACCAACCGGGCCATGTACCTGATCGCCGTGCTGTACAAAGACTCCCGGCAGGACTCTCGGACCGTCCCCGCCGAGACAGCCCTAGAGATGGCTACCATCCAGGGAGCGGAGGCACTGGGACTGGACGGCGAGGTCGGCTCCCTAGAACCCGGAAAGAAAGCCGACCTGGTGCTGTTCGACACCCGGAGCGTCGAGTGGCAGACCCTGTTCAATCCGGTAAACAATCTGGTCTACAATGCCGACGGCCGGAGCGTGCATACGGTCATGGTGGACGGCAATATCGTTGTTGAGTACCACAAGCCGCTGTTCGTTGACGAGTGGGAATTGATCCAGAGGGTCCAGGGCATCGGCGAAGATATGTTGGCCCGCACCGGCCTGTCCTTCCCGCCCCGCTGGCCGATAATCTGATCCAGAAACGGAACTTCCAGACAAAGGGAGAAAAAATGTCCCAGATAGTTTTCATACATGGACCCGGCGCCGGGAGTTGCTCTGCTGGGTTCAAATATCAGGTGGAACACTTTCCGGGCAGCCTGGCCCCGGACCTGCCGGGGCACCCAGAGGGTGAGTCGCTAGCTACCGTGGCCGATTACACCAAGTGGCTGCACGACTGGCTGCACCAGAAGGGACACGATAAAGACTTGGTGCTTTCCGGGTTTACCTTGGGGGCCTGTGTTGCGTTGCGATATGCGCTGGACTACCCCGATGAGGTGGCCGGTCTGTTGCTGATGACCATCGCCATGCGGCCAAAAGAGCGCGCTCCTGGCGGTCTGGAGTTTCGCTTGAACGCCGCCAAAGACGAGAAAGTTCACGAGGAGTGGTTGGACGCGATGCGCCACACGATGATGTTCATCGAGCCGGACCTGCGCGAACATCTGATTGACTGCCACCGCAAGGTCGGCCCCACTTCTCAGTACAACGATCTGGTGACGATAGACCAGTTCGACGTGCGGGACCGCATCGGAGAACTGAAGGCCCCGCTGGTGCTAATCCGGGGTGTGGATGATCCGGGCAAACCGGCGGAATACGAATTGGAGATACACCAGGCCGTGCCCGGCTCCAAGTACATCAAACTGGAGCAGGCGGGCCATTTCCCCATGGCGGAACGCCCCGACGACATTAACCGGGCGCTTGAAGAGTTGATGGCTTAGTTTGCCGCTGCCGTCGCGGACACTAAATCAGAGAAAGGCAGAGCAAATATCATGTCAACCGATACACCAGAATTTTGGAACGAAATGTGGGCAGATATTGAGGATTGCGGCTCCGGCTCGGATGCGATTCTAGCTGATCAGATCGAGCATTTGACTCCGGGACGCGCTCTGGACATGGGCTGTGGTACTGGCGGTAATGCAATTTGGCTGGCAAAGCAGGGCTGGCAGGTGACGGCGGTGGACCACTCCGAGGTCGCCATCGAAAAAGGCAAGCGACTGGCCGCCGAAGAAGAGGTTAACGTCGAGTTCATATTGGCTGCTGCCTCCACATACCGGCCCATGGGCCATTACCACCTGACAACGAGCTTCTACATTCAGATGTTCCCCCAGGAGCGGATCAACATGCTGGCCCAGATGTCAAAGGCTCTGGCTCCGGGAGGCACATTGTTGTTCGTCAGCCATGACAAATCCGGGCCGCCCATCGGCTGGACAGAGGAAGACCTGTTGAGCCTCACGACTCCAGAAGAAATCGTTGCTGAACTCCCGGACCTGCAAATCGAGCGAGCATTTGTTCTTGACGACGACCAATCAGGTGGCCATGCATCCCACATGCGCCAGGCCGGCGCCATATCCGAAACCCACAGTGCCCATGATTCCCACGGCGCCAGCAGCACGGTCGTGAGGGCAGTGAGGCCCTAGGCGCGCTGGCGCTTGTTGCCGGTGGTGGTTGCCACGAATTGAGGAAGAGCCCGCATCCTAACCTTCGCCCTTTGGGAGAAGGGACTATTACCCCTTGGCGGGCAGGTATTTCTGGTACCAGGCAATGGTTTCGTCCATGACCTGGGAGAAGGCCGGTTCCACATAGACCTCGTAGTGGCCGACACCGTTCAGCACGACCAGTTTCTTGGGCTCCCCGGCGTGGGCGTATAGCTGCTCCGACTCCTCTGGAGGCACCAGGCGGTCATCGTCGCTGGTGACGAACAGGATGGGCCGGGGCGATATCCGGCCCACGATCCACTCCGGGTTGAAGCCGATGGTGTCGTCCACGTACTCCACTGGTATGGTCCCCACGGCGGCCGGGTTGTTGGCTCGGGCGGCGGCGGCCAGTTCGGCTGATTGACGGTCCGGTAGCAGAATCTCCGAACGCTCCACCATCTCTGATTTGCCGGTCAGAGCGCGCTGCTCGCGGTCGGCCTTGGAGCGTTCCAGCAGGTCGAACCATTCATCCATTCGGCGCACACGGCTCATCCACCGCGCGCCGTGGCCGATGCCAACCACGCTGACGACGCACTTAGCCCTCGGGTCCACGGCCCCCACCCAGGAAACAGTGGCCCCGCCATAGCTTGTGCCGTAGATGCCGATGCTGTCCTCGTTCACCTCGGGTTGGAGGCCCAGGAACGTCATGGCGGCCTGCGCGTCGGCCACCCGGCTGTAGGGCACCAAGCGGTTCGGGCTGACGCCCTCGCTGTCGCCCCAACCCTTGTAATCAAAGGTCATGACCACGTACCCGGCCTCGTTGAGCACCCGGGCGTTGTCCGGTAAATAGAGGTCTTTGACTCCCGTGTAGCCGTGGCATAGGAGCACCGCCGAGCGCGTCTCACCGGCGGCCAGGCCGTCCGGAAGGTAGACATCGCCGCAAAGCTTGAAGCCTTCGCTGTAGAACTCGATAGCTCGTTTCACTGGATGTGCTCCTGTTCTTAGTCTGCTTATTCGTCGACGTGGAGACCGGCGGTTTGGAAATCGGCTTGGGTCATGCTTGCGAACCGGGCCGGCAAAAACATTTCTATAGAGGTTGGTACCTGCTTGCAACCGCCCTGGATATATTCGGTGATGGCCTTGGCGGTGCTGGGACCGAGGTGGATGCCCTTGGTGGTGTGGCCGGTGGCCAGGACCACGCCCTCTTTTCCGGGCACTGGGCCGATGATGGGTACGCGGTCGGGGCTCAGCGGCCTGGACCCGGCCAGTTGTTGGACCAAGGATGCGTTTTCGAGATCAGGGAAAACATCGATTGCCCGTTGCATGATCTCCACCCGGGCTGTCTCGGTAGCCACGCGGTCCATGTCTGCTCCTTGGTATAGCTGGTCCTCGTCGTAATCCCGGCCCCCGGTGCTGCCCACGCTGAGGAAGCCATCCAAACGGCTGATCATGTGGCCCCGTTTAGGCGAACTAATCAACACCTGTAGCGGGTCGCCATCGTACTTGAGCAGGAGGCGTTCCCCCTTTAGCGCACCGACCGGGATCGGGAAGTCCAGGTCTCTTTGGAAGTGGGGGCTCCAGAGGCCGGCCGCTATCACCACCGTGCCGCAAGGGATGTCCCCTCCTTGTGTGCGCACGCCGGTGATCCGGTCGCCTTCGGAGGTCAGGCCGATGACCTGGCGGAGGATGGTCTGGGCGCCTTTGCGTTCGGCCCCGGCGGCCAGGGCGAGATTCAGCCGGTAGCTGTCCAACTGTGCCGACTCGTCTTCGTAAACCGCACCCCTCAAGGACGGTGTCAGTCTGGGTTCCAGTTGGTGGACCTCTTGGGCGGTGATCCAGCGCATGGCAACGTGCTCTTTCTGCCAGACCATGAGCTTTTTTATCAGTTGCTCTTCGCTTTCTTCCAGGGCCAGTCTCAGAGAGGGACGCCGCTGGTACAGAAGGTCCATGCCCGTTTCCTCTTCCAGTTCTTCGACCAGCGCAGGAAACTCTCGGTAGCTTTCCAGTCCGAATTGGAAGGATGGTCCGGGGGTGAATTCCGTGCCCAGGAGACTGATGAAGCCCGTTGCGTGGGCCGATGACCCGCTTCCGATGGACTCCCGTTCGAGCAGGGCAACCGTGATGCCCTCCCGCGCTAGGTAATAGGCTACGGAGCAGCCTACGACTCCGGCGCCGATTACGGCAACATCAACCTTTTCTGCCATCAAAAAGGGGCTCCGAATGCGAAGTTGCAGGAATTATGGGAGGGTTGCCGATAGCTGTCAACAAGGCCGAAAGCCCGGATGGCTAACTGGAGAACTAAGGGGAGTTGGGCGCCGCCGACGGAATACCGGTCAGGTTCGCGCTGAGCTCCCAGAGGACGGTTGCCAAGTCCTCGTCGTAGCTACGTTTGGAGGAGGGGACAGGCTGATTCTTGACCAGGTATTTGCCCGTGACGCCTTCCATTTCTGTCGAGGTGGCGGCGTACACCGGTGTTCTGGCGCCTTCCTTGATGCTGATCCCCTTGATCCGTACCACGAAGTTAAGGAAGCGCCCAAGGGGTCCGTTATTGTTGAGGAAATCGGTGGCCACCAAGCCTGGATGCAGGGTGTTGACCGTCACACCGGCTCCCTCAAGACGGCGGGCCGGTTCGTAAGTGAAGAGTACGTTGCACAGCTTCGACCGGGCATAAGCCCGATATCCGAAATAACGCCTGGGGTCATGGGCATCGATCAAGTTTAGCCGAGCCTCCCTATGAGAGCTTGAAGCCACATTGACGATTCGGGCCGGGGCCGCCAGAACGTCCAGCAGCAGGTTGGTCAGCAGGAAGTATGACAGGTGGTTCAAGGCGAAGGTCATCTCAATGCCGTCGGCGCTCGTTTGCCTGCCCATAAATATCGCTCCGGCGTTGTTGACCAGAACGTCCAGACGCTGGTGCCCGTCTTTGAACTCTTGGGCCAACCCGCGGACCTGCTCCTGGGCCGATAGGTCGGCCACCAGGTACTCAACGGCGGGATTCCCGCTCTCCTCTCGGATATCCTCGGCGGTGACGGCGCACTTGGCCTGATTGCGTCCAGCCAGGACGACGTTGGCGCCCATGCAGGCCAATTCCAGGGCGACTTGCTTTCCGATGCCGGCGGTCGCTCCTGTTACCAGGCACGTTTTGCCGGCCATAGGTTTAGCTTCGGTATTTTCTTCGAAAGCCATTCGAGCCTATAGTTCCTCCAGATCACGATTAATCTGGCCCTACCTGGAAATCGTATCCCAAACCCTCCACAATTACCTAGCGGAAAGGGGCAACAAATTGATTCCAGAAGGCCTAGGGAGTAATCTGTTGCCCGTAAGCCAATCAGAAAAGTCGGCCAATAGTTAGCAATCCGAGTAAGGCCGCGCGAAACCGTACCGAAAAATAGCCGTCCGGGAGGAGCAATGGCCGGTCCCAAGATCACATTTGGCGTTAATCTTTCGGTGGACGATTATTGGGACGTGCCCGAGTTCGCCCGCCGGGCCGAGGCCATGGGCTACGGCCGTGTCACCATGGGCGAGCACGTCATGGACGGCAATCCGCCGCGGCCCACCCTGTTAAACTTGCCCGCCATGGCTGCCGCCGCTGGCGCGACCACGAATATCCGGGTGATGACCGGAATCGTGATCGCGCCATTGTATGACCCGGTGATCTTGGCCAAGATGGTGGCCAGCGTGGACCGGGTGTCGGGAGGCCGGCTGGACTTTGGAATCGGCATCAGCGGGCAGCGCGGCACCAAGATTGAGTTCGACGCGGTGGGCGTGAATGTCCATACCAGGGGCAAGCGCACCGACGAGATGCTCCAGGTGTTGAAGCGTCTCTGGACAGAGGAGCACGTCTCACATCACGGCGATTTCTTCGACTTCGACGACGTCACTTTACTCCCGTTACCGTCCCAGAAACCGTACCCGCCGATCTGGGTGTCGGGACGCAGTGACGCGGCCATGCGGCGGGCGGGAGCGATGGGCGACGGCTGGTATCCCTATCTGTTCACGGTGCGCCGGATCAAGGCCAGCAACGAGATGGTGCGCCAGTTCGCCGCCGAATCTGGGCGCGACTTGAGCTATTTCCACTGGGGGCTGAACCAGCCCACGGCCATCGCCGCCGATGCGTCCGAGGCGATGGCCCTGGCGGTGTCCAACGTCGGCGAACGGTATGTGACTCCGGAGCGGAGCGCTGAGAGCATTGCCCAGGCATTGTGCATCGCTGGGACTCCCGAAGACTGCATCAAGGCAGTGGAAGACCGCGCCGCCGCCGGAGTGGAGCACATAAACCTGGGATTCCTGGCCTCAGAGCCCGACGCTTTCTATCGCCAGATGGAGATGTTCGCATCCCACGTCATGCCCCATTTCCAGGAATAGGATATACCCAGTCAGCCCTAAAGTTAGGAGTAGGACCATGCCGGAATCAGTTTCTCTCAAGATGCAAAGCAACATTGCCGTCGCCATGAGGGACGGTGTTACCCTCTACGCGGACATCTACCTGCCCGATAGCGATGGGCCGTTCCCCACCATTCTGCAGCGCACTCCCTACGACAAGACCACCGCGCTGACCAACGCTATGTTGGACCCCATCAAGGCGGCTAAGGCTGGTTTCGCTGTGGTGGTTCAGGACACCCGCGGCCGGCACACGTCGGAAGGCGAGTTCTACGCCTTCAAAGACGACATAAACGACGGCTACGACACGGTTGAGTGGGCCGCCGCTCAACCCTGGTCCAACGGCAAGGTCGGCATGTACGGCGCGTCTTACGTGGGGGCGACACAATGGCTGGCGGCCACATCCCGCCCTCCCCACCTGGTGACCATCGTGCCCACCGTCACCGCCTCCAATTACCACGACGGCTGGACCTACCAGGGCGGCGCTTTCGAGTTGGGGTTCAACATGTCTTGGACGCTGCTTCAGCTGACCCTGGCCAATTTCAAGAATGTCTCCGGTGTTCACAACGTTCCTGGGGAACGCCGTATGGAATTGGTGAAGGCTGTTGACGGCATGGCAGAGGGATTTCGGACTGTGCCCTCAAAAGATTATCCCCACCTGGATTCGGGGTTGGCCAAGTACTACTACGACTGGCTGGCCCACCCTGACTTCGACGACTACTGGAAGGAGCTATGCATCGAAGAACACCACTCGGAGATTGATGTCTCCGCCCTCCACGTTGGCGGCTGGTACGACATCTTCTTGGGCGGCACCATCCGCAACTACCTGGGCATGAAAGAGTCCGGCGCCAACGACACCGCCCGCGGTGGCCAAAAGCTGATTATTGGCCCCTGGCAGCACGGGGCCCGCGGCTCCAGTATGGCCGGAAACCATTACTTCGGAGTCTTGGCCGACGCGATGGCCATTGACCTGGACGGCATCCATCTGCGGTGGTTCGACCACTGGTTGAACGGTGGCGACAACAGCATCGCCAACGAAGCCCCGGTGAAGATCTTCGTCATGGGGGACGATGTCTGGCGGGATGAGCAGGAATGGCCGCTGGCCAGGGCCGTCGAAACCAAGTACTACCTACATAGCGCGGGCAAGGCCAACTCGAAGAGTGGCGACGGCGCGCTGGGGACACAGGCGCCGGACGGCGAAACGCCGGACGTGTTCTTGTACAACCCGGCCGACCCAGTGCCGACCACCGGAGGCGCTCTGTGCTGCAACCCCTACTTCGTGGCCAACGGCGCCTACGACCAGAATGAAGTGGAGGAGCGGGCAGATGTGTTGGTCTACTCCACGCCTCCATTGGAGCACGACGTGGAGGTCACCGGCCCGGTCACGGTAACGCTATGGGCGGCTACTTCGGGAACTGACACCGATTTCACAGCAAAGTTGGTGGACGTTTGCGAGAACGGATGTGCCAGGAACCTGACCGATGGAATAATCCGGGCCCGCTACCGCGACTCCATGTCCAACCCCAGCTTGCTGGAGCCGGGCCGGGCCTATTGCTACGAGATCGACCTCTGGGCCACCAGCAATGTTTTCAAGGCCGGCCACCGGATACGCCTGGAGGTTTCCAGCAGCAATTTCCCCAGGTTCGACCGCAACACAAACACCGGGAACATCATCGCCGAGGACACCGAACTGAAGCCCGCGCTCCAAACCGTTTTCCACGACAGCCAGCAGGCGTCTTACGTCAGCCTGGCCATTGTGCCCCGTTAAGACCTGCCCGTACCTCCATACTGTCATTCTGAGGCGTCAGCCGAAGAATCTCTTTGCTACAGTACCAACCCTGCCGAGAACAAAGAGACCCTTCGCTTCACTCAGAGCTTGTGAGTAAATCGGTTTGTTATGCCTTCCCGTGCTGACCCGGAAATGAGGATAATAGAGGAAACTGGCGCCTT
>MUCT01000012.1 GCA_002816585.1 SAR202 cluster bacterium Io17-Chloro-G6 | reverse complement strand
TTCCAAAGGTGGGGTCAAGGCCAGAAGACTGAGGGCCGGTTGGGATGAGGCCTACCTTCTTAAGGTATTATCCCTGTGAGATGCGATTGCCCTGCGGTAGGCATCATTGTATGAATCGGGCAACCAAAAAGAATCGGGTACCCCCATTATCCTGGCCGCCTCTCTAGTGGAAAGCAATCTAGAGCGAACGCTTCCCTTCTCAACTAATAGCACCGTCTGTCTACTGGAGCCTCCTCCTGGTGCGCGCAGGCAGCCGGCAACTCCGTCGAACCTGACCTCTGCTCGTTGTGAGCCATTCCGGGTCCTCTTGTAGACGAACCCAATGGCTCGACCTTCTTTTTTCAAAGCCTGGTCAACTTTGCGAATGTGGGTTTGATTCATCAGACTTAACAAACGGTGTGTCTTATCCCAGTTATCCCATTTTACGGCTGGGTCGCCGATTTCCAAGACACTATCAATTGTGGGAACTGTCGCGCATATTGGAGGAAGCTGCCACCACCTCCAGTAGGATGCCAGATGGGGAGGTAAATTTGCTCGGGCATTCTCCACAGCTTTGGGAAACCACGGTCTGCCTTCCGGCATATGGTCAATGAATCGACTACAATCCATAGTAGCATCAACTGCAACAACGAAAACCCGCGGGCGCGATTGAGGTAGGAACCAACGTGCATCCAATACCATCGCCCCAAATTGCATTCCTAACGATGTCAGTGCCTCGGCTAAACCAAGGAAATTCGATCCATACAGTAATCCCGGCACATTTTCAATCACAACGATAGGTGGGCGGTCGTTTTTTTCAGTCAGCGACCGAAGTATTCTCCAAAATGCCCAGAACGTGCCGCTACGGCGAGCCGACATCCCCCGACGCCAGCCGGCCAACGAAAGATCTTGGCAGGGGAAAGATGCCCAGGCAAGGTCGGCCTTCGGAGGAAAAGAATCGATTTCTATTCCACGAATATCCCCTAGGCGGAAGTCGTCATCACCGAATTCCGCCTTGTATATTTCCGATTTTTTGGGATCAATATCGTTGGCCCAAACGCAATTCCATTGCGGTTCTAATGCGAGGCGAGCTAGACCAACGCCGGAGAAAAATTCGTAGAAACTCCAGTTTGTGTAAAGAGGGAGGGTTTCTTTAACTCGTCTAATTGGTTCCAAGAGAATCCTTACGGACCGTCGTGGCCTTGTTCTTTCCGCGATTCTAGGTTTAGCGCCTCATTGGTGTCAACGAGCATTAGGTCACTAATAATCAGCTTGAGACAACATGCATGCACTCTCTATAATCACACATTAGAGGGATGAATGTGACTTCGAACAAGACATCGGTGCACGTATGCCCCAACGTCTAGGAATAATCGGCTACCCCATCGCCCACTCTATCTCGCCCGTGTTTCAGCAGGCGGGGCTCGAACACTTGGGCATCGACGCCACCTACGAGAAATGGGAAGTAACACCCCAGGGCGTGGGCGATTTTGTGGCGAGCCTGCGTGTTTCCGGCACACTGGGCATTAACATCACCGTGCCCCACAAGCAGGCAGTGATCCCATTTCTGGACGAGGTCGATGAGTGGGCCACCGCCGCTGGAGCGGTGAACACTATTGTCAACCGGGACGGCCGCCTCACCGGCCACAACACCGATGGCCCCGGCTTTCTGCGTGCGCTTTTGGTAGAGACCGGCTACTCTCCCGACGGCCCACCGGCCGGCTCCGGAGCCGGCTCCCACGCTTTGATATTGGGCGCGGGCGGCGCGGCCCGGGGCATCTTGTTGGCCTTGGCGAGGGGAGGCGTTGAATCGTTAGTGATCGCCAACCGGACCCTGGAGCGTGCTGAAACGCTGGCCCAACTGGCTTCGGAAAACGGCGTTAATTCGGAAGCTATACCGCTCTTGCCGGAAGCCCTGACCCAAGCCGCCAAATCTGCGGCCCTCATTGTGAACTGCACCACAATGGGCATGTCCCATGGGCCGGACGAGAACGGCTCTCCTCTTTCTGCAGACCAGATCCCAGCGTCAGCCATAGTCAACGACCTGGTGTATAATCCCATGGAAACTCCCCTCCTCCGAGAGGCCGCCGCCGCCGGGGCCACCACGCTGGGCGGGCTCCATATGCTGGTGTATCAGGGAGTTTTGTCCTTTCAGATGTGGACGGGCCGGGACGCGCCAGTTGATGTGATGCTGGCAGCCGCTACTGAAGAAATGACCTCCCGAGGCGCTTAGGGTGGCGCGCCGCTTCTCGCCCTATACACTTTCCAACCGGGATTTTTACTAGGATCTAGATGGTTAAATTTTCCACCGCGGGGGAGTCTCACGGACAGGGACTGGTCATTATAATGGAGGGCGTTCCCGCTGGACTGTCAATCAGCGAAGACTATATCGGCATCCATCTGGGCCGCCGGCAGAAGGGCTATGGACGGGGCGGACGTATGCTCATCGAACAGGACCGGGCCAAGATCATCTCCGGAGTGCGCCACGGCCGGACCTTGGGCAGCCCCATCGGCATGACCGTAGAGAACAAGGACTGGGCCAACTGGGAAGAGGCCATGGCCGTCGACCCGCTGGAGGGTCCGCCCCAGAGCCCACGCACTCAGCGGATCACCCGTCTCCGCCCCGGCCATGCCGACCTGCCAGGAGCGATGAAGTACGGGTTTGAGGATGTCCGAAACGTCTTGGAGCGGGCCAGCGCCAGAGAAACCGCTGCCAGAGTGGCAGCCGGGGCCATCGCCATCAAATTTCTGGAAGAGTTTGGCATACAGATTCACAGCCACGTCATATCTATAGGGTCGGTGCATGCGGTGCCTCCCGAGAAAATCGACTGGGAGGCCGTTGAGGAATCCCCGGTGCGCTGTGCCGACCCGGTCGCGGCTCAGAAGATGGCCGCGGAGATCGATGCCACAAAAGAGGCCGGAGACACGGTCGGCGGCACCTGCGAGATCATCGCCGAAAATGTGCCCATCGGCCTGGGTTCCCATGTGAGCTGGGACAAGAAGATCGATGCCCTTGTGGCCCAGGCCCTCATGTCTATCAACGCAGTCAAGGGCGTGTCCATCGGCCCGGGTTGGGAAATCGCCGAGCAGCGTGGCTCCCAAGTGCAGGACGTTATACTGCCCGTGACGGACCCGGACCACCCCTGGCAAAGAAAGACCAATAAGCTGGGCGGAACCGAAGGCGGGATGACCAACGGCATGCCTCTGGTCGCCCGGTTCGCGATCAAACCCATTGCCACCATGGTCACTCCTCTGCCTTCCGTTGACCTGGACACCGGCGAAGAGGTCCTGGCCCACTTTGAGCGTTCCGACGTCTGTCAGGCGCCACCGGCCTGCGTGGTCGGCGAAGCGATGGTGGCCCTGGTGTTGGCCGAGGCCTTCATGGAAAAGTTCGGCGGAGATTCCATCCCGGAAACCCGGCGTAATTTCGAAGGCTACATGACTACCGTGGGGCCCCGCAAGATATTCGAATAATAAATCCGGTAATCAGGCCAGGCAATTAACCGTGGCCGCCAACCACACCCATCCGCAGCCTCCATCCATCTTCAGCGCGTTCGTCCCGTGGACCGTCATGGGATTGTTCAGCCTGGTCCTGGGCTTGCTGCTGCTCACCTTTGACGGAACTATATTTTCAGCCGTAGAAAGGCTGGCGGAGATATCCCGCTCCGGTTCCGGCAGCCTTTCGCCAAAGACCGCTGAAGCGATTAAGGACGGAATCAACACTTGGGGTTGGGCCGGCGTCGCGGTAGCAGCAATCACTTTGCCGTTGGGCAGCAAGACACTGCGGTCAAGATTGGCGCGGCTCCTCCACCCGATAGCCGCAGGTCAGGAAAACGATAAGCTACCCCCACGACCGCTACGGCCCCAGCTTCTTCCTGGCCCTGTCCGGAGTGTTGGTCTTCGCGGTGGTGGCCCATTGGTCTCTACGCACATTTCTTGAGGTCGCCTGGCTGGAAAGTGAAGACGGCCTCAGCGAGTGGTGGTCGGTGGCAACCTACCTAGCGGGAGCAATGGCCGCCGGCGCGGCAGCATGGACGCTACGATTCACCAGGCACTCGGGTTTGAAATATTTCTACTTGATTCTGGCGGCGGGACTTTTCTTGGGCGGCATGGAAGAGATCAGTTGGGGCCAGCGGTTGGTGGGCTGGGGCACCCCTGCAGCGCTGGAGGAGATAAATTTCCAAGGGGAGACAACCCTCCACAACGTCAACTTCGCCAATAACGTGATATTCGAAGTCCTCTTTTGGGGCAGCGCCCTTGGCCTGATCGGAGGGCTGTGGCGCTTTACGGCTAATTTGCGTGGTCTCAGCGACCGGATGCGATTGATCTTGCCCTCTCCGATACTAGCTCCCGCGCTGCTGTTATTGATGGTCTGGCGCACTGGCGACCTCTGGAGAACCGCCAACATTCCCAGGCTGTTTATGGACCATTTCAATTCTGGTCCGCGGGGCTCCGAGGTGCCTGAGGCATTGTTGGGCCTTTGTATCGTCATCTATACTTTCTCGAATCTGCGCCAGGCCCGGAATTTCAGCCGTCTAACCAGGTGCCCCGCCAAGACCGCCGATCCAACCAACCAGGCAATTGCCAAGGAGAGCGCATGAAATTTGGAGTTGTCATC
This sequence comes from SAR202 cluster bacterium Io17-Chloro-G6, assembly GCA_002816585.1. Next base: position 15,408 of record MUCT01000012.1, on the reverse strand, counting down.
GTCCCTCACGACCTGAAGAAAACGGCCGTGAGCGCCAAGCTGGCCGAAGACCTGGGCTTCGCCTACATCGGCATCCCAGATTCCCAGTCTCTATGGCGGGAGCGTTACCTCATCCGTCGCTTCGGGACTGAGGTGATTGCCCGCCTATAGGGCACGGAATGACTTTGTTCAGGCCAATATCGGCACTGCCCTGCCCAGCCGGGTAGTGCCGATTCCGTAGGGTTGGCGCCGGGATTGGGTTGACTCTCCAGAATAATACGGTAAACTACGAATAGCCCAAATTCAGGACTACTCGGAGGAGCCAAATGGAAGGAAAGTTTCAGATAGAGATCACTTACTGCGTAAGTTGACAGCACCTCGCTGTCGCCACGTGGATGGCGAATGAATTTTTCCGGCATTACGGTCCGGATGCTGCCGTTGCGATTTCCCCCCGCGGACAGAGCATCATGGAAGTATTCTTCAATGGTGAGCGGATCTACGACAAGAAGGGCGAAGGCAACATCTTCCCCGACCTGAAGCGGGTACGCGAGATGCGCCAGGTCATCGACGCCAAGCTAGGGGCTCTAGAGCCTGCACCAGCAGACGACTAGACACTCTTCCTTACATAAGCAATCAGAGGGGCCCTCCTGTTCGGGAGGGCCTCTTTTTGTTTGGGTCTCTTGCCGGCCGGGTCTACAGAATTGTCCGCACCTTGGCCCATACCTCCCGGCTCAATTCTTCGGGAGGGCGTTGACCGTCCAGCACCAGCCATCCTCCGGGGTCCGAGGCAGCCAAGGCGCTATAACCCCGGCGTATTTGACGGTGGAAGTCCACTGGCGCGTTGTCGAAGGTGTCGTCGTCATCTCCGCCTTTCCTGGCCAGTGCCGTCTCCACGGGCAGGTCCAATAGGACCGTTAGGTCCGGCTCCAATCCGCCGGTCGCTTCCCGGTTCAGCCGCTCGATCAACTCTCTATCCAGACCCCGTCCGTAGCCCTGGTAAGCCACAGTGGAACTGGTGTAGCGGTCGGCGATCACCACACCGCCCTGGTCCAAGAATGGCCTGATCACCTGTTGGACCAACTGGGCGCGGGCTGCCTCGAAGAGCATCAGTTCGCTAATGGGGGTCATGGGCTCGCCGGACTTTAGCAGGCGCCGAAGGGATTGGCCCAGAGGAGTGCCCCCGGGCTCGTGGGTTCGCAGAACCTTGACGCCGCGGTTACGCAGGCGGCGGAACAAGGAGCGCGCTTGGGTACTCTTGCCCGACCCGTCGCCACCTTCAAAAACGATAAAGCAGGCCATCTTACACGACGCCCAATCGCGCCACTAGACCCTATAAAACATGACGGCGCGGTCCGGCTCGCGCCCCTGGCTAACGGAGGCCACGTTGTAACGCTGCCCCAATAGATGTTGTAACCTTCGGATATATGAGCGCTGGGGGGCCAGGTGTACGGTTTGCTCGCCGGACAATACCTTATTGGCGGCTTCCTCCGCTTCGTCCATCGCCCGTTCCACGGAAGGGGAGCCATTTCCGCTGGTGAACGGTGGGCCGTCGTCATCGTTTCCAAGATCAGGAATCTGACCGTGGCCGCGGCCATTGCCACCGCCATGCCACTCTTTGATCACTGTATCCAGAAATTCCTGCAATTGGGGCATGGTGTTCTTCCGGAGAACGCACACGGGCGTGCCACTGGACTCGGCGATGCGGACCAGCTGGGAGCCCCGGCGGTAGTGGGTTTTGGTGGTTAGGACCAAGTCGGCCCGCCTCAATTCGTTGACGATATGCACCACGGTTTTGGATTCGGCGGCGGCAGCCTCCAACTTGTCCCGGCCCACTCCGAAGAGGAAAATCCGGACCTCGGACTCTTTGGTGGTGGATTCCGGTATTGAGGGCGTCGTGGGCCCAGACCCAGCGCTGGTTTGACCCTGGGCCGGCCGGCTCCCGGACCGGTTTTGCCGCGGAGCTTCAGGCTGCCAGACCCCTGGTTTGGCCTCGCTAACCCTGACCTGCTCCTGGCTGCGTTTCACTTCGCCGTCATCGCCCAGCCACCGGATCTCGGGCGCTATGGGGAAGCCACGAAGCCACTGGTCCACCACCTGGTCCACGTTGTCGTGGACTGCCAGACGGTCCCAGCCCTGAATCTCAACCACTACGTCGAAGGTAGGCGGCGCTTTGCGTTCGAGCACGCTCTTCTGGGTGCCCCGGTACCGGGCTTCTTGGTCTCCCAAGGTCACTGTCTGTATGCCACCCACCAGGTCTGAAAGGGTGGGATTCATGATCAGGTTATCCAGTGTGTTGCCGTGGGCGGTGGCAATCAACTGCACACCGCGCTCGGCGATGGTCCGGGCCGCGGCAGCTTCCTGCTCCGTGCCCATCTCGTCGATAATGATGGTCTCGGGCATGTGATTTTCCACGGCCTCGATCATCACGCCGTGCTGCTGTGAGGGAGTCCGCACTTGCATGCGCCTGGAGCGGCCAATCGCCGGGTGAGGCACATCGCCATCTCCGGCAATTTCGTTGGAGGTATCGACGATGATGACCCGCTTCCTGGCTTCCGCGGAGAGGACCCGCGCCATCTCTCTAAGCATGGTGGTTTTGCCCACACCGGGCCGGCCCAAGAGCAGAATATTCTTGCCGGAGAAGGCCAGGTCTTCAATGATCTTGATGGTGCCGAAGACCGCGCGCCCCACCCGGCAGGTGATGCCCACGACCTGTGCTTTGCGGTTGCGGATGGCCGAGATCCGGTGCAGGGTACGCTCGATGCCGGCGCGGTTGTCGTCGCCGAACTCCCCGATCCGCTCAATCACGTTCTCCAGGTCTTGGGCGGCAACGGGACGCTCGTCCAATTCGATTTCCTCAGACACGAACCTAGCCTCGGGCAACCGCCCCAAATCCAGTATGATCTCAAGCAATTGCTCCAGATCATTCCGGCGCCGCAGAGCCTCCGCGACTCCGTCGGGCAGCACATCCAAGACGAGATTTATCTCTTCTTGTTCCTTTTCGCGCCCTTTTTCCTGAAGCTCCTCTTGCACCGTTGCCAATATCACGCCTCCACATAGGAAAGTTCGCGACTTATAACCGGTACCGTGACCGTCTTGATTAACATAGTATAACGCCCGGCCTCGCTCAAACCGCTCCGGGTCAGTTGCTCCGCGGTATTTTCCTGATAGCTCGGAACCAGCCAATGGGGCGTATTGTGGGACGAGTCGATCAGATGGCGCATCATATCCGGTTGACCGGGATGGGCCAATACCTGTCCTGCGGCCGTGTCTCCAAATGGATCACGAAGCCGCCAGCCAACGATCTTCCCTTCAAGTTTTATGACCGTTTCGTTCTTGCGGGGTTGGGGCTGCTCTTGGGAGTCGTGCCACTGATCAAAGGTCATGCCGACGCCCACCCGTACCTGCTGCGGTGTTGCGGCGCAGTATAACTGGAACAGTCCGTGGCTATCTGGCTCAGCCCGGTCTTCCGCTGTAAATCTTCCCAGTCGTCCAGACTGTTCGCTATCCGCCACGCCGGCAACGTCTGACGAGCTGGCGGTCCATTCTTGCCCAGTCAGGTGTATCTCATCGTAGAAAGGGAAGAATCCGGCCCGCCGCGCCTCATCCACGAGCGAACTGTCCGACGGGAGACGGAGAAACACCCTTTCCGCACCGCGGATACCGGCGGTTTCGACCACCTGTTCCAGCAGGTCCAACGCCTGTTCGGCGGCGTTCAAGTGCAACCGGTCAACTTCCCACGCCCGTACTCCGCCGCGCACCCGGGCGGACGCAAGACTGGAGAGTCCCATGCCGTTCCAGTCGCCGACTGTCACACGGTTTGGATTGCGGGTGAGGGATTGCCTCCAGAATTCGAAGTTGCTGAGAGGGCGGCATCGTACCACCGACTCCGTCGGCGCCGCCAGATTTGCCTCTCCCGGAGCGTTTACCAACATACAACGCAAGGCGTCGACCGTGTGAAAAGCCGTGATCATCTTGCGCCGCTCTGAGAGCCCCGTTCCGGGGACGCGGTGGAATTACCGTTGACGCCGGCAAGTTCTAGGAAATAGCTGTGGAACCGGTAGTCGTTGGTTAATTCGGGGTGGAAAGATGTTGCCATCAATTTACCCTGTTGCACTGCCACCGGACGGTGTGCGTCCAACTCCGAAAGTACTTGCACCCCCTTGCCGACGCGGATAATGACCGGGGCACGGATGAAGATGGCACGGAAGGGGTCAGCGCCCAGAGCGTCCACAACCAGCGATTGTTCAAAGCTATCGACCTGCCTGCCGAAAGCGTTCCGCTGCACGCCGATGTCCATGATATTCAGGGGAGTGGGGTCTAGCTCGGTGATTTCCCGGGCGAGCATGATCATCCCGGCACAAGTGCCCCAGATAGCCCGGCCATCCGCGGCCATCTGCCCCAGTGGTTCTCTAAGGTTGTAGATCGTCATCAGGCGGCTGAGAGTTGTGCTTTCGCCTCCTGGGATAATGAGCGCGTCCACTGAAGCCAGCTGCTCCGGGAGCCTAACCTCGCGGGCCTTAACACCCAGCTTGCTGAGTACTGCTATATGTTCGGCGAAGTCGCCTTGTATCGCTAAGACGCCTACTTCCAACTCGGCCTGCTGATTTCTTCCTAGTAAATTATCTTCAAGACCGGTCCACAGAGGGGCCCGGCGCATACCCCCAGCCGTGACTGACCCTTACTTGCTCCGAGGGGCCAGCAACTCCGCCTCGGGTATGGACTTGGCGCTGATGCCGACCATGGCCTCGCCCAAGCCCTTGGACACATCGGCCAGAATCTTGGCATCCTTATAATGCGTCACCGCTTGCACGATGGCATAAGCGCGGCTAGCTGGGTCGCCCGACTTGAAAACGCCTGAGCCCACGAATACGCCGTCTGCGCCCAGTTGCATCATCAGAGCAGCATCGGCTGGAGTAGCCACGCCGCCGGCGGCGAAGTTGACCACAGGCATCCGGCCCATCTCCTTGGTCTTGGTCAGCAACTCCAGGCTCACCTGCATGTCCCTGGCTTCGACCACCATTTCATCGTCGGGCATGGTCTGTAGCTTGCGGATGGCGTCTTGGACGGCGCGCATGTGGCGAACCGCCTCGACAACGTCGCCGGTGCCTGCCTCGCCCTTGGTCCGGATCATGGCAGCGCCTTCGGAGATTCGCCGCAGGGCCTCTCCCAAGTCGCGGCAGCCGCAGACGAAGGGCACATTGAACTCTTGCTTCCAGATGTGGTGGGTTTCGTCGGCCGGAGTCAGCACCTCGGATTCGTCGATGTAATCGACCCCGAGCGACTCCAGTATCTGGGCTTCAACGAAGTGTCCGATACGGACCTTGGCCATCACCGGAATACTCACCGCGTCCATGATGGCGCAGATGATGGCCGGGTCGGTCATCCGGGCCACTCCCCCGTCGGCGCGGATGTCTGCAGGCACGCGTTCCAAGGCCATAACGGCCACTGCTCCGGCCTCCGCAGCTATCTTGGCCTGCTCGGCGTTCACCACGTCCATGATGACGCCGCCCTTGAGCATCTGGGCGTGACCAGCCTTGACCGTAAACGTCCCTGTTAGTACCTCGACCATATCTGCCGTCCTCCGGGTTTCTGCTTATTCGTAAGTGACAAAAGGCGGATTTCCTAAGCGTTTCCCTGGCACGCTTCTTGGAAAATTAGCCTCGATTGCGACTCCATTATACCTTCCCGGCAGGTTGATTATCAATTGCGCCCGAGGGGGCTCACCACCGGCCGTTCCTAGCTAATGCCAGGTAAGCTAGAGTCTCACGTGGCGCTTTGAGGACAACCAAACGCCGAGGCCCTTTGAGATACCTCGGCGTTCATTCAAATCCGGGTTTAGAGAAATACCGGGAGCCAGGGGACGCCTAGGAAACGTCTCCCTCTTCAATCTGCATCGCGCGGGTTACCAGCATGGCAAACTCGGCGACGTCGGGGTCGTTAGGCAGCATGCTGCTCACACGCTGGGTCAGCGCTCTCACATCCTTTAGGTTGCCGTCCAAGGCCCAATAGCTGTCCCTTAGAATCTCAGCATATTCGGCCACTGCGGCATCGAGTTGGAAGCGGGCCGAGGCTTGCTCCACCGAAGTCATCAATTGGCTCTTGTCGAACCCCTTTTCGATCTCGGTCACTTCCCCGGTCCTAGGGTCTTCGTACCGGAGGAACACCTTGGCCATTTGTCCGCTGGCGTCCTCATGAAATTTCAGTTCATATAGGGCGGTCACCGCGTGTCCGGCGCCCACCTCTCCGGCGTCCACGGTGTCGACTCGGAAGTCTTCGTCGGCGACACGGCGGTTCTCATAGCCGATCAACCGGTACCGGCTGACTACGCCGGGATTAAATTCGACCTGTACCTTGGCATCTTTGGCGATGACTTGGAGCATTCCGGTCAGGTTCTCCACGAACACCCGCCGGGCCTGGCTGATAGTGTCAACGTAGGCGTAGTTCCCGTCACCGTCGTTGGCCAACTGCTCCATCAAGATGTCGTTGTAATTGCCCATGCCGAATCCAATCGTCGAGAGCTGGATTCCTTGGTCCACGTACCGCCGCACGTCGTTCAATATCGAGTTCGAGCCGGTGTTTCCCACGTTGGCCACGCCGTCCGACAGTAGTACAACACGGGTGGTGCGGCCGGGACCGGTCAGTCCATCGGCCATCTGGTAGCCCAGGCGGAGACCGTGAGCCGCGTTGGTAGAGCCTCCTGGTTCCAATGAACCGATAGCTTCCATGATCGCCCCTTGGTTGTTCCCTGCCGTTGGCTCAAGCAGCACATTGGCCGTCGAACCGTAGATCACGATACCGACCATGTCGTCCTGACGGAGTTCTTCCACCAACATACCGAGCGCATTCTTGACCAGGCCCAACCGGTTCTCCCGGGCCATGGAACCCGAAACATCGATTACGAATACCAAAGAAGCGTCGTCCCGTTCCTCGGAGTCGATCATTTTGCCCTGGAGCCCGACACGCATCAGCCAATGTTTCTCCGTGCCGAACGCCGAAGGTGCGCCCTCGATATGGATGGCGAAGACGTCTTCGGTCGGGGGCTCATAATCCTGTTTGAAATAATTGATGAACTCCTCCACTCGGATCGAGTCAGGGTCGGGTAGGTAGCCGTCGGACACGAACCTGCGAGCTACGGTATAGGCGGCGGTGTCCACATCCATGGCGAAGGTCGAGAAAAAATCGTCCTCTGTGTCAATGAAAGGGTTCACCCCGTAGTTCTTAAAAAAAGTCGAGTCGTAAGGATCATCATTGACCGTGGCCGTACCCCCGGTCGAGAAAGGGAAGGGCGGAGCAGCCGCGGCGCCGCCGGCCCCTGCCCTCTCGGCTAGAGAATACGCAACGGTTCCCGGAGCCGGTGTTGCCGCTGGCATCAGCGGGGGATTTGACGACTCTGTTGACGGCTGCCCTTGATCTGAATATGGCGTTGGTGTGGCCAACGCCAATGGTGGGGTTTCAGTAGAAGCTACCGATATCGGGGTTATCGATTGCGTTTGGGTCGGACTGCCTGTCGGGCCCACTGGGGGCGTTGTCGTTGCAGTGCACGCTGCAAATATTAAAGCTAATCCGATTGCCAAACCCAAGATCAGAATGGGGCTGCGCTTTAGAATTCTATCCATTTTCAACCTCTCTTAGAACTTTCGATTTGCCGTTGGTTCGATATACCGTGGCTGGCGGACATTGAACGAAGCTATGTAAACTATTGACGGCAGCGGCAATAAAAATGTTCCCGGGAGAGGCATTTGAGATCCGGATTGGCGCTGGCCGGAAGAGGGGGGGAGTTTAGGGCGGGGATTCTTCTTGACAGTCCACGGGCTCAGATTTGATAATAGGTACTACTGCCGAGGTAGCTCAGGTGGTAGAGCACGGCACTGAAAATGCCGGTGTCGACAGTTCGAGTCTGTCCCTCGGCACCAGTCGGAATCCTTGGCGCCGGTCCTGAAACCGGAACAACATCGAGCGGAAGTGGCTCAGTGGTAGAGCACCTCCTTGCCAAGGAGGGGGTCGCGAGTTCAAATCTCGTCTTCCGCTCCAATTTACAAGTGACCTTGAGGCGCTCTGGCCGTTGCAGCGGCCGGGGTAGAATTTACTCATGGGCTCCCGGTCTGGCCATGGCATCGCTCTTAGCGGGGAGAAGGGTTCGCCTAGTCCCGCCCCGTTCTCTACAATTAATAAAAAGCCCTCTCCCTGGTATGGAGGGGGTTTTCTAGTTTTGAGGCCTTGTAACTTATAGATATAATTAATGTTGACATTGGCCGGGGACACAACTAGGATGGCGGCCATCCGGCGTCGACCGTTCATATGGGCCGTTGTGTCTGGGGGATCCCATAACTTTCTAGTCAATTGATTGAGGAAACCGCTATGATAGATTTTTCATACAGTACAGAGATCACTATCAACGCGTCACCGCAGGCGATATTCGACATCGTAAGCGATCCTGGAAGGCATGCTGAACTCGCCGGAAGTGAAGAATTAAATACAGTCCGAGGGGAACCGGCCGGCCCAGTGAGAACGGGCACTCACATCGTTGTCGAAGAAACCGTCAAAATGGCCGACGGCAGCGGTATGGACTTGACGGCTGATTCCATCGTTGTCACCTATGATCCGCCCAGGTCATTTTCTTGGATCGTCAATCCCGCCCTTCCGGAGCAGGTCCGGCGGATACAATGGTGGTTTAACCTGGCTCCCCAAGGCAACGGCACCAAAGTTACCCACGAGGTCGAAGTTGATTGGGGAGACCTCCAAGACGAGATGCTGATCGGCCTACGGGACAACTACGAGCAGGTGCGAGCAGGGGTCGTACGGACCGGAATGGATAAGACCGTGGCGAACCTGAAGAATATTGCTGAACCGAAAGCAAGAAGTGGGTGGTTAGCCAGACTCTTCGGTCGATGACCGGCGGGTCAAATGCCACAATAGTTCGGCTCAGATCACAGGCAGTCCCATCAAAGACCCCTCTAGTCATTCAGACTGGGGGGTTTTTTGTGTGAGCGGCAGGAAGACATCAGAGGGTGCCCAGATACGAGGTTGTTATGGCTCGACGAAACCGCTAGGCCCGGAACGCTCATTACCCGGAACGCTCACTACAATGTGGTTACATCCATTTCCCAAGGCAGGGATCACGAGTCCAAGCCCCATCTTACGGTCCAAAGTTAAGCTCAATCATGGCGGCCCGGCGGATATGTTCCGCCGAGCCGTCATACTAATCTTGTTTAAAACTCCAACCATTATTGACCCTGGTGAAATTCATCTTGAAGACCTCAGCAATCACGCCGTTTGTAGCCCCTTTTCTAGCCGTGGCCGTCGCTTGCAGCTCAGGGGGGCCAACGAGCACAAACGTCGTGTATTCCCAATCCGCTAATGAGATCAAGACAGCGGCTATAGAACTGTGGAACGATTGGCTTGCAGCCACTAAAGCGCATGATGCGTCAGCGGTATATTCGCTCTTCTCGCGGAACGTGACAGACCACTGTACCGTCGAACAGATGGAACATTTTTTTGCGATGGACGATGATGCCTTTACCTATCCTGAGATGGACGTGAAAGAAGTGTTCTTGGCGCCAGGTAATTCAGAACAGGCCTTTATGACCATGGAACTTCGAAATCAACCTGGTAATGACCAGCAAGGAGTGAGAGACACCTATGTGGTGAGCATTCCATATCCAATCGTCCGGGAGGATGGCAGATGGCTCATGGTTTTTCAGTTTCCTTTTTCGATCGACGGATGCCCGTTCGTCGGTGAATTCAGCAGTCAGGAAGCGACCACCGCCGAAGGATCGACGCCCACGAGGCCTTAGCCGTGCCCCTTAGCCGTTTCAATGAAGCGGCCACCGGCCTGCTGGAAAATAGTCAGCGCGAAGTTGAAAAAGGGGCGTTTTCGACTGTGGTCAACACCGGTGAAATGTTGGTGACCCGGTAATCTTTTGGCGACCCAGCGGGCCAAATACCCGATGAGGGCCGGTAACGGTTTAGTGATTCAAGCCTAATTGGCCACCATAACGGCTGTTTGGTTGCAGAGTGTGTACGAAAACGGTATGATTAGCCGAATGTTTTCATTGAGCTGGTTTTTCTGGTATTACCGCAATTTTACCGGTCTTAGTGCCGCCGGTGAAGGTTTGGTGCCCATAACGGTCTGAATTAAAATGACGACCATGAAACCAGCCAAACCTCAACCGGCAGCGGTTGAGGTTTTTGTTTTACAAGAGGCGTTGTGCCGGTGTGGGGAAATTCAACAAGGTCGCACGGGATTAAGCGGACATCTTTGAGTGTCGGCGATCCACACAAAGGGGAGCATAAAGAGAAATGCAACCATCAGTGGCCAGAGACGTACATATCGAAAGCACAACGCCTCTCATCACCCCCATCGATCTAGTCAGCAAACTACCGGTTACCCCGGAAGTTGAGCAGACCGTCGTAACGGGCAGAGAGCAAGTGCGCCGGGTCCTGAGTGGCGAAGATTCGAGACTCATGATGATCGTTGGGCCTTGCTCGATCCACAATGAGGATTCTGCTCTGGAGTATGCCCGGCAGCTGGTCGATTTATCCAAGAAGCTTAGCGACCGCCTGCTGATCCTAATGCGCGTCTATTTCGAAAAGCCCCGGACCACTATCGGCTGGAAAGGCCTGATCTACGACCCTCACCTGGATGGCACTTTGGACGTCGAAACAGGGTTGCACCGTGCCCGGTCATTGCTGTTGAAGATCGGCGAAATGGGCATGTATGCCGGCACGGAGTTCCTGGATCCCGTCGTCCCCCAGTATCTGGCTGGTCTGGTTACCTGGGCCACCATCGGCGCCCGCACCACCGAGAGTCAGACCCATCGCCAGATGGCCAGCGGGCTGAGCATGCCGGTGGGATTCAAGAACGCCACCAACGGCGATGCCCAAATAGCCGTCGACGCAATGGTTTCCGCCCGTTCCCCCCAGGGTTTCCTGGGTGTCGACCACGATGGCCTGACCGCATTAGTGCGGACCACTGGAAATCCAGATGGCCATATCGTCCTCCGGGGAGGCAATGGCGGCCCCAACTTCGGAGCCGAAGCCATCGCCCAGGCAAAAAAGCAACTCCACGCCGCGGGCGTTCGTTCACAGCTCTTGGTGGATTGTAGCCATGGCAATTCCAATAAAGACCACGCCAAGCAAGGAACAGCGCTCAAAGATGTGGTCGAACAGCGTGTGGCTGGCAACACCGACATCATCGGCTGCATGGTAGAAAGTAACCTGAGCCCAGGCAACCAGAAGCTGGGCGATGACCCATCTCAGTTGCAATATGGTCTCTCCATCACCGACGCTTGCATCGGTTGGGATGAAACGCAGGAATTGTTGACCTGGACCTATGACAAAATGGGCGACAAAATGGCTAATGCCGCATAACGGTTCCGCCTAATGGCACCCTGGTAACTTCAGGGCCAGACCCCTGCCCAGCGTTCATTGAGCCGTGATTCCACCGTCGATCACCAGCTCGATGCCGGTAATTCACTAGGACTCGTCTAAAGCCAGGTAGATAGCCCCATAGGCCAGGTCTTCGGCAGTTGCCCAGGCGGCCAAGAGGCACCTCATCGGTCGCCTCTTGGCGCATGGCTGGAATGGCGCGGCGGGCACCCCAGAAAGACCCCCTTTGTGTTCACTGCCCGTATCTCGTCCCACAGTTCTTCCGAGGTCTCTTCGATGGAGATGGACCCGCCCCTGGCGATGCCGGCGTTGTTGACCAAAATATCCAGATTTCCGTAACGCGACTCGGCCTGGTCCACCGCCCGCTGCCAGTCGTCGTCTCCGATCACCTCCAGATGGGAATAAACGGCATCGCCACCAGAAGCGAGCACTCTTGCTTCTACTTCTTGAGCCTCTTGGTCCAAGACGCCGCAGACAATCACTTTGGCCCCCTGTTTGGCGAATAATTCCGCCTCCAGCGCTCCTTGACCCCGCGCCGCTCCGGTAATGATGACGACTATCCCGTCCAATCTGCCCATGGTCTCTATCCATCTGTGACGGGTGCCTGCCATTCTGCAGGGCCGATCTTACGCGGCAATCGATCGACCGATAATTTCCGGGTTCGGGGATTGGTGCTGTACCGACAGATGGATTGAGGCTATAATCCCTGCCAGCCTCGACCCGGTCAGGCGTGCCGCTAGCGTCCGTAGTGGATGCGGCTCAATTATCGAATCCTAAGCTCGAATAATAAGGGGGCGAACTCATGCCACAGCGCACTCTGTGGATGCACGGCGTAAATATGCAGGTTGAATATCCCGGCCGGCTAACCTCGGTCCGCGCCACCGGCCCCTTCGTCCGCATCGAAGGCGCCCGGGGACAAAACACCTGGCTCCACTTTCCTCTGCCGACCCCCGCTGTTTTAGACGGCGTCAATATGCACATAGAGGGAGCATACGTCAGCTTCCGGACGCGGGACAATGCCACAGTCCACGAAGTTATCGTCTACGACGGCGAGTCCCGCATCGCCGAGCACATGGACCTGGACCTGCGCGGAGACCACCTCGACGCCAGATTCGACGTTCCGGGCAACCCGGAGATCAGCAGGGGCATCAACATTACCCTGGGCGTACGCTTCGACGATGCCGCGCCCGACGTCCGGTCGATGCAGATCGAGGTCATCGGGGTGGGCCTGGAGTATTCGGGAGGAGACTAAATTCAGACCGATTCCAAAGCATTCGACGCTCGAGCCGGAGGAACGAAATAATGGCGGCGACGCAGATAACGACGCACAAGAATTACATCGCTGGTCAGTGGGTTGAGTCCGTGACCGGAAGGACCTATCAGGTACATAACCCAGCCCGGACCGATCAGATAGTGGGCGAATTTCAAACCTCCAACGCGGACGACGCCCTCCAGGCCGTCGCCGCCGCCAAAGAGGGCCTTGCCATATGGGCCGACACCCCTGCCCCGGTCCGCGCCACGGTCATCTTCAAGGCACTGGAGATCATGGGCCGCCGGGCCGACGAGATGGCCCAGACCATCACCATCGAAGAGGGCAAACCCATCGGCGACGCCCAAGGCGAAGTCAAGCGGGCCATGAATATCATGGAGTACGCCGCTGGCGAGGGACGCCGCATGTTCGGCTATACCACGCCTTCCGAGCTGCCCAACACCGTGGCCTACACCATCAGGCGTCCCCTGGGAGTGGTGGGCATCATCACGCCGTGGAACTTCCCCCTCGCCATCCCGGCCTGGAAGATAGCCCCAGCCCTCATCTGTGGCAATGCCCTGGTCTTCAAACCGGCTTCCGCCACACCCCTAAGCGCAGTGAAGCTGGTTGAGATCTACGAAGAAGCGGGCCTGCCTGCCGGCGTATTGAACCTGGTCACCGGACCGGGCGGCCAGGTGGGAAATGCCCTGGTGGAAAGTCCAGACGTCAAGGGAATTTCATTCACCGGTTCCACTGAAGTCGGGACCGAACTGTACGGCGAGAGCGCCAAGCGGCTGAAGAAGGTCCAGGCCGAGATGGGCGGCAAGAACGCCGTAATCGTCCTGTCAGACGCTGATATGGACAAGGCTCTGGGCGGCATCGTCCAGGGCGCCTTCGGCTCGACCGGCCAACGCTGCACCGCCACCAGCCGGGTCATCGTAGAAGAAGACGTCTACGATCAGTTCATGGCGGAGCTCATCGAACGGACCAGCAAGCTGACCATCGGCGACGGCATCGACCCATCGATTGACGTTTCGCCTCTTTCTAGCCAGAACCAGAAGGACAAAGTCCTGGAATACATCGGCATTGGTGCAGAAGAGGGCGCCAACCTGGCCTATGGCGGCCGGGCGCCTAGCGGCGGAGACTTTGACCAGGGCTATTACGTGGAACCCACCATTTTCACTGGCGTCTCTCCCGACATGCGCATCGCCCAGGAGGAGATCTTCGGCCCGGTGCTGACGGTGTTCAAGGCCAAGGACCTGAAAGAGGCCATCGACATCTCCAATTCCGTGGAGTTCGGCCTCTCGTCTTCGGTATACACCAAAGACATCACCAAGGCTTACGAGTACATCAACACGGTGGAGACCGGCATGGTCCACGTCAACGCCTCCACGCTGGGCGGCGAGGTACATCTCCCCTTCGGCGGTATCGGCGCGTCCGGTGTCGGGCAGCGGGAGCAAGGCACTGCGGCGGTGGACTTCTTCAGCGAGGTCATCACAGTCTACATCGACCACGCGGCAGAGGCGCGGGAGCGGGCCCGGTTTATTTAGGGGGACTGCGGGATGCGTGGCTTCAGAATCACTCCGAGTTGACTGTGTCCAGTATCTCCCTAGCCAGGTATAGCCGGTTTCTCGGGCGGCCAGTAACTTCTTCAAGAATCCCAAGGTCAACAAGGCGGTCCACGCTGCGTTGTGCGCTCACGTGTGTAATTCGTCAATCAACTGGAGTGGTAGAGCCGAGGCGCGGGCTGTTTGCGCCTATTCGCGGTATTGCTGACGGAGGTCTAGTAAAAACCCAGACCGCTCAGCAACGCCTTTGCATTGTTCGGCCACTCCTTCGAGGAAGAAATCGACCCATCCCGCCCAATCACCCTTTTGGCTCACACGAAGTAGCGAGTCCGTGTAGCGATCTCGATGTTTTTCCAAATACGCGCTGAGATAGAGCAAGGGTTGTGTCAGATAACCTTTCTCACATAGCAACAGGGTCAGCAGCAAGCGGCCGATCCGCCCGTTCCCGTCAAGAAACGGATGGATGGCCTCAAACTGTTAATGGACCGGCGCTAGTTGAATCAGGAACGGTAGCTCGGTGGGCTGGTGCAGATACAACTCAAACAATGCCTCGTTCATTTGAGTTACCGGTGGCGGGATGTAACGGGATTCTTCCACAGGACGCCCGCGCTGACCGATGGCATTTTGAGTCAGTCGGAACTCGCCCGGTCTCCGGTCTGGGCCTCTGACGCCTGTCAGCAAGATTTCGTGTAATTCCCGAATCAGCCGCAATGAGACGGGCAATTCGCCGAGACGCTCCAGACCGTATTCCAAAGCAGATACATAATTTGCCACCGCACCCACATCGGAATCGAGTAGCTCTCGAGAAGGTTCCACTTCGAATAGAACCAATTGATCCAGACTTGCGATGGTGCCTTCTATTCGGCCGGATAGAACGGCTTCCCGGCGCAAAAACGGATTGATCAAGAGTTGAGGATTCGGCAATAACTCTCCCAGTGCAAAGTCAGCGGTGGACAATCTTTTGATTATTGGTGGGCGGATGTCGAACTGGGGTGGAAGAGGGTCAGGGACAAACGCCCAAAGACCCTCGACGGTCGACTTACCGATGATTGAACAAATCTTTAAACTTATATAAAAATAAGGGATACTGTCCGCCATGGACAAGACACTTTCCAATCACGCCACCAACTGGCGCGAGGGTCGCCGCTTGCGGGCCTGGGAATTGTTCCAAATGGGGTGGAGGCAGAAGAGCATCGCGGAGGCCCTTGGGGTCACCAAGGGCGC
>MUCT01000011.1 GCA_002816585.1 SAR202 cluster bacterium Io17-Chloro-G6 | reverse complement strand
CTTACTCCGACGTATCTGACCTTGCCGGCGTCCACCAGTTCCTCCATTGCCCGCATTGTGTCGGCGATTGGGATGCTGTGGTTGGGCCAGTGAATCTGGTATAGATTGATACAGTCCACGGATAACCGACGCAAGCTTTCATCCGCCGCTCGAAGGACTTGGTCGTAGCGAAGATGACTGTCCAAGACCTTGGTGGCGGGGATAATCTTGCTACGTCGTGCCGCGATGGCTTTTCCCACTTCTTCTTCGTTTCGGTACATTTCAGCGGTGTCGATTAAATAGGCTCCTAGATAGATGCCTCGGAGCAGAGGCTTAGGCCCGCCGCTGTGTTTCTAAGTACCCATTCCAATCTCCGGCACCATTAGGCGGGTGCTTCCCAGATTCTTTAATTCCATTTGACTACACCTCTCGATAATTCGGTAATGTCGAGGCCTTCTTCGTTTGCAACTGCTATCGCTCCTTTTGAAGAACCTACAGATGATGATGAAACTCTTGACGTCCCGGATGGCACCTTCTCCTTGGCTGGCAAGCTCTGTGTTCCCAGATCTGGGTAACACTGGAAACAATGCAAAGGGAATAAGCGTTCTACGTCGTTGTTAACTTGGAATTTGTTCCAAATTTCGTCCGAATAAGGCCTCGTTTTGATTTAGAGCGACGGCGGGTCAACTATGATATAACAATTAAGTGGGGCTACGAGCTTTTAGGGTCTCGCCTGGGTATTTCCGCTCGGGTCCTTTGACCAATGCCCGGTGTGGGCAAGTAGAATCGAGGTGAACATATGGAATTCGAGGATGCACGACCTTTCATGGAGACTAACCACAGGGGAGTAATCAGCACTCTGCAACGTAACGGGGCCGTCCAGACCAGTATTGTGGTGTGCGGTGCTTACGAGGGGAAAGCGGCGTTCGTCTCGGTGCGAGGCAACTCGGCAAAGGTGCGAAACCTGCGGCGGAACCGGCAATGCACGGTTCTTTCGGTTAGTGACGACTGGCGCGGCTGCGTTGCCGTCGAGGGGCAGGCCCAGTTGTTCGACCTTCGGAATACGCCCGCTGAAGAGTTGCGTGTGCTGTTGCGTGAGGTCTTCCGGGCTTGCGGCGATAAGGACCACCCCGATTGGGAAGAGTACGACAGGGCGATGGTGGAGCAAGACGCGGTGGTGGTGCTGGTAACGCCGGAACTGGTCTACGGACGTATCCGTTAGCGGGATATTGTTTTACCCGGGCAGAATCAGCTTGGCGTCGGAGAGGTTGACCAGGTCGCCACGCTGGTTGATGCCCTTTATCCGGCACTCGACGCTGCGGTCTGCACCTTCGACGCGTTTGGCGGTCACTTCCCCTTGGAAAGTTACCGTGTCGCCGGCGCGGAATGGCTCAATTGCCCGCATCAGTAATTGCCCACCCTGGTAAAAGGAGCTCAAGGGAAATGATTTCTGCAACATCTGGTCCAGGTAAGTCATGGCGGCCGGGCCGGAGGACACAGTGCCGCTGAAGATGTTCTGCCGGGCGAATTCTTCGTTGTTGTGAATATTGACCGGATTAGGAGCCCCGCTCAACCGGAAGTCCGACTTCCGGTTGATGATCTCCTGGCTTTCCGAGATGGACATCGGCGCCAGTTGGGTTCCTTCGGATAGCGCATCGTAAGAAAATATCGGCGATGAAACTTGAGCAAGCTCTTGGCCACCAGGGTTGCCGGTAAGCGGTTGTGGTTGGGCCGAGCCTGGGGTCCGGGGGACCGTCTTGCTACCCTGAGCGTAGCCGAAGATGCAGGTGTAGTCATATTCGGCTACCTTTTCTCCGTGCTGGTTAGCCGTTTCCACCCGGAATGTGACAAACTTGCTGCCCCGCCGGTCGTATTTTTCCAAGACCCGGCGGCTGCCGGTAATAGTATCTCCGGCGTGGACCGGACCCCACCATCGTATTTCGCACTTGGCGAAAGGGGTTTGGCGCCGGGCTGTGGTGGACCGCTCCTGGGCCACGAACCCGTTGGCTTCGGCTATGTCTTCTCGTAACAACGGGGCGTAGGTGATGACCATGGTGGGCATGGCAAGCATAGCGCCGCCATATTCCCGGTTGACGCCCGGACGCTGAAACTGGGGGTCCGGGTTCTGGGCCAGCAATGCAAATTGCGCTATGTTTTCTCGGGTAATTTTTACTTCGGTAGTGGGACCGGTCTGCCCAGGCTCCACTGCGTCATAATCCCAAAGTTTTTCCTGCTGATCTAGCATGTCTAACCCACCATTTCACGTGTATTTGAGAGACTTCCCTTAGGATAGCTTAACCCAGGCTGCTCCGTCCACAGTGGATCGCAAGACGGCCAACCTACTAGCTCTTGCGGTGACCAAGGTGCTACTTGATAATGGGGCGAGATAAGGAGCGTGATTAGCGCTCCCAGCCGCAGGAGGAACGGATGAAAGTAGGATTTATCGGCCTGGGGACCATGGGCGGGAGCATGGCATACAACACTATCCAGGGTGGACATGAGTTGGTGGTCCATGACATACGCCGGGAGTCGGCCACCCGGCATCTGGAAGCCGGCGCAACTTGGGCGGACTCGCCTAGAGAGGTTGCCGAAGCCAGTGACATCGTGTTCACCTCTCTGCCCGGACCCACCGAGGTTGAGGCGGTGTTCCTAGGTGAGGACGGCATTCTCCAGGGGATGTCCGCTGGAAAGGTGTACTTCGATCTGAGCACCAGTACTCCCAATCTGATCCGCCGCATCCACGACATAGCGTCGGGCCAGGGGGTCGAAGTGTTGGACGCGCCGGTCAGCGGCGGTCCGCGAGGGGCCGAGAGCCGGAACCTGGCCATATGGGTTGGCGGTAACAAAGAGGCGTTCGATCGGTGCCGCCCGGCATTGGACGCCATCGGCGACAAGGCCTACTACGTGGGACCCATCGGCTGCGGCGCGGTGGCCAAGCTGGTGCACAACTGCGCAGGCTACGTCATCCAGGCAGGATTGGCCGAAGTGTTCACCATGGGTGTGAAAGCTGGGGTGGAGCCTCTGGCCCTGTGGCAAGCAGTGCGACGTGGCGCCCAAGGCCGCCGTGGGACCTTTGAGGGTTTGGCAGAGCACCTACTGCCGGGAAAGTTCGACCCGCCGGACTTCGCGCTTCGGCTGGCCCGGAAGGATGTTGACCTGGCAGTGAGCGTTGGCCGGGAGTACGACGTGCCCATGCGCCTGGCCAACCTGGCGTTACAGGAAATGACTGAAGCTATGAACCGAGGATGGGGAGACCGGGACTCCCGGGTGGCAATGTTGCTGCAGGAAGAGCGGGCCGGAGTTGAAGTGAGGGTTGACGAAGAGGTACTGAAAGCGGCACTAGAGGAAGAGAGAGGCCGGAGATAAAGCGTAGTCACGCCAATGGAACCAGTGGTTCGCCGCTGATTTCTTGGGGTCACCACCGACGTTGGGCTTTTTCTACTTTTCGTCTTGAGCTTGTCGAAGGACTCGGACCCTGAATATTGGATCTGGAAGACTATCCAGTTGCCCGCCAGCGCAGGTCCGGTTGGCGGGCGGCGGTGGCCTCGTCCAGACGGGAAACCGGGGTGGTATGGGGTGCGCCGCGAACCAGATCAGGGTCTTCCGTCACTTCCCGGTCGATGTCCCGCAACGCTTGGATAAAGGCGTCAAGCGTTTCCCGGGTTTCGGACTCGGTAGGCTCAATCATCAACGCTTCGTGGACGATCAACGGGAAGTACAATGTCGGGGCGTGGAAGCCGTAGTCGAGAAGCCTCTTGACTATCTCCAAACCGCTGGCCCCCCGGGCCTTCTGCCAATCCGCGGAAAAAACGGCCTCATGCATGCATCGCCGGTCGTAGGGCAGGTAATAGGTGTCCTTGAGCGCTTCCATAAGGTAGTTGGCGTTCAATACCGCGTTTCCGCTGATGGCGCGCAATCCTTCCCCGCCCAGAGACAGTATGTAAGTGAAAGCGCGAACCAGCACCCCGAAGTTACCGTGAAACCCGCTCAGTTTGCCTATGGATTGCTCTGGCGTTGCTAACCCGTACACCGGTTCGCCAGCGCTGCCGGTCTCGGTTACCACCGGGGCCGGAAGATGAGCGATTAGGGGGGTGGCAACGCAGACGGGTCCTGCGCCGGGGCCGCCACCGCCATGGGGAGTGCTGAAGGTCTTGTGTAGGTTCAGGTGTACAACGTCGAACCCTAACGCTCCTAACTTGACCCGGCCCAGCAGAGCGTTCATGTTGGCGCCGTCTCCGTAAACTAATCCTCCGGCTTGATGGACTATCTGGCAGACCTCTACTATTCCGGTGTCGAAGAGTCCTAGGGTGCTGGGCAGGGTTATCATCACTCCGGCCAAGTTAGCGCCGGCCAACTCGCGAAGGGCCTTCAGGTCCACGTTACCTTGATCGTCGGAAACCACTGTGACAACGTCAAATCCCGCCATGGCTGCCGAGGCCGGATTTGTGCCATGGGCGCTGTCGGGTATCAGAACTTGGCGGCGATGAGTATCGCCCCGGGCCTGGTGGTAGGCCCGCAACATTAACATGCCGGCCAGCTCACCGTGGGCGCCGGCTAGTGTAGACAGGCCTACTCCCGGCAGTCCGGTAATCTCGGCCAGGAAACCTTGGAGCCGGTATAGGAGCTCCAACGCGCCTTGCGCAGACTCCAACGGCTGGAGCGGATGGATCCCGGCAAGTCCTGGTAGGAAGGACACCTCGTCGTTAATCTTGGGGTTGTACTTCATAGTACAGCTTCCCAAGGGGTAGAAATGGGTGTCGATCGAGAAGTTACGCTGGCTCAACGCGGTGAAATACTGAACAACCTCCGGCTCGGACACTTCTGGCAGGTCCAATTCGGTGCGCAATAGCGATGGGTCGGGAAGGGGTTGGGCGGGAACGTCCGGCTCGGGTAGCACCGCTCCCACGCGTCCGGGAACGCTACGCTCCATCAGCAGCTTAGTCGTTTCCCGGTTGCCGCCGCCGGTCATCGGCCGAACTCGGACAGCGCCTCTATCAACACGTCAATCTCCTGCCGCGAGTTCATCTCGGTAACGCACAAGAGCATGGGGTTGTGGAACGCTTCCGGCGGTGGAGGCGAGGACCCCCGTGTGGTCCTCCCTTCAGAATGGTGGACGTTGGAAAACGCTTCGTTTAGGTCGAGGCCGCCTAGAATGTTCTGTTCCAGCAGCCGGGTGTTGATGCTACTGGGTGAGACGGGACACTGGACCACGAACTCTTGGAAAAACGTGCCTTGGATGGGCAGGGAGTAGCCGGGCAGCTGGGCGATAAGGGCGGCGGCGTAGTGGGCTTTTTGGTAGCAGAGTTCTGTCACCCGGCGCAAGCCCTGTTTGCCCAATGCTGCCAGGTAAATTGCCGATGCCAAGGCGTAAAGGGCCTCGTTGGTGCAGATGTTGCTGGTGGCCCGCTCCCGGCGGATGTGCTGCTCCCGAGTTTGCAAGGTCAACACGTAGCCGGTCCTTCCCTCGCTGTCCACAGTTCGGCCCGATAGTCGGCTGGGCATCTGCCGGATGTATTCCTGTTTGGTGGAGAAAAGCCCGACGTATGGACCGCCGAAGCTGGGAGGTATGCCCAGTGGCTGGCCTTCTCCGGTGACGATGTCCGCCCCGTAATGGCCCGGTGGCTGGAACATCCCCATCGCCAGCGGGTCGGCTGAGATGACGATTAATGCTCCCTGGGAGTGGGCGGCCTCGGTCAGTCCGGCCAAGTCTTCGATATACCCGTAGAAGTTGGGGTATTGGACCACTAGGCAAGCGGGTTCCCCGTCAAGATTGGTTGATCGGCTGGGTGAGACACTGTGAATCTCGATCCCCTGGGCCTGGCAATAGGTCTCGATGACTTGCCGGTAATACGGCGACAAGGTATCGGCAACGGCCACACGGCTCCGTCTGGTTACCCGGCAGGCCATGAGGACGCCTTCGGCCAGGCTGGTGGCGCCGTCGTACATGCCGGCGTTGGCCACCTCCATGCCGTAGAGGTTGCTTATCAGGGTCTGGAACTCGTAGATGACCTGTAGCGTGCCTTGGCTGGCTTCCGCTTGATAAGGGGTGTAGGCGGTTAAGAACTCGCCTCGGGTCATTAATGCTTTGACGACGGCTGGAATGAAGTGATTGTACGACCCGGCGCCTAGAAAAGAGGGACCGCTACCCAACGTCCGATTTCGTGAGGCTAGTCCGGCTAGTTCCTTCTGGACCTCCAGTTCGGACATGGGTTGAGGCAGGGTCAGCGAGGGGTTGCGGAACTCGTCGAGTATGTCCTGAAATAGTTCATCGATGGACGCCACTCCCAACGTAGCCAGCATCGCCGCCTGTTCATCGGGCGTATTCGGGATATACGGGAATTGGAATGGGGATTCAGACGAAGAGCCTGTCGCTCGGCTAGATATCGTCACGACAGTCCGCTGATGAACGCTTCGTACTCTTCGGCAGACATGAGTTGGTCCAACTCGGCGGCATCGGCGACGGTCACTCGCACCAGCCAGCCCTCTCCCAGGGGGTCTTCGTTGACCAACTCCGGATGGTCCAGCAAACGGTCGTTGACCTCTGTGACCTCGCCAGTAATCGGAGAAAACAGATCTGAAACCGCCTTTACCGACTCCACTTCACCCATCTTCTCCATGAATCTAATGGTCGCGCCGGTCTTGGGTAGATCAACGTAAACAATATCGCCTAGCTGGTTCTGGGCATACACGGTGATTCCGGCCAAGGCTTGAGTGGTGTCCTCCATTTTGACCCATTCATGTTCGTTGGAGTATTTGCGGTCATCGGGGCTCAATGTGCTATCTCCTTGGCCTGGTGTAGAAGGGGAGAAGCGTCACTTCAGCTGGGGAGGTGCGGCCTCGTATATCCACTTCCAGCATAATCCCAGCTTCGGCTAGGTTGGCGTCAACGTAGCCTGTGGCGATGCTGGTGTCAAGGGTGGGGGAGTAACTGCCGCTTGTAACCCGACCGACGGGTCGGCCGTGGTCTAGGATGGCGTACTCCGCCCTTGGGGCGCTGCGGCCCGGTACCTTCAGGCCGACGAGCCTGCGCCCCACACCCTTCTCGTGTTTGCCGCGTAGGACTGCTGATCCTACATATTCTTTGTCAAACCGGACGAACTTCTCCAAACCAGCCTCGATGGGCGTGGTATCTTCGTTTATCTCGTGCCCGTGGAGGGGCAAGCCGGCTTCCAATCGGAGCACGTCTCTGGCCCCTAGTCCGCAGGGCGTTGCACCGTTCTCCGTGAATGTCTGCCATAGGGACGCGGCTTGGTCCGCGTCGGCCACAATCTCGAAGCCGTCTTCCCCTGTGTAACCGGTGCGCCCCAAAAATACCGGCGTATCCTGTAGCTTGGTCTCCTGCCAGGCGAACGGGCGCAATGAGGATGGAGGGGCGCTGCATAGGCGGTCCATTACATCGGCAGCGGCTGGGCCTTGAAGGGAGAGTAGGGCCATGGCTTCGGTGCGGTCTTGGATCTCACAACCGGTTGGGAATTTTTCATCGAGCCAACGCTGGAACCAAGCTACCACCGTATTGCGGTTGCCGGCATTGGGTATAAGTAAGTAGCGGTCCTCGGCCAGCCGGTAGAAGATGGTGTCGTCGACGACACCACCCTGTTCGTTGCAGATCATGCAGTAGCGGGCACGGCCCACCCGGAGGCTTTCCACTGACCCAGTCAGCACCCAGTCCAAAAACTCGGTGGCGCGAGGACCTGAGATGTACAATCTGCCCATGTGGGATACATCGAACAATCCTGTGGAGGTACGAACCGCTGCAACTTCTCCCAGGATGCCGGAGTACTGCACCGGCATATCCCACCCTCCGAAGGGAACCATACGTGCCCCCAAGGAGAGATGGGTATCGTAAAGTGGCGTGCGCAGATTCGAGGTGGTCAACCAAGCACCGGATCCTTTACAAAGGTCAAGTTAGCCGCCTGGACATACGAGATTTGAATAATAACGCCGATGCAGCGGTGGTGCAAGACTGCCATCAACGGGACCGGCATCGAGACCCGCTTTCGAAAGGGGCGTGGGGATTTCCCCGTGCTATAATCCACAACGCGTCGGGGTTGTGCGGTTGACATGGACCTGGGGAGGCACTGTTGGTCGGAAGAATGGAGAATAAAGTGGTGATCGTAACCGGTGGTGGGTCGGGAATCGGCCGGGCTACCTGTTGGCGCCTCCAGCAAGAAGGCGCCAAAGTAGTCGTAGCTGACCGGAACCAGGCGGGAGCTGAAGAAACCCGGGACCTGATGGAAGGAGACAACCAGAATTCGGCGGTATCCAGGGTGGACATTTCCCGCTCCGGCCAGGTGGAGCAGATGGTGGCGGACACGGTTTCCAAGTTCGGCCGCCTGGACGGATTGGTGAACGGCGCCGCTATCCTGATCCGGACTCCTCCTCTGGTCGAAGTTGAAGACGTAGACTGGGACCTGACCATGGATACCAATCTTAAAGGTACGTTCTACTGTTGCAAGTACGCCATACCGGCGATGTTGGAGCACGGCGGCGGGGCCATTGTCAACATCTCCTCCATGTCCGGCGTTCGGGGCGTTGCCTACTCAGTGCCCTACGCAGTCAGCAAGGCGGGCGTGATCCACATGACCAAGGTGGCCGCGGCTCAATATACCCATCAGGGCGTGCGGGTCAATTGCATTGCCCCCGGCGGTATCGACACACCCCAGATGCGGGGCAGTACCGCCAGCGCCGAGACGTTTCAGGAGCGGAACGTGGAGCACCCAATGGGAAGGGTGGGACGTCCCGATGAGGTAGCCAACTTGATAACCTGGCTGACTTCGGATGAAGCGTCTTACGTCAGCGGCAGTACATACATCATCGACGGTGGTGCCTGGGCCTTGGCTACCTAGCCTTTCGGGGGATTGCATGGATAAATTGATCGAGATTGCCGATCGGGCTGTGGCTGATTATGGGTTTCGCCAGGCCGTGCTCTACGGGGCGGATGACGTAGCCCGCCGGTGGGCGTTATCTGACCAGGAGAAGTCGGTGCTGGAATCGACGGTGCTGCAGCGATTGGGTGCCCTGCCCATACCAGTGCAGCCGGAAGACGTCCCTGGTGAGCAGGCCAGGTTGGCCCAAATGATTCGAAAGGACGCTCAAGGCTGAGTAGCCCGTCCTGTTATTTCCGGGTATCCCCAAGATTCGGAAACGAGAACTCCCTGGTATCGTAGCCCACCAGTTCCGCGAAGCCTTTGCCGGACACTCTCTGGCCGTTCCGCGTTCCGGATATAGTAACAGCCCCTTCCCAATAAGCTTGCGGCACGAACTTGCTTCCCTGGAATTCGGAGGCCTGTAAGTCTGGAGTGAGGGTCAAGCCCAGGTCCAATGACGGTACTGACAACTTCCAGCCCACCGGGTAAGTGGTCCCGGTGACGGGACTGGTCCACGAGCCAGTTGCGGTTAACGAGATATCGTCGCCGGCAACGTTTCTAGGTTGGCCGGTGGGCGGTACGTAAGTTCCGTAGCTGACGATGGGTTGGTGTCCGTCAGGGTTCCAAACCAGGGAAATCATCAAGTCCGAGCCGTCGTCCAGTTGTAGGCTCAGCCAATCCCATCCCACCGGCGCCGTGCTGAAATCTCCCCATTGGTGATCCATCCAAGCCAAGCCGGAAACCAGCCTATCCTCTTGGCCGATGGTCAGGCTGCCTGACAGTGTCAGGCGAGTTCGTGAGTAGTAATAGGACTCGCCTGCGATGCCCAGGTCTACGAGTCCCTTGCCCTGATGGAGGGTTGCTGGTTTTTTAGAAACGGCTTGCAATGTGGCGAAGTATTCGCCGGTGTTGAACGCCATTGAATACTTCGTACCGTCTCCGGCCATGCTCCAGTCGTTGACCTGGAAGGCGAAGTCTCCTTTGGTTGTCTCAAGCAACGGTAGGGCTGGACGTTCGGCGGTTAGGTAAACCCCCTTACTATGGTCAGCCCAGCTAAGTTGCAGCAACCGGGGTGTAAGGCCGTTGGGTAAGACCGACTGGAATGTAACGTAGTGGAAGCTGTATTCGGCACCGGTATCATCGGTTAGGGAACCGTTGAAGTACCACCACTCGATGGGCGTCAGGTGGGCGCCTTCGTCGTCAGGTAGATTTATTGTCAAGCTTTTTGTGGCTGGAGGGGCTGCCTTAGATGCGGGTGGGGGTGTGCTTGTGGCGGCAGCAATCGGAGTCCTAGTGGCCGCAGGCGTTATTGCCGAAACGGCTTCATGGGTAGAGGTGATCGCCCGTTCGCCGCCGATGCAGGCCGCCAGCGCGAGTATAGTAGACGCTAGGCCCAGGTATATGAATGGAGCGGAGCGGAGGGTTAGCAGCCGGCTGAGTTGGCTAGAGAAGGTCATCCTCTTTATTATCCCACGAAGACAATCATGACGCCGCAGCAGGCGAGGGCCGGTGGGAGATGGCTGGGCCCGTGGTGAGGGGAAGCTTTGAGAGAGGTCCTCTCTTCGAGTTATTTGCCAGGTTCCTGTGGCGGCAAGGTCTTAGTCATCCACGGTATCAAGTCGTTCAGTACCTGGTCGCTGATCGAATGGCCCATATTGTATTCGTGATACTCGGGTTGAAAGCCAAACTCCTCAAACCATTTGATGGCGTTGTGGGCCCTTTCTGCCGGCACCTGGGGATCGGAAGTTCCATGGGCGACGAAGATAGGTTGACTGCGGTCCTCGGGAAGCCGGATCTCAAGCTCCTGTGGCTCTGAGAGGGAGGCGCTCAAGGCTGCGAGCCCCGCGAACGGTTGTGGCCGGCCGACGCCGCAACGGTAGGTCATCCTTCCGCCTTGGGAAAACCCTATGAGGATGGTCTGGTCCGGACTAACTTTGAATCTCTCGAATACTTCGCTAAAGAAGCCGTCCAATAACCTCTCGGCCTCTTCAATCTCCCCCTCTTTGTACAGGTCCCGGGGAGATGTCCAGCCGTAGCCGATATGGCCGCCTCCCAGGTCGAAGGGTATGGGAGCGTTGGGGCAGGCGTAAACGTACCCGGTGGAGCTGATTGTAGGAGCCAGTCCAGCCAGGTCTTGCATGTTGGCGCCGAAGCCGTGGAGCATGACCAGTAACGGATAGGGTAATGCGGGGTCGTATCCGTCCGGTGTGATGGTTAGGTACTTCAGTCCGGCTCCTTGGTGTTGCTCCGTCTGCATGCCTGCCGCTCCATTCCCGCCCGGTGGCCATTGATGGGCCGACGGCCGGGCGCCGAGGATTTCCAGTCCTCATCCTATCATTCGATGTGGCCCCTTGTCTCGTAGCTATGGCTCTCATGGACCGGCGCCGGTAAAATGACATAGGAATCCATCTGATACAACATTTTAGGTGGGAATAATATGGCGATGATCTATCACCTGGCCCCCGTGTCCGATTGGGAAGCCGCCAGTAGTCTGGAAGAATATGCTGCTGAGAGCCTGGCATTAGAAGGGTTTATCCACTGTTCCCAAGACTATTCTCAGGCGGTGGAGGTGGCCAATCGGCTATTTAACGGCAGGGACGACATGCTGGTATTGGAACTGGACACCGACCGCCTGGTTTCCCCCATCAAACACGAGGCCGCCAGATCGGGGACGGTCTATCCCCATATTTACGGGCCGATTAATACTTCCGCGGTTGTGGGGGTTCTGGGCTTGATCACGGGAGCGGGTGGGCAGTTTACGGCGTTGACTTCAGGCTGAGGCAGAGGCAGCAAAAAGCGCTCCCTACGCTGTCGAGGGAAGCGCTTGGATTCGACTATATATTGGGAGAACCTAGTTTTTTTACTTGACTGTAAAATCTCCGAACATAGTGAAGTTGTGTCCGGGGAATGTGCATACGAACTGGTAGGTTCCCGGTGCTGGTGCGGTGAAGCTCACCTGCTCGGTTGCGCCTGGGTTCAGTAGGCCTGAGGCTGCCAGCACCCGGCCGTCTTCGGCCGGTAACCAGCCTGCCCCCGGGCCGGCGCCGGTTCCAGCGGCAGCTACCGCGTCTTTGGTACCGGTTTTCACCAGGACCCAGTTGTGCTGGTTCACCGAGGAGCCGTTACTAAAGGTCAGAGTAACTTGTGCACCGCTGGCTGCAGAGAGCGCAGCCAGGCTGAATTCAAGAGCGTCTCCGTTCGTACCGATTTCTATCGAAGCCGTGGCTGCTGATCCTCCCGATGGCTTTTCCTCTACCGGGGGGGCAGATGTGGGGGCAACGTCCGGCGCTTTGGATTCAGTGGGAGTAGTGTCGGAGGGTGGTGGCACGGTCGGTACAAGAATAGCAGATGGTTTGGCGCTCTCGGCACCGTGTTCGTCCTCCACGTAGGGCACCGCGTTGGCGCTGGCGAACGCCCTTGGTCCACCTCCTAAGGCGGAGAACATCGCCAACACTGCAATCCCCGCCGCGAATGCCAGCGTCAGGCCGGCCAGGAAGAAGACGGTGAACATGCGGTTGTCGAACTTCAAGTGCATGTAGAACATGATCACGATGGCGAATTTTATCGCGGACAGGATCACCAATATTGGAATCTTGGCGGCACCAATCTGATCCGGGTTAGGGTAAATCGCGAAGAACTCGACAATAGTGATCAGGAATAGGATTGCAGCCACCAATACGTACTGCTTGAACGAAGGATGGTGGCCTTGCTCGACTTGGTGACTACTACTCATGGACAGATCTCCTGAAGTGTCGCGCGGTGCAAGTGGACCTAACTTCCTGACCCGGGCGTGGGCCCGGTGTCAAACCCGGCTATCAGGTACAGCAGGGTGAAGATGATGATCCACACGATGTCTACGAAGTGCCAGTACAATCCGACGAGTTCCACGTCCAAGGCGGTGGCTGGACCCAGCCGACCTTTCATGGCAACGACGAACATCCCCAATAACCAGATGATACCCACGGTAACGTGAGCGCCGTGGAACCCTGTTAGCGTGAAGAACGTGGCGCCGAACAGGTTGGCGCCTAAGGTCAGGTCTTCGTTTTTGAAGGCATTGAACTCGTAGATTTGGAAGCCGATGAAAATTGCTCCCAAGAATGCTGTGGCCAGTAGCCAGATGCGGATACCTTTCTGGTCGTTCCGGTTCGTGGCGGCCAGAGCTTGCACCATAGCAAAGCTGCTGCACAACAGCACGAAGGTGCTGATGGTGGTTATCGGTACGCTGATAATGTCGTTGGGGTAGGGGCCGCTGATGCTTTGACCCCTATAGACCATGTAGGTAGCGATCAAAGCGGCGAAGAACATGCAGTCCGACCCCAGGAAGATCCACATGAGCATCTTCCGGTGATTTAGGCCGGTAGTCGTCTCTTCAATCGCGTGTTCTGCCGCGTGGGCCAAAACTAGCTCTCCTAATGATGGGACTGAGGCGCCGTCGCTGGCTCATTGCTCCAGCCAATGGTACTGATGAAGGCGATTATCCCCCCCACAAAGCTCAGGGAGTAATGGGTCAGTAACCCCGCGGCGATTAATACTACGCCGACGGCCACGAGTGCCGGCCAGTAGGACGGACTGGGCATATGGATAGTAACCGGGTCAACGTGAGGTTCGCCTGAGGTAATCGGCTGGCCTTCCGCTTCGGCCCGCCGCTTCGTCGTCCAGTATGGA
Organism: SAR202 cluster bacterium Io17-Chloro-G6; assembly: GCA_002816585.1. Next base: position 6,593 of record MUCT01000011.1, on the reverse strand, counting down.
TCTCGCCCTTCCACCCGGGGAATCTCGGCGAAGTTATAAACCGGCGGCGGCGAAGAGATGCTCCACTCCAGGGTAGGAGCATCCCAGGGATCGTGTCCGGAGACGCGGCCGTTGCGCAGGGACTGGATCAGATTGATGACGAAGAGCAGCATGCCAAGGAAAAGGACCACGTATCCCAAAGATGACAGCATGTTCAGCAATCCCCAGCCGTATTCTTCACCGTAGGTGTAGATTCGCCGAGGCATTCCGTTCATCCCGACGAAGTGCATGGGGAAGAAGGTGAGATTCATGCCGACAAAGGTGAACCAGAAGGTTACCTTGCCTATTCCCTCCCCTAACATGCGGCCCGTTAACTTGGGGAACCAGTAGTAAATACCAGCTAGTATCCCGAAGATCGATCCTCCAAACAGCACGTAATGAATGTGGGCCACAATATAGTAGGTGTCTTGCTGCTGAAAATCTGAGGGTGCTACCGCGTGAGAGACGCCGCTTAGACCGCCGATGATGAACAGAGAGATAAAGCCCAATGCGAACAACATCGGCGTTTTTAGATCGACTGACCCTCCCCAAAGAGTGCCGATCCAGTTGAATATCTTTACCCCGGTGGGCACGGCGATCAGCATGGTGGTGATGGTAAACACGGTTAAAGCTGTGGGACCCATGCCCGTGGTGAACATGTGGTGGCTCCAGACTGCCCAGCTCATAAATCCGATGACGATGCCGGAGAATACCACTATAGGATATCCGAACAAAGGCTTCCGGGAGAAGGTGGGTAGGATCTCGGAAACCACTCCCATGGGGGGCAGTATCAGGATGTAAACTTCCGGATGGCCGAACACCCAGAACAGGTGCTGCCACAGAATGGGGTCGCCACCCCCAGCGGTGTCGAAGAAGTGGGTGCCGAAGTTCCGGTCCATGACCAGTTCGACCAACCCGACGGTTATGACCGGGAATGCTAGCACCAGTAGGATGGAGGTAATCAGGGTCATCCAAATGAAAACGGGCATGCGCATCATGGTCATTCCTGGACAGCGCATGTTGATGATGGTCACCATGAAATTCAGGGCTGCGGCTACCGAGGATACTCCCAAGACCAACAATCCGAGGGCCCAGAAGTCTAGGCCGGCGTCGGGACTGTAAGTTGTTGCGGTCAGATTGGCGTAGGAAAACCAACCGGCGTTAGGGACCTGACCTACCAGGAAACTGGCGTGCATCAGAAGGGTACCAAAAAGGAAGACCCAGTAGCTAAAGGCGTTTAGCCGGGGAAAGGCCACGTCCCGGGCGCCGATGGCCAAAGGAACGACAAAATTGAAGAAACTGGCGCTCAGGGGCATAATCACCATGAACACCATGGCGGTGGCGTGCATGGTGAATAGCCGGTTAAAGGTTTCTGGCCCTACCAGCGTGCTGTCCGGCTGAGCCAACTGGGCCCGCATGATGCCGGCCTCGGAGCCGGCGATCAGCAGCATGATGAACGCGGTTACGCCGTAGAGTACTCCGATACGTTTGTGGTCAACGGTGGTGATCCAGCCCCACACCCCGGAGTAGCCGGTTGGTCGCGCAAGTACTCCCGTTATTGTTGCCATGGTCCGTCTCCGACGTCTCTGTCACTCTAGATCCGGTTGACCAGTCGCTTCCCCGTTACCGGGGATTCTTGTGCTGGAAGCTAGAGCTGCCTTTTTGCTCTTTAATCCGACTAGTCTACTGCAAGTTCAAAAGGTAGGCAACGACGGCATCCAAGTCGTCGTCGTTCAGACTAAGCTCTCCAGTCCCATACAGGTGAGCCGCCCGGGCTTTCATGTGGTTGCCCGGCTTCACTTCATCTGGGTTTCTAAGCCAGCGCTTCAGGTTTTCTTTGTTCAAGTCCAACAGGCCAGCCGCCAGACTCTCCCTGGTCCGTAGGTCAGTTAGGTTGGGCGCCGGCGATAATGCGCCGCCGGTGATGAAGGCCTCTTTCCGGCTGGCTTGAGCCCCGGAATCGTTCTCACCGTCTATGGAATGGCACATGGCGCATTGTCCGAACGTCCGCTTGCCTTGCTCGGCTTGGTCGGTAGTAGCCGGTGGGGGCCCATAGTTCCGGACCCATGAGTCGTAGTCCTGCTGGTCCAAGACTCGCACCCGGAACTTCATCAAGGCGTGGGCGATACCGCAGAACTCAGCGCATTGACCATGGAAGGTGGCCGGCAAAGAATCGATCTTGTCCGAGTCGGCTTGGAACCACATGTGATTGGTCCGGGTGGGAACCACGTCGACTTTCCCAGCCAGCTTGGGAACCCAGAAGCTGTGGAGCACATCGTCGCTTTCAAGAGTGAGCCTGACGGCGCGGTCCACAGGTATTTTGAGTTCGTTCGCCGTGACGATTCGCTTACCGCCTCCGGCATCTTCGTACTCGAACTCAAACCACCATTGGTGGCCCGTTACGTTCACGTGCAAGATGTCGGCCGACGCCGGGGGTTCGTCAAATTGGTAGAGGGTGACTACCGACCAGATGCCCAGAGCCATGATCAGAATGGTCGGGATGATGGTCCAGGCGATTTCCAGGGGCATGTTACCGTGAGTCTGGTTGGGCAGCGCCTGTCCCGGGCGTTTGCGGTAACGGATCGCTGCATAGACCAAGACGCCCTCAACCAATATGAAAACAACGACCATCACCCAAAGCAGCACGTTGAATAGGAGTAGCTGTCTCTCGGCTACGGGTCCTACCGGGTCCCAGGTGGACTGCTTTCCCGTGGAGCAGGCTAGAAGAAGGAGTAACACTGCGGCGAGGATCGCGAACTTGGCGAAACGCCGGTAATGGTGTCCGCCCCCGCTGATCCGGTTGCTTAACCGTGTGAGTGGTCCGACCTGTGGCTTCAAGCTTTCCCTGACCTCAAACGCTATGGTATGTGCTTTTTTCACTATTCGGGAGGGACATTATCACAGCCTTATTAAGACTGTCAACGCACCTGAATACAGGTGGATGTCACTATTGATCCGGCGGTATGCGTTGTTTGCTCGAGGCGAGGAACTGGTTGCATCAGATGGGCACTGTACTATCTACCATCATTGCTACGAAGAGCAGCGCCAGATAGACGAGGGAGTATAGGTACAGGGGCTTGGCCCGGCGTCTGGTGGTCTCTTGAAGCAGGCGCCAGGCCATAACGACAAATATTATTCCCAAGGCTACAGCCGAGCCCAGGTAAACCAAACCAACGGCAGAGGTGGCGGCAAAAATCAAGCTTAGAGCCACCAGCACCAGAGAGTAAAGGAAGATATGGAGTGCGGTGTGCTCTGAGGTCGAAACGACGGGCAACATGGGAATACCCGCCTCCGCGTAGTCGTCCTGAATCAGCAAAGCCAATGCCCAGAAATGGGGAGGCGTCCAGAAAAATATGATTGTGAACATATACAGGGCCGGTAGGTCGAGGCTACCGGTTATCGCTACCCACCCAACCACCGGTGGAATCGCTCCTGCGGCCCCTCCAATGACAATGTTCTGAGGAGTGGTCCGTTTCAGCCAGATGGTATAAACGAACAAGTAAAACAGGGTCGCCGAGAGGGTAAGATATGCGGTCATCAGGTTGACCCAAGCGCCCAAGATTAAAAACGCTGCGACGTTCAACACGATGCCGAAGACTAGTGCTCTTCGAGGAGCGACCCGGTTGCCCGGCAAGGGACGGCTCGCGGTGCGGGACATCTTCCTGTCTATGTCCTGGTCAAGGTAGTGGTTCAGTGCGTTGGCGCCACCGGCTCCCAACGCTCCGCCCAGGCACACAAGCAAAGCGATGTCCCAAGGTGGAACGGCCTGTGCCGCCAAGAACATGCCGCCGATGGCGGTGAACAGAAGCAGGACAACGATGGGGGGCTTCATCATTGCCAGGTAATCGTTGAACAACTGCACCAGACTTTGCAGACGGTTTAGTCCCGAGTCCGGGTCTGACCTTGTTAGTGTTGGCCGGTCAAGCATCGGATGCTTCCGGGAGGTCTTCACCAGATTTGATCAAACTCAAAACGGCCAGGGCTGCCACGGTTCCCCATATCAAAGTAGCCAACGATAGATGCAAAGCTCTTAATTCCGCCGGGAAATGCATAAACACTGTGGCGGCTCCCACGCCTACCTGTGCCGCGAATAAGACCGCGGCGATCGCGGACAGCCACCTTAGCTGGGCAGTCTTGAAATGCTTCTGGTAGGCCGCATACAGAGTATATAGGAAAATAAGACCAAATATGACAGTGACCACTCGATGGGACATGTGGATCAAGGGCAGACCGCCGCCGGGTAGCAATTGGAATTGACAGAGAGGCCAGTTTGAGCATGCCCCGGTCGCGCCGGTATTTGTGACTACCGACCCCGAAATAATGATCAGATAAATCCCTAGCCCTGAAACGAGAGCCAGGACCGGGAAATGCAGGGCTCCGGCAGTATTATGCAGTCTTCGAGGAAGCACTGGGGGCCCGAAGTGAGCCACCACTGCTACCAAGATGAGGCAAGCCATCAGCACCTCACCCAACGCCAGGTGGGCGGCTACGATCCATCCGGGAAGACCGGTCAATACCGTCGCTCCACCGAGCAAAGCCTGTGCTAGCATCAGGACCAGCCCCGCGGTAGCCGGGACCACCAGCCAACGGTCTCGCCGGTAGGAGACCCAGGCCGCGGCGCAGGTCGCGACGATCAAAGGGCCCAAAATGGCGGAGGCGACCAAGCGGTGGGAATATTCGATTATGGCTGATGTCTCGAGAGGAGGGAATATCCGGCCTTGGCATAGGGGCCAGTCGGGGCAACCCAGCCCGGACTCGGTTACCCGAACCACACCGCCCAAAACAACCAATGCGAAGGCGGCCAGTACCGTCAACAAGGTGAGTCCGCGGAACCGGGAGCTCGGATTACCCGTCTTGGACGGCGTCCCAGATGCCTGCCTTATTGCCATAACAACGCCGGGCAATCTAACATAGTTTCATAATAAGTCGGCCGGTCTACCTGGGTTCTTGAATATTGGGACCGTAACGCTGAAGCTACACTTCGGCGCCGGTCAGATAGGCTTGGAGGTCGGAGATTACTCGACCGTGCTGGGCTACATCGGCGGGAACGCCTTGATGCGATCGTCATCCAGGCGCAAAGTGAGCGTGTGATATAATTCACGATGTTATCATGGATACAGCGATTCGGGTAGAGAGCCTGGTCAAGCGCTACGGTTCGTTCACAGCAGTTGACCAGGTTTCTTTTACTGTGAAGCGGGGCGAGATTTTTGGCATTCTTGGCCCCAACGGAGCGGGCAAAACAACTACCCTGGAGATTATCGAAGGCTTACAGCCGCCTACCCAGGGTCAAGTCACCGTACTGGATTTGGACGTTTCCCGGCGCCGCAACGAAGTTAAAGCAAAGATCGGCGTACAACTCCAGTCTTCGGCCTACTTCGACTATCTTTCTCTCCAAGAAATTCTTTCCCTTCTTGGAACTTTTTATCCCAATCGCATATCCCCTGAAATCCTGTTGGAACAGGTCGGCCTCCTCGACAAGGCCGGCAGCTACGTCAAATATCTCTCTGGCGGCCAAGTGCAACGGTTCACCGTGGCCGCCAGCCTAATCAACGACCCTGAGTTGATTATCCTGGACGAGCCCACCACCGGTCTGGATCCACAAGCCCGGCGCAATATATGGTCACTCATCCGTGAGATACACGAACGGGGCGTTACCGTGGTCCTCACCACCCACTACATGGAAGAAGCCGAGGAGCTGTGCGACAGGCTAGCCATCATGGACAGGGGCCGCCTGCTGGCGGTTGACACCCCGAGAAACCTGATCGGCCGGCTAGAAGCCGCTTACACCGTAAAGCTTGCTTTGGATCATCCGTTGACAGAGGGCCAGGTGGCTTCCCTGAATGGCACCGTGGAGTTCGTTCAGGAGTTAGACGGTAATGCATATCTGTTGCGTCTAAAGAGTGGTCCTTCATCCCTGGGCAAAGTGCTGGACGAGATGGTGCGCAGCGACATCAACCTGGAGCGAATGGAAATTGCTCCCGTCACTTTGGAGGACGTCTTCCTGGAGCTAACCGGTAACGAGTTGCGGGACTGATCATGTTGGCGTTCACCTTCGCCAACCTAAAGATGATGGCCAGGAACCGCCAGGCAACTTTCTGGGCATTGTTTTTCCCCTTGCTGCTGGTGGTAGTCTTTGGACTTCTGGACATTAAGGGCGTAGGGTCGCCTAACTTAGCCTTGGTGGACCAAGCGAACACCGGCGCCTCAAGCCTGTTGCGAGACCAACTGGCCGGTATTGAATTCCTCGGATTGGAAGAAGCTCCAATCTCTGAGTCCGCCGCCCGGCGCCGGGTGGCCGATGGGGATCTGGACTACCTGATTATCATCCCTGCGGGGTTCGTCGATCTTTCCCCCGAAGGTTCTCTGATCGTTCCGGTCCCGGTTGCCTTCGTGCACAACACGAGAGACCTCCAGAGAAACCAATTGGTGGATGGTGTGGTGAGGAACCTGGTGGCCAAAGTACAACCCGCCAGCCTCCCCGCCGAGCAGGCGCTGCCGGTGGTCTCCGAAGAGGTATCGGTGCCGGAGGTTTCCTACTTCGATAGTGTTCTAATGGGGCTGATGGCCCTGGGCAT
>MUCT01000010.1 GCA_002816585.1 SAR202 cluster bacterium Io17-Chloro-G6 | reverse complement strand
CTCACATACCACGACACTTTGACTCTCACACCGCGGCGTTTAGTGGTACAGTTTCTCTCCGCCCTGCCGGTACAATTTCTCTCCGCCCTTGACATATTCGGGGCATCTGTTGGGTCGCTCGTGACCGAACATCCTACCAGTACAAGTGCGAAGACACCTAGGAAGAACAACTTCATGGGCCGGATTTAGCCTCCGAGTACGCTTGGCCAGGAATCATGCTGTCTCTTTTATGATGGTGACACTTTTCCGCTAGACTTCTTACCAAAGCCGGCCCATCCCCGTCGATCCAATGTGGGTCGGGAACTGGCGCTTCGAAGTTGGAACAACTGACCGCCGCCCACTCGAACTGGGCGGCGGTCTGAGTCATGGTCTAGGTTTCCAAGCATTTTCCTATCTTGCCATGCTTGGGGTCGTGGATGGAAGGGATTGCACCTTCTGCGTTGGCATAATTACCCATACTAGGGAAAGCAAACTATGCTCCCGAGCCACCTACGCTGGCGCCGCATCTGACTAGGGCAACTCGGTTCGCTATGGGGGCCACGCAGAGGCGCCTGCTATTCTGTAGACATTAACATTACAGTTGTATTGAATCGCTACCGCTGATCGGGGAGAAAGAAGACCGACGCCTTAGATGGATCGTTGATCTCGGGAACAGGAGTTTCAGGCTCCACCGATGCTCGGCGTCCCCAGCCTCAGAGGAAGTTTGGGACTATCCCTTTACATCCGCATGGAATGAAGAGCCCGGATATCAGAATTTCGGGCCTTTTCGCGCCTGAAAAATGGAGCCGGTGAGGGGAGTCGAACCCTTGACCTGCTGTTTACGAAACAGCTGCTCTGCCACTGAGCTACACCGGCTTGTTGGCGAAATTAGCTACGGATTTGCGCCTTTTTTGGAAGCCTGCCCATTGCTAGGACTCCTAAATGTGCACAGAGCATTTCCACAGCGCTTTTAGGAGTATAGCAATCTCGGCTATTTAGATGCCAGGGTGGTAGGACTAAATGATGCGGTCCTGGGGCTATGGGGTGGCCGACGATACCGGCCCCGGCCACGGTTACGTTAAGGATCCTAATTGAGGCACCGCTTGACATAAAAGACCTCGAACCAGGTGAATAATCCGCCACCATTATTCAGTTTTTCGCCGAGATGACTCAAGGGGAAGGCAGGGTACAGAATCGGAAGCAAGGTGACGGAGGGGCGGGCACCGCTGATTGGCCGAAACGTTTCGGAATTCTGAGGGGACCGGTGCCAGAGAGCGGAATACAGTGCGCTACCGGGACAATGCCTTGCTCTTTTTGCTGGCCCTGGGGTGGTCCCAGCCGGCTAAGTCGGCGTGGTATCCCCTCATTTCGTCGGAAAGCACCTCGATGAAGGTCCGCACGGCTTGGCCTAAGAACTTGCCCTTCAACGTACACACGCCGATGACCGAGGAATCGAAGATGTGGTCCAACCGCACTACCCCGAGACGGTCATGGTCTTGCTGATGAAGGGTAAAGTCGGCGCAGACCGCCACTCCCATCCCAGTCTCGACGTAGCGTTTGATGGACCCTGTGTCGTCCAAGGCCAGCACGACATCGCAGGACACGCCCTGATTTCTGAGTTCCTGCTCAACCTTCTGACGCGTCAGGCTTTCCGGACCGGAGAGGATTAGAGGCCAAGGAGACAGGTCCTTCAATGTAATTATGTCCCGCTCTAACAAAGGATGGCCAAGAGGGGTCATCAGCACAATGTCGAACTGGAACAATTCTTGGAAGTCCAAGGACTGGTCATCTGCGGGCGGTGGGGCGGAAAATGCCAGGTCAATCTCGCCTGATTTGACCAATCGCATCAAAGGGTTGTAGGGCCGGGCCAATAGCTGGATGCGCACATCTGGGTAATTCTTGCTGAAGGCCTGGATTCCCGCCGGCAGGTGGTGCATCACCAGGTCCGGGTAGGCGCCAACAACAAAAGAGCCCCGGGATTCGCTGTAGTCCATCTGGGCTTTCAGGGTATCCACCGCTTGGACCACCGGAGTGACCAGTTCCAGAAGGATTGACCCTTCTGAGGTTAGATGGATCGGCCGCTTTATTCGGTCGAACAGAGTGATCCCGAACTCGTACTCCAGCTTTCGCAGGTGGGTGGTTACGGTAGGCTGCCCCAGCTCCAGAGCGCGGGCGGCTTTAGAGACACTTCGAAGCCGAGCAACGTGGTAAAAACTAACAAGTTGCCGCAGTTCCATCTGGCGTTGCCTCCCCCATTGGCATCACGCTAGCAAATATAACATATCATTGAGATTAAGGGTAGTATGTAGAATTTTCCGCCAAGTAGGGATTGCGCAAACGGTTCCGGCAGATCCCGGGCCAGAGGAAATAAAGATATACCGGCCGGTGGCCTACAAGGCCGAAAATGAGGAATGGATAAGTGCGAAGAGCCCTGGAAATACCACCCAAGATCACACCTGAAGGCGATGACCGCTACTTCGAAGAGTTAACTAGGGCAATCTTCCGGGCCGGGTTCAGTTGGTCCGTAGTTCGGGAAGAGTGGGACGGCTTCTTGAAGAGTTTTGACCAGTTTCATTTGGAACGTGTTGCCGCCTATGGCCCAAATGACCTGGAGCGCCTCTTTGAGGACCGGAGCATCGTGCGCAACCGGCGTAAGATCGTGGCAACGGTGGAGAACGCCCGCACCACGCTTGACCTCGTCAAACAGCACGGGTCGTTCCAGGCCTACCTAAGATCATTAGACCACCTGGACTACAACGGCCGGGTCAAGGTTTTGACTAGGCCCTTCGCCGGTCTGGGCCGGACCTCCGCTTTCGTCTTCCTCCACTGTGTCAATGAGGAAACCCCGGCCTGGCAAGACAGATAACGCCGCACCGTTGTGTCGCCCCGGCCCGGCGTTATCAATCGGCGTCCTCCTTTGATTCAGTGGGTCAAGTTCCCGCCAATCATGGTCATCTTCTTGCGATTAGCGTCCTTCTTTGATCCAGTCGGCCACCTTCTCTCCAATCATAATGGTGGTGGCGTTGGTGTTGGCCCGGATGCAGTCGGGCATCGCCGAGGCGTCGGCCACCCGCAGGTTCTCGATACCACGCACGTGACAATACTGGTCCAGCACCGCCATGGGGTCGGAGTCGGGTCCCATCTTGCAGGTGCCGGATATATGGTGGGAGGTGCCGGAATTCCGCATCAGCCATGCGTTCAGGGATTCGTCCGAGACTAGGTCGGTGTCGGTGGGATTCACCCGGTTCAAGAGAATGTCGCTGTAGGAGGTCTGTTCGCAGATCTCGATGCATAATTTCACCGCCTCCCGCATGCGCCTTAGATCTTCTTCCTCTGTGTAGTAGTTGTAGTTCAAGAAGGGCTGCACGTGGGGATCGGTGGAGGTCAGCTTCAACTCACCTTTGCCCAGGGCAAGCTGCAGGCTGGCGCTCATCCCGATGTAATTCTCGTCATCGTTGATTTCAACCTGGGCGGGACGGTGCTCGCTGGTCATGAGCATGGGGCTGATCTGCATATCGTTGCGGAGGCTGGAATTCTGCACGGTATAGCGCAAACCGACCTGGATGACCGGCGCCTGGATGTCCGGGCTCTCGCCGGTGGCCCGGTACAGGACGGCAGCGGAAGGATGGTCGCGCAGGTTCTGGCCAACGCCAGGGGAGTCTTGGATTACGTCGATGCCCATGCTTCTAAGGTGTTCGGCCGGTCCGATGCCCGAAAGCATCAACAGCTGTGGAGAAGCAACGGCCCCGCTACAGACCACGATCTGGTCCCCTTCTACCGTAAATATATCGCCGCCGCTTTCGGCCTCTATGCCCACGGCGCGCTTGCCTTCGAACAGGATGCGCCGGGCGGTTACGCTTCCCCGGATCGTGATGTTCAGCCGGTGGCGGGCCATGTCCAGGTAGTTTAAAGCGTTGCTCATGCGAACGCCGTCAATCGTGTTTCTGGCCCTGGGCGAGACTCCGGTTGATTCCGGGTGGTTCATATCTTCATCTTTTTCGTACCCCACGGCGACGCAGGCTTCCTCGAAGGCCGTGGCATAGGGGAGCCACTCGCTGCGGGGATAACGGCGCACTGGCACCGGGCCGTCGGAGCCGTGGAAGTCTCCGCCGCCAAAGTCCAGGTCGGTCTCCAACTTGTTGAAATAGGGCAGGACTTTGGTGAAGGACCACTCGTCGTTCCCCATGGACGCCCAACCGTCATAGTCCTCGGGGATGCCCCGGAATAGCACCTGACCGTTGATGGCGCTGGAGCCGCCGGTGGCCTTGCCCCTGGGAATGGTCAAGTTCGGCTGCTCTGGGGTAACCTGAGCCACGTAGTCCCAACTGTGGGGGCCGTAGGCTGAGAGCCAAACATTGTTGCCGAATTTGATGTCTTCCGGAAGGTGTTCGAAGTCTGGATAGTCTGGTCCCGCTTCCAGCAGCAGCACCGACTTGGACGGGTCTTCAGAAAGGCGCGTGGCAATGGTGCACCCCGCGGAACCTCCACCCACTACGATGTAGTCGTACTTCACGGTCATGTCCTCCATATTTATGACTGGGGATAGGTGTAGTCTGAACCTAGTAAGGCACCCAAATTTAATCAGCCAATCATAATACAAGCGAGGGGGCTAACGCACGTGGGGGTTGAAAGGACCGAAAACGGAGTGATCGGAACTTTATTCCAGTTCGATCAGGGGGTCGTTGGTGCGGACCGGGTCCATGGGCTGGACCAGAATCTCTTTGACGACTCCGTAGCGGGTGGCGCGGATACTCTGCTCCATCTTCATGGCTTCCACCACGCACACCTCCTGGCCGGCGGAGACCCGCTCTCCAGGACGGACCAGTATGGAGATGACCCGTCCGGACAATGGCGAGGCAATAACGTTGTCCGGTCCGCTGCCGGCAGAGCCGCGGGTGGGGGGAGGTGGGACGACGATGCCCGGGGTCTGGGTTCGTCCGCGTCGGGGGCGGGCCGGTGACTGGGCAGGCAAACCTTCGATTTCCACCAGGAAGGTCTCGCCTTCGACGGTGACCTCGACCGGCGACCGGGTCAGTTCACCTACTTCGACGTTATACCAGTTATCCCCAACCTTGATACGAAGTCTGGTTACCGCCAACCCCTGTTCCCCAATGTCCGAGAGAGGAGCTGCTCACGGCGTCCGTACGCACGCCACGGGCTGAAAGCAGCGGGAGCGCTTTGGGGCTGCGTAGACTTCATGGCCAGGGCCAAAGAGACGCCGATGGCGGCGGCGATTTCGCGTTCGCCGTTTTCGTGGCCATTCTTGTGCCCGTTACCGTTCTTATGCATCTTTCCGTCCGCACATCTATCCAAGGCGCGGTTCCGGAACTCTTCGGTCCATATGGGAACTGAGCCGGTGTGGTAGGTGGCGGCCGCAAATTCCTTGGTGGCCAGTATGTCCCGCAGCAACGGGACGTTACACTTAACGCCTTCCAACCGGAACTCCAAGAGGGCCCTTTGAAGGGTTTTTACCGCTTGGTTCCGGTCCTCTCCCCAGGCCATTATCTTGGCCAAGAGTGGCTCATAGTCTAACCCAACGGTGTAACCGTTGCAAAGCGCGGAGTCGATTCGGATGTGCTCCCCTTCCGGCAGGTGCAAGCCTGTGATGTCACCCGAATCGGGCATAAATGTCTCCGGGTCTTCCGGGTAGACCCTTACCTCTATCGCATGGCCGTTGATCGAGACATCGTCTTGGCTGAGGGGCAAGGGCTCACCGGCGGCGACCCGCAGTTGCAGTTCCACCAGGTCCAGTCCAGTAACTAGTTCCGTAACGCCGTGCTCCACTTGCAGCCGGGTGTTCATCTCAAGGAAATAAACGCTGCCGTCGGCCGTCACCAGAAATTCAACCGTGCCGGTGCTGGTATAGCCGATGGACCTTCCCAGTTTGACGGCCAGGCTGCGGACTCTCCGTCGCAGGCGTGGTGTGAGTTTTTCCGACGATGGAGTTTCCTCCACCAATTTCTGGTTGCGCCGCTGCACCGAGCAGTCCCGCTCAAAGAGGTGGAGCAGGTTGCCGTGTTGGTCGCCGATGAGCTGAACTTCGATGTGGGAAGCGTCCTTAAGGTAACGCTCGAAGAACAGCCGGGGACTGCCGAAGGCGCTTTCCGCCACCTGCCGGGTGCGGTCGATGATCGGCATCAGGTCTTCTTGAGATTCTATGATGTGGATGCCGATGCCTCCGCCGCCCTCGGCCGCTTTGACCATCAGTGGGAAGCCTAGTTCCCAGGCTTTTCCGGCAGCGTGCTCGTTGGACACCGCATCATCTGTGCCGGGGAGGATGGGAAGCCCGGCCTTCCGAGCCAGCTTGCGCGAGTGCAGCTTATCGCCCATCTTATCGATGACGTCTGAGTCCGGTCCGATAAAGCACACGCCAGATTCATGGCAAAGCCGGGCGAAGTCAGAGTTTTCAGAGAGGAAACCGTAGCCGGGGTGGATGGCCTCAGCGCCGGACGCCTTGGCGGCGTTCAGGATCTTTTCCATGTTCAGGTAGCTGTCGTGGGGAGGGGCTTCGCCGACCAGAATGGCCTCGTCGGCCATTTTGACGTGTAGCGCTTCATGGTCAACCGTCGAATAGATAGCGACGGTCTTTATGGCCATCCTTTGGCAGGTGCGGATTATCCGGCAGGCGATCTCGCCCCGGTTGGCGATCAATACCTTGGCAAACATTATTTACCTTTCGAATCGAGGAACGGTAGCCCTATATTTGGACCTGAAACTGCGGGCCCCGCTCAAAAATGAGCTATTAAGCCCTAGATATATACCTCAGGAAGCGACTCTTTGTGTAGGCATTCAAGGAACGAGTTAGAGCGAATTTCCTTACCCAGCCAATAGCCCACGGTGGTCGAAAGCAGGCTCTTTAGCTCCTCGGCCAGGCTGCCGTCTACGGACAATTTGCAGGCCTCGGTGATGCTGCTCCGGTCGAAGAGGCGCAGCACTTTCAGAGCGCGAAGGGACAGAGGCCGTAGGTGGGCGTCGTCTGGGTTGCAATCCGGACACAGTGTACCACCAACGTTTGGGCTGAAGCGGTGGGCGCCGGGTTCAAGCTCCTGCCGGCACTCCACGCAATGGTACAGTTCCGGCATCAGGCCCGACACCTGCAGGAGGTGGAATTCAAAGGACCGCAGGGGCATGTCCGAAGACGGATCGGCCTGCACGGCCCGCAAGGAGTCTAACGTCAACTGGAACAAATCTGGATTTGCGCTGGCCTCGGACCCAAAACCGTCCACCAACTCGGCCAGATACAGGCCTTTGGTGATTGCCGTCAGGTCTTCTTTAAGCCCAGCGAAGCTCTGCACAACCTCCGCTTGGGATATGATGTCCATGGAGCGGCCGTGGGCCATGGACATCCTGACCACGGTCAAAGGTTCCAGGTGGCCCACCAATTTGCTAGTCGACCGCCGGGCTCCCTTGCCGACGGCCCGGACCTTTCCCTGTTCCCTGGTGAACATGGTGACCAGTAGGTCGGCCTCACCCAAGGGGGTGTAGCTCAGGATGATGGCTTCGCAGCGGTAGGTCCTGGGAGGGGCCATGATTAAATCTCTTGGCGACCCTGAAACGCCCTGGTCAAAGTGGTCTCGTCAGTGTATTCCAATGATCCACCAACCGGCAGTCCTCTGGCAAGATGGGTGATGCGCAGGTCTTCCCGGCCCTTGTGGCGGCGGATGTACATGGCAGTGGCCTCGCCCTCTAGGGTGGGATTGGTGGCCACCACCATCTCGGTCAACTCAGGCTGGGCTAGGCGGACAAATAGCTCTTTTAGCTTTAATTGGTCTGGTCCGATGCCGTTGATCGGCGATATCACGCCATGGAGTACGTGGTACAGGCCGCGGTAGCTCTGGGTGCGCTCCATTGCCAGCACGTCCAGGGGGTCTTCCACCACGCAAAGCATGGTACGGTCACGGCGCGGGTCGGAGCAGACCAGGCAAGGAGAGGAGTCGGTCAGGTTCTGGCAATCCTCACAGAAGACGACATTCTGCTTAACGGAAGTCACAGCGTCGGCCAGGGCGTAAGCCTCATCGTCGGGCAGCCGGATGATGTAGTAGGCCAGGCGCTGGGCGCTCTTGGGGCCAATGCCTGGAAGCCGGTTCAGTTCCTGAACCAACCGGGCCAAAGAAGGGGCCGCGCCGGAGAGGTTCTCTTGAGTCATGTGGAAGCCTGGGAGAACCGAGTGATAATTTCTTCATCAAAGGTCTTGAGAGGCATTCCTAATTCTTCTGCGAGAGCCGCGATCACTGAGTCGGCGCCTTTCAGGCGGTCTCTCTGAGCAACTCTCACGGAAAGCTCGAGACGATCCCGGTCAAGTGGATAAAGTAAGATTTTTCCAGATCGCTCCCAATCTCTTAGACTTTGGTTAGTCCTAGCCAAAAGCGCGAACCGATTGGCGGTCGGTATTCTGCTCATCGTGCCAATCAATTCGGCAATGACCAACATTGGTAGATGAAATATATAGCTTCCGTTCTCCAGCCCATCGATGTACTGTGGAGACTGTGGTTGCAGCGAATCAGATCCATTGAATGAAGCTGCCAATATATTCGTGTCGACAACAAAATGCTCCATTTTCTCTTATGTGCGTTGCTCACGAATCGCATCTACCGCGGACATGTCTTCTGGCCACACCTTGCCAACTTCCTTGGAAAGTTCCCGCCAACCCTCAAACGGGTCCTTGATCGATAGGAGCCTCACCATGAGTTTTAGTTCTTCCATGGCATCTATGAGGTCTTTGGACACGGACCTATCCACTTCTAGTGGCAGCAACGACGCTTCGAGACCTTCTGCATGGGCTTTGGATGAAATGTTGATGTATTCCTCCGCTCCCTTTTGGGCTTCGGAAATGTTCTGCTCCAATATCCCAAATAGGCCGCGAAGCAATGCGCCGGTGCTCCAACCGAATATCAGATCGTTCAAATATGCTTGTTTCTGGTCGCCGAATTCCCTGCGTAACTCAAAAGCCTTCTGGAAGGCTCCAAAAGCGTCGTCAAGACGAGGTACTTGTAGTAGGACCGCTCCCTTGAGTGCCCACGTGGATGGAGTCTCTTTGACCTCTAAAGCTTCGTCGTAGTGTTTAAGGCCTGCATCAATGGCGCCTGCCTGGCACAGTAGGGTTCCCTTTTTGGCAATCAGGTACGCCAATACTTCGGGTTGCTTGGATCGTGGAAGTAGATCGAGAGTTTCATCGATGAAAGAATCGATGTCTTCGGCGGCCACAGTGCCTTTGCGAAACTGGTCGGCGAGGTAGCTGGACGCGGCCCTAATCGAATCCTCCTGCTCGGCAGGAAATCCTTCAAATATGGATTTATT
Organism: SAR202 cluster bacterium Io17-Chloro-G6; assembly: GCA_002816585.1. The sequence continues at coordinate 60,891 of MUCT01000010.1, read as the reverse complement.
GAACGTGGCGAGACCAAGTTCGTCTGCCAATGAAACAATTGTCATAATGGTAGCCGTAGGCTCGGTACTTTTAGCCTAGGTCAATCCCGGTATGTTCATACCGCCGGTGACCACGGACATCTTTTGGGCGGCCAGTTCCTGGGCCTTGGTGGATGCGTCGTTCACCGCGGCCAGCACCATGTCCTGGAGTAGTTCCACTTCTTCAGCGGCATCGGGCTCGATGGTCACCGATTCAACGATCTGTTTCCCGGTCATGACCACTTTTACCGCGCCGCCGCCGGCGGTCCCCTCGACAGTGAGGGACTCCAGTTCTTCCTGAATCTTCTGCAATTGGGCCAGTTGCTTCTGCGCTTGACGCATCATGTTACGGTTCATTCTTCAATCTCCTCTAGGACTCTCGCGCCCATGCCCAAGGCCGTGCGTACCAGGGAACTCTGTTGGGCGGTTTTTGCCGTGTTGGCGGTGGGCCCGTTTCCGTTGGCCAGGGTGAGGCGGAGTTCGTAGGTTACCCCGAACGAGTCGGCTACCGCCTCGCTAACCTGTCGGCGGGACCCTGGGTCTCCCATCTCTTCTTGCATCCGTTCCAGGTTGGCATTATTTGAGAAGCCCAACACCAGAGTGTTGCCGTCCAAAGAGACGGCATTGGCCTTGCAGTCCCGTAGCAGGGCGCCCAGGTTATATTTCTTGCCCTTACGACGTCCCAACACTTTGACCGCCGCGAGCCACTGGGCGCCAATCTCGGAGATCGGCCCGGGATCTGGGGCAGCCCGCCGCTGACTGGAAGGCTGAACCGGGGCCCTGGCCGCGGGCCGTGCCGTGGCGGGCGGTCCTTGATCTTCTACCCGGCGCTGCGGGGGGGCGCTGGCTCCACCGCGAGGCGCGCGGCTCGGTTGCTCCGTGGTTGCGGACCGGGCGGGCGGCGAGGCCGGAACGGGTTGTGACGCCGGCGAGGCTGTATCCTCGCAGATCTGCACCACGGCCAACTCCAAGGGCAAGGTTGACGGCGCGTCATAACGCATATTGACGTCGCCCCAGATCTTCAGCGCTCTGACGATCCGCCAGGGCGGGAGGTTGCCCACCAACTCCTTGAGTTGGGCGGTGACATTGTCAGCAAGGTCCACAGCGTCCTCTGAGCCCCATTGCAGGTGCATAACGGCCCGGAGCAACTCTGTGGTCTGCTTGTGCAGTTGACGCAGGTCGGTGCCGCCCCAGGTGGCCTGATTCACCGCGGTTAACGCCGCCGAAATGTTGCCCATGAGCAGGTATTTGACCAATTCCAGAGAACTTTCGCCGTTGTCCAGGCCCAAGAATTCCTCGACCTGTTTCAGCGAAACGCCGCCGGTGGAGGAGACAACCAGTTGTTCCAAAAGGTTTTCGGCGTCCCGCAGGCTGCCGGCGGCATGACGGGCCACCTGGCGCAGCGCCTCCGGTTCGACATTCACGCCCTCGGCTTCAGTGATGTCGGCCAAACGGCCGTAGATCAACTCCGAGCTAATACGCCGAAAGTCAAAACGCTGGCACCTTGAGATGATGGTCGGCAGTATCCGGTGGGCTTCCGTGGTGCACAGAACGAATATGACGTGGGGCGGCGGCTCCTCCAGGGTCTTCAAAAAGGCGTTGGAGGCCGCGTCGGTCAGCATGTGGGCTTCGTCGATGATGTATACCTTTCGCTTTCCCTGGGCCGGGGCGAAGTTCACCTTCTCCCGGATGTCACGTATCTCATCGATGCCCCGGTTACTGGCGGCGTCGAGCTCAATAATGTCCATGAACTGGCCGGAGTTCACCGATCTGCAATTGGCACAGGCGTCGCAAGGGTCTCCATCCTGAATGTCCAGGCAGTTGGCCGCTTTGGCGATGATCCGGGCCGTGGTGGTCTTGCCGCTCCCTCTGGGACCGCAGAACAGGTAGGAGTGGGAGACGCGGTCCTGCCGGATGGCCTGGCGCAGTGTCATGGAGACGTGCTCTTGCCCCACCAACTGGGTGAAGTTGGTGGGCCGCCACTTGCGGTAAAAGACCTGGGCGCCAGCGGCCGGATTGCTGGTGCCCGGATCAGTGATGGCCTGGCCGGTCATTACGGATTCGTCTCCATGGTGCTCTGGATTACGTGTCTATTATCGTCTGCTTAGCGCCGGATATTGAGCGTCGCCAATGCGGCTCGTTCCTTGGACTGCATCAGCGCCGACTCTTCGGGTTCCAGGTGGTCGTGGCCGGTTAGGTGCAGTACTCCGTGTGCTACCAGAAGGGCCAACTCATGTTCCAGGGGAACGCCCTGCTGTTCCGCTTGACGCTGCGCCTGAGGGTAGGACACGATTATCTCGCCCAGGGGTGAAAGCTCGCCGGGCGGCATGACAAAATCGAAGTCTCCAGCGTCTTCGGGCGGTTCTGCTTCGCCTTCCCAGTGACCGGCGTGGTCCGCGGAGAAAGACAGTACGTCTGTCACTTCGTCCAGTCCCCGAAATTGGGCGTTCAGGCTGCGAATCGTGTCGTCGTTGGTAATGAGCAGACTCATCTGCGCCGCCTCATTCCCATCCAGCGCAACATCCAGGGCCGCATTCGCTATTTTGGTCAGCCAATCTTCGACCAACCTGCCCGGAATATTTCCTAGGCTATCTCTCGAGCTATCTCCCAGAAAATCGCTAAAGATACTGCCGGTGAAGGGTTCATCCACGGATAGGTAGATCTGCCGGTCTTGTTGGCTGCTCAAACACGAGCCTCGTGACTGGGAGAAGGGGTTTCAACTGTAGTTTTAGGCTGGATATGAGGCTCTTCCAATCATAGCATGCTGCCTGGAAATGGGACAAGGAAGGCGCGTCTCCAGACCGGTATTTCAGGGCGTTTTTCCAGAGAATATGCCGAAGGGGCTCATTGTTCTCCGCTTCATATTTGGCGGTTGAGTTCCGCATAGCGGGCCGGGTCCAAGTCTCTGCCAGTCAGCGCCGGATGGTCTGGGCCGTACCGGTGGGCCCGGAAGATGCCGGCGGAGGTTCCCTGGGGCCCGCTGACGGGGAAGGGGTTCAGGTACTCCCAAACAACTTCACCCCCGGAGGTGACCTCGAAGATGCGGCCGGGAGCGCCTTCCGTGATTAAGGTGTTGCCGTTGGGCAACCGCTCGGCTCCGCCGGTGAAGTGCGTGAAGAAGGACACCAGAGGATCGCCGTGGTACTCCCAGGCAATCTGACTGGTGGCGGGGTCCACTTCCACCACGCGCGAGTAGCTGAGTCCCTTACGGTGAGACCCGTTGTCCAGCAACAGGACGTTTCCGTTGGGCAATAGCGTGGGATTATGCTGATGGGATATATCGTCCTTTCCCCACTTCCACGAAAAGCCCCTGCCATTTCGGTTGACCCTGGCCACGGTATTAAGGATGCGGAAGCTTATCAGGAAGCCGCCGTCGTCTAATGCAGTGAGGTCATTGGCCCCGCCCCAACTCACCCTGGTCTCCAGCGGGCAGATGATGTCCTCCTCAGGGTCCAGATGCTCCCAGGACCGCCACTCAAAAACCACGGTCCCGTCCGGAGTCATCTCCGCCACCAAGTCGCCTTGCATCTGCTCAGGGTCGTCAGGGGCGGAAAACCCGCCCCGGACAAGACCGGTTAGGTGCGGTGGGTTTTCCTCGTAAAGTAAGAACAGGTTGTTGCCGTTGGCCAGGCGGTTGTGCCGCCGCAGATTGGGGTTGCGGTACTGCCAGACCAAGTCCCCGGCCCAGTCCAGTTCCACGACGGCGTCGGAGGCGTTCAATCCCGGCAGGGACCCCCCAGTCCGGAACAGCAGGTTGCCGCTGGGAAGCAACCGGCCGTCGTTGATGCCCTCCCCAAAATGCCAACGGTGTACGACTGAGCCGTCCATGTTGACCAAGTACGCGTCGTCTCCACCGGTGGGCGAGAATAATGTGTGGCCTTGGAAAGCCCGGCCGGGTTCATTGTGAGTTAGGCCTGAAGGGCGCATGGACCAGCCCATAATCGGTCGCCTCCTGCTTTCTTCCGCGGAACGATGGAGATCGCTCCCAGCGGTCTCGAAAGTGTACCTCATCATCGCAAGCGGCATCCAAATGGGAGCTCACGCATCATATTCTAGGAATCCGACGATTATGCCGCGATATAACATCCCCGTTCGCGGTTGAGGAGGTCCGTAAATGGCCAGAGCCAAAAGAAGAAGGGGCGGCCGCGTCTCGGCTGCGGCCCGGCAGGGCTCTCATGATCAACAGAAGAAATTTATCAAATACGGTCTAGGCGGGATGGCGGTGGCGGCTGTAGTGTTGTTGATCGCGTTCGCCGTGGCAACCAGCAGCGGCGGCAGCGGCGTGGGGGACACCGCGGCCGATTTTGATTTCAGCCTATACCAGGGGACTTCCGAGGTGGGTTTCCGAGAGGGTAATCTGGCCAGCCTTCATGGCCAGGACCGGCCCATGGTCCTGAATTTCTGGGCTGGGTTGTGCCCGCCGTGTAGAGCAGAGATGCCCCAGTTCCAGGCGTTCTACGAGGAATTCAACGACGAAATCTTGGTGTTGGGCATCGACATCGGACCGTTCATGAACTTGGGCACCCACGGCGACGCCGATGCGCTGCTGCGGGAACTGGGAGTGACGTATCCGACCGGCTGGACCGACGACGGAAGCGTGCCCCGCAAATTCGGCGTCACGGGCATGCCGACCACTGTCTTCCTTACCTCCGATGGTGAGATCTTTGAGAAGGCTGTCGGCGCCATCGACGCCAACCGTCTGGCCCGGTCATCTAAGGCATTGATGGCTGCGGAGGCGGAGGCGGAGGCGGCGGCGGAACACGGGTCTTAACCGGCCTTCCATACCTGGCGTTGGAACTCTTCACCGGCTAGGGTATTGGCCGCGGCGCTTTCGATATCGATGGCGAAGCAGTGGTATTCTTGCTGCTCCATCGGGATGTCTATCTTTTTAGATATGGCTTCCAAGTATCGGTCCCGCTCACCTTGGTCCGTCACGTCCATTGCGTGCCCGTACACCTTGAATTCGCCTTCCGTGCCGTGGCGGTCCGAGACCGCGTTGTGGATGGAGCAACGGGGGTCGCGCAGCAGGTCCATGGCCTTCTGGGAGCGCCACATCATGCCCAGGTAAAGCTGCCCGTTGAAAAATAGCGGCTCAACCGGCGAGATGCGCGGCCACCCGTTCTTCCGCAAGGTGGCCAGCATCACCAACCCGTTGCGGTCCAGCCGCTCTTCGCCCAGGGCGGCCAACTCGGGGTCTTGTTCCGCGAATTCTTGCCAGGTCAATCTTCATCCTCCAAAAAAACGAAAGCCCGCGTCTCACGCTTCGGGGCTTATTGATGGCTGATGCTGGTACCCCGGATGGGCTTCGATCCTATGATCTCCACCTGGAAAGGGTGCGGCACTACATCTTACCCCGTACCGCCAGGCATGTTTACGTACCGATGTTTTATGCCACTGGATAAGATTTCAAGCCTGCTACCTTGTCCTGTCTTATCTGGTACTCAATGGTGGGATAGCAAAACTTAGCAGGTGACCCCCAGGAGGGCGTGGTATTCCCTGGGTAGTGGGTAATGGTCGCGGCACACATTTTTCGGAATTTCCAGCGACCTTCAGTTAACACATCTGCACTCGCCAGAACCTTCCGGTAGTCGTTCCCGCATATTCGTCGCTGATTGGTCAAATTAGATATTAAGAATGCTCGATGATAAACGGTTCTAGCAGGATTGTGATAATTCCGTCACCAGTCCTCCATACGGGGAGCGGTAACAGAGGATAAACCGCTCCCTTCTTCTTTTCCATGCAAAGCTCAATCGCAAGCGGCGGCTGACAGAGCTCGTTCGAATGCCTTTTCGGACTGAGCAAATCATTGACTTTGCGCCACAGATCGTTCATCTTCCAACCAAATTCCAAATCTGGTCGGGCTAAGAGGACAGAATGAGAATAGTTCTTGTGGCTGCGGTGTTTGCCATACTCGGAATTTCATTGGCTTGCAGCTCTGGGGTTGGATTCGTTGTTCAACTTGATGGCGATCCGTTACGGGTCTGGGATGTGGAAGAACTGCCGAATATTGAAACTGCCAGCAATGAAACCGCACCGAGCCTAAATTCCATCATCAATATAAGCCTGTCATGCAAGGTATATGAGGACTCAGATTACGAATTCATCGACACTTGTCGATCAGTTCCCGAGAATGCCGTGCAATGGGATGTTGAGGTCAAAGGAGACGGTCCCGACCAGATCTTCGATTTTGGGCAGAGCGCGAACATCTTTTTTGACTTGGATTCTGATTCTGCCGACCTGATAGGTCCGGGCGCGTCTAACAGCGTCATGGAGAACGTCACCGAGATGATTGTCACCTTACGTTAGGGGTTCTGAATATGGAAGTAGACGCATTGATGCCAGTGTGGCGGATCGAGAGAATCCTCCTCGGTAGCTCAATCCCCAGCAGGAGCAGGATGCTGCTCTGCTGGGGAGATCGATAGCAGATGACGACGTGGTGTTCAGCCACCCTGACGGCTCTCCACGGGACCCTTCGACCTTAACCTTGGCATTTCGGCGGCTGACCATTCGGATAGGACTTGAAGGTGGCCGATTACAGGATCTCCAGCAAACGATGGCTTTTTTGTATTTAGAGTGGGGCATTAATCTTAAAACTGTTGCGGAACGCCTCGGACACGTGAGCGTCACAATCACGCTCGATTTGTATAGCCATTACCTTCCAGCCGTGCGAGAAGCCGCCGCCGTAGAGTTCGATACTGCCATGGAGCAGGCCTAAACGCCGTCCACCAAGGGGACTTCAGAAAATCTTGGTTAGCAATCCGTTAGCAAACCGGCAAAAGGCAAGACCCCTGGATAATGTCAGGGGGCTCTTTCGTGCCTAAAAACTGGTACCCCGGATGGGCTTCGATCCCATGATCTCCACCTTGAAAGGGTGGCGTCCTGGACCAGGCTAGACGACCGGGGCACAGGCGTATTCTACTATAGCCGGGTTTCTATTGGTAGGAGTTGGACAGTAATTATTTGCTGATGGCTGGCGGCTAGGGGTAGACAGCCAACGCCTCTAGGGATGTCTCTTCCGGGAAGCCGCACATGACGTTCATATTCTGCACCGCCTGGCCCGCCGCTCCCTTCACCAGATTGTCCAGACAACTGATGACGATCAGACGTCCGGTGCGCTGGTCTACGGCCGGGTGGACTAGGCACAGGTTGTTGCCCAGGGTCTGCTTGGTCTGCGGCGGGACCGGCGTCACCTGGACGAAGGGGTCGCCTGCATAGTAGTCACGGTACAGGTCCATGATCTTCTTCTGACCTTCGTCCCCGGTCCACTCGGCCGGGTTGGTCAGGGTGGAGTAGCAGGAGCTGAGGATGCCCCGGGTCATGGGAATCAGGTGGGTCAGGAAGGTCAGGTTAAGCGCTTTTCCGGCCACGGGCGTCAGCTCCTGAGTGATCTCGGGAAGGTGCCGGTGGCCTTTTAGCGCGTAGGCAAAGACGTTTTCGTTGACCTCCGAGAAATGGTTGGTCAAAGTGAGGCTCCGGCCGCCACCCGACACCCCAGATTTGCTGTCCACGATGATGTCTTGGGTGATAACGCCATTAGCCAACGCCGGGGCCAAGCCCAGGATCGCGCTGGTGGGATAGCAACCGGGGTTGGCAACCAGGCGGGCCGCCGTAACGTCTTCCCGGTGCAGTTCAGTCAGGCCGTATACGGCCTCCTCAAGGTAGGTGGGGTCCGGGTGCGTTACGCCGTACCACTCCTCGTACTCGTCCGCCTGCTTCAACCGGAAGTCGGCGCTGATATCGACGACTTTCACGCCCTGTTCCAGCACCGGGATACAGGCCTCTGCGCTGGCTTTATGGGGCAGGGCAGAAAACACCAGGTCCAGACTTCCGCTCAATTCCGGCTCTATGGTCATGTCCATGGCGCTCAAGTGGGGAAACACCTCGTTTAATTGCTGGCCGGCGGCGCTCCTGCCCGTGACCGAGGTTACTTCCACCTCGGGGTGACGGTACAGGATGCGGGCCAATTCGCTGCCAGCGTAACCGGTGATGTTGATGATCCCTACTTTCATGTTGCTTTCTCTTTTATCTGGTCTTACGACTGAGGCACGTGGGGCATGGGAGCCCCGCCGCTTCCGGCCAGTGTCTGCTCTTCGGCGGCGGCCAACTTGGCCAAATCGGCCTTGCTCAGGAACTTTTTTCTGGATGGACAGAGACCGCCGACCACGCATTCGGCGCACATGGGCCTTTGGGCCCGGCACACCTGGCGCCCGTGGTTGATGTAGGAAACGTGGAAGTTAAATACTTCCTCGGGATCGACCTTCTCTTCAAGTATTTCGTGGGCTTTGTCGGCGCTAACCTTGGGGCCGATGACCCCCAGGCGCTGGCACACCCGGTAGATGTGGGTGTCGATGGCCATGGCAGGCATGCCCAGGGAGAAGCTTAGCACGATTCCAGCCGATTTTGGGCCGATGCCGGGCAGCTGACGGAGCCAGGCCTTGGCCTCATTGAGAGGCATCTCCCGGAGAAACGACAGGTCCAGGGAGCCGTTCAGTTCCAAGACTTTGTTCAGTACTTCTTTGATGCGGGGCGCCTTGATCTTGGCCAGGCCTCCCGGGGCTATGGCTTCTTCGATCTCTGGTATCCCGGCTTCCGCCACCGTTTCCAGCGTGCCGAAGCGGTCCATCAAGCGTTGAAAGGCACGGCTGGAGTTGATGTCTGAGGTGTGCTGAGAAAGTATGGTGAACACCATTTCGTCCATGGGCGGCAGGCGCGGCTCCTGATCGAAGGGCCCATACTGCCCGGTCATCAACTCTATGCTCCGGGCGATATCGGCCTTGCTTTTGGTCCTGGGAGCCCTTTTTTTTATGGCGGTCTTTGGCATGGTCTTTACTCGTTTAGCCCAGGGTTGATTGCCGGGCGATCGCAGGGGACGATTTTAGCACCCGCTCTGCCATAAATAAAAACCTGGAATCTGGTCAAACCAGAAATCCTGAACCTAGCGTTCCGGACGCATGGCGGTATTAGGACTTCAGCAGATAAAGAACGAGGAACCAAGAGCTAGGTGGAGGGGTCCGTGGGCGGACGGCGCTGTTCGCCCCGGAGGAACTGCTCCAAGTCGTGAACCAGTTCGGCGGGGTCAGGAATCTCGATGGCGGCAACCGCCTCGTCGTACTGGCCTTCCAGTTTGGTGACGTAGGAACTGATCTGCTCATCCCTGGAAACGGCCTTTTCCACCTCGTCGTTGAAGGTGTTGGCGGCTGATTGCAGTTCGGTCAAGTCCAAAGGCAGGTTTAACAGCTTGACGATTAGCTGCAACAGGATGGATCCCACTCGGTAGTTGGGCGCTGCCTGCAGATAGTGGGAGGTGTGCCCCCAGATGGATGTATATTCCATCCCCTGGTCGATGCAGGCCTGCATGACCGCCGAGCTGATCCCCGTGGGTCCTTGATAGTTGGAGGAGCGTATGCCCTGGCTCTCGAGAAAATCGCTGAGTTTGGATTGGCTGGCGGTGCCGCTGAGTTTAACCGGGCGCGTGTGCGGGACCGCGTCCAACAGTGCTCCGATGTGCACCACCGATTTAACGCCGTGGTCCTTGGCCACCTGGGCCACCGTTTTGGAGAACGTGCGCCACTTGAGGTTGGGCTCGACCCCCATGAACACCATTACTCCTGATTCGGTGTTGGGATCGGTGAGGTAAGAGAACTCGTTAGCCGGCCAATGGATACGGCGCTTCCCATCTCGGGTGCGCGACGAATGGGGACGCGTCTGTGAGAAGTCGTAGAACTCCTCTGGGTCGATGTCCGCGAACTTCTTGGCGCCGAGCTTCCGTTGCAGGTATTTGATGGCGCTGGTCGCGCCCTCTGCCGCGTCAGCCCAGCCGCTGAAGACAACTATCATGTGCTCTAGCTTAGTGGTGGGGGTCTCGTGGATGGTCAGATGGTCCATTTGTGTTAAGGCACCTCGGTCAGGGACCGCGCCCGTCAAGATTGTGCTTCAGTCAGTAGGATACATTTGTAGAGTTCGATGGAACAAACCCAGCATATCACCGGCTGCGATTAGCTCACAAGCGCACCAGACGCCTGAGGGGCCGTTAGATGGGCCGTCAGATTGTGCGGTGCAGCCAAGAACCACTGGCTAGGGGCCAAATCGGTCTAAACGGAAAAGGCTGATGTCGTGGCTGGTCTCGCCGCGCTGAGCCAGGTCGGCCATAATCTCGCCGATAACGCTGGCGAACTTGAATCCGTGACCTGAAAATCCGGCCGCCAGCGACACTTGGGGATGGGGCGGCAGGACGTCGATGATGAAATGCTCATCCGGGGTGTTGGTATACATGCAGGTTGTTAGGGTCAGTGCCTCGCCAGCGCCCTGGGGAAAATAGCGGCTGATGAACTGACGCAAGATGTCTTCGTCCTCGGGATGAACGTCACGGTCCATCTGGTCGGGGTCCACCTGCTGCCGCAGATGGTGGGAGCGGCCAACTTTGAAACCGGGCACGCTGTAATTGGGAAACCCGTAGTAGCGGCCCTCCTCGGTCCAGATTCCAAAGACCGGAAACGACTCGGGGTGGAACCATTCAGGGCGTTCCGGTTGAAACCAGCCCAGCACTTGGCGTTCAGGCACGGCGTATTTGGCCACCTGAGGCACAAGCTTGGCAGCCCAGGCTCCGGCCGTGACCACCAATCTCCCTGCGGTATAGGTGTCTCGGCCGGTGCGGACCTTCACCCCGTCGCCTTCGGGTTGCCAATCCAGCACCGCCTCCCGGTCGTGGACCTCAGCCCCGGCTTCTTTGGCGGCGCGGACATGGTCCACGATGCAACGCTCCGGAAGCAGGAAGCCTCCGTCGGCTTGGTATATCGAAGATATCTCCTCAGAGAACCGGTAGCCCGGAAACCTGGTATTGATCTCCGTGCTGGTCAAGATCTCATACGGGATGCCATGGACGTCACACGCTTCCTTTGCGCCCTGGAAGAAGGGGCTATCCGGTGGGCCGGCGCGCACCGAGCCGGTGGTGACAATCAATGTCTCTCCGGCTGTCTCCTCCAGCTCGTGCCACAGTTCATAGGCCCGGCGCACCAGTGGCACATAGGAGGGGTGCTCCTGGAGGGTGTAGCGAATCATCCGGGAATGTCCATGGGAGGAGCCTAAGTCGTGGGGAATGTCGTACTGCTCCAGCCCCAGCACCTTCCACCCCCGTCTGGCCAGCTGATAAAGGGCGGCGCTTCCCATGCCGCCGACACCGATAACGATCGCGTCATAACCGGGCACAATGCTTAGGCTTTTGGAATTGTCGTGCCTGGAGTCTTCATGCGCATGCTGAAGACCGAGGTGCGGGCGGTGAACAGCATGGTGCGGTTGTCTGGTCCGCCCCAGGCGCAGTTGGCGGGGATCTCCGGTAGCTCTATTATTCCCAGATGATTGCCCGAGGCGTCGAACACCCAGACGCCCTCGGAGCCGGTGCAATAGATGCGTCCTTCCTGGTCCACTTTCATACCGTCGGGCACGCCGTCCTCGGCGGAAAACATGTTGGCGAAGACCCGGTTATTGCTCAGGCTGCCGTCGGCGGCCACGTCGAAAGCCCGGATCATTTGATGCTCGCACACCTGCTTCTTTTCTTTTTCTTCAAGGCAACGGTCGTCCCGGCGGGTGATGGCCACATACAGGATGCGTTCGTCAGGGGACAGGGCCAGGCCATTGGGGTATTCAGTTTCGGATGTGGCCAGCGAGTGAACGCCATCAGGGCCGATGCGGTGCACTCCGCTGAAGTCCAGTTCTTTCTCTTCATCGGTCAGGCGCCCGGCCGGATCGGTGAAGTAAAGTGTGCCGTCAGAGCGGCCCACCACGTCATTGGGGCGGTTGATCCGTTTCCCGTCCAGATGGGTTGCGATTGGCGTGATGGAGCCGTTCGGTTCGCGGCGGGTCACCTGGCGGTTGTCGCCCTCGCACATGATCAGGTTGCCCTGTTTGTCGAAGGTTAGGCCGTTGGATCCGCCGCTGGGCTCTCGGAAGACCTCGACCTGTCCGCTGGTGGACATCTTGTGAATCCGAAACCTTCGTATGTCGACGAAGAGCCAGTAGCCGTCCGGGTGCCACAGAGGACCTTCGGTGAATTCGAAATCTCCGGCCAATTTCTCCGCGGGTGAATCGGTGATGTTGGCGATTTGGTCTGACATGGTTCTCTCCTCCGTGATGATGATTAAGGCGTTGATGATTGTTTGGGGGGTCCGGCAAAAGCCCTATTCGAGATGGGCCAGATACTGCCCCTCGAAGTCCATTCCGGCCAGGTCGCTGAAGGCGTCCATCAACCGGCGCGTGATGATGCCCGGAGCCTTTCCTCCGGCCACGGGGGTGCCGTTGACCGCGGATATGGGGCAGATGCACAGGCTGGTCGAGGTCAAGAAGGCCTCGTCGGCGGTGTAGGCGTCATAGAGGTCTAAGTCCCGTTCTTCTACCGGCATGTTCAAGCCGGTGGCCAGGTCCATGGTGACGCCCCTGGTTATTCCTTCCAGCACGTACTGTCCTTTGGGTGTGGCAACGGCCCCGTCTTTGACCAGGAAGATGTTGGAGCCCCGGCCCTCGGTCAGGTTGCCCGCCTCGTCCAACAACACGGCCCAGGCGTCCGGGTCACTGGCTTGGGCTTCCAGGTCTCCCAGAATCAGGTTCAGATAGTTGTGGGTCTTGGCCCGTGGGCTGATGAACCGTGGGGGCACCCTGGGCACGGAGGGGGTGAAAATGTTCGCTCCATCCCGATACAAAGAAGCCCTCCGGGCAAATGGAATGGGGTGGGTCTCGATCAACACCGTGGGCCGCATCTCGTCGCCGGGAAGAACCGGTTCGACCCCCCGGCTGATGCGCTGCATGACCCACATGTCCTGGCCGGGCGGGAGAAGTTCGTAGTTATGCTTCACTACCTGCCGGGACCAATCTTCCATCTCTTGGGGATCCATTTCCGGGTCAATGCGCAAGTATCGCAGCGAATCGTAAAGGCGGTGCACGTGTTCCGGGAGGCGGAACGGCGTCCCGTTGAAAGTCCGGGCGGCGTCGAAGACCGCGTCGCCATAGAGGTAACCCCGGTCCCGGATGGAGATGCCTACCTGGGATTCGGGCTTAAGTTCGCCATTGAAGAACACGATGGGTTCGGTCTGCGCCATTACAACCACCTCAGAATCTTCGAGTGAATCATGCCGAGGAGCAAAACCAGCGAATGCTAGCGCTTGAAGGCGTTGGCGCCGGTGACCAGAGCGGGCATGCCACCGAAAAGGAAGGCGACGCCCACGGTCTCGGCGATCTCTTCTTCGGTTGCCCCGGCCGCCCTGGCACGATTGGCGATGTTGGCCACGCCATCAGGATGGGCTAACAATGCGTCGCAGAGCATGGTCATGAGGGTTTTTACCTTAACGGAAAGGGCGCCGTCGGTGAGTACAGATTCACGGGCGCCGTTAACCACTTTGAATAGCTCTGGAGCGTCTTTCTGGAGGATGTCTTGCCAAGTGGCGGGCTGGGTCATGATCCCTCCGTTCAATGAGTGTAATTTCCGGCAGGTGAAATTACCGCTGCGCTGCTCAGGGCAAAAACGAGCTGTAGGACCAGAATTGCGCCAAGCGCCGCCATGATAGCACAGGGAAAGGCAGACCAGACCTAGGCTCACGGTTGGCGCAATTCTGGGAAGGAACTGGGGATAACCGGGGGATGGGGGGAATTCCAAAAAAAACCTGTGGCCGGAGGGGAGGGTCCCCCGGCCACATAAAGAATGTTTGCCGTACCCGCGCTAACCGGCGCAGGGGCATCACTTGATGAGTTGACGCATCAAGGCCGCAGAAGTCCGCGACCCAGCGTCTCCGCACGATCAACCCCACCCTAGATCGAAACGGACAGCAATCATAAAGACCTATTGGCACTGTCGGCAGCCACCGAAAACACACAACCCATCACCGCCAAGGATGGCGGCTACAGGCCTAGGCCTCATCGATCTGCGGAGAATGAAGCGGCCGGTATGAAAAACCAAACCGCCGCCACGCCGCCCGCAATCAGCGAAGAAGAAAAGCCAAGGGCCGCGGCTAAGCGGCCCCGATCCGAAATACCTTGGTGCCGCAGTTTGGGCACGTGCCCGACGTGGCAGGCTTCCCATTCTTCATGGTGATCTTCTGAGGATCCTTGATCTCTCGTTTGCTCCTACATTTCACACAGTAGGCTTCCATACACGCACCTCCCATAGATACGGTCGAGACATTGTAGCGTGGATTTCAAAGGCATGTCAACATATAGTATGCCGATTTCTTAAATTATGGCAAGTAATGAGGCTACATAGCCTCATCAATATGTTGTATGCGACGACACTACAACACCATTAACTTACACTCTTCGGTGTACTTTCAAGTGCGTGGTGTTTAGAATATCCACCAGAATGGGAACGCTTTTAATCGTCCGTCACGGCGAAACAGACTGGAATGCCGAAGAACGGATTCAAGGACATACCGATATCGGGCTCTCGGTTACCGGCGCTGAGCAGGCACGATTGCTCGGAGCGCGCCTGGCTTCGATTCCTATTGACGTCGCCTATTGCAGCGACCTGAAGCGTGCCTCCGAGACCGCCACGCTTGCTATCGGTGAGCGGGAGGTCGTTCTAAATCGAACAGCCAGTCTCCGGGAGTATCATAAGGGCTCATTCGAAGGGATGACCCTGACGGAGATCAAGGACCAATTCCCCGACGATTATCCCAGGTACCTGGAAAAGAACCTGGACTACGCGCCCGCTGGCGGCGAGACTACCCGAGACGTAAGTTCACGCATGGCGCAGGTTTTCGGCGAGATCAAGGGCAAACATCTAAACGAGACCGTCTTGGTGGTTGGCCATGGTGGTTCTCTCCGGGCCGGCATGGTCTCGTTATTGTCCATGCCCCTGGAGGGCAACTGGTCGTTTGTGTTCGGCAACTGCGGACTAACGTTGATCGAAACCTATGAAGACAACGCAGTGCTGCGTTTGTTCAACGACCTCTCTCATCTGAATGGGATGGCCGGTTAATTGAGAAGTAGCAACAAAGGAGTTCCCCTCTAGATGGCTGGACAGGTACTCATGGTCCAAGGCACCGCTTCCCATGTTGGCAAAAGCGTGCTGGTGTCGGCGTTCTGCCGCATTTTTCGCCAGGACGGGTTCCGCGTTGCGCCGTTCAAAGCCCAGAATATGTCCAATAACTCTTATGTGACCGCCGACGGTGGTGAGATTGGGCGGGCCCAGGCGGTCCAAGCCGACGCCGCTGGAGTCGAGGCCCGGGTGGAGATGAACCCGGTTCTATTGAAACCCGAGGCCGACCACATCTCTCAGGTGGTGGTCATGGGCCGCCCAATGTTGTCGGCCAACGTGAGGGACTACTTCGGTCTCAAGCCCCAACTTTGGGAGGCCGTGCATACCTCTTTGGACAAACTGCGCGACGATTTTGACATCGTCATCGCTGAGGGCGCTGGCAGTCCCGCTGAGATCAACCTCAAGGCCACCGAGATCGTTAACATGCGGGTGGCCCGCTATGCCAATGCTCCAGTGTTTCTCTGCGGAGATATTGACCGCGGCGGTGTGTTCGCCTCATTGGTGGGCACATTGCAGCTATTGGAGCCAGAGGAGCGAGAGACTGTCAAGGGCCTCATCATAAACAAGTTCCGGGGCGACCCCAGCCTGCTGACCGACGGCATCACCTGGTTGGAAGAGTACACCGGCATCCCCGTGGCCGGGCTGGTACATCATTACCGGGACATACACATCCCCGAAGAGGACTCGGTAGCTTTGGACGACTCATCAAGAGTGAGCGCCCAGGCAGTGTTGGACGTGGCGGTGCTCCAGCTTCCCCACATCGCCAACTTCGACGATTTCGATCCCCTGGCCCGTCATCCCGGCGTCGATCTGCGGTACGTGGATTCTCCCGCCGAGTTGGGCCGTCCCGACTTGGTGATCATCCCAGGCACCAAAACTACTATCCCCGACCTGGCCTGGATGAATGAACGGGGCTTGAGTGGAGCTGTAACAACCTTGCACGCCAATGGCGCGGCGGTGATTGGGATCTGCGGCGGCTACCAGATGCTGGGTACCAAAGTCTGCGACCCGGACCACATCGAGTCATCCATTCCGGAACTGGAGGGCCTGGGGCTGCTACCCTTATCTACCGTGTTCTTGGGCAGCAAAGAGACTCACAGGATCAGCGGGAAGGTGGTTGCGGCCACCGGCCTGTTATCGGGCGCATCTGGCATGCCGGTGCAAGGGTACGAGATACACATGGGGAGGACCGTCGGAGAAGGCGTTTCCCCTCCCTTCCGCATCGAAGACCGTGCCGATGTGCCGGTGACCGCTTCCGATTCACCGGAAGGGGCCTTGGATCCCTCGGGCAGCGTGATGGGCACCTATATCCACGGACTGTTCCAAAATGGCGGGTTGAGGGGCGCAATATTGCAGGAGCTGGCCCGCCGCAAGGGTGTTTCATTACCGAGTGTAACCTCTGAGTTGGACCTGGACCGGGAATACGACAAATTGGCCGATTGGGTCCGATCCAGCATCGACATGGATCTGGTGTACCGTGCAGCCGGACTAAGCCGTGACTACGATGCGGCCAGGGCCTAGTGTTTAATGGCCTCTCAGCTTTGTCTCGTGCTGGGGGGAGTCAGGTCTGGCAAGAGCGCCTTCGCCGAGAGCAAGGTTGCATCGGCGGACCAATCCACGCTGTACGTGGCTACTGGGCTGGCCGTCGACGATGAGATGAAAGAGCGCATTCAGCGGCACCGGGAGTCCAGACCGCCTCATTGGTCGACTCTGGAGGAACCCAGCAAATTGGCGGAAAAATTGGCGCCGCTGTTGTTGAGGCCCGACCGCCCTGGTGTAGTGTTAGTAGATTCAGTGGACGTCTGGGTGGCCAATCTTCTGATGGAGCATCAGGGTTCAACCAAGGCAGCCATAGAGGAAACCGTGATGGCTGAGACCGGCAAACTTCTGGGGTTGGTTGCCGAATCCTGCCAGGGCTTTGTCCTAGTCAGCAGCGAGGTTGGCATGAGCCTGGTGCCGCCAGAGCCTCTGGGACGCAAGTTCCAAGACGTCCTGGGAATGGTGAATCAGCAAATCGCCGCCGCCGCCACCGAGGTGTTTCTGGTGGTTGCGGGGCTGCCCAATCGGATCAAACCAGCGGGCTCGGAGTAGTTCCATTTGGCCTCAACAAATGACGGTGTATCGGACGAAAACGGAGCTGCGCTCCTCCTGGGTAGCGCTACGGTCCGGGCGCCCGGCGTTTGCGGTGAGTTGGCCCAGGGTGTTGTGGAAGGGATCCATTTCTTGGTTACCTGTCCGATCGACTTCTACTCTCGGGTCAAAGTTGAAATCTTTTCCGACGGACCCGGCGTGGAAGCTCCAGAAGATTGCAGCAAGGCCGCCGCGGCAGTCCGCCGCACCCTTTCGCAAATGAAAAACGCCAAGGTCAGAGCCCGGCTGACTGTTAACAACCCCATTCCCCGCGGCAAGGGCATGGGCAGCAGCAGCGCCGACTTGGCCGCCGCCATCGCCGCCACCGGCCTGGCTTTGGGTGAAGAGCTAACCCCATATCAAATCGCCCAGATCGCCCTGTCCATCGAACCCACCGACGGCGTGATGATTCCCGGCGTTGCTCTCTTCGACCACCGTGCCGGATTCATCCGGGAGAGCCTGGGCCCTCCGCCTCCCATGGAGATTGTGGCCCTGGATCTGGGCGGCACCGTGGACACCGTGCAGTTCAATCTGGTCGACCGCTTCAGCCGTTGGGAGTCGGTTGATCAGGAGACCACTGAGGCCCTGCGTCTGCTCCGGCAGGGGATCGCCGAACAAGATCCCGTGCTCGTGGGTCAGGGGGCGAGCATCAGCGCCCAAGCCAGCCAGAACGTTCTCGCCAAGCCACGGCTGGCCGAGGTGAAGGAGTTCGCTGAGTCGGTGGGCGCGGTAGGGATCAATGTTGGTCACAGCGGCACCATAATGGGTGTTCTCTTGGATGCCAGAGAGCGCCGGGGAAAGTCGACCTATCTCAAAGCCCAAGAGGCCTTCCCCGACGCCGACATGGTGTACCATTTTCGGCTGTTGGGCGGCGGGGTGCAGCGGGTGAACGAATAATTTGATTGAAAAGAAGAATATTTCACGAAACGCTGGGCCGTACTCAATTTACTTCCACTTCACAGCAAATCTTCGTAGCAATGCTTGGTAGTGCCCAATTGGATGCCTAGCTCTTTTTTTAGGTATACACAGAGCCTGCCTTCCCTCGTATCTCGCGCTCTGATAATGTCTTGGGAAGTTCCACCTTTCAACTTCGGATCGAAGTGGTCAATATCCTCAGACAAAATGTATCGCACCTTCGTACCGTATGCGCACCGAATGTGTTGGATATCGCGGGAAGATTGAGGGAGTCCATAATCGATACGGATTTTTTTCGTATAGATTCGGGTAGACTAGAATTTACCATCCGTATACGTCCGGTTTTTAACTCGTCTGTGATCCAGTCATTCAGAAGCGGAGTATCGCAGACGCGTCGCCATTCAGCCAAAATCAAATCATTTACCGCAAGACCAAATTGCGTTGAGAGGCGATGTATCAATGTGTATAAAGGGCCTTGCCCGTGCACAAGCTCTGGATAAAATAATGCGATAACCGAAGCGTCGATTACGACACCGTCATCCATTTGAAACCGCCACGGCGTTGCGCCCGGATGACGCTTGAGCTAACCGTCTCGCTTCATTGAATCGCTCTGGGAAGAACCCCTCCGGCCATTCTTCGGAAAAGAGTCCGTTGCTGTCTAAAGGTAACTTAACTGCGGCCTTACGGAGACTGGCTTCGGGATAGACATAGTGGACAGCGATATTTTTGCTTCAAGATCCCCTGCTGCGACGTGGCTTTGTAGGCGGAGCAGCAGATGTTCACTGTGGGTTTCGACGAAAACTTGAATTCCCCTTTGGGCTAGTGAGCAGAGGAAAGTCCCGAGTTCGGCTTGTGCTCTCGGATGCAGATGGATTTCTGGCTGTTGTACTACGAACGTTGAACCAGGCCCGAGATTATATCCGGCAACCAAAAGCGGTAGAACTTGACTACACCCAAATCCGATGTCGGCTAAATTCTCACTTTCTCCGGTAGCGAAATGACGCATGCGGGCTTCGAAGTGACGGTCGGTTAGCGTTTTGATTTCGATCTCACGCGCAATTTCGGCAGTGAGTAGCCATTCGGATACGGCGGAAGCAATTCCCAGGCGTTTGGATCCCCTCCTTCGAGAGTCGGCGACCAGAATATCAATTGCTCTCTCACCGTGCTTGCCCACAGTCGAAGGGCTTTCCCCAGAAGACAGATAGGTTCGTTGAGGATACTGCCTGAATGGGCCGACAAACTCGATATTTGTAAGAATCTCATTGATGCCCATGGTCAAATAACGTATTCGTCGGCTTAGGGCATTGCTCCTGGACGACCGATTTCCAACGTTTACGCCAATGAACGGAAGAAAATGGTGCATATCGAGAGCTCTAGAGGCTTCACCGGGAGTGATGCTATAGCTATCATCCATGGAATCAACAACTTGGCGCCCCGACCTATTGACCCGTCTAGTCCTTAGTAATAATTGATCGGATGGCGATCTAAATTCCATCGCTTCTAGGGTGACTTCATGGCGCTGTTTACGATACCCAAGAGTGACTTCCATATAAGCTGCCGGCATATCGTTTTCAACGATTTGATAGCCACGCGACCGGCTGCTCGATGGACGAAACACCGTCTCTTTCAGGCCTATAACCTCCAATCCAATTTTAATCTTTTTATCCACCTTATTTTGAAAAACGAGGTCTTCAAACGTACCGAGTTCTTCATACTTGCCGTTCAGCAGAAAGGGGATTTCAGGATCGATACTGTCCACTGTCTGGGAAAGCAGGCCGAGAGCGCTAAGCAAGGCGGATTTGCCAGAGTTGTTCGGACCAAAAAAAAGGTTTATCTGGCTTAGGTTTATCTCCAGCTTCTCGAAAGCACGGAAATTTTCAAAATATAGTCTGGTAATCATCTAATAATCTAACTCTTTGATGTATTTTCGTTTAGGGTCAATTCTAACCGACACAATCTAGGCCCACAATGCGTTATTCTGGTGTTCGAATCGCAGTTCGATACCATTTGAGACACGAGTCCCGTTCTTTGATCCCAAACGATAGGTTTGTGACATCCTTGGTTTACTTTACACCACCGATTTCTCAATGGGAGACGGGCTCGGTCTGGTGTAGCTTAAAATCACGTCCGGGAATTATGTTCACATGAATTATTAATCCAAAGGAGTCGGGGCAATGGCAGAATACAAATTGGCAGTTATTCCCGGCGATGGCGTGGGCTTGGAAGTCATCGCCGAAGGTAGAAAGGCCCTGGAAGCGGTGGCCGGTGTGACCGGGGGCCTCAGCTTCCAGTTCACCGAGTTTCCTTGGGGATCCGAATATTACCGGGAGACTGGGCAACTCATGCCCGACGACGGCATCGAGACTTTGAAAACGTTCGACGCAATCCTGTTCGGCGCCGTGGGAGACCCGAATATTCCGGACCACATCACTTTGCAGGGCCTGCTGCTGCCCATGCGGCGGGGTTTCGACCAAGGAGTGTGCATCCGGCCTGCCTACCTCTACCCCGGCGTGGAATCTCCCCTGGCCGGCAAGAAGGCCGGGGACATCGACATGGTCATCTTCCGGGAGAATACAGAGGGCGAATACGCTCCGGTGGGCGGGCGTCTTTACACCGGCACTGCCCACGAAACGGTGGTACAGGCCAACGTGTTTACCCGCCGGGGAACCGAGCGCATCATCCGCGCCGCGTTTGAGTTCTGCGTGCGCCGCAACAAAGGCCACAAGGTCACCTCCGTAACCAAGTCCAACGCCCAGGCGTTCGGCATGGTCTTCTGGGACGAAGTGTTCCGGGAGGTGGCGGCTGAATTCCCTCAGATCGAGACCGAATCGCTGTTGGTCGACCGGGCCTGCATGGATTTTGTCCGGTGGCCAGAGGATTTCGACGTGGTTGTGGCCTCCAATCTTTTCGCCGACATCCTCTCCGACATCGCCGCCGTGGTGACGGGCAGCATGGGTCTGGCGCCCAGTGCGAACATCAACCCGGAGCGGGAGTACCCGTCGCTTTTCGAGCCGGTCCACGGCGCCGCCTTCGACATCATGGGCAAGGGCATCGCCAATCCCTTGGCGACGGTCTCCGCCGTGGCCATGATGCTGGACCATTTGGGCGAGCAGGAAGCAGCCCAGCGGGTAGACCACGCCGTGGCCCGCTGCCTGGAGCAGCGCACTGTCCTAACCGTGGACCTGGGCGGCTCCGCATCCACCGCCGAGATGGGCGACGAAGCGGCCCGGCTGATCCGGGAGGGATAGTGGGAGATGGCCTTAGTCAAGATTTGAGCTTCTCAGCCAAGCCGGGATAAAATCTTGATGTCGGGCCTGCCGGCGGAGTAGACATGAAACATCAATTCACAGCGGTCGTTTCCCAGGAAGATGAGTGGTTCGTTGCTCAGTGCCTGGAACTGGACATTGCCAGTCAAGGCGAAACCCAAGAGAAAGCTCTCATAAATCTTAGAGAAGCCTTGGAATTGCATTTTGACGATCCAAGGGCAACTGTGATTCCGAACGTCCGTTCGATAGAGATCGAGGTCGCGGACGATTAGGCCATTACCCTACCGCGAGGTCATTCGCAGGTTGAACGCGGCTGGTTTTTCCACGACCGGGCAAAGGGGAAGTCACGTCAAGTTCGCCAGATCCACCGCCGCGGGAACATACACTGCGGTAGTGCCCCGTCACAGAGAGGTCGCTGCTGGCACGCTCAGAAGCATCTTGAGGCAAGCCGGGCGCACCGCAGAAGAGTGGGAGTCTCTCTAGACCGCTACCCCGACCCCAAGACCACGCTAACCATGCGTTTCTCCAGGGCCTGGCCGAGTTGCATCACTTGGTCGAGGCGTTCGTGGTCGCCTACGGTGCCGATGAATGCCACTCCCAGCAGGCGGCCAACCCGGAAGTCCACCACGGTGGAGGAAATCAGGCCGTCGACCCCGCCTTGCAGCACTTTGAGAGCCACCGACTCGTCGAAGAATCCCTGGGGCTCGAGGCGCGTGGCCGACACCAACTGATGACCCTGTCCGACACTCTCTCCAACCCGGTCTTCAAAATCCTTAAGAAAGATGTCGTGCATCCACCCGTGGACCGAGTCCGGAGAGTCGAACAGGTGCACCACTGACGCCGCCATGAAGTCGAACCCGTCTGACATGGCCATGTTGGACGTGGGCCCCAGCTCCCGCATGACGCCGGTCACCCGTCCGGCCAGCCTAAAACGCTCGGCGGTGGTTCCCTCGAACCCGTTCTCGGCCAGGGCATCATTATCCAGTGGTCCTTCCCGTATCACCTGATGACCCTGGAATTGCTCCGGGAACTCGGGTTTGCCCAATACCATGTCGACCAGGGCGCTTTCGCCGACGCTGTAGGTTGCCCGGTCAATCGAGAAACTTGTCAATCCAGTCTCCTGCCTGTCGCTTGCTTGATGAGCGTGGCTATAGGCCGAAAAAATAACAGGGCTGTAGGCTAATGTCCAGACGCTTGAACTCTAAACGCCTGGACATTCAATGTTCTGTCCCGGTTTGCCTGACGCCGAGAAGACTAGCCGCAGACCATCGGATATATGTGCAGATACCTGGAGGCCTCGCCGGGGAGATTGCCCCTCGTCCAGTTGCTGCCGCCGTCCGAGCTGCTGTAGACCTCGCCGCTGTAGGACGCGCAGTAGATGTGCTCCGGCGCGGCGCTATCAATGGCGATCGCCATCATACGGCCGGGAACGGTTTCTCCCAGATCCAACCGGTCCCAGGTCTCGCCCACGTCGCGGCTGCGGAACAGTGCGCCCTCTTGCACTGTGTCCGCGGGGGCTGCACCGCCGCCGGCCCCAGCCGCCAGGTAAATCGTGTTGGGGTCGCCAGGAGCCACGAGCAGATCACGGCAGTAGGAACCGCCGGGGAACATCTCCTCCACTTGCACATGTTCCCAGCGGACTCCCTTGTCCCGGCTGCGGAACATAGCGGTCTGTGTGGCGATGTGGACCGTGCCCGGTGCGGCGGCGCTGACCTCTACCTGGTGCAGGTCGAGAGTGTTGTTACGGATATATGGCCCGTCAATCACGGAGATCCAGCTTTCTCCACCGTCACGGCTGGCCAGTAGGCCTCCGACCTCGATGGCGGCGTACATCTCCTGGGTGTTGGATGGGTCAATGGCCATGCCGATGACCCGCTTGCCCGTCGGTGGCATATAGGTCGTGATATGGGGGAAAACCACCTGGCTAGTGTCCATATTTTCCCAGGTGGACCCGCCGTCCTGCGAGCGGGAGATGGAGCAGGGCTCGTACCCGGCGAAGATCACGTCGGGGTTGCTGGGATGGATAGCCAGGGACCAAACTTCTTTCCCGGGCACGGCATCATCCAGTGCTTCCCAGTTCTCGCCGCGGTCGTTGGAGCGGAAGACTCCATTGTGGGTGCCCGCGAAAACAACCTTGGGGTCGTCGGGCCGAATGGCCAGGGCCCGGACCTGAGGGTTCGCGGGGAGACCCTTGGAGATGTCTGTCCACTCTTCTTCGCCGTCAGCCCGGCGGAGGATACCGCCTTCACCGATGTAATCGCCTTCTCCGGCCAGTCCTATGTAAACGTAGGTCTTATGGTATGAGGCTACCATGGTCTACCTCCAGCCTTGATTATGTCTGGGATTAAGATACATGAATTCTTGGTATATTACTCCCGTATGTCAAGTCGGGTCTCAATGCTTCGGGCTATGGCGCGGTGAACCGGTCTGCGGTAGTATTTAGCATGCCAAACTTAGGGCCTCGACTGTAGCGCACGGCCCACATCGAGGCAAAGCTTATCCAGAAGGGTTATTCATGAAGAACAAAGTCTACAAAAACATGGATGACGCCGTGGCGGACATACCCGATGGCGTCACGATTCTTAGTCCCGGTTTCAGCGGCGTGGGCGTGCCTCGGAACCTGTTAGCCGCCCTTAATCGTCAGGGAGCGAAGGGACTTACCGGGGTGTCCAACAACGCCGGAACCGTGGACGAAAATGTGGACATAGGCACATTGGTTGAGTCCGGACAGATGAAGAAGATGATCTGCGCTTTCACGGCCTCCACCCACCCTTCCCAGGTCACTCCCTTCACCCGCATGTACAACAATGACGAGATCGACGCCGAGTTGGTGCCCCAGGGAACGCTGGCGGAAAGGCTTCGCAGCGCGGCCGCTGGTATCGGCGGATTCTACACGCCAACCTCCGTTGGAACAGAATTGGCCGAGGGCAAAGAGCACCGGGAGATCAACGGCCGCATGCACGTGTTGGAGTTCCCGTTGCCCGGCGATTACGCGTTGGTTCGTGCCTGGAAAGCTGACACTGCCGGCAATCTGGTTTTCCGGCTGACCCAGCGCAACTTCAACCCGCTGATGGCCATGGCGGCCACCGTCACCATAGTCGAAGTTGAGAACGACATCGTCGAAGCCGGCGAACTGGACCCCGACATCATCCACGTTCCGGGGATCTATGTTGACCGGCTCGTGCGCATCCCTGAAGACGGCATCTGGGTCTAATAATAAATCACCTCTCAATTCCAAGTGTCCGCTGACCGCTGATAGCTTAATTACGGAGTTCAAAAATGGCCGAAAAAGTGAAACTAGAACGACAGGCGATGTGCGACCGGCTGGCCATGGAATTTGAAGAAGGTTGGATTGTGAATCTGGGTGTTGGCATGCCCACTTTGTGCTCCAACTATTTTGACCCTGACAAAGAAATTATCAATCACGCCGAGAACGGAGTAGTGGGATACGGCCCATTGGCCAAGGAAGGCGAGGAGGACCGGCACCTGGTGAACGCCGGAGGACAGAAGGTTACCCCCCGCCCCGGTATGGCCTGCGTGCACCATGCCGACTCCTTCATGATGATTCGCGGCGGCATGATCGACGTTACCGTGATGGGCGCCTATGAGGTTGCCGAGAATGGCGACTTCGCCAATTGGCGCATCCCCAGCCGCAAAGGCGGGGGCATCGGCGGGGCCATGGACCTGGCGGCCGGCGCTAAGCGGGTGTTCATCGCCATGGAGCACACCACTCGGGAGGGCGGGCCCAAGCTGCTGAAAAAGTGCACTTTGCCGATCACCGCCCCCGGCGTGGTGAAGATGCTGGCGACCGACTTGGGCCTGTTTGAAATCACACCCCAGGGATTCAAACTGGTCGAGCACGCTCCCGGCTGGACTCCCGAGGAGATTCAGGAGCAGACCGAGGCCAAGCTAATCATCTCCGACGACCTGAAAGAGTTCCGGTTCAGGAGTTAGAGTCTGACGTCCGTATTTCAAATGCCGATAGCCGGAAAAAGCGTCTGTTTGCTGATAGTCGACGGGCGTTTTGTGTAGAGACGAACTGACCGACGACTGTTGGCAGAATCTTGGTTGGAAATTCAGACGGGTTATCTTGACTAGGCTTCCCGCTCAAAAAGCGCCGAGTGGGAGTAAGGAATTATCATTTACTACCTAGTCGGTGATATCCGAAATGGGAGCAAGCGATGACGACTGGTGTACGCCTATTTAAAATTGATTCGTCCAACCAAAAAGCGGATGCAGTTAGCGAAATTGACTTCGCAGAAGTTGGATTTCGTGAGCGCAGAGACATTCAAGAATGGATTGCTGATAACCCAGGGATTCTCGGCGAAGATCTTCTAGTCATCGCGAAGGAATTTAGCGGGTTTGATAAAACCGACGAAAGAGCGGACCTTGTCGCAATCGACAAAGATGGAAGGGTGGTAGTAATCGAGCTGAAACGGGATGACACCGGCTCGGATGTGCATTGGCAAGCGATTAAATACGCCAGTTATTTTCAAAATGTTGCTCCTGACTCCATCGCCCGGATGCTCTCCGATTATCGAGAAATATCAGAGGCAGAAGCAGTCGCGGAATTAAAATTCTACCTAGACGTCGATGATCTCGACTTAGTGAACCATGATCAGCGCATAATCTTGGCGAGTCACCGTTTCGCTCCCGAAGTCACCTCAGCGGTTATTTGGTTGAATCAGAAAATTGTAGCGGAGACGAAAATTGTAGCGGAGACGTTGATAACCTGTGTGCAACTCACTCCATATCGCGATAGCGAGACTGACGCGTATTTTATACAGTCATCAACGATTTTGCCGATAGTTGGCACAGACGAATTCACAATCCGGCTGGGTTCTGGGCGGTCGACACCGGACCGAACGGTTAGTGGCGGCCCCGTAAAAAAAGAAGACGATATCACTCGCTTACTTCGCGGCGCAGCGTTGGCAGCTCTTGACGGTTTGCCTGCGGAGTTGACACCTGACAAAAAGAGCAGATGGGCAGGGGTTGGGGATGGTCACCGTTATTTTCACGTTTGGTTTACAGATTCCCCGTGGAGCAACTGGGGCATGTCATTTCAGTTCATGCTCTTCCCGGGTCCCACCGCTTCAGATACCGAGATAATTACCTGCTTCAAATGTGAGAAAGACCTGCTGATGAATGCGGCGGGCTTAACGAAAGAAGATGTTGGCGGAATCAAGACGATAATTGAAGGCTTAAGTCTTTTCCCAGATCAAGAGATAAAAGAAGATAATAAATGGCTCGAGTTGAAGGTAACGTCTCGTGGCAACCCCGAAGACCCCGATTTCAAATCATCCATGACCGATGATTTACGGACACTAATCGGGGCAATTACGCCAAAAATTCGGGACCTAGTTGACGATATGAATCAACAGTAAGCTGAACTGCGAGATTGGGGGTTCAAGAAATTATGAATAGGGTTTTTGGTACCCCATCCACCCAGACGATTAATGGATTCGACTACTAGAAAAAGTCGGTCCCTCCGTTTATGTGTAGTGTCTGTCCGGTCATGAAGCCGCACTCGTCGGTGACCAGGAACAGGCAGGCTGACGCTATATCGTCCACCGTGCCCAGGCGGCGCAGCGGAATGTTGGACGTTTCCCGCATTCCGCCTTGGGGATACCAACTGAGGTCTCTAGTAGTGTCGATGCGGCCGGGAGAGATGACATTCACCCGGATGTTCTTGGGCGCAAACTCCGAGGCCAATCCTCTGGCCAGGCCAATGATTCCCATTTTGGCGGCCGACACGTGAGACCGCTCGGCCGAGCCCTTGAAGGCGCCGTCTCCTGTGAAAAACACTACTCGGCCGTACTCATTCTTCTCCATTGAGGGGATGGCTGCGTGAGCGCAATAGAATGCACCATCCAGCACTACGCCCCTCACGTACTCCCATTCATCCAGGGTGACCTCGGTAAAGGGCTTATGAGGCCGAATTGCGGCATTGCTGACTAGGATATCCACTCCTCCGAACTTCTCCGCGGCGGCCGCGAACATGCTGGCCACCTGATGGCGGTCTGAAACGTCGGCAAGGAACGGTAGGGCTTCCACTCCTAGGTCGCGGGCCGCAGCGGCAACCGATTCCGCTTCTTCCTGGTTGCTCTTTGCGTTCACGACGACGTTGGCGCCCTCTTCGGCCAGCTTCAAGATGATGGCCCGGCCGATGTTGCGGCCAGAGCCGGTGACCAATGCTGTCTTACCTTCCAATCGTTTCATGTTGTGACCTCGAATAGTGTGCCGGATCTAGGGGTGCTAGGCACGATTCTTCGCGCCTCCGGCCAGTGGGCGGGATTATAGCATGGGCTTTGGCTCGGAGCCGGCCAGTTCGCCTGTCGCCGTTCCGTGCCGCAACGCCACCGGGATTGATGTTTGGTTCAGGAGTTGTGGTTCCAGTGGTCTGTCACGGCAAGGCTAGCTGACCGGTACATTCGGGGCCGCCCAAAAGGACTTCTTCGAGATCATGGGTCAGCAAGCGAGGAATTTAGACTCTCTGCTTTTCGAAGCTAATTTAGCCTTGGTGCTAACTTCGTGAACCGGAATCCTCACGAACGTCGTATAATCCCAAGCTGTGATGTCAATTATCTTCGTTCAAGGGGCGCGTTCCGCACCGGTCGCGGCGCCCAAACCGAAAACCGTGCCAAAGGGACGTATCATCGCCGGTGATCTGGTGGGCTGCTAAATTATATGCAGCTTCTGTCCCTGGTCTATTGGCTATTGCGCCGGCGGTTGCGCCATTCCTGGCTGCTGCTGGCGGTCACCTCTTTTGGGATCCTGGCTTCAGTGACCATCATGTCCACCGGGGCTCTGTATTCCCGCGCCTTGGGCGAGGCCGGCCTGCGGCACGCCGTCGCGTCGTTCAGGCCTGAGGTGCTTGACGCTCAGATCACGGCCCAGAACCGGCCCTTGGGAAGAGCCGATTACCTTCCCCTGGAGCGTCTTTTCCAAGAGGCGTCCGTTGACCGCTTGGGGCCGATGCTGGAAAGCACGGAGCGGTTTGGGCGCACTCAGCCCAATATTCCCTTACTGAGGACGCCTACATCTCCGATCGCCGGTTCTCCTCTGGGCCGGCCTTTCTTCCTCACCGGCTTCGCCGAGCACACCAGACTGACCCAAGGCCGCTGGCCTGAAAGCGTTGGTCTGGGAGAGCAGGCGGAGATCGAGACGGTCATCGGCGCTGGGACGTCGAGACAGTTGGCATTTGATGTGGGAGACCGGATCTACCTGGTTCCGATCCGAAGATCATCCGAGCGTATTACCCTAAAAATTGTGGGCTTGGTTGAACCCATCGATTCCCGCGAAGAATACTGGATGGGCGCCGCGCTCTACTTCGATACCGTGACCATTAGCGAGAATTCGTTGGCGCCGTTATTCGTATCGGAAGATGATTTCTTCAACGGCGTAGGCGCCCGATATCCGACGTTGGTGGGCGACTTTGGGTTCCACCTGTTCTTGGACTCCGGTTACCTGACCGCAGGCAATGCCAACGAGGTGAAGCGGCAGGTAGAGGGCCTGGAAACGGATCTGAACAAGGAATACCCGCGCACTCTAGTGCTGAGCCGCCTGGGCCGCACCGTGGATGAGTTCAACCGGGCTCTTACCCTGGCCAAGGTGCCCCTTTATCTCTACCTATCCCTGGTCGTGATGGTAGTGCTGTACTTCTTGGCGCTCATCACCGGAACCCTGGGCCGCAGCCAGGCCGAAGAAGCCGGCCAATTGCGCAGCCGCGGCGCAAGCGTGATCCAGGTGAGCGGAGTCTTGGCCATGGCAGAGGGTTTTGTGGCCCTGGCTGCAATGATATCCGGTCCGTTCTTGGCCTGGCTCATCGTCAAATTCCTCCTGCTGGAGACGATCAATCCCAGGGGCGAGTTCACCAGTCCAATCCCTTTGGGTTTGGGCGCCGACATGTTCTGGATGGGGGCGTTGGGAGGAGTCATGGCTCTGCTGGTCTTGTTGACCACCGCCGCCGGCCGGGCCAAGATGGGCACGCTGGAGTCCCTGTTATCCAGAGCCAGGCCGCCTACAGTACCCTTCTTGCACCGCTATTATCTGGACATCTTGGCCGTTTTGGCAGTTAGCCTGATCTGGTTTCAGGTTCGGGGCCGAGACGGGTTCGTGGCTGAGGAATTGGCGTCCCAGGGTCTTAACGTTGACCCGACCCTGTTATTCGGCCCAGTGGTGGGACTCCTGGCCGCGGCCGTCTTGCTGCTGCGCCTACTGCCCTTGGTGGTCCGGTTTCTGGCCTGGGTTGGTGCACGCGCCGGCGCGGCCTGGTTCCAGTTCTCCCTTTTGCGCTTGGCCCGGGACCCCATTCCTCACGCCTCCCTGGCGGTGATCTTGATGCTGGCGGCGGCCCTGGGTGTGTTCGGGGCGACTTTTCAATCCAGCTTGTCCCAAGGTCAGAGTCACCAAGCCCGCTACAGATCGGGCGGGGATATCGTGTTGAGCGGCCCAGGCATCCGCGCCGACACCCCGGAGAAGATGGGGAGAGTAGCCGGCGTGACGGAGGTCAGCCCAGTGCTCCGCGACTCGGTTACCGTCCTGGACGGCCCGGTGGGCGCGAGGGTGAACATGTTGGCGGTGGAACCCCGTGCCCTGGCGGAAGCTGCATGGTTCAGGGAAGATTTTTCCCCGGGGGGGCTTCAAGAGATCAGCAGGCTGCTTAGACCCCGGCCCTTCTCTTCCAATCTCACTGGCACCAGTATACCTCTGCCCGAGGATACGGTTTCCCTAGGAGTGTGGATAGACAGCAGCGTCCTGGAAGAACTAAATGTGCGGGCTGAAGTGAACATGTGGGCCAGGGTAATGGCCGCCACCGGCATATACCGCAACATAGAAATGGGCAGCATCCTGGTCCCGGACACCCGCGGCGCCTCCGACGCAAAGGCGTCCGATGGCCGATGGGAGCTGTTTACCGGAGACCTCCCTGACGCACCGGCACCTGGCACTCTGCCCTTTGAACTGGTATCACTGTTTTTGTCTACCGGCCCTTCCGCCCGTTTGGCGGATGGTGTCCTACACCTTGACGACATCACCGCCTTCGGCTCGTCTTCCGGGCCCGACGGGTTAGTGATAGAAGGATTTGAGAGTCAGGCGCCATGGGCTCCTCTGGCCAACCAGGGTCCGAGCCCCGACACAGTTCAGCGGACGGCCCAAAGCGCCCGTAGCGGCGACTCCGGTCTTGAGTTCTCTTGGCAGGCGGGGTTCACTTCCGGTCAAAGGGGCATACACCTGCCGCCGGGCCCGTTCCCCATCCCCGCCATCGGCGGACCCGGCTTCGTTTTGGGACAGCAAGTGCGGGTGAAGCTGGGCGATCTAGCCGTGCCGGTGCAGTTTGTGGGCCTAGCCAATCATTTCCCAACCCTGTACCCAGGTCGGGGTCCTTTTCTCTTGGTAGATCTGGAGGACTATGGGAATTACGTTAAGCGGTTGCCCCTAAGCCTGCTGGACCAGCCGAGTGAAATGTGGCTGTCGTTGGACCCGGGTTCGGACCGCCAACAGGTTGTTGCCGAAATACAAGGCGCAATCCCAAGATTTGTCGCCGTCCGGGACCAGGAGTTGGCGGCGGAATTGGCTGGACGCAACCCACTGGCCGGCGGGGGCTGGGACGGTCTCACGATCTTTAGCATGGTGGCCATCGGAATCGCAGTATTGCTGACACTGGCCGTCCATGCCTTGGTGTCTATCCGGATGGGGCGCATGGACTTGGCGGTGGCCCGGGTCTTGGGCTTCTCACGTGGCCAGTTCTTCTTGTCATTGGCAACAGAGCGGCTGATCGTGGCCGTGCTGGCCATTGCCGCCGGGGCAGCCATGGGATACTGGCCGAGTCTTGAAATCTTGGAACTGGTGGACCTGACACCCCAAGGAGGCGCCCCGGTGCCGCCGCTCGCGCCGTCCATCAGGGGTTGGTTGATGGCTGGGGTGTTGGTCGGGTTGCTGGCGATCTCAGCGCTCTCGGTCGGGTTAGCCGTGGTGGCGGCCCGGCGGCTTAACCCAGCGGAGATACTCCGGGGAGGCGCCTGATGATGGCCATGATCCGGTTTGCCTACGTGATGGCTGTCCGGAGAGCGATCTCCGGATGGCGGTTGGAGGCCGTGCTTTTCGGCGGGATTCTGATGGCCGTGGCTCTGATGGCCAGCGGCGTGATCTTCTCCGACCTTTTGGCCGACGCCTCTTTGCGCCACGCGCTGCGTGAAGCGCCAGCCGAAGAAGCCAACTTCTGGATGCGGTCTTTTAGCAGCCAGGACGAGCCCGCCACGGTTGAAGGACGCCGTTCCGTTTACCAGGACCGATTGCGTTTCGCCCGCGAACGGGTGTCAAATCCCTTCGGACACTACCTGAGGGACGAAGCGTGGGTCTTGGACACCGCCACCTTTTACTTCAAGGGTCACTCCCAACTGGAGCTGGACAACGAGATTCGGCCCAGGGGTTCCGTGGTTTACATGTCTGGTTTTGGGCCGGAGCGGGTCACGTTAACGAAGGGAAGTTGGCCAGAAGCCCAGAACGCTACCGCGCCGGCGGGCACTCCCATGGAGGTGGCGGTGGACAAACTGGGCTTCGAACTGTTGGGCCTCAAGATTGATGATGTGATGGAAATCTTGCCAGCGGCGTCGTTTATCGATCCACCTTCCATGCCGGTGAGAATTTCCGGAGTTTTCGAGCGCAATGACCCGGACGACGAGTTCTGGTACGGCTCCCAGTCGGACTTTAGTATCAAGAACGACCGTTGGACCATCGTGCCACTGTTCACCAGTGAAGAGGCCATCCTCAACCGGGTGCTCGGCGAATATCCCACGTTATACACCGATGTCACTTGGTATTATTTCCTCGACCGCGAGGTGCTGCGGGCAGGTGAGGTGGACAGTCTTCAAGCCATAGTTCGTCAGGCTGAGAATGAGATCGATTTCGGTCTGAAGAATTCCAGCAAGTCCATCCGGCTGGACGATCTGCTCAGCAGTTTTGACGAGCAATTATTGCTGGCCAGGGTGCCGTTGTTCCTGGTGGTGTTCCTGATCGTCGGGATATTGCTCTATTATTTGGCGTTGGTGGCCGGGTTGATCGTCCGTTCCCGCTCCAGTGAGATTGCCATGTTGAAGAGCCGGGGTGCGACCACGCTACAGGTGGGGATATTGGGCCTGGGGGAAGGTCTATTGTTGGGGATCCCGGCCGTGATCATCGGGCCGTTCTTGGCCATGGGCGTGGTCAAGGTCCTGGGCAACGTTTTCTTCAGTTTGGGCGGGGGCGCTGAGGAGCTTTCCGGAGTGCCGGTGGCTGTGTCTCAAGGGGCCGTGTTACTCGGTTTGGTTGGAGGATCTCTGGCGGTTGTGGTGTTCACTCTAGCTACTTTGGCGGCAGCCAGATACGGAATCGTTGAGGCGAGACAGACCGGCGCCCGGCCGGCCACGGTCTCCTTCTTGCACCGCTACTACCTGGACTTTTTGCTACTGGCTCTCATCGGTATGCTGTGGTGGCAAATACAGAGCCGGGGGACGTTTTTGGTTCAGTCGGTGGGCAGCCGGGACCTGGAGATAGACTACAGCCTGTTGCTCGGCCCGGTGCTCGGGCTTCTGGCCATTGGGTTGTTGATCATGCGGATCTTCCCTTGGTTCGTTGCGCTTCTGTCGCGGCTGGCCGGTCCAATCGCGCCATCCTGGCTGGTGCATTCGCTGCGCCACGTTGCCCGCGATCCCATGGTGCCGGGCATCTTGATCGTGCTATTGACCTTGGCTACCGCTCTGGGAGTCATCGGCAGCGCTTTCAGTTCCACACTGGAGCGGAACCAGAAGGAGCGCGCCCAATATGCAGCGGGAGCGGACCTGAGGCTCGTTCACAGCGGTATCTCCGGAGTCAACACAGGTGGAAGATTCGCCGATGGCGTGGAAGACGTGGCCAACGCCGCCGATGTATTTCGGACCAACGGGCAGATCACGACCACCGGGTTCAGCACCTCGGCCTCCGTCCTGGCGGTAGACGCCCCAAAGATCGCGGATGTCGCCTGGTTCAGGGACGATTTTGCCGGTGGAAAGTCGATGGATGATCTGGCCCGGTTGCTGCTGAGCGGGCCAGAATCTCCGGAGGGCTTGCCAATACCTGAGGATGCCGAAGGGCTGTCTATCTGGGTGCAACCCTCCGGCATCGAATCTGGAGCCAACCTTTGGGCCAGGCTGCGCGATGCCAAGGGATCGTATTTTGATATCTTAGTGGGCACCTTGAGCGATACGGGGTGGACCAAGATCGAATTTGGGTTGTCACCGGCAGTGGCCGCTAGGAGCCGATTTATCGCTCAAAGTCGGCAAATTGACCCGCAACCTCCCTTTTCCCTGCAGTCTCTACAGATAACCGTCCGCGCTGGGTTTGGCGGGACGGACAATTTGGGGGCATTGTTCTTCGGCCGTCTGGAAGCGATCACCCCCCGGGGGCCGGTTGAACTGGCCGGTTTCGAATCGCCGCAGGGATGGACGGTGATCGAAGATTTTGCCCGGCCCGGATTGTACGCGTTGGAGACCAGTGGATCGGCTGGCGGAGGCCAATTCCCGTCGTCGACGCGGTTTAGCTGGGCCACCGGTGGCATCGGCATGCGCGGCATACACCCTGGTGAGGTGGAGGCGCCGCTCCCGGCGGTGGTCAATGGAGAGTTCCTCAAGGCGGCTGACGCGTCCCTGGGCGACGACGTCATCTTGGGGCTGTCAACATACTCCGTGTTGGTGAACATTGTGGGAGTGACCAGTTATTTCCCGACACTGGACCCAGGGGACAAACCATTCATAGTCGTTGACCTGGATAGCTTTGAGGCAGTGTCCAACCGGCACAGCGCCGTGCCTCTGGCTGGATCCAATGAGATCTGGGTCGATCTTGTCTCCAGCGCCGGACCGTCGTCCAATACGTCCAATATAGTCGGTGCCGGAGAGGTCGCCGAGTCGATCCGGCAGTCAGGTATCAGAGTCAGAGACACATTTGACGCGGAGGCTTTGGTGTTGGCGAGGGTAGACCAGCCGTTGGTGAACGCAGGCTGGGGCGCGCTGCTGGTGCTGTTATTCTTGTCGGTAACCCTGGCCAGCGCCTCCGGAGTGATGCTGTTCTCCTATTTAGACACCAGAGAACGTCAAACCGAATTTGCCCTGCTGCGGACCTTGGGCTCGACGGGCGGGCAGTTGCGTGGCATCGTATGGTTTAATCTATTCTTGATTGTGGTTTGCGGATTGGCGCTGGGTACGTGGGTTGGTCAGTTGATCGGAGTAAGTATTTTGCCGTTGATGGAAGTGGCTGAAGAAGGTGAGCGTGTCACTCCGCCAATGGCATTTACCGTTGATTGGCCGTCGCTGATGGTGTCATATTTGGTGTTGGCGGCGGTAACCGTAGTGACGGTGGTCTGGTTGGCGTGGTTGAGCGCCAAGATACGGGTGGAGCAGGTTCTTAGAATGGGAGACGCGGGATGACCCAATTCAGTGAATACGGCGTGGCAGCCCATCTGGCGGGTTCGTCGGCGGGCCCCTACATTGATTGCCGGGACCTCTTCAAGATATACAAGCGCGCCGACTTGGAGGTGGTTGCCCTGCGGGGGCTGGACCTAAGTGTTGCGTCTGGTGAGCTGATCGCCGTGGTCGGAGCCAGCGGCAGCGGTAAGAGCACTCTTTTGAACATACTGGCCGGCCTGGACCGGCCCTCAGCGGGTCAGGTTCTGGTCGGCTCCAGGGACCTGCTCGATGTTTCCGACAGCGACTTGGTGATGTACCGGCGGTTGGAAGTGGGCTTTGTCTGGCAGGCCACTGCGCGGAACCTGGTGCCCTACCTTTCAGTTGCAGACAACGTCGAACTGCCCATGGCCCTGGCCGGTGAGCCAGCCAAAGTTCGCCGGGCCTGGTCCGGGGAGTTGTTGGAGTCGCTGAGCATGGCAGACAAAAAAGACCGATTTCCCCACCAACTTTCCGGCGGTGAACAGCAACGGGCCGCAATTGCGGTGGGCCTGGCCAACAAACCACCCCTGCTTTTGGCCGATGAGCCCACCGGAGAGTTGGACACAGAGAATGCGGACAACATATTTGAGATGATTCGCGGGTTGAACCGCTCCTATGGAGTTACGGTCGTCACGGTAACCCACTACCCAGGTGTTTCCCTATTCGTCGATCGCGTGGTGCACATTCGCGACGGGCGTATTGGCTCGGAGACCCTCTCCCGGCCCGATTACCGCCGCGACGGAGACACAGTGGAAGAAGAATACATCGTCGTTGACGAGGCAGGACGGCTCCAACTTCCTCTGGAATACGCTGACCGGTTCCGCCGTGAAGGTCTGGCGAAGATACAGTCTGAAGGCGGACAGATCACAATTGAGCCGCCGGCCTCCAACCCTCGCCGGCCCAGGAATAGGAGTTAAGCGGTGTCTAACATCACGGGAACCGGCGGGCAGTCCCCAACCGCGCCCAACGGGCTGGTGATCTTGGCAGAGGGTGTCAGCCGGGTCTTCGGTTCCGGCGCCACTGCGGTCACGGCCCTGTCGTCCATCAGCCTAACCGTCCAGCAGGGAGAATTCCTGGCGGTGACGGGCCGTTCCGGTTCCGGCAAGACTACACTGCTCAACCTACTCTCCGGATTGGACCGG
Source organism: SAR202 cluster bacterium Io17-Chloro-G6 (assembly GCA_002816585.1). The sequence goes on along the minus strand of MUCT01000010.1, from coordinate 24,947 downwards.
CCCAGCGCCGGGACGGTGCGCTTTCACGGGGAGGATTTGGCCGAATTACGGGAAGCGGACTTGGTGGATATGCGGCGGCGCAAGATCGGCTTCGTTTTCCAATCCTTTGGGCTCATGCCCTTGCTGTCTGCCCAGGAGAATGTGGAATTGCCTCTGCATATCGGCGGCGTGTCGTGGCGAGAGCGGAGGCAGCGGGCCACCCAGGCCCTGTCGGATGTGGGACTCGGCACCCGGGCGAGGCATCGGCCCTATGAACTGTCCGGGGGCGAACAACAGCGGGTATCCATTGCTAGAGCGTTGGTGACCAACCCTGAAGTGGTGTTCGCCGACGAGCCCACTGGGGAACTGGACACCGCAACAGCCCGGGCCATTGCCGACACACTGGGCCAGGTCGCCTCATCCAGACGAGCCACTGTGATCGTAGCGACCCATGATCTGGAATTGGCGGCCACGGCTGCGAGGCGGTTGGACCTAGTGGACGGAGAGATCGTTTCCCAGATCTAGCGTCGGCCGTCCGGCGCTCGTGTATACTTCGGCGATATTCCCGAGCGCGAAGGGCCCAAATTTTGCTTGTCAGGGTTCGGTAGAATTCCAAGGCTAAAACTGATTTTCGAGGTTTAGGAATGATTGTGCGTATCTATACCGGCGATGATGGCCAGTCCCATTTTGAAGACATGGCCTCCCCCACAGAATCTGTCGAGCGAATCCCTACCAAGCCTGGTGAGGATTTGGTCTTCCGCAAGTCCGCCGAGAATAGCTTCAGCGATTGGCATCATCCGGGGCGGCGCCAATACCTGTTCATCATTGACGGCCAGATGGAAGTCTCCGTTGGCGACGGCACGACCCGCCAGTTTCAGGCCGGCGATGTGCTGCTGGCTGAAGACATGACCGGTCAAGGCCACGTCACCAAATCCATCGGCGGGACGTACACGTCAGTTTCCATGGGTATTCCTGACTAGATTTTCGGGACGACCGTTGACATAGCGTGGAGACTGGTTTTGGTTGACAGCAAAAGCTCATTATCTATAATGGCGATTAAATAACCCTGGAATTATTGCCAAACCCACCCAAACGAAAACCCAAATATGGGGAAAGTGAGGTCAAAATGATCACAAAATTCGACAGCTTATATGCCGGTCACGTGGACATGACCGACGTCGGTTACGGCGGCACCGCGGTAAATGACCGTACCTTCGACAACGAACACCTGATGACGGTCTATAGCAAGGCTGAAGCCATCGCGAAAACGCTGGATAACAACGGGTTCGACACCATGTGGATGGCCGAGCACCACTTCCAGCCTGAGGGCTACGAGTGTATCCCCAACCTGATCATGCTCAATGTTCACCTGGCCCACCTGACCAAGAACATTAAGTTTGGCTGTGGCTTCAACATCGCCCCCATGTGGCACCCTCTTCGCCTGGCCGAGGACTTCGCCACCGCCGATATCCTGACGAAAGGTCGGGTTATTTTTGGCGTCGGCCGTGGGTACCACACCCGTGAAGTCGAGACCTTTGGCTCTCCCCTAACCGACCAGGACGCCAACCGGGAGAAATTTGAAGAAGCGGTTGACATCATCTTCAAGGCGTTCAACAGCGAATCCTTCTCCCACCAAGGCAAGTATTACACCCTGCCTCCCGAGGTGCCGTACCGTGGCTACACCCTGAAGGAGCTGACCTTGGTCCCGCGGCCTGCGACCCTCCCAGTAGAGTGCTGGCAGCCCATCCAAGGCGGCACCCAGCGCGCCATGGACTTCATGGTCAAGCATGGAATTAAGGGTATCCTGGGCGGTGGAGTCGCGGAGGGCGGGGCCATGGACAGCGTCATCTACGGTTACCGCGACGCCATGGTGCGGGCCGGCAAGACCGACGCCCAACCCGGCGAGGGACTGAGCATTGGTTTTCACTACCACCTGGCGCCCACCGTGGAACAGGCGATGGACGAGGCCCAGGGCTTCTACGAAGAGAACCTCAAAATGTTTGGCCCGCTCCGCCTGCACCGTGCTCTGTCTGACGAACAAATCGAGATCATCAGCGACCCCCGGCGCGCGCCCACGGCCGGCTTGCCTTCGATCCAGAGCGCCGTGGAGCAACAGGCCTTCTTAGCTGGGCCGCCGGAGCGGATTATCGAGCAACTCAAGGCGGTCGAGAAGGATTACCCCGGGCTGGAACGGATCGGCGTTAGCCACCCGGTGGGCACCCCCCAAAGCGTGATCACCGATCAACTTGAATGGTTCGGGAAAGAGGTCATGCCCGCCTTCAAAGGCAAAGTAGGCGCCACCGCCTAGCGGCTCGCCGCGTTTCCTGTGGCTCGCCCCGTTTTCTGCGTTTGCCGGTATTTCCGATAATGCCCAAAGAAACCTCTGGCGCGATGTTGCTCCGCCAGAGGTTTCTCTATTCTGACCTATCCGCGCACGCCGTCGCCGATTCGCCTACATCTGGCACATTTCTATTGGGTGTAGAATTACAACATCCTGCAACCAGGCTGAGTTATGTGAACCCCCAAATAGGGTCATCCAACATATTCGTTGGGCGGGAGAAGGAGATGGCCGGTCTGAGGGCTGTGCTGGACGAAGCCATGTCCGGTCACGGCCGCGTGGTGATGCTGGCTGGAGAGCCCGGCATCGGCAAGACCCGGCTCGCCCAAGAGTTGACCTACCATGCCAGCAGTCTAGGAGTGGAGACATTCTGGGGCTGGTGCCAGGAACAACAAGGCGCTCCTTCCTACTGGCCATGGGTGCAACCCATCCGATCTTATGTGCAACGAGCCGACGCCGAGCTACTTGCCGCCCAAATGGGGCCTGGCGCAGCCGATATTCTCGAGATTATCCCCGAGGTCCGTGAGAAGCTTTCCGACCTTGAGCTGCCAACTCCCGTAGAACCTGAGCAAGCCCGCTTTCGCCTGTTTAACTCGATAGCCACATTTCTGACGAACGTCGCCCAATCCCAGTCTCTGATACTGGTGCTGGATGACCTGCAGTGGGCGGATCAACCGTCTCTTTTGTTGCTGGAGTTCTTGGCTCGCCAGGTGTCCGATAGCAAGATTATGGTGCTGGGGATCTACCGGGACATCGAAATATCCCGTTCACACTCGCTGTCTAATACCTTGGCCCAGTTGGCCGGCAGCGAAGTTTTCCACCGGGAGGCGCTGGAAGGTCTGGAGAGCGACGATGTCGTGCATTGGATTCGGAATGTCAGAGGCTCTGAGCCGCCACCGCAATTAGCCCAAGCCATATATAGGCACACCGAGGGAAATCCATTTTTTATGACGGAGGTCATGCGGCTGCTGGAGGAAAAGCGCGAGGCTAATGGTGGGCTCGAGGCCGACGTTCCAAACGGGCTGGAAATACCTCGAAATGTGCTGGAAGTAATTGGACAGCGCCTCAACCGGCTTTCCCAGGAGTGTCAAGGCATTCTTGCCACAGCTGCGGTGATAGGTCGTCAGTTCGACTTCGGGATGTTACGAATCTTGAGCCAAGACATCACCGAGGTCCAGTTGTTGGAGTTGGTGGACGAAGCGTTGGCAGCGTATTTAATCCAAGAGGTCCCAGGTCAAGGCGACGTTTACCGGTTTAACCACGCCCTGGTCCAGCAGACTCTGCTGGAACGGCTGTCCACCAGCAGAAGAGTGAGACTTCATGCCAGAATCGGAGAAACGCTGGAGGCGTTATACGGTGACCAATCTGGGGACCACACCACGGAGCTGGCTTATCACTTTGCCCAAGCAGAGGCGGTTACCGGCCCTAGCAAAGTAGTGAGTTATTCCTTTCAGGCGGGAGAGCGGGCACTGGACCGTTACGCCTGGGAAGATGCGCTGGAGCATTTCCGGTTAGGGCTAACCGCAAAGGGTTTAGATCTGAATGGGTTAGGGCCCGCTCCAGACCAAATTGCAGCCGAGCTTTTTTTCGGGCTCGGCCGGGCCCAGCTAGCAATAGGGCAATTATCCCAGGCCAGTGATGTGATGACCAGTTTTACACGGGCTTTCGATCAGTGTGTAAGCTCCGGTGATGTGGACCGGGCAGTAGATATTGCCGTGTATCCATTGCCTCTCATTGCTGGGTACGTCACCGGCGCGAGGCAGCTTCTCACCCGGTCTCTGGACTTGGTTCCAAAGGATTCCCTCCAAGCGGGCCGCCTGCAAGCCAGCTATGGCAGGGTCATGGGACTTGAGGAAGTGGACTACGAAACCGCTAGCCAAGCCTTCAATACTGCCCTGGACATCGCCACAAAAAATGGCGACGCCCACCTGGAGTTGCAAACGTTATCCTTTGCCTGTGATGTGGACGGTTATCACGTAAAATTGACCGAAGCTTTGGCGAAAGGTCTCCGCGCGGTGGAACTGGCCGGCCGCGTTGATAACCCCCGGGCAGAGTTGATGGCCCGGATGTGGTGTCTTTTTTCGTTGGCGACAGCTGGCGACCTGAAGGGCGCGGCAGGGCACGCTACGGCCATGCTTCCTCTTTGGGACCGGTTGCGCCATCCCCAATACGGTTCCCGTGCCCTGTATGCCGTTGCTGCAGTCGCCTACTCGGTTGGTGATTTCGACGCCGCGCGTGAGTTCAGTGACCGGGGCCTAACGGCCGCTCCCAGAGATCCCAGACTTCTTAAGTCTAGACTACGCTTGGAATACGATCTGGGGAACATCGAAGAGGGCCGCGCCTACTTGGATCAATTCGTGGAGGTGGCCAGACAATCGGCGCCTGGACCGAACGTAGAGCGCGCGTTCGTGGCAATGGCAATCGCCGAAAGCATGCGTTTCACAGGTGTGACCGCCCTCGTCGTTACCGCTGCAGAATTCAACACTATGGTTCTCGATTCGCCAACTTCAACTCCAGGCGTCAGCGCATTCGCCAGAATTGGCAGCTCGTTACTGAGTGCGTTCGGTGGGAACTCCGTCGCGGCTGCGGAAAACTATGTTGACCTGGCGGAATCGCCGGGCGCGGGATTCGGCACTTTGAGCGGCTTCCCCCAAGACAGAGTACTGGGACTTCTTGCCAGCGCCGTGGGCCGGTTGGATGATGCAGCCTCGCACTTCGAGGATTGTTTGACATTCTGCCGCCTGGGTGGATTCAGACCCGCCCTAGCCTGGACCTGCCACGACTACGCTGAGGTTCTTCTTCGCCATTTGGCGGGACCAAGACGAATGGAGGAAGAGACCCGAATCAAGGTCATGTCTTTGCTAGACGAGGCTCTAGCCATCTCCGGCGGGCTGGGGATGCGTCCTTTAAGGGAACGGGTAGTAGCGCTTCAGGAGTTGGCCGCAATACATCTTGGACCCAGGCCGACCTACCCCGGCGGTCTAACCCAGCGAGAGGCAGAGGTGCTGACCTACCTAGCCCAAGGCAAGACCAACCGTGAGATCGCCAGAGAATTGGTTCTCAGCGAACGCACGGTGCAGCGCCATATTTCCAACATCTACGCCAAGATCCACGTCCGAAACAGGGCGGAGGCTACTACCTTCGCCCTAAGCCATCTCCCCCTCTGACGCCAAAGATTTCATTCTGCTGACCTGGCGCAAACGTGGGCATTTATGCCCATTGGACGACCTTCCTCGCCGCTTAAGCCTTCTCTTCCTAGTTGGGCATATCTGCGGATGTTTGGGTCCATGATCCTGCGTAATCTCCATTCCGGAACGTCCTAGCGGCGTTCCATGGGCCCGCGCCGCGGCGATGCCGGCGCCACTCGATTTCTCAAGCGGTGATCGGCGCGCCGCGGCCAATCGAGCCAGGGAAAGGAAATGGTGGCCAGGTGCAGGATTAGCAGAACTTATGGTTCCGCGGATGATCGTCAGGAGGTGACTTTGAAATATGCGCCAGTGGTGAATTGATGATGAGCAGGGCTGTTAAATCACACGAAATGTAGAGAAAAGATAAGGAGGAACGACAATGGGTAATTTAGTTTCTGGGCGCAAAATATCGGTTATCGCCGTATTGCTGGCTCTGATTGCTTTGGCTGCTTTCTTGAATGTGGGTCAATTTAACTCGACCGCAAAAGCTGGAGAGCATGAAGGATTTGTCGGTCTTTGGATGGCAGTCGATCCCAGCGACGGCGGCTTCAATAAATTGTCGATTACCTATGATGGGGTCGGAACGTTTGACGTCGGACTGAGTGAAACCTTCGTTAAAACATGCGGTGGTGGTCGTGGAAAACTTTCTGGATCGGGCACAGTTGAGGGCGGGAATTTGGTGGTGCCAATTACCATCCAGTGCCTCAAGGACCCCACGAACGAGCTAAAGGGCGATCCAGTCGGACCATTCCCCGTAACCTTCGAAGCTGTGGACGACAATGTCCTTGAATTTCAATTCAGTGTTCTCCGTGTGCCATACCACAAGGTTAGCAGTGATTAAATCGAGATTCTGAAAATGGTTCGCGAATAGCTCAAATCTGTCGCATAAAGAGGCGTCTCCACAGCCCCATCAATGGCCGCACCTGCCGGATAGGTGCGGCCATTGTTTTTTCCAACATACGAAACATCATCAATCCTCGTTTCGGTCCTCGTTCGGCCATCCTCCCCATCCACCCCTTCCCCAACCCTGGAACGCGTTGACAGCAAATGGCACCCAGATTACACTCGCAACAGCCCATCCGCTGGCCGCGTGCGCCCATCATTTGACCCCATCCCGGTAAAACGAAGGCCCTAGACCGGAAACAGAGGTGCTTAGAACAAACATGGTCTCCTCCGACGCCATTGGTCTCGCTGACGCCATTGAATTGATGTTTGAAACCGGCTGGACCGACGGTCTGCCCGTGGTCCCTCCCACCGAAAGCCGGGTCAAGCAGTTCGTCGAATCCACTGGCCGGGACGCATCGGAGATTATTGCTGAACTCCCTCCGTTGGGTGGTAAGGCGACCGTCGAACGTATCGCGGTGAACGCGGTGATGGCCGGCTGCCTGCCCGAGCACATGCCGGTGGTCATCACCGCCATCGAGGCGATGATGGACGACCGCTTCAATCTTCGCGGTGTCATGTGCTCCACCGGAATTCACACGCCGTTGGTTATCGTCAGCGGCCCGATAGTTAAAGAGTTGGACATCAACGGCGGCTACAACTGTTTTGGAGCAGGATGGCGGGCCAACGCCACCATCGGCCGGGCCGTCAAGTTGGCCCTGGTCAACCTTGGTGGGGCCATTCCCGGAGAGACCAACAAAGCCACCTTTGGCCATCCCGGCGCCTACACCTACTGCGTCGCGGAGGACCAGGATGCCAATCCTTGGGAGCCCCTGCACACCGACGCCGGGTTGGATCCGTCGGACAGCGCCGTGACCGTCTTTCCGGCTGAGGCTCCCCATAACATCATGTACCACGCCAACGACCCCAGAGACTTTCTGACGGTGTTGGCCGACACGATGTGCACTTTGGGCAATGTACAGATGTACGTGATGGGCGACACCTTCGTGGCCATCGGCCCGGAACACGCCCGCTTCCTTAGCGACGGCGGCTGGCGCAAGCAAGACATCCGACAGTTTCTATTCGAACACGCCAGGAAGCCGGTCAAAGCTCTGAAACATGGAGGACCACCCCAGGGCGACGCCCAGCGAGGACATTTTTGGCCCCGGTTCGTGGATCCAAACGATGACGACCAGATGGTCCCAGTGGTACGGGCCGCAGACCGCATCCACATCATGGTGGCCGGTGGCCGCGGCGGTCCTCATTCGGTCTATCTTCCCGGCTGGGGCTCCCGGCGGGTCACCCGAAAGATAGAACTGGCTTAGAAATAAACCTGGCATAAGGAAGATCATGGTAAGCCCACCCGGAGCAGATTTGAAGGCTCGCCTCGATGAGATGGGCCTGCTTTCACCCATAGACCCCGAGGCCTATTCCCGCTGGAGGCCGGCCCCGCGTCTGGAGACCATCCACGGCCGGGTCGGCGGCTTTCTGGGCAACCGCAAAGCCAACGCCAGCCTCCTGCTCCAAGGAGTGAAGGAACTGCTGGAAAAAGACTTTGAATTGCGGGAAGGCATCGCCGCCGATAAGTATGTTTATTCCCGGCCCGCCGCTGACGATATCATCGACGATCTGGCTTCCCGGTGCGATTTTGTGATCACGGCCATCGCGGATTGAGGGTCCTGCACCGCGTGCTGTATGCACGATGCCATGGCCCTGGAGAACCGCGGAGTCCCGACTATCGTCATCTGCACCGACCCGTTCTTGAACTCGGCACATCGGCACGCTAGGGTATTTGGGCGGGAAGGTTTTCAGCCTCTAGGCATCCCCCATCCCCTGGGCGGCATAACGCCAGAACTTGTCGCCCAGCGGGCCACGGAATTGCATCATCTGATAATTGGCGCCCTAACCACCGGCACATAAATCAACGATGCAGCGGAGAGCAGGTTTGCGTCCGCCCATCTATAGGAGGACAAAATGGTCAGAGTAGGCGCGGGAACCCACGTTTATGAGCAGGTCGAGAGTTGGGAGAAACTACCCGAGGGTTGGGTCTTGGGCCAGACGGCCATCGTCACCGACTCCCAGGACCGGGTGTATCTCTTCAACCGGGGCGAGCACCCTCTCATCGTTCTGGACCGCGATGGCAACTTCTTGAACTCTTGGGGCGAAGGCCAATTGCCCGACTCCCACGGCATGTTCATCGACGGCGACGACAATCTCTACATGCCGGTCAAGAACAGCCACGTGGTCTTGAAGTACCGGCCCGACGGCAACCTTCTGATGACCCTGGGCGAGTGGGACAAGCCCTCGGACACCGGCTGGTCCGGAAACGTTAGCGAGACGGCCAAACAGGCTGCTGGCCCCTTCAACCGGCCCAGCGACGTTGCCCTTGACGCGGCGGGCGACCTATATATCTCAGACGGCTACGGCAACTCCAGAGTCCACAAATTCAGCGCCGATGGCAAACTGCTCTTTTCCTGGGGCGAGCCGGGCAAGACCGGACCCGGGGAGTTCCACGTTCCCCATGGCGTTTGGGTCCACACCGACGGCCGGGTATTTGTCGCCGACCGGGAGAATAACCGCATCCAGATATTCGACGCCGATGGCAAGTACCTGGACCAATGGACTGGTCTGGCCCGCCCCTGCGACATCTACATCGACCAGGACAACGTCCTGTATGTACCTGAACTGGACGGGTTCATGAGTGTCCTCAGCATCGACGGCGATATCATAGGCACATGGGGTAGCCCACTGGACGCAGGTTGGGGTAACGGGGCTCATGCTATCTGGGTGGACTCCCACGGCGACCTCTACGTCAATCAGAACGTGGAAGGACACCGCTTGGTCAAATATTTACGCCAATAACCGTGACAGTTGCCGGCGCCGATTGGCCACCAGACCCAGCATAGACATAAGGCGGTATGGCTGGATAGGCCGGATATCAAGTTGGACATGTACTCCGCCGGGGTTCTCTGGACCATCAGCAGAAGTGCCAGTACCGCTTGGAACCGGTGACCTAGAAACTTTGATGCACGAGACTTTCCCACTTGGCAACCCGAAAGTGTGTCTGGAGAAACGCCCGGTTGCCGACACCCCCAAAATCGAAAAGTCTAGGAGCAGAAATTGGAAGTTGGAGTGATTTTCCCCCAGACGGAGATCGAACCGGACCCGTTGGCCATCAAGGACTTCGCCCAGGCCGCCGAAGGGATGGGCTACTCGTATATGTTCATCGCCGACCATGTGCTGGGCGCGGACCCGGCCCATCACAACTTTCCGGCACTGCGAACCTATAACCATAAATCGGTGGTGCACGAGACCCTGACCCTGATGGGCTACCTTTCGGGCATCACAGAACGGATTGGCCTGGCCACCGGCATAATCATATTGCCCCAGCGCCAAACGGTCCTGGTGGCCAAGCAAGCGGCCGAAGTTGATGTGCTTTCCGGCGGCCGGCTACGCCTGGGCATCGGCGTTGGCTGGAACACTGTCGAGTTCGAGGCCCTGGGCGAGGACTTCCACAACCGGGGCGCCCGTAGCGCCGAGCAGATCGAGGTGATGCGGGCTCTTTGGACCCAGGAGGTGGTGGACTTCCATGGCAAGTGGCACAACATCAGCCATGCTGGCCTGAACCCGCTGCCGGTCCAGCGGCCCATCCCGATCTGGTTGGGTGCGGGCAGCGCCCAAAGTCCCATGCCTCCTGACTCGGTGCTGAAACGGGTGGCCCGCTTGGCCGACGGCTGGTGTCCCAATCTAAGTCCGGACGACGCGGGCCGCTCCATAGTCGAGAAAGTCCATGGTTTCATGAGGGAGATGGACCGGGACCCAGAGTCTTTGGGGCTGGATGGCCGGCTCAGAACCAGCGGAAAGCAACCCGAAGACTGGATGGACGAAGCCAAGGCCTGGCAGGAGCTGGGCGCCGAATACCTATCCATCGAGAACCGCCAGGGTGGCTTGAAAACCGCCGCCGAGCACATCGAGGCCATGCGCCGGTTCAAAGATGCCACCGGATTCAAGTTCTAGGCCATCGTTCATGCCCGAAGGACCTCGATCTATGGCTCGGTTTGAACCTAGGGATCCGGATTACGAGGCCAAAGTGCGCGGCAGTTTTGGCCGGCAGACAGCCATGCAGACCTTGGGCGCGGTCATGGGTAAGGTTGGGCCAGGGGAAGTGGAGATCGAGATGGCCTACCGGGCCGATCTGGCCCAGCAGCACGGCTTCATTCACGGCGGCATCGTCACCGCGATCGTCGACAGCGCCTGCGGGTACGCGGCCTTCAGCCTCAGCGCGCCAGATACCGCCGTGCTGACGGTGGAGTACAAGGTCAACTTCGTGGCCCCGGCGAAGGGGGAGCGGTTGCTGGCCCGGGGAGAAGTGGTTCGTCCCGGGGCCACAATCTCCGTCTGCAAGGGCAACGTGCTGGCCTACGACGGCGGCGAAGAAAAGCTGGTGGCCACCATGCTTACCACCATGATGCTGATGCCCAACCGGCCCGATCTGGCGAGCTAAAACCGCCCCGAATTTATAACTGCAACGCCTGCATAGCGTGGGGCCATGTATTGTGTTCAGCCGCGTTCCACAGTCCGAATCTCCCTGGTCGCCGAGTGGGTTGTGCCGCCGAAGGTTGGCACCCATGACGAATGTTTACCGGGACCGCCCAGGACGATGATCGTCAGCAGGTCTGGGTCGATCACCATGGGAACCGGGCCGTCGGGAATCCGCTGGAATCGCTCCATCATCGTCTCGTGGGTGTAACGCTCCAGAGGTATGCGGGCGTTCTTGTGTAACCACTCCCTAATATCCCTCTTGCTGAAACCGTCCGAGGCGATTGTGGCGGCGTGCTCCGGCCCCAGGGCCAGCAAAGTCTCGCCACCGGTATAGGCGTTGTTGGCCCCGGTAATGGAGATGGCTCCGGCGATGATAGTCAGGATGTCCTCGGCGCTGCTGCCTGAATGGTCGTTGATGTTGTGAGGCGGCTCACCGGCCAGCACGGTAACGGTGCTCTGGCCGGCCCGGAAGCCCCGCTCTATGTGGAGTGGCTCCCAGGGATTGGCCGCCTCGTTCTCCGCCACGCAATAGGTGTACTTAGATGGCGCGCCTTGAGTGGACATGTCACCGACTCCCGGATGCGCGCCGCCCACGTTGAGTTGCACCAGCCTGACCGCCCGGCCGATGGTGGCGTTGGCCTGCCAGCCGGGCCCATAGGCGCCTGAGCCGCCGTGCAAGCCCAACTCGTCGCAGATGGGGCCGTTCACGATGATCAGCGGCGCGCAGGGGTGGGTGGTGGCCTGGATGGCGTAGAGGTTGAACACCGGGTCGCACATGGCCTCGACTGCGGCGATCACCACCGGCAGGTACTCGGGCCGGCAACCGGCCATGACCGCGTTTACCGCGAGCTTCTCCACCGTGGCCGAACCCCAGTTGGGCGGTATCTCGCCGATGATGTCCTGCGGCCCTATCGGAGTCGACGCCAGCATGGCTTCAACCCGTTCAGTAGTCGGCGGGACCACGGGCAGGCCGTCGGTCCAGCCGCGCTCCAGATATAGGCTCTGCACCGCCTCAAAATCGTCGTCGACTTCCACGCGGTCCGAAAGGAGATCGGCCAAAGTGTGTCTCCCAGATACAAAAAAATGATAGGGGCGCCCCAAATTCAGGCCGCCCTTTGTGTTAGGACTTACGAAAACCCGCCTAGCGGCGGCCGGTCAGGCCTTCGACCACTTGTTCCAGCAGATCGTCGGCCTTGGCCATGAGTCGTTCAGCTTTTAGTCCGCCAAAGGGATGCGCCGCGATGGCCAAGGTCAGTTCCGGCATTCCCAAGGAGAGCCGCTCAAGCTCGCCCAGACGCTTGAATCGGTCGGTGCCCACCACCACGGTGCGGATGCCCCGTTTTTCCAGTTCCACCGCGTCGTGGATACTCCACGACGTGCAGGACCCTCAATCCGCCAGGCCGACGATCGCCGCCTGGACCGACCCAGCGAGTTCGTCGATCACCGAGTCCACGGCTGGGAGCGAGGCCGTTGGCTTGCGCTTGTAGACGACGTCGGCTATTTCGTATTTCTCTCGCAAGAGCTTTTCCAGCCGCTCAAAGAGCAGGTCGCCGTTGGGCTTGCTGTTCCACAGGAAACCGAGGGATTTCCCACCCAGGCCATCCAAGACTGGAGCCATGGGCTGGGACATCTCTCTGGGCGGGACAGTTGGATCCAAGACAATTAGTTTGGCCATGCATCACCCTGGTTCGTCCGGTTTGAAACCGGGATATTATTCGAAGGCTAGGGCCTGCTGATTTTTATGCCAAGCAGGCCCTAGCCAGTCTGTTTCTTTGAATTACCCCTTGAAGAACGGCGACGGCATGGGGCCGACGGGCACCTCGATCAGCACCGGGGAGTCTAGAGTCAGGGCTTCTTTGAGGGTGGACTCTAACTCAGACGGGCCGTTGGCGACGAATCCTTTGACCCCGTAGGCCTCGGCCAGCTTCACGAAGTCGGGGTTGTGCAACTCCACTCCGATGGTGCGGCCGTTGAATTGGTTCATCTGGTCGCGCTTCACGTTCCCGAAGGCATTGTCGTTGAAAATCACCGCCACCACGTTGATCTTATGCGCCACAGCGGTGGACATCTCTTGGGAGTTGAACATGAAGCCACCGTCTCCCGAAAGGCAGACCACAGCCTTGTCTGGCTGGGCGACCTTGGCGCCCAATGCGGTGGGATAGGCGTAGCCCAAATTCCCGGAGTAGGACGAGGTGATGAAGGTGCGGGGCTCGTAGACGGGGTAGTGTGCCCGGCTGTAATAACCCAATTGGGTCATGCCTGAAATTAATATGCTATCTTCGGGCATGGCTCTCCGGACTGCTTCCAACAACTCCCCTTGGGGTTCGACCTTGACGATGTCATCGGAACGCTGGGCCTTCTGCGCCGCCACCTCGGCAGTCCGGTCTTCCCGTGCTTTGCCCTTGGCTGATAGCGCGGTGAGCAAGCCTTCCATGGTAAGGCGGGCATCACCCTCCACCCTGAGGGTGTTCTCGTAATGTCGGCCGATCTCTTCCGGGTCCACGTCAATCTGGACGACCTGCTGACCATCCAGCCATTGGGACGTGACCAGCCTGGTGCCAACGGCCAGGATCACGTCGTGCCCGAATTGTTTTCTAGCGATGGTGTCGTTGCGCAGCCACAGCGCGCCCAGCGCCAAGGGATGATGGTCCGATATGGCGCCCTTGCCCTCGGCGGTGGTCACCACCGGAGCCTGGAGGTGCTCGGCCAGTTTGGTCAGAGCCTCCGAGCCCTGCGATGAGATCACGCCGCCGCCGGCCCATATCAGCGGATTGGATGCGCCGGCCAGGGCTTCAGCGGCTGCTTTGATCTGCTCGGCGCTGGCTGCCACGACGCGGGGAGCTTCGGGTTCAAGCAGTTCCACTTCGGCGACTTCCGCCAAGGTCTCCGGGGGTATTTCGATCTCCACCGGCCGGGGGCGGCCGTTCTTGAGATGATGGAAGGCCTCGTGGACCGCTTCAGGCACCTTGGCCGGGTCCATTATGCGGTGCGCCCATTTGGTGACGGGTCTGATTGCGTCTAGCTGGTCGTTGACCTCGTGGAGCATGCCGCGGTCGCCACCAATTTCGTCACGCTCGATCTGGCCCGAGACCACCAACACCGGCGAGGAAGCGGAATAAGCCGTGGCGATGCCAGACGAGGCGTTCAGCAGGCCTGGTCCCGGCACCATGAGCGCGGTACCAACTTCTCCACTGGCACGGGCGTAGCCATCGGCCATGTAGGCGGTCGCCTGCTCGTGGCGGACGGTGATGAACCGGATCCCCGGCTCGTCGTACAGCCCGTCCATCATGTGGTAAAGCTGGACCCCCGGCAGTCCGAATATCACCCGGACACCTTCCCGGTATAGGGACTTGGCCAACGCCTGGCCGCCGGTCATCTTAACCATATCTCAAGTCTTCCTTTGTCTTATTATTTTGCGTTCGCCTTCAGGATACTTGGAACGCCCCCATCCTAACCATCCCCCCTTGCGAAGGGGAAGGGACAAGCTCTCAGGCCCTAAAGGATAAGAGTGGGGATGGGCCTGTATCAGTCAGATTCATCTTAACGGAGCACTAGGGATTGTTGAACTGCACGAGGATGCCGTCGGGGTCATGGACGTAGATGCTTCGGATGTCGCCATTGGCATCGGTGTATGACTCCCTTGGTCCGGCCAGTTCGTACCCTTTGGCCACCAATTCATCGGCCAGGCTGGCCACATCGGCGACGCCAAAGGATATGTGGCTGATGCCCACTTGGTCAAGGAGTATTGGTTTGCCGTCCGATTGCTCCCCCGGATGGCTCGTCAGCGTCAGGGTTGGTGTCGCGCCATCTCCGAATGACAGACTGACCCAATGGCGGGTGTTGCGTTCTAAGGCATAGTTGTCCAACCGCGCGGTTTGGGTCCCGCCCTCCGTGATGTCGGTGATCTTTTCGCCTATTACCTTCATCCCCAGCGCGTCTCGATAGAACTCCAATGATTTTGCCATGTCGCGGACGCAAACGCCGACGTGGGTTACACAAGTTGCTTCCATAGTTTGTTCTCCTTCATGGGCGGAGTGCCTGCCGCCAGGATTGCGGTTACGATATGCTAGAACTCCAGCGTTCTGGTGTCAAAGGAGCGCTGAGGTACTGGGAGCAGCGATGCAGATCACCACTGAGCGGCTGGTACTCCGTGAGTTTAAGCCGGAGGACTGGCGAGAGGTTTTGGCCTACCAGCAAGACCCCTGTTACCTGGAATATTATCCTTGGATTACTCGCACAGAATCCGACGTAAGAGAATTCGTGCAATGGTTCCTGGACGAGCAAGCCGAGTCCCCGAGAACCAGGTTTCAGTTGGCTGTCATTTTGAGGGAAACCGGAAAGTTGATCGGCAACTGCGGCATCCGCCGTAAACCGGACAACGCATGGGAAGCCGATATTGGATATGAGATTGCGCCAGACTACTGGCGGAATGGTTACGCAACCGAAGCCGCCGCTGCCCTGATGGAGCATGGGTTCAACGAGATGGGACTCCACCGCATCTCGTCGTGGTGCATCGCCGAAAACGGAGCATCGGCCAGAGTTCTCCAGAAGCTGGGCATGCGCGAGGAAGGCCGCTTGCGCGAGAACGAGTTCTTCAAGGGGCGCTGGTGGGACACCTTAATATTTGGAATACTCAAAGACGAGTGGTCAAACCCTACCCGATAGGCGGCTATTTTTCCCCGAAAATGAGGTCGCCGATGGCTGTGAAATATTCGTTCATCCCTTTATATAGCAGGTCGTTGTGCCCCGCCCCCGGAATCACCAACATCTTCTTGTCTGTGGAGGCAAAGCTTCGGAACATCTCCTCGGCGTGCTCCAATGGCGCCAGGGTGTCTACTTCGCCGTGAATCACCAACACCGGAATGGAAATTGACGCCGCCTTGGCCCGGTAGGCTTCTTCCAACCTTTTGGCCTGCTGCGGGTCCAGTCCGGCGGCGAACTGCCCCAAGCTCGGCCTTCCACTCTCGATGATGACTCCACTGATGGACGGGGGCTCATGGGCGGCCAGTTCAAAGGCGGAATGCCGCCCCATGGACCGGCCCATGACATAGATTGGGCCGTTATAGCCGCTGGCGCCCAGGACGATCTGCATGGCCTCAAGCACGGTGTTGGCGTCGGAGAGCATGGTGGTGAAGGATGGAGAACCGCCGCTTTTCCCGTAACCCCGGTAGTCGGCCACGAAGAAATTGAGCCCAATCTGGTTGTAAATGGGAGCAATGGTGTTGTAATCGATCGCTGTCTCGCCATTGCCGTAGAAGTACAGGATAGTCGGGCTGCTGTTGCCAAAGGGAAAGAACCGGCAGGAGAGGGCTATGTCGTCGCCAACATTTATCGTGTAGTCCTGCACGCCTTCTGGGGTGGGCGTCCAGCCTTGCCGAGGGTAGAAGGAGTTCATTGAGATGCTGGGGTCGTCCAAAGCCGAATAGTCAACTTGGGCCATTTTCAGACTCCCTTCTTGGATTAGCAACTCCGCCGTTTCCATTCCCACTTGGACGTGGTTCCCAGATGCCCGCTGCGTCTACCTGACTTCCGGGCGGAGGTCCTGGATTCCGAATTTCGCCGGAAGGACGAAAATGGCCCCAACGCGTCATTCCAGCGCAAGCTGGAATCCAGAACGCTCGCCTGCTCGACAAGTTCTGGTGGTCTTGGGCTCAGCCGAAGAACCCGTCCGCCAGATGATTCGTTATCAGGTCCGCAACCAGTTCCGGTCTTTGGATCGGCACATCGTGGATGCTGTCCTCTAGCCAGACGGTTTTGCTCTCGGGCAGCATCTGTTCCGCCTGGTCCACCGACATCATTCGCCTCTGCCCTCTGTCTTGGGTTGCCGCGCTGTTCCCCTGCCGGGCCGGCATGATAAGCACCGGGCATTGTACCTTCCCGTATAGCTCCGTGGGGTGGTGGTTCCAGAGCGCTTCGATGATTCGCAGGTGGTTGGCGCGGCTGAGCCGGGCCCTGATCGTCTGGTCTTCCAAAACCTCGAAATTGGCCAGAACAATGTCCGCGACCTCGGGTGACATGCCGTTGCCCGGACGCCGCGCGCGAACCCTCTCCAGGAAACCGTCCGCCCTCACTCCGGTAAAGTCCGGAGGGGCCATCTCAAGCTTGGCATCCTCAACGCTTGAATACCGGGCTGAAGCGTTGATCATGCCGCCGTCGACCCACACCATGCCCTTAACCGCCTCAGGAGCCCGCACCGCCATCTCCAGCGCGACGCTGCCTCCCCAAGAGTGGCCGACCACCACTGGGGTATCCCCGCCCTGCTGTGCGATGAAACTGAGCACGTCTTTGGACACCGAATTGAAGTCGTAGCCCTGATCGGGCTTGGCGCTCTCGCCGTGACCCCGCTGGTCCAAGGCGATCACAGAGTGATTCCGGGCCAAGAGCGGCGCGACCATATCCCAGATATGGCAGGTGGAAGCCAACCCGTGAAGCAGCATTATCGGCTGGCCCGACCCACCCCAGTTCCGGTAGTGGAAGCTCAAGCCATCAACTGTTACCCATTCGTCGATGGGTGTCGAAACCTGCGCCATAAATTAGCCTCGAGATAATTTGACTAAGACAATCCGCTTTCGCTGAACTCAGACGGCCCGCTCGGATCTACGGCCCAGGTGGGCCGGTTTTATTGTTTTTAATGGGCATCGCGCCTAACGCCACAGGGCGAATCCCCAGCCGCCGCCAGTGCCTGCGGGCGAGCGGTACACCGGCACGTAGTCCACAAGTTCCATATCCAGGTGCTCACAGGCTCCGGCCGCGGTGATCCAGTTGAGAATCTCCGAATTGCCCGAGTTGAGCCGGTAACGAGGCAGGGAGGCCAATAACTCTGCGTCCTTTTCCTGCATGCCCTTAATGGCCATTTGGTCTATCTCTTCGTCCACCAAGAAGTGGCTCAGTCCGCCGGAGCCAACGACCGCTACCCTCTTCTCGTTGTCCCAATCCTTGACGGCTTTGGCTACCGCCTTGCCCAGGTTGTAGCATCGCCTTGGAGTGGGCTGGTTGGGCGGATAGAAGGTGTTCTGGGTCAGCGGCACAATCGGTTTAATCTTGTCATTCATTATCCGCTTGACCACGTAGGCGTAGGCGTGGGGCATCGCCTGGGGCCTGGTCTTGGTGACTAGCTGATTGCTCAAATAGCCGATGGGCCCAACGGCGCCGCCGGCTTGTTCGTTCAAGTAGCGGGACTGGGCGATGTCGAAGTCGTTTTCAATCAGTTTCTGGATCAGGTGCAAACCCAGTTCCGCGTCCACGGGAACGTCCATCTCCACGTCGCCGTAACCCCACATGGCGGCCTTGGTGGCTGGGGAAGCATTCACCCCCACCGGCCGGGGCATGAGGCGCATGGTGTCGCCCCAGTAGATGGAGAACAGGGGCATGTTGTCGTCGAAAAATAGCTCTTCTTGGTCGTCTCCAACGATAACTACCACGTCGGGATTGGCCTCGGCGAGGGCTCCTTCCAGGCTGCCAATGGCCTTCTGGCAGGCCTCGTACTGCTGTTGGAAGACCTCCGCGGTCAGCCTTTGGGCGATGGCCGGGTCGGCTGTCTCCAAGAGCTCTTCATAGCTCATGACCGCGCCGTCCTCAATGGACAGCAGCATGGGGTTGACCTTGTCGCGGGCGGCGTACTCGCCCCATAGCTCGCTTGGCAGGCTCAGCATGGGACTGTGGGAAGTGCCCAGGCCCAAAACGATCTCAGCCATGTTTCCTCCTTGCAGGTTGCCGGTCTCGTTCCATCGATTAGAAAAGACGAACGCTGGATACATAATCCGCCGGAACGGCATATTTCGCAACCTCTTGTTATGGTCTAGCAAGCCACATTCACTGAAATCCCGATTGGCCTCTCAAAAAAAACCGGCCGGGTCCCAAAATGGCCCCGGCCGGTTCTTGGTCTGTTGGTAGAGGGCTGCGAGAATTCTAGTCGGCGGCAGTCACGGCCTCGCGTCCAGCAGTGGCGCCGGCGCCCAAGTGATTCGTGTAGAAGGCAATCACCTTTTCCCAAGCGTCCGTCGCCGCCTCTTGATGGTAGCTGGGCCGGTCGACGGCGAAGAACCCGTGTCCAGCGCCGGGGTACATATGGAACTCGTAATTCTTATTCAAACGCTTCAATTCGGCCTCGGTCTCCGCGACGTCTGCCGGTGAAGGTCGGGTGTCCTCCTCTCCGAACAATCCCAAGAGCGGGCAATTAAGCCCCTCAGTGAACTCGATGGGCCAGCGAGGCATGGCGGGGGTTAACTCGTCATTCCCCTTGGTCACGCCGCCTCCCCAGCAGTCCACCGCCGCATCCACATCCAGAGTGCAGGCGCCCAGGTAGGTCTGCCGTCCACCGGAGCAGAACCCGATGAGTCCGACCTTGCCGTTCGTGTAGGGCAGCGAGCGCAGGTAATCTATTGCCGCCTGAACGTCGCCCATGGTGCGGACATCGGGCATGCCGCCCGCCTCACGGATGCTGGCGCTGTTTTCCTGGGGCGTGGCCTTGCCCTCACGGAAATGCAGATTGGGTGAGATGGTGGCGAACCCGTTGTAGGCCAATTTCCGCGCCATTTCCTTGGAGGCTGCGTCCCAGCCGGGCATGTGATGGATCAAGACAACGCTGCCGACAGGGCCGGCGCCCAGTGGCCTGGCCAAGTAGGCGTCGATCTGAGTCCCTTCGTGTCCGTTGATGAGCACGGTTTCCGCTATCATTCCTTCGTAACTCATGAGTAGGCCTCCCTAATGCGATAAGCTTGTGAAATTTGACCCGTACCGGTCATCCGCCTGGAGTGATCGGGCAGGCCGTACATTACTACCGGCAGCGTTCGGCGTCAATCGGCTCTGGTTCCAGACTAGACTTCCCCTGGATTATTTCCGGATTCCCAATGGTGGCAACCGCTAGATTCGCTCGGTGGCGTTACTCGGTTTATTTGGATGGATTTCAAACTTGGGGAAAGCTATAATGCGCCAGATACATCCCGCGGCGATCATTTGGGGACTCCGGGATTCGGAAACGCAGTGGGCCAAACCTTTTAGGAGAGTTGAACGAAATGCCTCTACCAGAGCGGATGAAATTCGGCATATTCATGGGGCCTTTCCACCGGGTGGGAGAAAACCCCACGCTGGCCTTGGACCGCGACTTGGAACTGGTGCAATGGCTCGACCACCTGGGTTATGACGAGGCTTGGATCGGTGAGCACCACAGCGCCGGCTGGGAGACCATCTCTTCCCCTGAGATATTCATGGCCGTGGCCGCCGACCGCACCAAGCACATCAAATTAGGCACCGGCGTGATCAGCCTGCCCTACCACCATCCCTTCATGGTCGCGAACCGAATGGTGCAGCTGGACCACATGACCCATGGGCGCGTAATGCTGGGCGTGGGCCCCGGCGCGCTTCCGGGTGACGCCTACATGTTGGGTATAGATCCCACCGTGCAGCGCCAGCGGATGGACGAGGCATTCGGCATCGTTCTGCGCCTGATGACCGAGACTGAGCCCATCACCTATAAGAGCGACTGGTTCGAACTTCAAGAGGCCATGCTGCAACTCCGTCCCTTTACCAAGCCTCATATGCCCATCTCCGTGGCTTCGGTACAATCTCCGGCTGGCGTCGCACTGGCCGGTAAGTACGGCGCATCGGTGCTGACCATTACCCGGCCTCGTGACCCGGCTGCCGTAGAGTCCGATCTGGCCGCGTTATGGTCCATCGCCGAGGAGTCGGCTGCAGAGCACAATAAGGTGGTCGACCGGAACGACTGGCGTCTCGTCATCCCGGTGCACCTCGCCGAGACCCGGAAGGAAGCCTTTGAGCAGGCACGGTTGGGCGCGGGCCGCTATCAGAGTGAGTACTTTGAACACACCATGGGCCGGGCCCCGGTGATCGACGGCCCACCGGAGAAGATCATCGACGCCTTGGTGGACGACGGCACCTGGATCGTCGGCGACCCCGACGACTGCGTGGCTGGGATACGCAAGCTTGAAGAACGGAGCGGCGGCTTCGGCGGCTTCATGGTCCAAATCGTCGACTGGGCCCGCCGGGAGGAGATACTGCACAGTTTCGAGCTCTTGGCCCGCTACGTGATGCCCCAGTTCCAGGGTTCGATACTTAGCACCGCAGCCTCCAACGAATGGGCATTCGAACACCAAGAGACGTTGATGGCCGGCCGGGTGAGAGCCATCGACCGAGCCAAGTCGGACTACGCCACCCGGACATAGGCCTTGGACGAAACCTCAACCTTGGCGAACACTTCACCACACGGGGAGCCATGAAAGCAGTCTGGTACGAGCGCAACGGCCATGCGGACATCCTGGAGTATGGAGACATGCCGGACCCCGGGCCAGGGCCAGGCGAGGTCCGGGTCCGGGTCATCTCATCGGGGGTTAACCCGTCCGATTGGAAACGCCGCCAAGGGCTGACCAGCCAGATGGAGTTCCCCCGGGTCATCCCCAACCAAGACGGGGCCGGTATGATCGATGTCGTCGGACCCGGGGTTCCCCAGTCTCGGATCGGCGAGCGGGTCTGGTTATTCGAATCCCAATTTGCCCGGCCGTTTGGTACCGGCGCAGAGTACACCGTCCAACCCAGTGAACACGCCGTGCGCCTCCCTGACAACACCGACTTCGCCACGGGCGCGGGACTGGGCGTACCGGCGATGACCGCGCACCGCTGCGTCTTCGCCGATGGACCGGTCACTGGTAAGACCGTCCTGGTCACCGGTGGAGCGGGCGCTGTCGGCCACTATGCAGTCCAACAGGCCAAACTGGGCGGCGCCACCGTTATCAGCACCGTAAGCTCCGATGAGAAGGCCAAGATTGCCGTGGCCGCCGGGGCGGATCACACGGTCAACTACCGTGAAGGGGATACGGCAGCCAGTATATTGGACGTGACTGACGGCCGGGGCGTCGATCACATCGTCGAGGTCGATATGGCGGCCAACTTCGCCGTGAGCCGGCAGGTGCTCAGATCATCCGGGGTCTTGGCGGTATATTCCGCTGGCAGCGCGGCAGGGCCGTCGGTGCCGCTTAATTTCAGTTCCAGCAACGTCACTGTTCGCATGGTGCTGGTCTACGACATGCCAGAACCCGCTAAGACAGCCGCTATCACCGACATCACAGCGTGGCTCGAAAACGGGCAGTTAACTGGCTTCGCCGGCCCCCATTTCGCTTTAGAACAACTGAAAGACGCCCACCTGGCAGTCGAGGGCGGCGCAATCGGCAAGGTCGTCATCGACGTTACGCCGGTTTAGGTTATCTCTCATTTCCCCAAATAGCACATGTCCGGCTCTCAGAACAACATAGAAGGAACAGTGGCCGTGGTCGGCTGTTTCGTGGCCTACCGGTTCGCCGACTTGGGTGTGTCGGTGGCCATTCTGGAGCGGGAAGGACCTTGGTGACCATTTACGACGGCACAACTGGCCTCGGCTGGAAGATAAGCACCGGGTGGCTCGCCACCGACACCCGCTCTAGCTGGTATCGCGTGCAGTGTGATCGCGGACACATTTCCTGAAAGGAGGGCGAACCGATGCAGCAATCCGACAGCTACCTCCGATTGAAACAGATGTTGTTAGGCGAGGATGACCCAGGACACGAAATATGTGCTCTCGTTGAATCAGACCCCAAGACGTTTTATATCCTGGCTGCTCTCTTGGAGGATGAAGACCCTGAGGTGAGAGCAGAAGCGATATCGCAGACTTGGAATGCAACGTACACAAGTCAAACCGAGTTCTATGAGCAACAAGTGCACCATGTGGTTGGCCCTTTGATTCTCGCCCTACTCGATGACCCCCATCCACGGGTGAGGAGTGCTGCTGCCAATAGCGTCTCACAATTCCCCGATGCTCCTAGAGAACTATTGCTGACGGAAGCAACCCCACGCCTATTCCAGCTCCTCAACGAACCTGATTCGGAGGTACAGAGATCGGCTGCTTGGTCTTTAAGGAGTGCGGCCCTCACTCAAGCGGAGACTCAGTCCGAGGCTGCGCTGGGCGTCCCCTCCCAGCTGGCTAGTCATAGCAATCCTGAAGTTAGGCGGGCTCCAGCCTTCATACCGGCAAATCAAGTGCGGAAATTCACCTCGGTTCAAGACATGGTCACATCTCTTCTTTCGACACTAGCTAATGATGGTAATGGGAGAGTCCGGCGAGAGGCCCGGAAGTCTTTGGAATCGTTTGGCGGTAGCACCCATCCTGTAGAGGGGCTCGATGAAGCTATGGGAGAAAGAAGTAACGGTTACGATGCCTACATACGAGCTGAAGTAGGCTTTTTTAGAGTCTTGGATGGGGAGGCAACAAACGAAGAGTACCAAAAGATACTATCCAGCATAAATGTAGCTCTTGAGGAGGGGTTATCTCCCAGCCAACAAGCAAATACTTTATACATGAGAGGTAACATTCACCTACAGCAGAATCATCTTGAAGAAGCAGAACGAGACCTTCGTGAAGCACTCCAGGATCCCAAATTATTAGACGCGGAAATCTATGTTAATGCATCGCAAGATCTCAGCGGGGTTGCCGAATCGTCCGGAGACCGCGACCTTCAGCTAAGAATTCTAGAGGATGCTATAGAGAGCTTTCCAACTCTTTTTGACCCGTCTGAGGAACTGTTTGCAATCTCCAGGTTGAGACATAAAACCGCACTAGATTATTTGGGTTATATAAGTAAATTGGACGGCGCGGGAGATCGAGTTAGTTTGCACGCCCAGGCAGCATTGGAACTTAATCCAGATTACCCCGACGCCCATCTTGTCCTGGGAGTTCTCCACCGGCATTACGCCATGCAGTCCAACAGTACCCGCGACCGAGAATTAGCCATTGAACACCTTGAGAAATATCTACAAATTGTGGGCACATCAGCAGAGAGCGGAGGAGATCAAGTAGGGATCGAGACCGCACTTGATTGTTTAAACTATTTGAGGCAAGGCACATCTCAACAAGCTGAGAGGAGCGGGTGTTTCATAGCTACGGCGGTATACGGCGATGCAAACCACCCCGATGTTGTCCTGCTGCGGGAATTTAGAGACCGAATTCTATCTGCATCAACAGTAGGGAAAGTCTTCACTCGATGTTACTATTTGATTTCGCCCTCATTGTCGACTTATCTTAAGGGGAATTCCCTAAAACCCCTTGTCAAGCTGTCAATATTAGTCCCAACATGTTGGGTAGCCAGGCGCAAGCTCCATAAACTACCTACGCGGTCTTCTCGACACGATAACTCTAGAATGCCTTGAGCTAAAGTGATACTGATGGTGTCTGTATACGAACCATTTGGAGGGTTCTGATGACCAAGAGAAATTGCGATCACTGCGGTAAACAGAAGCCTCTTGAGGGAGGTAAAGTCTGTTCGATGGGTCATTTTATCTGTAAGGACTACATTTGATCGGGCTCAACATTTTTCCCAGCCAACAAGAAGAATTGTCCGATTGATAGCACGCCTTTGAGATGAACAATAAGGTTTTCGCAGACAAAACAGCCGTTTGAACGCGCGACTTTTTCAGTCGACGGCACACGGCACGGGTTGATGGACCGGAGCCCACTCGGCCACGTCCACACTGGCTAACGCCTCTGTCGAAGCTGTCCGGCTATGAGCTACGGTCGAACGTAGCGGTAGCCTACCCTTGGGTAGGTGACGATGATGCTGGGTTTCTTTGGATAAATCTCGATCTTCTCTCTCAATGCGGATACGTGCCACTTGAGAGAGTCGAGCGAGCCGCCCTGGTCACCCCAAACATTGTCCAGAAGCTCCTGATGGTGCAGCACCCGGTCGGCGTTGAGCGCCAGATAGGTTAGCAGCCGGTATTCGGTCGGCCGCATGTGAAACTGCTCGCCGCGGCAACTGGCGTCGTGGGTCAACAGATCCAGCGCGATCACGGAATCCCGGTATTCCACCAGGACATCGTCGGGTGGGGCGGCACGCCGGACGATCGACCGCACCCGGGCCAGGAATACCCGTTTGGGAATGGGTGTCAAGGGCGGAGAGAAATTGTACCGGCAGGGCGGAGAGAAACTGTACCACTAAACGCCGCGGTGTGAGAGTCAAAGTGTCGTGGTATGTGAG
>MUCT01000009.1 GCA_002816585.1 SAR202 cluster bacterium Io17-Chloro-G6 | reverse complement strand
GCCAGTTGTTTTTGCTACCGGATTTACGAGGGAGATAGCATCCTCGGCTTGCAATCCGCTACGGAACGCCCCTGTCGAACCCGCGCGTCCCCTTGCTATTTATATTGTCCCATGCAGTCTCCATTGTGGTCAATCGGGTCTAGCCGGTGTCACGTGTGCTGTCGGAGCGGCGGCAACTCGACGAGGCACACCACCTGGGCCGGCTCCAGATAGCGCTGACCCTAACTGGTGAGGGCCTTTGATCGCCGAGTGGGACACCGCAAAGGGCACGGGCTGTTCATCCGGCCCCTCCAACGCCCCAAGATGGACCAGCAGGCCCGCCCATATGGGCCACAAGGCTCTTTTGAATAAAGCACCAAATCGGAACAATGTCGTGAACCCGCGTAGCGATCAAACACATTCCGGGAGGCTGGAGGCGACCAAGAAGGCGGTGAGGTTCCGGTACTCCAAGACTGCCGTTGGGCTGTTAAACGGGTATTGAAAAACTTTCGGTCACGGACATTCCCTCTCATCCGCCATGCCGGCCAGGTCTCTTAAGAAACTTGCGCCGGTGGTCTCCCCGCATTTATCAGGAGAAATGGCACGATGAATTGGCTAGATTTGGTAATTCTTCTAGTGGTTGGGGTAGGTGCAGCGGTGGGACTCAAGATGGGCGTTGTTCGTGCCGGCTTGGTGGCTCTTGGCATTCTCGTCGGCAGCGTCCTTGGAGGCCAGCTCAGCGACGATATAGGCGGCCTGCTGAGCTTCGGAGCGTCAAACGGCGTAATAGCGACCGTGCTCTCTTACGCAGCAATAATCTCTGCCTGTCTGGTCTTGGCGGCCATAGCGTCAGTTGTTCTACAAAAGGTTGTGAACGTCCTGTTTTTGGGCTGGGCAAATAAGCTCGCGGGAGTTGGTTTGGGAGTGGTTACCGGGGTCGTGATTTCAGCAGGGCTCATCATGGGAATGGCCAACTTGACCTACAGTGATGAGATAGGGGATGAAGTGGCGGGCAAAGTTCTAAACGCTACCCTAGACCCCGAACAGGCGAGGAATCGACTCGAAACCGGCCTGACCGGGTCGACGATTGTCGGCGTTTTCATCAACGTCGTAGAGGTTGTCCCGGCCAGCACGATGGGGTTCGTCCCTTCCAATTTCAAGAGCGCTCTAGAGGTCGTGAACCTGCGGAAAGGTTCAATTGGCAACTGATCATTCTGCGAGTTTAATTTATATCGTCAGTACCCCGCTAACCTACGCACGGTGGTCAAATCCCTGGTTCGGCCTCATAATTGAATAGACGATCTTACTTCTCGATGCACACCCGTGGGACGCCTACTGTGCGCAAGCGAATTGCACTGGAGTATCCAATTGACCTTGGTTGAACCGGCCAGCTCTCTCACCGACTTCGCTCTGGGAATTTTGGCTCTCTTCGCCGCCGCAAGGCTGAGCACGAGAGAATCCGCCGACTCCCATTGGCGATGGTTTTTGTCTGGATCGGCGTAGCCGGAATCTGGGGCGGATTTCACCACGGTTTCGTCGCGGCTCATGAAACAGCCTCCGCAGTTAGCTGGTCGGCCATCAGCTTGTTGATTGCCGTGGCCATCTCCTACCTGCTGGCGGCATCGATAAATTCCGTGCTCGGGAAAGGGAGGGGCCAGCCGTTGCTAATCATCCGGGCCATCAGCTTGGCTGCCTTCTTCTTGTTGGTGGTTTCGGGAAACGCCACTATCACCACTCTGATGCTCACCGAGGGTGTCGCCATGGCCATCGTGGTTGGCCTCTGGGTCTATGCCTGGCAGAAAGAGCAGCCCGGTGGGAGCCTGGTGTTGGCCGCCATATTCTTGAGCCTGCTTGCGGCAGCGTTGAAAGCGTCTTCCGCACAGATAACATTGGCCGGTTGGGAATTCGACCCCAATTCCCTCTATCACGTGGCCCAAATGCCTGGCATTTGGCTCATGCTCATTGCCATTCAACGCAGGGCGGATGTAATGGAAGAACAGCCCGTCTGGCAAAGTGGCGGCGCGGCGGCGCCGGCCTGATCTAGGCGATCATTGTTCCGGCAACCAGCTACCCACCCTTTTTAAGGACCGAAATCCCAACGAAGTTTCTAGTTGCGCCAATCTGCCGCTTCCCAGTCGGCATCTTAGGCGCAACCGCGTTGGCCACTCCCATTGCCCCCGATAATCATCCTGCAGGAGCCGCGCCTTGACCGACTGGAACCCGGGCCAATACCTGCGTTACGGCACCGAACGCCTGAGACCGGCCTTGGATTTGATCGCACGAATCCACGTTGAGTCTCCCGAATCGGTGTATGACCTTGGGTGCGGCACTGGGACGATCACGGGGATATTGAAAGAGCGCTGGCCCAACGCTCATGTAACGGGAGTTGACTCTTCGGCCAGCATGTTGGAACGGACTAGAGACGTGGCGACCGGGGTTTACTGGCAGCATGCCGACCTTAACGAATGGCAACCGGAGAGCCCGGCTGACGTGGTCTACTCCAACGCGGCGCTGCATTGGCTGGACGGCCACCGGCAGTTGTTTCCGCGGCTCATGGATGCCGTTAAGCCCGGCGGGGTGTTGGCGGTGCAGATGCCGGAGAACTTCAGCGCGCCCAGCCACACGTCCATCGCCGATACTGTTCGCGAGGGAGCTTGGCGGGCGCGGTTGGCGCCTTTTCAGCGGGAGCAGCCGGTGGACGAGCCGTCCTTCTATTACGACTTGCTCAGCCCGCTCTGCAGCTCGATCGACATGTGGGAGACGACCTATATGCACATCCTGGAGGGCGAGAACCCGGTCGTGGAATGGACCAAGGGGACCATGCTCCGCCCTTTGCTGGACAATCTCAGAGAAGGGGAAGGGTCTGAGTTTTTGAGGTCTTACACAGAAAAGGTGGCCAAGGCCTACCCATACCGCCCCGACGGCAAAACGGTACTGCCCTTCAAACGCCTTTTCATCGTTGCCGTCAAATAGCAGCCTAGAGAGTGTCCGGGAAACAAGGAAAGACCCCGGTGTTTACCGGGGTCTCTTCGTTCATCTGAGTTGGAGTATCTGCTGAGCAAAAAAAATCGCCTCAACTTTTTCTGTTGAAGCGCTTTGGCCATCGTAGCATATTGAAGCCTGAGTTGTCAACTGTTTACGCCTAGATTCGTAAAATAGGTCAAAACGAAGCCGCTTGCCGAAAGCCAGTTTGGGCGTTCTTCGTACGCTCATGTAGAATAACCGTGCCCTTAGCCGGACTTCAACTGAAGACTCATCAGGGCGTTACAAATCCCCAAGGAGAAACTATATGCCAGACCTGACTTCTCTAGGCGCCCCAGCCGGCGCGCTGCTCAAGGAACACCAACAGAATATCGCTGTCGCCGAATCGTCTTGCGGTGGGCTCATCTCCGCGGCCTTGGTGTCGATTCCGGGAGCGTCCGAATACTACGTGGGCGGCAGCACAATATATACACGGGTGGCACAGAAGGGGCTGTTGTTAGTCACAGACGCGACTATGGAAGGAATGCGGGCCAGCAGCGAACCCTATGCTTTGCTCAACGCCCGGACGATCCGCGATGCGCTGGGAACCGTTTGGGGACTTGCCGAAACCGGGGCCAGCGGGCCCACCGGCAACCGCTATGGAGACTCCTCGGGCCACGCTTGTCTAGCCGTCGTTGGGCCAGTCGAGAAGGCTATCACCGTGGAGACTGGCGACAACGACCGCGAGAAGAACATGTGGGTGTTCGCCAAGGCGGGGTTGGACCTCCTGATTGAGTGCCTGAACGAGTCCAAGTAGCCTGTCCCATCCGCCGGAAGCGCCTGCCCCCAAGCGTCAAAAGGAGAAACACCTATGACCGTCATGGAATCAAGGCTGGCCGAGATGGGATACACTCTTCCCGCTCCGCCCGAGCCCATCGGCAACTACCTGGCGGCTTGCCGCAGCGGAAACATCATGTGGATGGCCGGAGTGGGCTCCCGCCGCGGGGACGGGTCACGGATCAGCGGAAAACTGGGGGCGGACCTAACTGTGGAGAAGGGTTACGAAGCAGCTCAGTGGTGTGCCCTGAATCTGTTGGCGCGGATGAAGACAGAGCTTGGGGACCTGGACCGGGTCACCAAGATTCTCAAGGTAGTGGGAATGGTCAACAGTTCTCCGGACTTCAATGAGCAAGCCAAAGTCGTTGACGGGGCGTCGGACTTGTTCGTGGGGCTATTCGGCGAGAGCGGACGGCACAGCCGGTCGGCGCCGGGGATGGCTGTCTTGCCCGGCGACACAGCTGTGATCGTTGACTGCGTAATCGAGTTCGCCGACGCCTGAGCGGGCATTTCCAGCCAGATTCATTGCTTGGAAAAAACACACGCCCTTGACGTTCACCGCCAAGGGCGTGTTTCTAGATCAGGCTCCAGATTGTTGGCGCCGGAGCGCTCCTTTGGTTGTGGGCCTAGTAGCGGCCGCCACCACCACCGCCACCCTGACGACTGAAGCAGTCGCTGCAGTAGACGGGCCGGTCGCCGCGGGGCCGGAACGGTACCGTGGCCTCGTTGCCGCATTCGGCGCAGATCACCGTGTGCATTTCTCGGGGACCCCGGTCGTAACCGAAGCCGCCGCCATCCGAAGACCTACTGGCGCGTCTGGCCTGACGGCAGGAGTTGCACCTCTTAGGTTCGTTCGTATAGCCTTTTTCGGCGTGATACGACTGATCGTCTGCGGAAAAGATGAACGATTGTCCACACTCCACGCATGTTAGGGTCCTGTCCTGGTAACTCATAGCTGACTTCCCTGTACGAAAAAAGTTGGCAAAAGACTGCTCACCGAGACGCAAAGACGCGGAATGCTTGAAGGAGACCCGGAGGGGCAAAGTGCCCGTGGATACCCGTAGACCGATCTAGTATGCCTGCAGAGAGACAAAGAATACTGCCACCGTTACGCAGTATAACATATATTGCAGCTGTACGCTCCCCGAATATGTCGTCTGTCAATTTTGTGATTTTAGCCTCAAATTGCCCTTATCCGGTGGCCCCCAAAATCGCCAATACAACACGACGCTCCAGCTACGGGGTTGAAGGGTCTCTCGGCCGTCCAACTATCTACTTAGATCAACCGGATACCGAGACCCACTGGGTCAGGCCACCCAATCGGCCACCCGTTCACCGATCATGATGGCGGTGGCGTTAGCGTTGGCCCGGGGTACCTGGGGCATGACCGAGGAGTCGGCGATCCACAGACCCTGAAATCCCTTCACCCGGCACTGTTGGTCCACCACGGCCATGGGGTCTGAGTCGGGTCCAATCTTGCAGGTCCCGGACACGTGCCGGGCTGTACCCACGGTCTGCCGAATCCATAGATCCAAGGCGTCGTCGTTGGCAAGTATCTCTTCGGTGGGTGCGATCCGGCGCTCAGACACCTCTTTATAAGCGTCAGTCTCCAGTATATTGACCGCCATCCGGATGCCGTCCCGCATGCGGCGCATGTCCTCGGGATGGCTGAAATAGCGGTAGTCGAACTTCGGTTGAACGGCGGGATCAGACGAGGCAAGCCGGACGAAACCGGACCCCGCGGGCAATTCGATCACACAGGAGATCCGGCCGATTCGGTCGGCCAGCACCTCTCCGGTGTAAGGATTGAATACCGAGCTGGTCGTCATCATCATGTCATTGGAGTCGTTGGACCCCTTGGCCGTGTACCGCAGAGCGATCCTTACTCCCGAGGCGTCGGGATTCAGTGTGATGCCATCCTTCACCTGGAAGGAGATTGGAGCGATGGGATGGTTGCGCAGATTAGCGCCAACTCCAGGTGTGTCCTGCAGCACCGGAATTCCAAACTCCTCGAGTTGGTCCTTGGGTCCGATGCCCGATAGCATAAGGATGTGCGGCGATTTCAACGCTCCAGCAGACAGCACGACCTTGTCACTCTCCACGATGAAGACCTCGCCGCCGCTCTCAACCTCGACGCCGGTTATCTTGCCGCCATCAGTTAGAATCTTGCGGGCGAACACGTTGCCTCGGATGGTCAGGTTGAGCCGATGGCGCATGGGTCCCAGATGGGTGATGGCGGTGCTCATCCTTATGCCGTTCTGATTGTTCATCGGCACAACGCCCACGCCGGTTGGGTTGACCCCATTCATGTCCTCGGTAGTGTCGTGCCCTTGCTGCAAGCAGGCCGTATGGAAGGCTGTTTGGATGACGGGCCACGTTTCGCCCACCTTTCGGCTGATGGGCAAAGGGCCTTCGGTTCCGTGGAAGTCGTCTTTGATGTCCAGGTCCGTCTCAGCCTTGCGGAAATAGGGCAGCACTTTGGTATAGGACCATTCTTCGTTGCCCCATGACGCCCAGTCGTCGAAGTCCTGGGGGATACCTCGCAGATATACTTGACCGTTGATGGAACCGCCCCCTCCAATTACCTTGCCCTGGGCCACGTGAATCTCACCCTGCTCTTCGGTGATTGTCCCCCGCAAGGCCCAATTGTGTTTGGAATCCTGGGCCTCGGCATCCCGGCTGTAGCCGTTCTGAATGTCGGCGGGGAGGTTGCTCAGGTCAGGATAGTCGGTTCCCGCCTCAAGGAGCAGGACGGTAGTGTTGGTGTCTTCGGACAACCTGGCGGCCACCACGGAGCCCGCGGAGCCTCCGCCGACAACGATAACGTCGTATTTCATGGTTCCTCTCTCGGGTATAAAACTTAAATGGCGCTCAGGAATTCCTGGGTGTTTATCACCGTGCCCTGGCGAGGGTAGACCTTCTCGGTCAAGACCCGGTGCACTTCGGGGTCGCCGTCGGAGCAGGCGTCCGCAACCACTATGAACTTGTAATTCACGTCAACGGCCCACCGCGTGCATGACAACACGCAACCGCTGGTCGACACGCCCATAATCACGATTGTATCCCGGCCCAACTCCCTCAAGGTGACGTCCAGATTGGTGGTTGAGAAAGGGCCGGGTCTGGTCTTGGTGATGACCATCTCGCCTTCGGCCGGCGGCACTCCCTCATGCAGTTCCACATCCGGAGCGTATTCGGCAAATGGGCCGCCCCGGTGCATCACATAAATTACTGGGATACCGGCAGTCCGCGCGCCCTGAAGCACCGCCGATGCCTGTTTCACCACGTTCTCAGGCTCGCTGGCATTGTTAGCGATGATCCGCTGCTGGAAATCCATGATCACCACCGCCGTTCTGTCGCGGTCGATATTTAGTGATTGAGTCATTTCAAAGCTTCCTCCGTGAGTTGATCTCCCGAAAAATTCCCGCGGTCCCCCAAATGTTCCCGCAGTCCGGAAACGAAATCGGGCCTGGGTTGGGTGCCGCCGCGGGCTATTATACTGGCAACCCGTAACTCTGGGGTACCCTGCGCCCTGATGCCGGCTGGAACAAATCAATGGGATGCTTCTCCTAGCGGGTAAGAGGCGATTTATTCACCGTCAGGAATCATTATGAAGAAGGTATTATTCGCTTTATCTGGGCTGGCCCTTGCCCTGGCCATGGCATGCTCAAGCCCCACCGCGGAACCCACGACACAGACGACAATTCCGACAACGGCTCCCACGGCCACAACCGTCCCGCAAGCCGAGACGCCCACCCCCCGTCCGCCACAGGAGTGGAGGCTCGAGGGGATTGTCGTGGCAGGAAGCACCGTCACAGTGTCATTGTTCTTTCATTCCACGGCCTCCGTTGGCGTGACGCTCGACGGCGCCCCGCAAACCCGGCGAGACAACAAACCCCCAGTGACGGGTTTCGTATTTGAAGACGTGGACCCAGGTGAACACGCCATCGAGATCAAGGACGTGATGGGAAATGTCGAAAGAGCGACGGTCGTTGTAGAGGCATTTGACCCGGACGGCGGCAACGTACCTGATTGGTTGGCGAAATGGGTGGCTGATTTGGAGGCCGGGAAAGTGGAATTCCCGCCCCAGTCCATTACCAAATACCAGTACCAGGGCCAAACCGTCTACCACGTCGTGAAGCAGTGCTGCGACCAGTTTAGCGACCTGTTGGACGCTGAGGGCAATCTCATCGGCCATCCGGACGGCGGAATCACCGGGAGAGGCGACGGTGAGACGCAATTTTCGCCGTCAAACCTCAAAGGCGAGGAGATCTGGCAGGGCCGGTAAAACCCAAAGCCTCACTCAGGCGCCGTTGACCCATGCCGTGATCAGGTGGTGGGCGATGGCGATGGGCTGGGGGACGGCCAGGTTTTCGTTCTTGCCCTTCAGAGCCAGGGCAACCTCATAGCGGGAGAACCACCTAACGTCGTTCATCTCGTCATCGTCGAAGTTAATCTCGGTGGTCGCCGCATCGGCGTGACAACCGATCATCAGAGACGACGGGAAGGGCCAGGGTTGGGACGAGTGGTAGCGGACTTCGCCTACTTGGATGCCCGCCTCCTCCATCACCTCTCTAGCAACGGCCTCCTCGATGGACTCGCCTTGGTCCATAAACCCCGCCAAAGCCGAATAGGTGTTGGTGCTGTTCAGGCGGCCCCGGCGGGACTGGCCCAGCAAGCAACGGTCGCCGTCGGACACCACGACGATCACCACAGGGTCGGTGCGCGGGTAGTGCTCAACTTCGCATTTGGAGCATTTGCGGACCTGTCCACCGCGGGTCACCAAGGTATCGCCGCCGCAGATGGCGCAGAAACCGTTCCGGTTGTGCCAGTTGATCTGGGCTCTGGCTTGGGCGACGATGCCGGAGTCGGGGCCGCTGATTATCTCGGTGACCGACCGGGCGTCCACAAACCGGTATCCATTCCCATCACTGAGTTCGGCCACCGCTTTCTCTTGGGCCGATATATCAACTACGAAATGCGCCGCACCCTCCAACGACCCCAGGAACATAGGGCTCACATCAATCCCAAGACGTTCCAAGTCAGCCGCTCCCACCCAGCCCAGACCGTCCACACCGCCGTCGCTCACCAACACATTGAGGTCGCGCAACGGCAAGAACTTGCTGGTAGGGTCTTTAGCTTTGTCGGTGATCCACTGCTCGTCGCGGCGTTCTTTTTCGCCCCGGTCGACCGGGTTTCCAGAGTAAACGTGAGAAATATTCACCTGCGCGCCCCTCGTATCGAATTTCTCCCTCATGTTGTACTAGATTGTACCAATGATTTCGACCCGGCAGGATCTATCTTGCCTCGAAGAGGCTTCCTGGTTATGATTCGGCCAAATCAAAATGGCTTTGGCCAGGGTTACCATTGATTGGCCAACCAACCGACTGCAACGACGAGGAGGAACCTGATGGCGAGGACACCCACCGTAACGCGAGACCAAGTACCGGAGAAATACCGAGAAGCTTTTGACCATGAAGTGGCCATAAGCAGAAACGCCATGGAAAACGGACCCGGCTCCGTGATGATCAACAGCCCTGAGATGCGGAAACGGGCCAACCAATTGGTCTTCTACTTTAGGCAGGAGTCGGAACTGCCGCAGAAGATTCAAGAGATGGCGATGATACTGACCGCACGGAAGATGGATTGCCAATATATCTGGTTTGCCCATGCCGCCAGGGCCCGTGAGGAGGGGATAAGCGACGAGTTCGTGGACGCCCTCCGGGACAAGAAACCCCTGCCCAAGCTTTCTGGCGCCGAGCAGATCGTAGTAGACTACGCCACCGAGCTATTCGCCAACAACCGGGTCAGCCCCGGCACGTTCCAAGCAGCCCTGGACCATTTTGGCGCACAGCTTCTGACCGAGCTGACCACGATGATGGGGTACTATTCCATGCTGGCCCTGAACGTGAACGCCTTTGAGGTAGACAGACCGGAAGGGGGAGAGGCGCCCTTGGTGGTTTAAGCTTAGACCGGTCTGCAGTCCAGAATTTAAAAGGCCCCTCTCGATATTTCGAGCGGGGCCTTCTTGTGCTACTCAATAATTGAAGCCGCGTTAGAGATTCAGCGAGTGCTCCTCGTAATCCTTCACCTTGTCGTACACCTGTAAACGGTGGCGGGCGGTTTCTAGGACGAAGATGCTGTCTTTTGCGTCGACATTTACCGCCACGGGCCGCCGGAAGCGCCACTCGGGCTCCATGTTGGCGCGGCGCCGTGCCTTGATGATGTCTGGATTGGCGTCGATGTAGGTCTGGGTCCAGGGTGAAGGCTGTTGGGCGTCACCAACCAAAGTGGTGACGAACCGTCCATCGGGGCCGTAAATCTGGACCCGGTGGTTGCCCCAGTCGGTAACGTAGACATCGCCCTCTGAGTCCACCGCCACACCGGTGGGGCCGTGAAGGTCTCCGACTCCAGTGTCAGTGGCTTGGAACATGACCAGAAACCGCCCTTCGGAGTCGAATTTCTGTACCCGGTTGTTCTTCCAATCAGCCACGTACACGTTACTTTCCCGGTCCAAGCAGATACCCCAGGGAAGATTGAACTCGCCTTCACCTTCACCGGTTCCGCCGAAGCCGCCGAGAAATGCGCCGTCTTTGGTGAACTTCTGGATGCGGTTGTTGCCACTGTCGACGATGTATATGTTGTCGTCGGAGTCCACGGCTAGGCCGGATGGCCCGTCTAGTTCTCCTTCACCGACACCAGCGGTGCCCCAAGACGACAGGAATCCGCCTTCTTTATCGAATATCGAGATACGGTGCAGAAAGTCATCAGAGGCGTAGACGTTGCCATCGCTGTCGAGGTCGATGGACCGGGGCCACACGAACTGCCCTTCTCCCCTTCCGGAGCCTCCGAACTGGCCCAAGAACTGGTGGTCTCGGGTGACGATAGAGATGCGCTGGCCGATTTCCTCGACGCCACGGCTGATGACGTAGATCAGGTCACCCTCGCCAAGTACGAAGTCCTGGGGCGACCAGAAGCCCTGCCCGGACATCCCATACATGCCGATGCAATAGCTATAGTCAAAAACGCGCCCTGCGGCAACGGTGGTTAACATTCAGTCCCTCCAAGTGATTGGTCGCAATAATTGATGCTAATAATTCCGCTCATGGTGAGCTTGTCGAACCACCAACGTGGGACCCTTCGAAAGGCTCAGGGTGAGCGGATGGCCCCAAGCCATCTGATAGAAATCGACGCCAGTTGTATTTAGGCCAAACGCCAACGAAAGCCTAGACGAATTGTACCTGCTCGAATTTTCCGCCCACGATGGGGACCGGGTCCAGGCCCAGCCACTGGTCCACAACGCTGGAATAAAAGCCTCGGAAGTCGTAGCTAGGTTCGAGGTCGCCCTGGTTCAGGTCCTCGGGCTTCAGGGAGGGATACGCGCCGTACATGCCGCCCTTCACGTGGTCGCCGATGATGAAGGCCCCGCCGCCGGCGCCGTGGTCAGTGCCGGTGCCGTTGTCGCGGACCCGCCGGCCAAACTCGGTGAAAATCATCATGACTACGTTGTCCGCGGCGTCATGCTCATGGAGGTCGTCAAAGAAATCGCTGATGGCCTCGGAGACCTCGATCCACAGTTTTTTGTGCATGGGCGGCTGGTTGAAGTGGGTGTCAAAGGGCCCGTGGGCGGTGTAGAAGACCTGGGTGCCCAGGTCTGCCGTGTGCACACGCACCACGTCCCTCAGGGATTTGGCGATGGGGTTGTCGGCGTACTCCACTGTGGAAGTGTATTTCTCGGGAGCGACCTTCAAAATGTCGGCGCCCTTCAGGGCATCTCGACCGGTCTGTCCCAGGTAATCCATGGTGGCGCCGGTGCCGATGGCCGGGGCGTACATCCGGGCGAACCGGTCCAAGATCCGCGCCCGGTCCTGTTCGCCTGTGACGCCCGGCACGCTGGACATGACGCCGTAGGACTCAAGGTTGGATACGGAGGTGACGGGCACGCCCCGCAACGCCAAGGCCCGGGGAAGACCCTGGCCAAAGTTGACACCCTTTAATACGTTCTCGCCCTGGGGGTCCAGGTCGCGGATCACCTTAGCTACCCAGCCTTCGGTACCCACAACGTCCGGTTCGCAGGTGTGCCAGATATCCATGGCCCGGAAATGAGACCGAGGGGAGTTCTCAAAGCCGATGCCGTGGATGACGGCGATCTTGCCATCGTCGTACATTTGCTTGAAAGGCGCCATATTGGGGTTGAAGGCCAGTTCGTCGTCGATGGGCAGAACCTGGTCTTGAGGAATACCCACCTTGGGCCGGTTGTCGTGATAATGGCCGTTGGTGTAGGGGATTATCGTGTTGAGATAATCGTTGGCCCCGGTGAGTTGAAGTATCACCACCACCGGGTCTTTCTTGGTTGCCGTCATGTCCGCACCTCTCCCTTTTTATTAAGGAACCGGATAGTTCTGGAACTGTGCTAGGCGAACTGGAAATCCCTGGACGCGGCGATCAAGGCCAGCATCACACCGATCTTTTGCTCGGACTTTTCTGACTCTTCATCCGTGGCCCAACTCAGGCCGCCGTCCTCGGTGGCTTGGTCCAAGAGTTCGGCGCGTGTGGACTCGCTGAATTCCAGCGGGCCCATCAGGTCTAGGCAAGTGTCGACGAACTCCTCGGGGGAGGAAACACCACGTTGGCGTAGGCCGTCGATGATCGAGCGCACTCCGGGCTGGGTGGTGTCGCCCAGCAGACCGGCCGCGAAATTGACCCGGCGCACAAGGGCGCCGCCGTCGATCCACTCACTACCGGTGTGCCAACTCTCCACGCTGGGCGGGTTCATGAGCTCCTGTCCCTGCCAGTTACACTCCATGGCCAGCATGTTGAAGCCGGGCCGTGGCCCCTGGTAATTCCCCACCATCCGCACGGTGCCGACCACTAACTCCGCTGGGCTCTTCACCCGGGTGAATCGGGCGTTCTTAAAGAAGTCGGAATTGAACAACACCCGCAGGATGGACTGCAGGTTGCCGTCCGAGTCTTCGTAGGCCTGTACCAGTTGGTCGATGGCATCGGGATCGTTGGGCGGGTTGATGTTCCAACTGGGCACCTGGGGTTCGTCAGCCACAAAGAAGTTGTACAAGTGCCGGGCCAGGAACCGCGAAGTGGCTGGCTGTTTGACCACGATGTCGATGATGTCCTCCCCGTTGAACCGGCCGGAGTTGCCTAGGAAGGTCTTCTCGCCGTCATCATGGTCCTCGGGCCGGTATTCAAAATTCCAGTAGAACCGGCCCAGAGGGTTCCGCGGTATTTTGGGCTCAATGGTCCAACCGGTGAAAGCCCTGGAGGCGTCTTTGATGTCGTCCTCGGAGTAGTTGCCCACGCCCATGGAGAACAACTCCAGCAACTCCCGCCCCCAGTTCTCGTTGATGGCCCCGTTGTGGTTGCCGTTGTTGTCCAGCCACCAGACCATGGCCGGGTTCTTGGCCAACTCCACCAGGAGGTCGCGGAAGCTGCCCAGCGCTTGACGCCGGAACATGGCGATCTGCTGAGTGATCTCCGGGGGGTTGTCTACTTTGGAATTGCCGGTGGCGAATAGCTGGTGCCAAAAGAGGGCCAGCTTCTCTTCCAGTGGACGCTGGGTGTTGACCATGCGGTACACCCACTCGGCCTGGTTGATGGGGGGTCCCAAAGCGCCTTCGTATCCAGGCAGGAACCGGAAGAGGATATCCTCGTCCACGGCCGGTTGGTCTTCTGGATGAAGCAGTTCCTCCACGGTGGCCTCGTAGCCTTTGGCGGCCCTGGCTTCCAACTCCTGCCGGGAAGCGCCGAATCCCGCCCTGCGCATGAGGTGTGCCGTCAAAGCGATGTCTTGGTTATCAGGCATCGTAACCCCCTTAATCATATGGTACTACCAGGCGATAATAATCATTATTCTACAGGCTACATGCTACGTAGAGGGAGCCGAGGTGTCAAGCGCAGGTTATGTTCAAGATACCAACCTATTCGTCAAAAGTTGCCACAAAATTGCAGAGGCAGGCAACGAATGGCGGAAGAGGAATATTGGGTGGCCTGAACTGGCTTGTGGGTCGCGCTGTGGGTGTAGTGGCCACTTAATGATTGATGCCGAAATTAGACTCGTTACAAATGATATGCTTTGACTGCCATTGCCCAGGGACCGCCAGGCCGCCCATGTTACAAGTCGCCGAACAAGTGAGGTAGAACCATGTTGAAGACTCGAATCACCGAACTGTTGGGAATAGACCGTCCGATTATCTCGGCGCCGATGGTCAGGATGAGTGGCGGGCGGCTGGCGGCCGCCGTTTCTGCGGCGGGTGGACTGGGAACTTTTGGCTGTGTCAGCGCTTTAAAAAATACTGATCCGGAATATATAAAAGAACAGATCGCCTACATCCGCTCCCAGACCGACAAACCCTTTGGCGCCGGGTTCCAGACTCAACACATCAGCGCCGTTCCCGAGTGCTTTGACATGGCGCTCGAAGAGGAAGTCCCCGTTATTCTATTTTCATTCGCCGACCCCCGGCCTTGGCTGGGCCGGGCCAAAGAAAGCGGAGCCAAAACCATCTGCCAGGTCCAGACGGTGCAAGACGCACGCATGGCGATCGAGGGTGGCGCCGACGTGCTGGCGGCGCAAGGAAATGAGTCGGGCGGGCATACCGGGGTGATGAACCTGCTCCCTTTCCTTGTTCGTCTCGTGGAAGAATTCCCTCACGTTCCAATCATCGCCGCCGGGGGTATCAGTAACGGGCGGTCGTTGGCTGCCGTGCTGGCCGCCGGGGCCGATGGCGCTTGGATGGGTACGGCCTTCGTCGCGACTGAGGAAGACGTGGAAGTGCCAAATTCCCGAAAAGAACAAATCCTTGGGAGCGATGGGGACAACACGGTCTACACACATGTCTTCAACATTGTCAATACTGCTATGAGTGGGGGTGTGCCGTGGTCGGAAGGGCATGCTGCCCGGGTCCTTAATAACCCGTTTGCCCAGGAGTGGCACGGCCGGGAAGACGAGCTTCGGGAGCGTTTGGGCGAGGTGCTCCCCGCGTATCAAGAAGCCCGGCAGAGTGGGGAGTTGAATGTAGCCCCAACCTACCTGGGAGAATCTGCAGCGTTTATCACTAAGGTCCGTCCGGCTGCTGAGGTGGTTCGTTCGATTTGCGATGATGCAGAGCAGCAACTACGCCGCCGGGCAGCCGAGTTAGTCAGCTGAAGCTGGGGACGACCTGCTCCGTTATGAGACGTAGGTTATTTCTTTGCAATTCGTGCGGAATCTGACGGCCAAAGTTGATCTCATAGACGATCTGGGTTAGTTGGAGCTCCTCGATAAGTTGGCGCAGCCGGTCCGCCACCCGGTCGGGAGTGCCGTACACCACCTTGTCTCGGAGCCAATCGTCGTAGCTCATAGTGGCGATCCGGTCCGACTGGGCCTGCCAATCGCCGGTCGTGCCTTCCCGGGAAGCGCTGCTGGCGACGCGCGCGGCGAGTCCGGTTATGGAAGCAACAGCGCTTTCCTTGGGCTGGCTGTAGGCCTTTTCTTCCGTGTCCGCAACGTAAATCGGCACGCGTAGACCGACTTCTCCCTCGCCCGGATGCCCTGCATCTTTCCACGCTTTCAAATATTCCTCGATGTGTGGGGCCAGTTCCGAGAGGGCGAAGGCCCGCGAGGGGTTGATGAAGATTGGGTACCCCATGCGCCCAATGATGGGGAAGGTATCCGCTGACGTGACTCCGACGCGGACCGGAGGGTGCGGGTTCTGCACGGGCTTGGGTTTCACACGTATGCCCTGGCATTGGTAGTGTTGGCCGTCGAA
Organism: SAR202 cluster bacterium Io17-Chloro-G6; assembly: GCA_002816585.1. The sequence goes on along the minus strand of MUCT01000009.1, from coordinate 4,707 downwards.
ATTAATCTCGTCAGTCGTCCAGGCTTTGAGGATGATTTCCAGATACTCGTCGAACCGGCCGCGGCTTTCGGGAAACGGAGAATTGAACGCGTCGTGGTGCTCCGGGAAGGTTCCCCGGCCAACTCCGAATTCAATCCTCCCGTTGCTGATGTGGTCCAGAGTGGCGACTTCTTCCGCAACCTTCAGCGGATTGGCCAAGGGTAGCAGATAGACTCCGAAACCGATGCGCATCTTTTTGGTCCGGGCGGCCACCGCCGTGGCAACTGCGAGGGGCGAGGACAGCACGCTGAACGGAATGAAGTGGTACTCCGGCAACCAGACCGATTCCACCCCCATGGTTTCCGCTTCATCGATCAGGCTAAAGCCCCGTTGGAATACCTGGGCCTCATTCTCGCCTTCCTGGCCGGAGAACTCCAGGAACAGTCCAAAATCCATGGGACCTCCTAATGCCGGGATGGCGCCGCCACCCAGGAGATATTGTCCTTTCAGTTGCTTCGGCCGGTTCGGGATGACTATGCCACTGGGTCATCGACTTCCAGCAGCACCCCGTTGGCCAACCAGCGCCGGCGGGCCGAGCATAGCAACCCAGCGAACGGGCCGTCAACATGATCTGCTTTTCTTCTGGGTCAAGCATCAAGTTGATCAAAGAAGCCGGATATTGACCCAGCCTACGCACTACTTTTTACATTTCGCAACATGGTTTTGATTGACAGAGGATGGAGACCCCAATAGCATTGCGCTGGACCGGCTGTTTTCTCCCCGGCACCTTTTTCTGATGTTGCGCGGATACCAGAATTGGAAGCCGGCCTTGGCTATCCTGAATCCGACTCGGGGAAGAATAATAAGATGAGTTCATGGGAAGAGCGAGCGAAGCTGCTTCAATCGGAATCGGAGAAGTTCCAGCAATACCTGAGTGGTTTGCCGGATGACGCTTGGGCCAAGCAAAGCGCCTGTGAACTGTGGCGCGTGGAAGATGTGGTAGCCCATTTGGTGGGAAACGCCGAATTCTACGCCGCGACAGTCGAACGGGGTTTGAAAGGTGAATTTGAGCCGCCGGAAGGCCGGCCTGAGGCTGGGACGGGCCATCCATCCAAAGGAGCGGCGGGCACGGCGGAAGGCGCCATCGCCAACCGGGAAAGGTTGGGTGGCAGATTGCTCCCGGCTCTGGAAGCCCGGACCAACTACCTAACCCAACTGTTGGCCGGTCTCAACCTGGCAGACCGTGAAAAGCCCTGCTATCACCCTGGAGGTATCGTCCCGGCGGGCAACTTCGTCGACCTTCGCTTCAAGGAACTTGCCTTGCACCAATGGGACATTCGTTCGGCGTTGGAGCCCGGTGCGGGCCTGGAGCCGGAAAGCCTGCACTCCATGGTGGTGTTACTAACCGAGTCTTTTGCGTCGGGCTCGATCCGCTGGGCGTTCTGGCCTGGTCCGGCGCTTGACCAGCCGGTCCGGTACCGCTTCGATGTAAAGGAACCCGCTCCATTTAATGGAGACATCGTGGTGGAGGGAGTCAGCTTCCGCTTCGAAGAGTCGTCGTCCGGACCCGCTGACGTCACTTTCATCTGCGACACTGGCACTTTGGCCCTGATGATGTATGGCCGCTTGGATGTTTCGGCCGCCATTGACCAGGGCAGGTTGGACGTGGCAGGTGACAATGGGCTAGCAGCCCAATTCGGCCAATGGTTCAAGGGTATCTAGAGACTAGCTGGGGTTTCCGGACGCGGGCTTTCATTGGATCGACAGGAGTTCGAGGCAGGCGAAAATTCCCCTCGGTCCCCCTTTACGAAAGGGGGAAGTTAAAGTCCCCCTTTGCAACGGGGATTTCAGGGACTCCAACTAAGCCCTGAATAAGGAAAGAATCAATATGACCACTGCAGGGAGCCATCAACAACACGGGCACGGACATGGCCATGGGCATGGCGCTTACGATCCATCGAACCTCCTTCGCTCCGACGCATTCTACAGTGGTGTGTACCAAGAGATAGTCGACTGGCTGGAAATCTTCCCCGGCGCCCCGGTTCTGGAGGCAGGCTCCGGAGCGGGCGGTTTCACAGCTTTGCTGGCCGAAGCCGTCGGCTCAGCAGGGAGCGTCGCGGCGCTGGATATGACTCCCGAGTTGCTGCAGACCGCTTGAGAGCAGTTGGAACAGAGCGAATTCAAGGACCGCGTGTCTTTCCACGAGGGGGACATCCAACACCTGCCCTTCGAAGACGACCAGTTTGATCTGGTCTGGTCCAGCCGGACCATCCACCACCTAGCTGATCAGCTGGCTGGGGTGAGGGAAGTCAAGCGGGTGATCAAACCCGGTGGCCGGTTCGCCCTGCGGGAAGGTGGCCTAAGGCCCCGGTTCCTCCCCAATGACATCGGCATAGCCGAACCCGGTCTGGAAGACCGCTTGGAAGTGGCCTTCAACCAGTGGTTCCAGAAAAATGTTCGCCAGGGTGATGGAGTAGTCCGGTACCCCCACGGGTGGACCCAGTTGTTGGCCGAAGGCGGCTTCACTAACGTGTCGGCCAGAACATTCATGTTGGAATCGCTGCCTCCCTTCTCTCATGTCCAGGTCGAGTTCATGCTGAATCTGCTCAATCGTTGGGTGGACAATGAAGAGCGCGCTGCGTTTATTACCGGAGATGACGCCGGGGTCATCAAGCGGCTCACCGACCCGCAAAGGCCTGAATATGTTTTCAACCGGAGTGACCTGCACTTTATGGAAGGGCTGACCGTGTATACGGGTCAGGTTCCTTCGTAACGATTGCAAGCCTAGCCTGGTGATGAGCGGCCGGCATCAAGCTTGTCTGTTTTCCTTATGTAATGATGCTAGCGCCGCAGCGGTATCTAAGAAATTTGCGCCGTCCAAGGGAGCGCCCATCGCGGTCACCTGCAACAACGGACAGAATGCCGCCTTGGCAGGGGCGACGCTCAAAGAAATGGGCTACCAGAACGTGTCGGTATTGGAGGGCGGAATGGCCGCCTGGCGGCAGGCTGGACTGGCGGTGGAACAGGGTCTATCGGGCGTCATGCGATCTCCGACAGACGTTGTTGTTTCCGGCCCGGACCGCAACTTTGCCGACGTGATGAACTATCTCCGTTGGGAAACGGCCCTGGGCGAAAAATACGCCGCAAGTTAGAGGGAACTTCCACTGAACCGAATAAACGAAGAGAGGCCGCCCGACGTATCCGGGCGGCCTCTCTCTCGAAAACGCGATAAATGTCCGGCTTAGTCGTAGGGGTGGAGCTCAATCTCCTTCAAGGCGGGGATCACTTCCTTGCCCAGCAACTCAATGGACCGCATGCAGTCTTTGTGGGTCATGGGTCCTTCATTGCCGTAGATCAGGAGATATCCGGGGTTGAGGTTTTCGGCCACATAGGTCAACTTTTCAATCACACTATCCGGTGTGCCGACAATGACCACCCTTGCTTCCTGCTGCTTTTCGTAGGACATCAACTGGCCCGCGTTACCTGCGAACACGCCAGTCGGCCGGCTGCGCTTGACCTCCAGCGCAATCCGTGACTGATAGCCGGGAGGGTCCACATGTTCTCTGGGGCCTCTCTGCCTGTGGCCTTCGGTCCAAACGAAATTACGCCCGATCTCTTGGGCCTTTTCCTCGGTGTCCGCCACCAAGACCTTGAGCAGGTAACCGAAGTGCTCAGGACCGGCCTTGTATCCGGCTTCCACCGCAGTGTCGATGTAGATCTGCTTCAGCCATTCGGTGGTTTCCATGACGGCGCCCAGGTTCATATAGGGATGCCCGTGCTGGGCCGCCCACACCACGCTCTCCGGGCTGCCGGTGCCGGGGAACCAGATATCGGGCCTGGGTTTCTGCATGGGCAATACCCAAGGATTAACCACGCGGTATTGATAGTATTTTCCCTCATACCGGAAGGGGCCCGGCTCGGTCCAACATTTCACGATGAGGTCGTGGGCCTCTTCGAACCGTTCCCGGTTTGTTGTGGGGTCGATTCCGGCCTGAAGGGTCTCGACGGCCCCGCCGCGGACGAACCCGGATATGATCCGGCCTCCTGAATAACAATCCAGCATGGCCACTTCTTCGGCCATTCTGATGGGGTCGTTGACAGCGATGACATTGCCGAGAATCGCAATATTGACATTCTTGGTGATCTTGGCTAGGACGGCGGCGTCCAAATTGACCGCCGGTTTACCGCACCAATATGCGGAATGATGCTCGTTGGTCATGATCCCATCGAACCCAACCTCGTCGGCCAGGGCATACTGGTCGTGGTACTGGTTGTAGAGGACATGCGCTTTGTCGGGGTTAAAGTGGGAATTGGGGAAAGCCAGGCGTCCCGACTCGAATTGTTCCAATTCTCCATCGGATACATACCCTTGAGCCTGCTCTGAAAACCAGTAAATATCCATATGGTCTTTGGGACGGATCAACTGCTCGACCATGGTCGCCTCCGCAAATATTATTTGGGATACTATAACCGATTTTAAACGGGATTGGAGCCAGCTAACACTGTCTGGCTTAATCACGTATTATTCGAGTTTTTCGTGGAAAAGTCTGTCGATCTGCCGGTCCCTATCTGTGTTGGATATTCGCGGGCCTACCGGCAGGCTTCCGGGCGGCGCTGAATGCCGGCGCAAAATGCTGGTGGGCATGAACCCCTGGTGGATGTATTATTTAACGGTCCTGCGATCCGGTGGGGCCGGGCCTGATCCACGGGGCCGGGCCTGATCCACGG
>MUCT01000008.1 GCA_002816585.1 SAR202 cluster bacterium Io17-Chloro-G6 | reverse complement strand
TTAGAGAGAAGACCTCGGGCGGTACAATTTTAAACCGCCGCTACCGCTGCGGCTCTACCGCCTCTGTGGCACATTATTACTCCGCCGTTTACAGGCGGGCGTATGCAGATTGAGGACACCCCAGAGGAGGTAGGGACATGAGCACGGCAACAACAGAGGTACGGAGTGGAATTCGTGCGAAACGCGCGGGATTTTCAAGCGAAATCATGGCAGTGGCAATCCGCGCGCTCCGCTCCATTTTACGGGACCCCGAGGGCGTGATTCCCCCGCTCATCTTTCCCGTGTTCTTCTTTATCGTCAACGTTGGGGCATTAAAGGACGTCGCGGAAAGACTACCGGGCATTGACTATCTAGAATTCCAGTTGCCGGTGGCAATCATTTTCGCCGTCACGGGAATTTCACGCGCAGTCATGGTGGTCACGGATATTCAGGGCGGCTATTTTGACCGCCTTTCGTTGACTCCGATAAATCGACTGGCGATGTTGCTTGGCTTGATGGTCGCAGATCTTGCGTTGGTGGTCGCGCTGACAGTGCCCGTGTTGGCGCTAGGCTTTGTATTTGGTGTTTGGTTTGAGAGCGGGCCTCTAGGCATTCTGGTATTTGTGCTCATAGCTGGCCTGTGGGGACTGGTCTACACAGGGTTCCCTTACGCGATCGCTCTCAAGACGGGAAATCCAGCGGCGGTCAATTCGTCGTTCCTGCTGTTCTTACCCTTCGTATTCTTGACGACGCTTTTCTTGCCAAAGGATGCACTAACAGGATGGATGGCAAACGTCGCAACCTACAATCCCGTAACCTATCTGCTGGATGCCCTACGCTCACTCATTTCCGAAGGATGGGATGCACAAGCGTTGCTCGCAGGCGTCGGCGCAGTGCTCTGCGTAGGGGTGGTCAGCATGTCACTTGCGCTGTTTGCCTTACACGGCAGAGTACGCCAGCGATAGGACCCGACCATTGCGCACGGTTTGTCTGGAAAAACTAAACATTTAAGTATTCCCGCTCTATCCTCCACTGCCCTTCCTCGACACAAACTGTGCTATGTATCGGGTACGTCCATAATAGGGTTTCCGGAAAGTTTCACAATCTCGCGACTGATCAGATCATCCATCCCGGACGGCAGCGCAGTAAGCAAGTTGTTCGAAAGATATAAATTCTCAAGATCGGTCAATTTACTCATGGTTTCCGGGATACCGGTCAAGCGGTTATTCGAAACAAATAGGTCGATCAAATCAACCAAATTTCCGATCTCCTTGGGCAACGAGGTCAGCAGATTATCGTTTAGATGCAACTCGTTCAGAGCGGTCAGATCGCCCATCTCTTGGGGTAATGAGGTCAACTTGTTACCCGCCAGGTCCAAGAAGATTAGGCCCGTCAAACTACAGATATCGGGGGGCAATTCCGTCAGATGATTGCTGCGCAGGTTTAGCTGAATCAGGCCGTTCAAGCGATGGAGCCCAGCCGGCAATCCCGTCAACTGGTTGTCTTCCATATACAACCAGGCCAGGTTGGTCAAACCGCAGATCTGTGTAGGCAATTCCGCCAATTGGTTGCCTTCCAGATACAGCCCCATCAAGCCCGTTAGACCACCGAACTCAGGGGGCAATGCGGTCAACTCGTTGCCACCAAGATAAAGCCAGGTCAGGCTGGTCAGGCCACCGATCTCGGGGGGCAATGCGGTCAGCTTGTTGCCCCGCAGGTCAAGCTTGGTCAAACTGGCTAGCTTTCCAATGCCCGGTGGGATTTCCTTCAAATCGTTCTTATACAGATTTAATTCGATCAGGGAGGTCAGATTACCGATACCGGAGGGCAACGACCTTAGCCGATTATCCTGCAGGTAAAACTCATTCAGGCCGGTCAGATTACATACCTCAGGTGGCAGTTCAATTAGGTCGTTATCGGCGAGGTATAGCCAGGTCAGGCCAGTCAGATTGCCGATCTCGGGCGGTAATTCCGTCAGATGATTGTTGCTCGAGTTCAGCCGGCTGAGGCCAGTCAGGTTAGATATCTGGGAGGGCAGCGCCGTCAGCTGATTGCCCTGCAGGAACAATCCAGTCAAATTAGCCAGATTTCCAATCTCGGAAGGCAGTTCCGCCAACTGGTTATCACGCACATTCAGCCTGGTGAGCCCGGTCATGTTGCCGATCTCAGGCGGCAAGGCTGTCAGTTGATTGCCAGACAGATCAAGCTCGACCAGGTGGATAAGGCCACCGATTTCTGGCGGCAGGGACTCCAACCCCTCCTTTGAGAGATCCAAGGTAGCGGATCCATCATTTCGAGCTTCTACTATCAGTTCAGACAGTTCATCCTGGTTCATATTGAAATCCTACCATCCAATACCCAGCAATTATTTGGTTGTCATCCCAAAATGATGGATCTCGATCGCGAAGCCCGGCCAATCTACAATCGCCACGAGGTTTAAAAACGTCAAGAACCTCTTGCAGCGCCAGCTGGGCGGCCGTTGAGACTTGCCGGGTCCCGAAAGAAGGGCGCCGGTCTCAAAATCAGAGGCCAGCGCTGTTTTTGACTGTGGGCAGGCGTGGAACAGGGGTGTCCCGTCCAGCGCCTCCATATCCTACATGACCTCATAGCCGATGGCGAACTCGTACGGGTAGTCCACATTCCCCTGGTACACGTCGGACTCCACCGTACCGTTGTGCCGGGCCGCCGCCAAGTGCGCGCCTTGGCCCCTTGGCCATCACCGGCCACGACAATATCGAAGGCGCGCTGGCAATTAGCGCCGTCGCCTCCTTTCCGGTGATAGCTAGAGAGGAGGTTAAGTCCAGCGCCGGCGACATTATCGGAATTTTTCTAAGGGAGGAAGTTCCGGGCGGGTTGCGGCCTCTGGAGACCGTGGAGAGGATCATAGGGCCGGGAGGATTAGTATTGATACCCCAACCATTTGATCGAGTGCGGCCTTCGGCCCTCAAGTTTGAGGCTCTAATGCAGATCACGCCTTTCGTCGACCTGATGGTGGGCTATAACGGCCATACATTCTTGGCGGCCGACAACAATAAGGGAGTCGACTTTTCCTTGAAATGCCAGACACCCACCCGACGCGGACACTTTGATTAGATTAGCGGGAATTAGACGGGGTGGGGGGGTGATTAGGCTATGGGGCATCTGAGTCGAGGTTCACCGTAATGCCGCGCCGGGCCGCGTAGGTGGCGGCTTCGGTGCGGTTGGCGGCATTGGTCTTGTTGAGGATGTTGCTCACGTGATTGCCCACGGTCTTGACGTTGATGAAAAGGTCCTCGCCGATCTCCCGGTCGTCTTGCCCGCAGCGACCAACCGGATGACTTCCACCTCCCGTTGCGTCAACCCGTCTGGGTAGGCAGGGGCGGCCTCCGGCTGAATTTGAGCCCGTTCCTGCCGTTCAATCACCCGCTCCATCAGGGGAGACATTCCCAGTTCGGTGGAGATGGCCAACGACTCATCCAGCAGCAGTTTGGCCTTAGCCAGGTCGCCACCATTAGTTCTCGAGGAATGTTGCGCCCCTGCCTAGAGCAGGTCAGCGTAGTCGCAGCAACTCCAGGCCAACTCGGGACGGTAGCCCGCCTTGCGGCAGAATGCCAATGCGTCTTCGAAGTGAGTTGCGCCCCGGTCGAAGTCGTGCATTGTCAGGCACAAGAGCCCTAATACGCGGTCAACACTGACCATCCACCACATCAACCCCCCTTTGTATTCTTCGATGGCGTCGTAATGATATTTTGCCGAAGTGGTTTCATCTCTGAGCACCGCTGACAGGCCGAGCCCTATCCGTGCCCTTGAAACGCCATTGGGATTAGAGTTGGGCCTATTGAGGATTGCTTCGGCTGCCTCCTCTGCAATGTCCAGTTTGTCAATCGTCCCTGATATCCTGCTGACGAGCGGTATCAGCATCGCGTCATAACCATTCGCCATTGGCACCTCCCGGGCTGAACCTCGGGTGATGCTCAAGTACTTCTCTAGATAGCTTTCAGATTGGGCGAAATCGCCGGTTTCACACTCCGTAATTATCCGGTCGGCCAACAAGGCAAACCGTGTTGGCGACATAGCCAGGCAACGGTCGCCATAGCTCCGGGAAGTGGCCCAATCACCCGCGATCCTAGCGCCGACCTGATTTCTCCAGAGTGCGCTGGTCAGCCAAAAATTGTTACGCAACCGCTCTGCCGGAGCCAACATTGCCGCCGCGTTCTCGAGCGAACCTTGCAAATCTCCGATGGCGAGTTGCGACATCTGTACAAAATAACGAGCGGTTACCTCGGCGCGAGGGTCACCGGCGATCAGGGCCATTTCGATTGCCGCCAACCCGTTGGATATGGCCTCATTCCATCGTAAGTGGTGAATGTCGACACTTCCAGCGTCGACCATGGTCCGCAATTCCAATGCCCTGTCACCATTCTGGCGGGCGATGGTAAGAGCGCGGTCGAAGGCGTTTTGGGCTTCGACATAGTCACCGCCGGTAATTCCTAACTGTCCGCCATATCTGGAAAGCAGCCGCCCGGCTTCAATGGAGTCCGGCTCAACCAAGTCAAGGGCCCTGCCGACGAGATTCATCAGTTCATGCCTTTCCCACCCGATACTGTAGTCAAAATATTCAGCGGAAGCCACAGCCTTCGCGACGTTCCCCGCCTGGGCGTAGTACTCGAAGGCGCGGGTGAGGAGGGCGAACGCCTCTTGGAGTTGGGTCCCTGCGCCGGCAGCGGACTGGGCCCGGGCGAGACCGAACAGCAGGTCTGCGGATTCTTCGTCGGAAGCCGCATCCGTTCCGGTGGCAATTATTCCCCGAGCGTCCAAACCTCTTCGGAAGTAGGTAATCGCATCTTCGTAGGCGTAGGCGCCCAACGCCTGCTCTCCGGCCAGGAGGGAGTAGATGACCAATTTCTCGGCGCCAAGCATCAACTCAGCCTCCGCGAAGTGGCGGGCCAGTTCAGCAGCGTGTTCTGCCAAAGTCGATCCATGCATCTGCTCCAGGGCTTCGCCGATACTCGCATGTGCCCGTAGCCTGCGGACGGACGACAGATCTCCGTACAAAGATTGCTGGATCAACGCATGCCCGAATTGGTATCGTCCTACCGACCCGGGCAATTCTTCGATCACTTTGGCTTCCAGGGCCTCATCCAATGCCGCCAGCACTCCATCGGCTCCCACGTCAGAGTGCAATAACCTCAACAATGAAAAGTCGAATTCACGGCCCATGACGGAAGCAGTCCCCAAAACCTGGCTACAACCGGGCGACAACCGGTTCAGGCGACTCCCAATGGCATCTCGGACTCCTTCGGGGATGATATTCGCCCAGGCGCGGTTTTCGGTTATCTGGTCCGTGTCGATAAGCTCCGCCACCTCGTTCACGAACAGAGGGTTGCCCGCGGTGCGGCTGTGGATCACTTCCAACATGTCATCGGATAGATTCACGCCTTTGTGCCCTTCCACGAACTCGCCCACTTCCTGTCGGGTCAAACCGTCCATTTGGACCCGCCGGAAGTGCTGCTCACGGACGAGGTTTCCTAAGGTCTGTGACATGGGATGACTGGCGGTAATCTCCACATCCCGGTAGGTCCCGAGGACCAACACAGGGCTGGCGGCTATTTCCCTGACAAGGAACTCCAGCATCAGGAGAGAAGAAGAGTCGGCCCAATGGAGGTCGTCCACAACGAAGAGCAGCGGTTGGCTCTGGGCGAGGTTCTTCAGAAATGTAGACACGGAATCAAAGAGCCTGAACCTGGCCTGGTCGGGCTCGGCGGTAATTGGTTGTCCCAGGTCGGGCAATTTCGTCCTCAACTCGGGGACTATCTCAGCGATCGCCGGTCCGCAGAAACCCATCTGAGCACCCAATTTCTTTGTGTCTGTAGCCTCAGCGTAGGTCCGAATGGGCTGGACATAGGGCCAATAGGGTGGAGCTCCAACGTGTTCGTAACACCAACCCCACATCACCCGAGCGCCCGATAATTCGGCACGGGAGGCCAGCTCTTGGGCCAGGCGGGTCTTGCCGATGCCTGGCTCCCCGGCCAGCATCACCATCTGTCCACGGCCAGACAGGGCGTCATCGAGAGCCCTTTGAAGGTCGGCCATCTCTCGATGGCGGCCGACGAATATAGCACGCGGCTGGATGTAAGGTAGAGAATTTCGTTCTGATTGGGGCGATGGGCCGACCATGCCGTTAGTATAATCTGGTCGTTGGAGGAATTCCAGACTTTCCCTATTGTATCCATGCCAGGGCGCGCTTCGATAGCCGCTCCAAAAGTGAGTCAGGTACACCGAAGCCACCAAGAAAATAAAATCGGTGGCCCGCCAGTCTCCGTCAGGCCGGCATCGACTGGTAGGCAACCCGCTGGGACTCTGGAATTGTGCCTCTGACCGCACGGATTTCTGGGCCCTTGAGCCAGATGAGTCCTGCCACCACGATGATGATCCCAGCGCCAGCCGCTACTGCCGCCGATGCTCCAAAGTACTGCGCAACGAATCCCGCCTGGACCATGCCCAATGGGGCGAGACTCCAGGTCATCGCGTACATCCCCATGACTCTGCCTCGTAGACTGTCAGGGACGAGCTGCTGCAGAATGCTCATGCCGCCTACCAAGTAGAGGGAGTTGGATATCCCTACTACGAACAGCAACCCCATGGATAGGGCGTACTGTTCCCGCCAGGCCGCCACCGAAAAGAGGATCAGCGCTACCCCATAGGTAATTGCGCCTCCCAGGATTATCAGTCCCTTTCGGTGCCTTTCTTTCAAGTTGGCTATCATGATGGTGCCTAGAATCGACCCTAGGCCGGCGGCTCCAAGCAAGAACCCAACCTTATCCGCCCCGACTCCCAGCACCTCTTTGGCGAAAGAGGGCATGAGGTGAATGTAGGCCATGCCGAACAAGCTGTTGCAGAAGGTGAGCAGCATGATCAAGTAAAATAGTGGATGGCCCCGAACGTAACTGAATCCTTCCCGAACTTGGTGAAGTACCTGGCCCGTGGCCGGAGGACGGTCCCTCAGCCTGAGCGCCGAAATCACCGCTGCCAGAATATAAAAGGTGACGGCGCTGAAGAACATAGACGCCTGGATGCTCAACCGGTCGATCATGATTCCGGCCAGGGTCGGGCCCAGGACACGAACGCCGTTCCAGACCAAGCTCTCCATGGCCACGGCGTTGACGATGTCGTTTGGCTCAACCAAACGGGGGAAGACGCTGGAACGGCTGGGTTGGTCGAAGGCCTGTACCGCTCCGATCAGGACGGCCGCGGCCAGCAAATGCCACACTTCCACCTTACCATTTAGCACCAGTATCGCCAGGAGAATCACCACCGTCGCGGAAGTAGACTGGGCCGCCGCCACCAGAAACTTGGGTTCGAACCGGTCGGCGAATACCCCACCCAACAGGTTAAGGCACAGTGCCGGTAGGGCTATAGCCATGCCCAGGAATGCCAGGTCGCGCTCCTCACCGGTCAGCTCGAACATCAACCAGCCCATGGTGAAGTTGAGCAACATCTGGTGGCCGGTGACGCCTGCTAGCAGGGCCAGCCAATAATACCGAAAGTGCCCATACTTCAAAGAGGAGGGCAGGAAACGATTTACCGTGAGCATGAACTGATTTGCCTCTTTAACTCGCCGGCAGGCGATCTAGTCGGCTTAACGACGGTACTCGTCGCCACAATCACCGATAATCTGGTAGAGGTCTCGGGACCGGCTCAACACAGATTCTAACCGGTCCAGGTCATCCGGCTCCAGACCAAAATCAAAAACTTTGGCATTGTCATCCCGGTGGTCGGCCACACCCAGCCTGACGCCCACAATTACCCCGGCTACCGTAGGACGGTCCAGAATGTAGCGAATCGCCACATCGGCGATGCTCACCCGGTGGCGGTCGGCGATGCCTTTGAGGGTGAGGAGCAGTTCTTGAAGCAGGTCCCATCCACCCCAGGCGTCCACCATCCGCTTATACTTGGACAAGCTGGCGGTCGTCAAAGCGGACTGGCCCGGTTCGGGCTGGCCCAGATACCTTTCTGATAACAGGCCACCGGCCAGGGTGCCGTAAGCCAGGAGGTGGATGCCCTGCTCCTGGCAGTACTGGACCATCTGAATCTCTGGCCTCCGGTCGATCAAGGAATACTGCACCTGGTTGGATACTACCTGGTAGCCATCGTCGACAATCCTCTGAAGGTGCCGAGTATCGAAGTTGGTCAGTCCTAGGTGCCGGATCTTACCTTCAATCCGGAGGTTCTCCAGATGACCCATGGCGTCCAGGTAGCGCTCGTCACTGTATTCCCACCAGTGGAACTGGAGCAGGTCCAGGGACTCGAGGTCCATCCGGCGCAGTGACCTGTTGATGTTCTCATCCACCAATCGTCGGTCCATGGGGCCAGGACTAGGTACCCATTTGGTGAAAGCCTCGATGTTGGCCATCGCATCAAGTCCGCGGCGAGCTGTCAGGCGCCGCCGGAACTCCCCGATAAAGTCTTCGGCGGGACCATAGTGGTCGGCCAAGTCCCACGTGGTGAACCGGGAGTCCAGGTAGGCGAACATGCTCTCCAACGCGGTCTCCGGATCGATGTAACCATGGCCACCTGACACCTGCCACATGCCGTTAAGGATGCGGCATATTTGGAGTTCAGGGCTCAATTGGAACCGGCTAGACTCGGGTAATGATAAAGAAAGGTTGGTGCCCATCACTGTGCCTCGCGTAGGGCGTATCGGTAGGGTCGCAAGGACAATATCACGAAGAGTCGATTTGGAGACCTTTTTACCAATGGTAATTGTAGCTTCGATTGTCGAGGTTGGTGTGACCACTGCCTGGGCTTAGCCGTTCTGATTGACGACGTCTGGATGTCGTTCTATAGTTCGTGCCATTCGACAGGGCCGCACGTTTGTGGGTTTCTGATCAGAGGGGTCCCTGCGAAACCATAACGGTGCACCTACTAATGAAGGGAGACAACCATGGATCTGGAGTTGGAAGGCAAGACCGCTATCGTAACTGGGGCCAGCCGGGGCATCGGTAAAGCAGTGGCTCGAGAGCTGGCTTTGTCGGGATGCGACGTGGTTATTTGTGCCCGAGGGCCCGAAGACTTGGAGCTTGCGGCTCGCGAATTAAGCCTGGAAACGGGCCGCAAGGTGGTCGGTATCACCGCTGACACCGCCAGCACGCCTGATGTTGAACGCATGGTGCAAGAAGCGGCCCAGGTGTTGGGGCGCATCGACATTCTGGTCAACAACGCGGCGGCCCCTGGAGGCATCGCCAGGGGACCATTGGCCAGCATTTCCGATGACGAAGTACTGGAGGACCTAAACACCAAGGTAGTGGGTTATCTGCGCTGTGCCCGAGCCGTGGGTCCCTTCATGACCGGCCAGGGATGGGGTCGAATCGTCAACATCGGCGGCTTGTCGGCCCGGAGCGCCAACGGCGCCAATCTCAGCGCAGGTATCCGTAATGCCGGCCTGGTTAACCTGACCAAATATCTCTCCCAACAGCTGGGGCCGTCGGGCGTAACAGTGAATCTAGTCCATCCTGGCGCCACGCGTACTGAGCGTAGCGGACCCATGTACGAGGAGCAGGCGCGACAACAGGGTATCTCCGTGGAAGAAGTGGAGGCCCGGGTCGCATCGAACAACGCCACCAATCGCATCGTGGATGCCAGTGAGCTGGCCTATGTGGTCGCATTCCTGGCCTCACCTCGCTCCATCGCGATCAGTGGCGAGGTAATTGCGGCTGGCGGCGGATCCGGTCAGGCAGTGTTTCACTGACCGCTTGCGAAGGGACAAAGGCCGAGGTCTACTGGCGCATGGACCGCCTGCGGACTATTCGTGATTTGGCACTCCGATGATCGATGCCCGCCGCCAAGATGTAATCGATAATCTCGATAATACAAGAGTGCTGTGGTGGACAGAATGAGGCCGGTGTAAGAAGCGACCGCGCCATCGGATTCCAGGGCCGTTGTGATTGGGCGTTGCGGTCAAGCTCGGCAAGCTACTACCGAGGGTCACCGCCAGGATTAGACACACCCACCTTCTGCTAGGACGGCCAATTCCCCCCTAGATAGCCCCAACTCCCCGCAGAGGACCTCTTCGTTGTGCTCCCCAATGAGAGGCGCGCGCCGGGATATCTTCCAGGGCGATCCATTGAAGATGGCCGGTGCACCAGGGTGTCGTAATGTCTGGCCAATTTCAGGATACTCGACATCCGTCCAGAACGCCCGGTCCTCCAGGTGAGGGTCCTGCATGACCTCATCAGGTGAACGGACTGCCCCTGTGTTGTAGCCACGTTTCTGCAAGCCGTGGTAGGCTTCGTCCCGGGTTATGTTGGCGAGGAAGTTTACCAAAAGTTCGCGAATGTGTGGGTGGTTCTCGGCTATCACCGCTGGATCACGGTACTTTTCATCCAGTAGGTCGCCCGCCCGGCCGTGCTCATTCATCCACTCCGCCAGCGCCGGCACACGCTCCGGGGTCACCTGATTAACATTTACGTATTTCCCATCTTTACACCGGACCTGCGGGTTGAGCCCAGTGGCGCTGTTGCCACCTCCGGTCCTGCGGGGAACTACACTTCCTGTGTAAATGTATTGGTTCACATGGCCTTCGGTCGTGAGCGCGCAGGCATCATGTACCGAGGCATCTATGAACTGCCCACGCCCCGTGACAGACCGGCTAACGAGCGCTGCGGCAGTGGCGATGTAGGCGAAGTGACTTCCGATGTGCCAAGCTTGCCCTCCTCCGGGTGCGAGGGGCGGTGCGTTTGGCACGACCTCCTCGTCATAGCCACACCTTGCCATCTGTCCGCCCGCCGCCAGATGCAGCAGGTCGCTGGTCTGGTAGTCTTTCCACGGCCCCGTCTGACCAAAGGGGGTCAGTGAACACATGATCAACCCAGGGTTGCTCTTTCTTAAATCGTCGTACCCCAGACCCAAGGAGGCCAGATAACCGGGCCTGAAGGTCTCTAGTATCACATCCGCCTTCTCCGCCATCTGCCGGAACAGCCGACGCCCATCCTCGGTCTCCAGGGCCAAGGTAATCCCCCGTTTGGAGGTGTTGTAGTGCCAAAAGTGAAGGCTCCGCTCCCTGTTCGGTAGGTCCTGGTAGAAGGGTCCCACGCTCCGGGCCGCCTCGCCACCGGGCGGCTCTATCTTGATAACGTCCGCTCCCATGTCAGCCATCTGCTTACCACACCACTGCCCATTCTCGTCGGCGAGCTCCAGCACCCGTAGCCCACCGAAGGCGCCCCCGATGGACTCCAATGGGTCCGCACCCGGAGTCCGAGTCGGCGTCGGACCGGGATTCGCTATCCGCTCATTCCCGCTCCACTCTACGGGCTTGGCATCCTTCATCATCTTTTTCAAGTACGGATAATCGTCCATACTGAGGCCCTTTGGCCAGAAGATACCGTCCTCGAAACCGCTAACCAGCTCCTCGTGGCTGATGCCTAACAGCCCCTCTAACACCTCTTTGTTTTGCCCGCCTATCAGAGGCCCAGGCCGGCTGTTGAAAGCAGGCGTCTCCGACATCTTGAAAGGAGCGTTCTGAAGGGGCCAGGTCCCCAGTGCGGGATGCTCCACGTCCCTGAACATCTCGCGATGTCTAAGCTGTGGATCGTTGTCGACGCGATCCTGGCTGCTTTGAACGGGCATGGCGGGTACTCCCGCCGCCTGACACCGCTCCATGATCGCGTACTTGCCGAGAGTCTTAGTCCACGCTTCGATCCCCAGGTCCATCTCTTCCTGATGCTCCAGGCGACTTTTAAGTGTGGCAAACTTCTCGTTGGTGGCCCAACCGGGAGAGCCCATTACTCCCACTAACCTCCGCCACTCGTGGTCGGAGAAGCAGGCTATGACACACCAGTCGTTGTACTCCCCCGGACTGGTCCGGTAGGCGTTGTGTGGCGCCACGGTCCGCCCCCGGTAGTTGTTGACTAGGGGTGTGCCAGGCCAGTGAGCGCGGTTGCCCGGCGGGTAACCACTTCGATTGGTGGAACGCCCGTTGGCCTGGATGTCCAGAAAAGCGGGTCCATTGAGGGGGACGCCGGTGATCCACTGGGAACTGTCGACATGCTGTCCTTGACCGGTCATGTTGCGATGGTAAATTGCACTCAGGGCGTACATTGCTCCATATATGCCGCCCGTGTCGTCTAAGTAGGACCAGCCCCAACCAGCGGGTGGCTTGCCCGGCAGGCCCGACGTGTAGGTCAGACCGGATAGGGCTTGTGCAATTGCTCCCATCGTTTGATAGTCTCTGTCGCGCCCCGTGTGGCCGAAGCCGGACATGGACAGGTAGATGATGTCAGGGCGGAGCTTCTTCATTTCCTCGTAGCCCATACCCCACCGCTCCAATACACCGTAGGCGAAGTTCTCGATAACGATATCGGACATGGCCACTAAGCGCCGGGTAAGGTCAATGCCCCGGGGCGTGCG
This sequence comes from SAR202 cluster bacterium Io17-Chloro-G6, assembly GCA_002816585.1. Next base: position 7,978 of record MUCT01000008.1, on the reverse strand, counting down.
TGTGTTCAGGGTGACGCTCAATTTATTGGAATTGGTGTCACTGAAATGGCCGTTGGTGTTCAGGTTGACAGGCAAGCCTTCCGGTGTGCCCGCTCCTGTCGCAATGTTGTCGCCGCGCGTGTTGGGACTCTGGGGCCACTCAATCTTGATAACCTCGGCTCCCAGCGCCCCCAGCCACCGCGTGCACCATGGACCCGCCCGGACCCAGGTGAAGTCCAGCACTCGAATTCCGGCCAAAGCTCCCGGTGTAGTTGCCACTCTGGCTTCGGCCTGCACAATTGAATCACTCATGTTGGAATGTTACGTCGAGGGAAACCGATTGTCGACCGTACGGTCAAATCAGACTGTCAGTATCCGTTCGGGCGAACCGCGGAGTTTCGTCACCGGCGCCGTGTGATCGAGGCGTGATCCAGGATTGAAGAACGCCCGGCAAAGATGTCACCCCTTCGGGAGCCAAGCGCCTTCTTCCAACGGCACTGCCATTGAAATCCGAGACCCCTCGCCGATCCCTCGGGTGATGTGCCCATGCCCGGTGGTGTCCTGGGCGATTAGGACATCGCCGGGATGGAGGCGTTTGATGGTCCCGTCGGCCACTTCAATCTCGGAAACACCCTCCAGGTGCACGACGTACTGGACCCGGGAAGCGTTGTGGTAGTCGTCTACGGAAGGTGACTGGTTTTGATTCAGTCTGGTCGGCCCTTCTCCAATGTGCTTGACGACTTCGGCGAACTGATCGGTGGTTACGTCAAAAAGACGTGACTCACCATCGGCGCCAGGGTAGACCGTCACTATCTGTACCATCAGTCTCTCCTCCAACAAGTTAGGTTCCCAAGCAATTGAGTCCGTGCCGGCTGTCCAAATATCAGCGATTTCCAGCCAAATAAGAATCCGTAGCCCGCTTCAGGCCGGCTCTACGGTTGACCTGCAGCTCTTCTTTCATGCTGGCCGACCTTTGCTGGGAGTCTATGATTCCTGTAAGGCTGCCTTGGTACCGAGGTATGACGTAACGAGCCATCAGCTCGTAGCTGCGGTGCAACTTGTCGCGGGGCGCCCAGTCTTCCGCCCGCAGCAGCAGCCCGCCGAACCCGCCGCTGGCCTCCTGCAGGCGCTCGATACCGGCGATGCAATCGTCTGGAGTCCCCACGATCCACTGGTTGTGTTCCACCATGTAGTTGACCACTTCATTGGCCGGAACGTCGGGGATGGGATTGCCGTTGGTGCCGCCGGTGTATTCGGTCACAACCCGTCCGGCTCCCACCCGGATTTCTTCAAATGCCTGCTCCCGGGTTTCCGCCAGGTGGCACCCGACGGACAAACGCCAGTCCTCACGGCGCACAGTCTGGCCGTTGGCGGCCGCCGTTTCCTCTGCGATTGCCCACTGGTCCTTCAAGGAGGTGCTTCTGACGGTATCGCGAGGCACACTCAGTGAAATCACCGAAACTCCGTGTTTGCCGGCCAGGAGCACCCCGGCGGGCGATTGGACCGAGGCCACGGCCACCGGCAACGTTGGCTTCTGGTAGGGCCTTAATTGCAGCGTGGCATCTTTCAACTTGAACCAGTCGGTCTCGCAAGTTACTGGCTCGCTGCCGTCCAGGAGCTGCATGATCACTCCCAGCGACTCGTCCATCATCTCCCGTTGCCGTTCCGGTTCGATGCAGAACATGTTCGCGTCGGACGCCAGGGCTCCGGGCCCTACTCCAAGCATCACGCGGCCCCGAGTCAGGTGGTCCAGCAATACCATGCGGTTCGCCACCATATAAGGATGGTGGTAGGGCAGGCTAACCACGCCAGTTCCCAGGCGAATGTGGCGGGTGCGGCCGGCTGCGGTTGCGATGAATACTTCAGGAGATGCTATGGTCTCCCAGCCGCCGCTGTGGTGCTCGCCGATCCAGGCTTCGTCGAACCCCAGTTCGTCCAGCCATTCGATTAACTCAAGATCACGTTCCAGAGCCAAGGTGGGGTTCTCACCTACCCGGTGAAAGGGGGCCATAAAAGTCCCGAATGTCATGTTGTCAGTTAGTGAAGTCAAATTTGTCTCCTCTCAGTGACCAAATTCTACACCGGTTGGGGCCACGGCCACGATGTACCAGCAGTAGTGGGCGTGAACTACATTGGAAACTGCTCTGGTAGCGAAGTTCTGTTCAGCCAAGGAAGGCCCCGGCTGCAGGTTTAATAACGTCGGTCAAACAGCGCCTGGGCGTGGGGAAACGATGATAGGTCTCAGCTAATATAGCACGTGTGGGGGAGGTGGTGGTTCGTCATTCCCGTAGACTTCTGTAGGCCCAAGGAAGGTATAGACCAAAATCAGAATAAGGCCGCTTTAAGACCACTTGGGCATAAGAAAGGCCTCCAAGTATGGGTAGGAGGCCTTTTTCATGCCTAAATATTGGTGACCCGCCTCGGGGTCGAACCGAGAACCTACTGATTAAGAGTCAGTTGCTCTGCCATTGAGCTAGCGGGCCGTTGAGTTTGGGGGGTTGACGCCCGCATACAACCTATCAACAATCCTGGGGCACTGTCAATTTGCCTCGGGCGTGAAATGTTGTCTCGAGACGCCATCAAACAAAAAGGTGTCTCTAGAGACCGTGCTCGAGCCGTTCGATGAGGCGCGCTGGAAGGTCCGCAGCCCTCATCTTTTCCTGGGTTTTGGCTATGTCATAGGTAACCCGGTGCCGCTCAATCGTGGAATCCCCTGTGTCGCAGATGGCGTAGCTGGGCCGGGGGTCACGGTCCCTGGGCTGTCCAACACCCCCAGGATTTATGATCCAGCGTTCATCACCCAACTCGATTCGTTCGTCTTCTGGAAAGTCGGTAAACTCCGGCTCTCCTTCGACCTCGCGGCAGAGGAAGGGCATGTGGGAGTGACCGACGATGCAGTACTTGGTCTCCATCAAAGCCAACGTGCCCATGGCCGAATTACGGTCCAATAGGTACTCCACTATCGGGTCGCGCAAGCTGCCGTGCACCAGGGTAAACGGCTCTTGAACAGAAACCATTGGCAGGGAGGCCAGGAGGCCGCGTTGCCCGGCGTCAAGCTGACTAGCGGTCCATTGAACTGCGGCTTTGGCGGCATCGTTGAAATCCGCTGGGTCGCTTAGTCCAATCGCGGCGCAATCATGGTTGCCAGCCACGGCCACCAACTCAAATTCTCTAAGGCGTTCGATGCAGGCGGCTGGATCGGGGCCATATCCCACGATATCGCCCAGGCACCAAATAACGTCGAACCCGCCTCGTACTTGGGCGTCCTCGAAAACGGCCTCCAAGGCCTCCAGGTTAGCGTGAATGTCGGACAAAATCAGTGCCCGCATGATCGGCGGCATCCCTGGAACGTCCCAATGTCGTCGGGACTGTGGGTTCGAAATCCGGTAATATGTCCCGGTGATTATAACCGGTCGGCGGTGGATGCTGTCTAACTCTCCACTGACCATCTATCGATGATCTGAATGAAGGGGCGAATCTACATGACAGACCGGAAGCCTACCGTAAGAGTAATCGGGACCGGTGGAAGCATCGCCGGGGTCGGGCCCGACCGTATGGACTTCATCCTGTATCCGGAGATCGGCGACCACATCACCATTCAGCAATCCCTTGACCGGGTGCCCGAGATTCGGGACATCGCCGAGGTCAGGTGCGAAGACTTGGTCAGCGTGGGCAGCACCGCCATTGGGGCGGCTGAGTGGCTGGGCCTGACCCGGCGTATCAACGAGATATTCCGCGAAGAAGCAGACGTCGCGGGCGTTGCCGTGACCCACGGCACAGCCACCCTGGAAGAGACCGCCTATTTCCTCCACCTCACTGTGAAGTCATCCAAGCCAGTGGTGATTACGGGAGCCATGCGCCCGCCCACGGCTCTCAGCACTGACGCCGACTTGAACCTGCTGGACGCTGTCCGGACCGCGGCCTGTCCCGATGCCGAGGGTTTGGGCGTGTTGACGGTGCTGAACAACGAGATTCAATGCGGCCGGGACGTGATCAAGGCCAGTACTTTTTGAGTTGAGACATTCCGGCCCAATGAATTGGGGTTCTTGGGATACGCCGATTCAGACGGGAAGGTGGTGTTCTACCGGGCGCCCCTGCGCCGCCACACGGTTGACACTCCGTTTTTAGTGGACGACATGACCACCCTGCCCCGAGTGGACATTGTCTACGCGTATGCCGGAGCCGACGGCCTGCTGGTCGACGCGGTGCGGAACAACCACTCCGATGGCCTGGTGCTGGCCGGGTTCGGCGGCGGAACGTTCCCACCAGCGGTGATCGACGCCGCAGTCAGATTGGTAGATGACGGGGTCCCGGTGGTATTGGCTACACGGTCCACCGCTGGAAGGGTGGTCATCACTCCGATGAAGGAACAACAAGGTTTCCTAGTCTCGGACAACTTGCTGCCACAGAAAGCCCGGATTTTGTTGATGCTTGGGTTGACTGTGACCAAGGACCACCAGGAATTGCAACAGCTTTTCTATGACTACTAAGCGCATCACTCGTTTTCCGGACTATAGCCGTATATCATCACCAGCTTCCCAACGCTTTTGCGGGGATATCTGCCGGTGTATACTTCCCAACGCGTATTTCGGAATCTTCCCACACCCATAGCATCAACTTTTGGGGGAATGAGAACCATTGGCTGAAGCTGTAGACCCGCAGACGATCACCAGCCCCGAATATAACCGCACCAAAGACTCGGTGATGGCCACCAGCGTGATTGGCGCTCACGCGCTGGAGCACATGTACGGACGGGCCTTCTTGGTGCTGATCCCCCAGATTTACATCGCCCTAGGTCTGGCCCCCATCCAGGCCGGGCTACTGGACGCCGTGCGGCAACTCTCCGGCGGCGCAACTAGCATGACCGGTGGGTTCTTCGTCGACATGTTCCAGCACCGGCGGGCTCACATTCTCGCCTTCAGCATGAGCATCATAGCTGTGGGCTATTTCTTGGTGTCCATCGCTCCCACTTACGGACTGATCCTGGCAGCCTTGGCATTGGCATCCGCGGGAACGGCGTTGTGGCACCCACCGGCCCTGGGATTGCTGGCCCAGCGGTTCCCACAGCAACGCGGCCTGTTCATTTCCTTGCACCGCTCAACGGGGAACATTGGCGATTGGCTGGGCCCGCTGATCGTGGGAATCCTCTTGGGGGGCGTCGGCTTGAAGGCCATCGGTTTGGATGACATTGGCTGGGGTGGCATTGGCTGGCGGTGGATCATGGGCGGCGGCACACCCGTGCTGCTATTTTTGGCCGTGTTGATATTTGTGGCGCTCAGGAATGTGGGCGGTCCGAAGATCGAAGGTGTCGACTATAAGGCCAAGTTCCGGACTCAGATTCGCGACATGCGGGAGTCCTTCCGCGGCACCGGCATGTGGTGGATATTTACGGTCTCGGCCGTGCGTGGCATGGGCGACCGGTCTTTGCTCTGGGTGATTCCCCTTTACTTATCGGAACAATTGGGCCTGAGCACTTTCTGGGTCGGGTTCCACGTGGCTCTGCTGGCTGCGCCGGGAATCTTCGCCGGGCCTCTGTTCGGAGCATTATCGGACCGCATCGGAAGAAAACCCATAATCGTGTTCATCATGGCCAGCGCCGTCATCTTCCCTGTGACCATGGCCCTGGGCGGAGACGGACCCGGAATGACGGTCTCCGTACTGATGTTCGGAGTGTTTTTGTTCTCAGTCAACTCCCTTACCCAAGCGGCGGCTATCGACGTGGCCGCGGGCAAGGGCCTAGAGGGAACGTTCATCGGTCTAATGTGGGGCAGCAACGCCTTCTTCGGCGCGATGTCGTCAATCATCGCCGGGATTTTGGTGGAATATGCTGGCTGGCACGCAGCGTTCTACTTAGCGGCTGGGTTGTTCTTCCTGGGCTTCTTGTGCGCCTTGGCAATGCCGGGCAAAACAATGCAGCGCGAACCCCAACCGGGCTGACCGACTGCCTTGCGCCCCTACAACAGCTGAAGAAAAGGGACCCGGTTGTCTAGGGCGGGCCCTTTTTCTTCGCCGGGATTTCGAGCGTGCCTAGCGATTCGATTCCAGAGCCTTCTGATACTGCTCAGGCGTGTTAAGGTCCCAAAGCAACGATGGATCGTCAAGCTCAAACCTCTCGGTGGCCTCCTCATGCCGGCGCACCACCGCTTTCAAGCCCTGGGAGTCCTCTTCGATCTCCGCCAGTTCCGGCAGCAGTTCGGCCGAAACTAGGATGGGATGGCCTCCCTTGCCGCCGTGGGTTGGAATGGTTATGCGGTAAGACGACGCCAGGTGGCGCTCCAGCAATGTCCGCACCGTGTCCGCTCTCCGAGGCTGATCAACGTTAAGCAGGAGCACGTCTGAGACTTGTTGGCCGGCCAGGGCTGCAACGCCGGTTTTGAGTGAGGTGGTCTTGCCCTGGAGATAATCTGGATTAAGCGTCCATGATGCGCCTTCCACCGAATCGACGACCGGCTTGAGACGGTCCGCTTGGTGGCCCAAGACCACTAAAACCCGGTGGACTCCAGATTCCAGCAGGGAGTGCAGTTGGCATTCCAAAAGGGTCGCGTTCCGCCAGGGGAGCAAGGCCTTCAGCCGGCCCATGCGGCTAGACTCGCCGGCGGCCAGCAATATCGCCCAGACTTCGGGCATTGGGCGGGGTCCTAGACTTCGATCGCAGGTTCAGGCGAAGGTTCAGGCGTCCGCTCGGCGATGCTCGCCGCCCGGTCGATGTACCATTCGCCCATCTGCATCCGGCCGCCGTCGCCACCGCGACGCACCATGATGATCTCAGACATGATGCTGACCGCCAACTCTCCGGGTTCGAGGGCCCCAATGTTCAGGCCCACGGGGGCGTAGACCTCTTTGATGCGTTCCAAGGGTACGCCCTGTTCTATCAACCGCCGGTAGATCATGATTGTCTTGCGGCGGCTACCCAGCAATCCGATGTAGCGGGCGCGGGTCTTCAGGGCCGATTCCAAGGCCATATCGTCGTAGCGGTGGCCGCGAGTCGCCACCACCACAAAGGTATTCACATTTAATTCCAGATGCTCCGTCCACTTGTCGTAGGTAGCGACGATTGTTTTGTCGGCGTAGGGGAATCGCTCTTCGTTGGAGAATTCGGGCCGGTCGTCCACCAAGTACACTCTGTAGCCCAACGAATGTGCTAGGTCGGCAGTGGCCTTGCCCACGTGTCCGCCGCCCACCATGACCAAAGTAGGGGGCGTGGTGAACCCCTCAACGAACACCTCAGTGCCGGCGGCGGTGCTGAAGGACTCGCTGCTGCCAATGTCAGCGACTTTTTGGGCGATCTCAATGGCCTGAGCGTCCAACTCCGCGTTGCCCAGAGAGCCGGACACGGAGCCGTCCACCCGCAGCAACAGCTTGGCGCCCAAGAGGGGGCCGCCATCTTTAGTATTGACCACCGTTGCGAGGCTCACCGGTTGGCCGCCGTCATAGGCGTCCACAATCTCATTACCGATGGGCAAGAATGCCTCGGTATCCCTCAGGGGCTCCAGGTAGAAGTACATGGTGCCGCCACAGACCAGTCCGTCGCGGGCGGCTATATCTTCATTGAGATAGTAGTCTTTGAACTCAGGGCCGCCGTTCTGCCGCAATATCTCTTTGGCGGCGAACCAGATGTCGCCCTCCACGCAGCCTCCGCCCAGTGTACCCAAGCCGCTGCCGTCTTGCCGGACAAGCAGCATTGCTCCGGCCTTCTGCGGAGTTGAGCCCTTGGTCCGTACCACAGTGGCTAGCACACAGGGTTGACCGTCTTTCAAACCGTCAACCGCACCCTGTATAACTTCTCTCATCTGATTCCTTTGTTAGACCCCCTCGATAATCGGAATTCCCAGGGCCTCTGATTTACGCTTGAGCCTGCCCAGTAGAATTGAGGCCTGAAAACGTATAATTGCGTTGTAGTTTCTAGAAGTGGTTTCAAAAACCTAGATAAAGTTTTAAACTTTGACCAACAGTGTTGTGTGGGGATGGATCATGGACCAAGATTTGAGTGATGCCCGTT
>MUCT01000007.1 GCA_002816585.1 SAR202 cluster bacterium Io17-Chloro-G6 | reverse complement strand
CATCACTTCCCCCAAGGCGCCAGTTTCCTCTATTATCCTCATTTCCGGGTCAGCACGGGAAGGCATAACAAACCGATTTACTCACAAGCTCTGAGGGCGACCTTGATCACCGCCTGGAGGGTGCCTGGTTCCCAAACCTTGGTCACGTAGTGGTTCGCGCCCAAACGAAGAGCGGCTTGCTCCCCTTCGGCAGGAGAAACGGCGGTAAGCATTATCACCGGCAGATGCTTCGTCGTTTCGTGGCTTCTTAGCTTTTGAAGGACCTCATACCCGTTCAAGACCGGCATCATCAGATCGAGCAACACTATGTCCGGCTGCTCCCGGTAGATCCGGTCCAGAGCCGTGGCCCCGTTATCCGCAGTGATTACATCGAACCCTTCGTCCGATAGGTCGTCAACCAGCAAGTTGACGATGTCTTCTTCATCGTCAACAACTAAGATTTTTGTCATATGGAGATGTACAGTCCTTCTTTTTGTTCACCGCGACACGCGCTCACGACCACAGCCACGGGGGATTAACCCATGGCATCACCACTGTAAATCATAGTTACAATTGCGCTTAATGTCTTGCGGATACGCAAATAGAAATGCCCTTGACCCTATCCGCAGGCATAACGTGACCGCTTTTGGTTCATCATTCCAAAGAATTTGCGTCGATATTGGTCGAAGCCATGGCCTTCCACTCCACCGGCAAGCAGGTCCAGGAATCCTGGTTGTACCGGCGCACGCACCATACCGCCTACCGATTGACAAGGGAGGCCGGTCTGCGCAAAACTACCCCATTCCTAGGCTGGAGCCACTGGAAATTTCACCCGGAGGGAATGGATATGCCAGGAAAGACGTTGATCTATGTCGGCGCGGAAGCGGACGGTCTCTACCGGAAAGAGGAATCCGATGGCAGATGGGAGAAGCTCGCCAAGGGCATGCCTCCTTCGCCCCAGGTGCGGGCCATCGCCATACACCCTAAAGACGCCAAGACCATCTTCGTGGGCACCCAGCGCGGCGTTTACCGATCTAAGGACGGCGGCGACAGCTTTGAGCGCATGAATATGGCCGAGGGCCGCCATGTTTGGTCGATAAAGTTCCATCCAAACGACCCTAATACCATATTCTTGGGCACCGAAGGCAGCGAGGTCTTCAAATCTACCGACGGCGGCGGGAATTGGGACCATCTGGCCACTATCATCAACCAAGATTCGGTCCAGATGGCCTTCGCCACCCGCATTCTGGGCATCGGCATCGAGGCGGCTAACCCCGACCAGATGTATGCAGCTCTTGAGGTCGGAGGAGCCGCCCATAGCGCCGACGGCGGCAAGACTTGGACGATCGTGAACAAAGAATTCGACGGCGACGTTGACCTCATGGACCTTCATGGAGTCACAGTGGGCGCAGCCGATTCTTCAGCAGTGTTCATCTCTAACCGCACCGGAGTATGGCGGAGCCGCGACCGGGGGGCGAACTGGGACAACTTGAACTTTGAAAAGTTCTCGGACATCCAGTACTCCAGAGGCGTGGAGTCCTCGCCCAGCGACCCCGACACTCTGTACGCCTGCGTGGGAATGAATTTCGGCAGCGAGCAAGGCGGCGTCATGAGGTCCGTAGACCAGGGCGACACTTGGGAACGCTTCGACAAGGGAGTCAACCCCGCCAGCACCACGTTCGGGGTGGCGGTCAACGAACGCGCCCCAGAGCAGGTGTACTTCTGCACGAGGAAAGGCGAGGTTTTCGGTACCCGCGACGGCGGCCAGACTTGGTCCGCCCACGTGCTTCCCGAGATGGCCGGCAGCGTCAAGGCCATCGCCTGCACCTCGGCTTAGGCGGCATACACCGGTCCAAGCTAAATATCCCAACCCGGTCCGAGTCGGGTTAATAATAGATAAATGACGCGCACCGATACCGATGACCCGGTGGCCGCCGCCAGCGCCCTGGCGCCCCAGATCCAGGCGGCCAAGGACGAGATCCAGTCCCGATGCGGGTCGCCAGACTCATTAACCGAGGTCCATGGCGCAGGCGGGCCTGTTTCAACTATATGTTCCCAGGGTCATCGGCGGACCGGAGACCGACCCAATCACTGCCTTCCGGGCCGTTGAAGAGCTTTCGAGGGTCGACGGCTCGGTGGGCTGGTGCTCGTTCGTGGCCAGCGCCGTGTCACCGAGTCGGAGTCGACAAACTCACCGGCGTTGCTGCGCCACCGAACGCCGGTGCAGACCACGGTGGAGGAGGCCGAGGCCATAATCAGCGGAGCGCGGGCCTACATGTTGGCTACTGTGGGCACGTCGTGGGAGTCGTCGCTCCAGGGAGCCTTGGACCCCGGGCCTCAGGTCTTGCAGGCAAGGCTGGCCATCACCCACGCTGTGCGCGAGTTGGTTAAGGCCGTGGACATGCTGTTCTACGCAGCGGGCACCAACGCCATCCACCAAAACAACGCCTTGGAGCTCTTCTTTCGAGACCGCCACACGGCAGGCCAACACATAGCCGCCCTGCACTCCAACTTCGAGTAGGGAGGACAGGCGCTGTTGGGTTTGACTCCGGGAGCTTCCGGCTGGTAGGTGGCTGGAGGAGCCTTGTTCACAAATGCTCGGCGTCTGCCCGGAGGAACGGTTATACTCATAGGCCAGGTCGTTACTTTTGTAGGAAATTAGGGTCCGAGTTCCGGACCTGCAGCATCTGTTGGAGGAGAAGAACATTAATGCATTGTGGAGTAATGGTCACTGGGTACAACCAAGGTGACTGGGACCGTTTGATGGAGGGAGACTACAACCGCCCGCCGACGGTCTCGGACGCCCAGAATATGGACAACACCCTCTACATGGGGGAACTGATCGAGCCCCTAGGCTTTGACTCGATCTGGGCCACCGAACACTACGGTTCCGCCTACTCGATGCAGCCGAATCCATTGCAATACTTGGCATATTGGGCGGGCCGCACCAGTCGAGTCGATGTGGGTACTGCGGTGATAGTCGCTCCTTGGTGGAATCCGGTTCGGCTGGCCCACGAGATCTCCATGCTCGACATCCTGTTAAAGGGCCGGCGTCTTCACCTGGGCATCGGCCGTGGCATCGCACCACACGAGTACGCTTCCCTCGGCTATCCAATAGAGCAATCACACAAGTACTTCTATGACGTGATCAATGCCATTAAGGCCGCTGACGGCGCGGAGCGTTTCGAATTTCAGGGCGAGGTCTACAATATCCCGCCGACCACTATCCGGCCTCAAGCCCGGCATAAGGGCGACCTGACCAACAATATCAAGGTGGCGTTTACGACGGAGGCATCAGCCAGAATGGCGGCTGAGAACGGCTTAGGACAGATGTTCGTGGCAGGCGACGACGTCAACGAGATGGTTGATAAGGTGCGAAGATTCAACACAATTCGAAGCGAACTCGGCCTCCCGCCCGACCAGCCCACCACCCTTTTGTGGATGTATTGCGCCGAGACTGCGGAGGAAGCCGAAGAGGGCTGGGTTTATTTCCACAACCAGCTCACCGCTGCCCAGCACCACTACTTCGAATGGAACAACCCTGGCTACGAAGGCATACATGGCTACGAAGAATACCTCTTACGCCAGAACGCCGATATAAGCACCGCGGATGCCGGCTTCGCCGCACGCCGTGCGACCCAGCCCATCGGAACCCCAGACGAGATCATTGACCGGATCAAGACCTTGCAGCAGACCATCAGCCTGGAAAAGGTCGTAATCCACATGTTTTACGGCGGTATGCCCAGGGACAAGGCCGAAAAGAGCCTCAGGCTCTTCGCCGAGAAGGTCCTCCCAGAAATTCAGGCGATGCCCACTCCGATCAATCCCAGGTCATTGGGCGAGCCCGTCCTCTGAACAGTTGAGCCCAGTAGCGGGCCGATGATTACCGGTACCCGCCCGCTACTCCTTCTAATGACGTAAGACTGGGCGCTATACTTCGAGCGACAGAGAAGCTCTGGGCTGCCCACCTGTGATAGCAATGGATTGGTCCGGGAACTCGTGGATGCCTGAAACGACAGGCACTGCTCATCTCGAATAGAGAGTCGGATGAGAATAAACCTAAGCTCGGTCCACCCTTAGGATTAGGCGCGATGGTGTCTGTTGAGGCAGTCGCTGATGCGGCTCTTCAAGGTGACCGGGTTAAACGGTTTGGTTAGGTAGTCCTCAGCGCCCAAATCCATGCATTTCGCTTTGCCATCGGCTTCATCCAGGGCGGTGGTGATAATCACCGGGATATGGCTTAACGCCTGGTCCGCCTTCATTTGCTCAAGCACCTGATATCCGTTGATTACAGGAAGCATGATATCCAGAAGGACCAGATTAAAATTTTCACGGTCCAAGACTTCCAATGCCTGACGGCCGTCAACTGCCACTGTCACCCGGTAGCCCTGGCGTTCCAAGCGCCGGGTCAGCATGTCCCGGTTCATTTCGTTGTCATCAACCACCAATAGAGAGTACTGCTGACTTGCCATTAGCTAAACTCCCGGCCGGTCTACCGATGTTCCGGGCGAGTCTACCACAACGGCCGGCAGCTTCATGGTGAATGTAGACCCATTCCCGGCCTCGCTTTCCACGGATATGTTGCCCCCCATCATTTCGCAGAAATGCCGGGTGATGGCCAGGCCCAGACCGGTACCGCCAAAGCGGCGGTTGGTTGAGGCCTCCGCTTGGGTGAACGCCTCGAAAAGACGTCCGATCTGTTCATCGGTCATGCCGATCCCTGTGTCACTCACGGCAAAGTTGATCCAATCCCGGCCGTCTTTCGCCTCCCGGTTGATCTTCAACGAGATCGTACCCTGTTCCGTGAACTTGCTGGCGTTGCTGAGCAGGTTGAACAGACCTTGCCTAACCTTGGTCGTATCCGCGTAAATGGACCCAACTGAGTCGGGGCAATCGATCTCCAAGGAGTTGGAATTCTTTTCCACCAGGGGCTGCATGGTAGTTGCCACTTCTTGGATCATGGGCTCAATCGGGAAAGTCTCCAGATAGATATCCATGGCGCCGGCCTCAATTTTGGATATATCCAAGACATCGTTGATCAGGCCCAGCAGATGTTTGCCCGCTCCGTTGATACGATCCAAATCTTCCTGGAATTCCCCGGTCTCCAAGTCTTCAGCCTCTTCCTGGAGCATCTCGCTATAGCCGATGATGGCGTTCAGGGGCGTTCGCAGTTCATGGCTCATGTTGGCCAGAAACTGGCTCTTGGTCCGGTTGGCTTCCTCCGCCTCGTCTCGCGCCTGCTGGGTTTCCTCAATGAACTGAGCATTGCCGATTGCCACGGCGGCGCTGTCGGCCAAGGTCTGGAGGAGTTGGGCTTCCCTCTCCGTGTAATCATGAGGCTCAGAAAAGTTGACTACAAGGACCCCATATATTGCATCCCGAATGATGACGGGCACCGACATGCCGGAGCGTAAGCCAATCGATTCACTAGCTTGAAGCGCCCATTCTCTTTCTTCGGCGGTTGGGGCCAAGGACTCGTCGATTAGGTAGTCCTTGATCCAGACCGGCCGCCGCTGTGCGTACGCCTGCCCAGCAGACAGGACGCCTGGGGGGATAACCATGTCCGCCACATCGCTGAAGCCTTGCCCAGACCAGGCTGGCACCACTAGACCGCCTTGGGCCTCATCGTATCTCCAAATGGCGGAGGTATCACTGCTTAGCAGCTCCTTCGCTTTTGCGGTGATCAATTCGAGCACGCTGTCCATATCCGGGCTGGAGGCGAGCTGCTCCGTGATCTCGTATAACTCGGTGGCTTCGTCCCGCGCCGATTGGATCTCCTCGATGAACTGAGTATTACCAATCGCGACGGCCGCGCTGTCGGCTAAGGTTGATAGCAATCGAATCTCAGCAGCGCTGAACTCTCTACGTTCTTGGTAGATAACATTCAAGACACCGTACGGTTCATCCCGGACGATGATTGGCACCGCCAGAACTGCCTTGAGCCCCGCCTCGTCGAGGGCACGGCTCGCGTCTCCTTCTGTTCGGACCAAGCTCTGGTCCGTAGAGATATCGCTGCTCCAGACAGGCCGTCTTTCTAGAAATGCGACCCCGGAGACGCCCTCCCCGGGTTTGCCCGAATACCGCTCCATTAGGATTGGCGCTACATTGTGGGTTCTAGCCAGCAAAAGCAAATCACTGGACTCATCAAACCTCTGGATCGCTGAACCCAGACTATCCAGCATCTCGGTGGCTTTGGCCGTAATAAGGTCCAACACATTATCCATGTCGCCAGCAGAAGCAAGCTGCTCGGTGATCTCGTATAGCTGGGTGGCTTCATCTCGCGCCTGTTCGGTCTCCTCGATGAACCGGGCATTGTTGATAGCCACGGCGGCACTGTCAGCCAAGTTCTGGACGAGGTTGACCTCTTCGCTGGTGAATTCTCTAATCTTATCAAATTGGGCGGTGAGGACCCCCCAAACGCTGTCAGTTATGACGATAGGCGCGGATACAACCGACGCTAGGTGGCTCTCAGACACTTGCCTTCTGGCAATGTCGTTCATGTTGTGGTCGGAATATACGATGGATGTGTCATTGAGCGCCGCCGCATAATCTGATGTCCACATTGCGCGCCGGGCCGTGTATGCTTGTCCGGCGATGCCTTCCCCTGGCAGGATCACCATGGTCAGTATCTCCGGCAGTGCGTTAAAGGTGTTGACGGCGGCTAGACCACCTTTGGACTCGTCGAACTGCCACAAGATCCCCGAAGTCCCGCCAATCAAATCGACAGCCTGTTCGGTAATCAGATCCAACACACTCTTTAAATCATGGTTGGAAGCCAGTTGGGTGGTAACCTCATAAAGCTGGGTGGCCTGCCGCTCGCGGGCCTCCGCTTCGTTCAAGAGACGACCCTTCTCTAGGGCCAAGGCGGCTTGGTCAGCGAAGGCAGTCAAGAGGGAGACTTCATCCTCGGTGAAAAGTCGGATGCGGGTGTCCAACACGCCTAGTACGCCTATAGATAGGCCATTGGCAAGTAAAGGAATCGCAACACTCCCGTGGAACCCGAACTTTTGGTTTTTTATCCGCCCTAGCGGAGTAACAAACTATCTAACGTCACATCTTCGGAGACCCTGGGTTTTTTGGTGGCCATGACATGACCAATCATGCTGTTCCCTTCTTCTACGCGGAGTAAAAGGTTGGCTTCGCCAACTTCGGCATGGTAGGCGTTCATTGATTCAGTGGTAGCACTGGGAACAAGTCCCTCACCCTCTAACAGCCGGAGAAACGCTCCAGTCGCGCCAACCAACCGAGTAGCCTCGTTCACGATCAAGTCCAACACTTCGTCCGTATCGTGGGCACCTGCCAGGAGGTTGGAGACACGGTAGAGGGCGTCCGAGCGTTCCTTCTCCCGCTCCGCCTCGTTCAAGAGCCTGGCTTTCTCCAGGGCCAATGCCGCTTGGTCGGCGAAGGCGGTGAGCAGAGAGACTTCATCGTCGGTGAAACGCCGGACGGTTCTGTCCATCACGACAAGCACACCGATTGATCGGTCATTGGCTAGGAGCGGTACCGCAGCTGACCCGTGTAAACCGAGTTCTTTCAACTTTGTCCGGGCCATTTGGGTCGCCAACTCATCCTCAGTCACGTCAGGAGAGAGATATGGCCTTCGGGTTGCCATCGCGTGACCGTTTATGCTGGTCCCCTGCCCTACATCCATGGTCGGCATTTCCGCCGATGTCGAAGTAATGAAATCAGCCACCGATTCTGTCGCGGCACCAGGCAACAACTGGTCGCCCTTCAATAATCTTAGCCAAGCACCAGATGCACCGACCAGCCGGGTCGCCTCGTTCACTATCAGGTCCAGCACTTCGTCAGTGTCGTGAGCACCCGCAAGTAGGTTGGAGACACGGTAAAGGGCATCGGAGCGTTCCTTCTCCCGCTTGGCCTCGTTCAAGAGTCTGGCTTTTTCTATGGCTAAAGAGGCTTGGTCGGCGAATGCGACAATTAGGGAAACTTCATCATCGGTGAATCGGCGTCCCGGCGTTTCGTCTGACAGGATGAGGGTGCCAATGGACTGGCCATTGGCCAGTAGGGGAACTGCGGCAATCGATTCTGGGTCTCGTCCTCGTTCTGCCATAGCCCGACGCGCTGATGGGAGGAGCGTCTGTGCAGCACCGTTTCCGGACAAGGGTTTCTTGGTGGCCATCACATGACCTGCCAGACTCGTCCCTTCTTCTACTTTGAGGAACGGAGGAGCCCCTGCCATATAAGTCTCGGTGGCTCCAGTGGCGACGCGAAGCACTAATGTGTCTCCCTCTAAAAGCCGAATGTGAGAGGAGGATGCGCCAAGAAGCCTGACCGTTTCATTCACGATCAATTCCAGCAACTCATCTGTGTCGTGGGCAGCAGCCACCTCGTTTGACACCTCTTGAAGAGCGATTGAGCGTTCCCGTTCTCTGAGGGCGCGTTCCCGCTCCCGCTCCAAATCCTCAAGTAGCTGCTTCTTGGTCTTTCGCTGGTCACTCATGGGGGTCACGTTTGCGAGAAGAATAGGAACCCAGTTAAATCTTCTGAACATTCTGAATAGGAAATTGTCGGCATTATGACATTATTCAATACAACAGTGTACCGAATCAGATAGTCACAAATAGAACCAGACGACGTGGAACCGCCCAGGCAAACAGGCCAGGTAGTTCATTTTGACACCGAATTAACGGCCCGCCGCGAACATGATGACATTGGGGGCGGACTGCTGCGAACCAAAAAATGCCGTTTCCACAGCCACAAATCCCACGACCATAATCAGTCAATCCCGACCAATCCACCCTGCCTCACCCCATCAAGACCCGGCTGTGCCGGCTATGCCGGTTAGGGGCGGACCCACGTTTCGGACCAAGCTAGGCAGGCGGAGCTGCTGTCTTTGTCCCCACGCCGGTCGGTGCTGACCACACCCGACGCCACATCACCATTGATGGTTAACTGAGCCTTCCTGGCCGGGATAAAACAACTATATACCCCATGAGGCCGCTCCGAGCTCCCCGCGGGCACCACCAACATATAAGGCTCCATAAAGTCGTGCCAAGTCATGGCGATAACGTCATCGTCGCTTTCGATGGTCTCGGTCCAGAAAGTATTGGGATCACCCTTTTTGCCGAATTCGGCTTCTAGGATCTGCATGCTCTGATCGGCGAAAGCCGGATAAAGCATACTTTCGATCTCGTCTTGAAGCCATCGGGCAAGGGCAATGTTGTCGGAGTAGATCCGTACCTCGTTATCCGTTAGATAGCTCTGAAAGAATAGAACATGCCCCGCGCCACCCGGAGACCACAGCACCCGCCAGTGGCTGGACCTGGTAGTCTCCTGATTGCTTGAAGGGTCCGATAGACGTATGAAGGAGTTCTCGCCGGTTAGGCGAATCTTGTTGGGGTCGGTGGGGTTGGTCGTGGCCATTGCTGTGCCTCCTTGGCGATCTGGTTGCCTGTTGGTTTCTCGACGCGATTCAGAGTGGCGCCATGGTAGCACTCAGGGACGTTGCGGGCCACCGGCTGTTGGTTGCGAATGGACAAAGAGACTTGCAAAAACGAAAACGGCCACCCGAAGTCATGGGTGGCCGTTCTTAGTTTGCCCAGGTGGGCTAGTCCCCGGTTAGCTCTTGGAAGGGAACCAGTCCTGCTTCCAGGGGAAATCGCCGTTGGCGTCGTCATAGACGGGCGTGCCGGCATTGACCCGGTCCCGGTAAGGGCTGGTGATGGGCTCACTGTATGGGTAGAGCCCGCCTTCGTAAGCCTGCGGTCCTTTCTTGAAGTGCTTGGCTTGTTCCATGGTCTCCACGAACGGAGCATCGATGTCGTAGAGTTGGTCCACGGTCTTGGGGCGGGGGCCGGCTTTGGAAACGTGACCGTAAAGTTCGCGTCCCATGATGCCTTCGGCCATCCAAACGCAGTCGATCAGCTTGTCGATGTCGACTCCGGTGGGGATGCCCATGTCGTCCATCATATGGAGCAGGTCCTCGGTGGGGGCCATGCCGGTAGCGCGGCCGTTGCCGCAGTACGGACAGCCGCCGAACCCGCCGATGGTGCCGTCTAATTCTAGGGTGTCGTCGGGGCCCAGGACTCGCATTGCGGCGTAGGCCGAGGCGATGGCCATGTTGCGGCCGTTATGCAAGTGCAGGCGGATATGGCTGACTTCCGGCCACCTTTCCTTGACCCGGTACACGCTTTCCTCAACCTTGGCCGGCGTGCAATGACTCATTGGGTCACCCATGGACACGCTGCGAACGTCGATGCCGACCTCGTCCCACATGTTGTGCTGCTTCTCCAACATGATCATGAGGCTGTCAACCGGGAACTCACCCAAGAAGTTGGAGCCCCAACTGGCGTTGGTCCCGATACCGGCCTCTTTGATGTTGAGCTCTTGCGCCTGCGCGACGACCTGAGGCCAGCGCTCCATCTCCTGCATCTGGGTCCGGTTGGTGTTGCGGCGGACAAATACGTCGCACATGTGGCAATTCAGCCGGGGGTATCCGTCCCGCTCGATGGTCAAAGGGGGAGAATAGGCCCTGGCCCGCTCCACGCCGCGGGAATTCAGCGCCAGAGCTGTGTAGGTGACTCCGGGTTTGGGAGTGAATCTGGTTACAATCTCGTCGATCCGCTCCATCTGAGGAGTCCATTTGGGGCTGACAAAGGAGCCCACGACAATCGTCTTCAGTCCGGTCTCCGAAAGAGCGTCCAATAGCTGGACCTTGTCCTCAACGGAGATCTGGGCGTCTTCGATCTGCATGCCTTCGCGCAGGCCTTCTTCCTTGTATTTCACTATCGGCCAATCTGCCATTAGGGCCTCCTTTTATTGCCGCAACTAAGTTGGTTATATTCTACCGTTTTCGATCAACGGCCAAACGTGCCCGGCGCATCGATTTCGGGCGTCCTTTTGGGAACCCTGAACTGGCAGAATTGTATGGTGGCCGCAGATTCATGTCAAGAAATCCCGTGCTGAGAAACTCGGGAGACATCCTGACGTCGCAGTCTTGCCAGCCCCGGCTGTGTTGCTGGCGAGTCCGGTTGACACCGAATCTTGGCCGCTCCTATAATCTTCATTGAATCAAAGGAACGGGTATACCGGGAATCAACGGGACGGGTGTCCCGCTTAAAAACAGAATAGTCTAGGCACGTAGGGGAGCTCGGTTTAGCCGGGCTGAGAGGGAGGCCGCAACTGCCACCGACCCTTGCGAACCTGATCTGGGTAATGCCAGCGGAGGGAATCGGACTAGAAGGCTAACTATTGTTAGGCCGCCATCATTCATCCGTTGGCGGCTTATTTTTTTGCCATTTGGAACGGATACCCTTTGGAACGGATATAGGAGCTACCAGCAGGTAGAGATCAGATGTCAACGGACGCAGCGGTGCGGCCAAAAATCTTAATCGAATCAGTCAGTAAGTCCTATCTCATAGACGGCGAGCAAGTCCCCGTGTTGGAAGGTGTGGACCTGACTGTGAATGAAGGCGAGTTCGTCAGCATCATCGGTCCCAGCGGTTGCGGCAAGAGCACGTTGCTCAACATCATCGCCGGGCTGGACCAGCCAGACTCGGGGACCGTGGAGCTTTCCGGGTCCCCTTCCGGGTCCATGGGCGAGCGTCTGGGCCACACCGGCTATATGCAGCAGAAAGACCTGTTGCTCCCCTGGCGCTCCGTCCTGGACAACGCGACTTTGGGTCTAGAACTCAGGGGCGTACCCCGGCGCCGGGCCAGAGAACGTGCATTGGAGCTCACCGATACCTTTGGCCTAACGGGCTTCGAGCACCTCTATCCCTTCGCATTGTCCGGCGGCATGCGGCAGCGGGCCGCTTTTCTCAGGACCATTCTGCTGGACCAGGATATTGTCTTGTTGGACGAGCCGTTTGGCGCGCTGGACGCCTTGACACGGGTCCAGATGCAAGAATGGCTGCTGCAGTTGTGGAATTCCCTTAATAAGACCATCGTCCTGATCACCCATGATGTGGATGAGGCGTTGCTCCTATCAGACCGGGTGTATCTGCTGACCGCAAGGCCGGGCCGGGCAACATTGGTCCTAGACGTGACATTGCCCAGACCGCGCCATTACGAGATGGTGACAACTCCGGAATTCAGCGCCCTAAAGGCCAAGTTGATGGAACCCCTGTGGTCGCAGATTGACCTGTCGAGACCAGAAGGGCAAAGCGCCTAATGCAGATGAGTTTCATCAAGAAAACCACTGCCCTGGCCACCTGGCTGATGCCCGTCGCCATCCTGCTCGGTCTGGTGGCCGCGTGGGAATTGTGGGTGCAGTTGGCCGATGTTCCCAAGTGGCAGCTTCCCGCGCCATCGGAGATCGCCAAAGAATTGAATGCCAGCAGCGATTTGCTCTGGACCCACACCATGGTCACTCTGAGGGAGATCGTGGTGGGTTTCTTGGCGGCGCTGATCGCAGGCCTGTTCTTGGCCGGAGCGATCGCCTATTCCCGGGTGATGGAGCGGTCGGTCTACCCCATCGTGATCGCCTCTCAAGCAGTGCCCGTGATCGCCGTCGCCCCCTTGTTGCTGATCTGGGTGGGCTACGGCCTCACGCCCAAGATAATCGTCGTGGCCCTAATTTGTTTCTATCCCATCGCCGTCAACACGGTGGACGGCCTGAAAGCCGCCGACCCGGACATGGTGAACATGCTCCGTACGCTGGGCGCTTCCCGGTGGCAGGTGTTCACCAAACTACAGATACCAACGGCACTGCCCTTCATGTTTTCGGGAATCAAGATCGGGGCCTCAGTGAGCGTGATCGCCGCCGTCATCGGAGAATATGTTGGGGCCAGCGAAGGGCTGGGCTACCTGATCACCTATTCCCAACCCCAGTTTCAAACAGCCAGGGTGGTAGCCTCGATATTCATTCTATCGGTAATGGGCATCGGCCTGTTCGTGCTGGCAGTGCTCGCCGAACACCTGATGATGCCGTGGCATTTCAATGAAAAGCGGTCCAAAGCGATGCGGCAACTATAAAGATTCGAGAAAGGAGACTCATCAGCATGAAATTGTTCACCAAACGGACAGCCATTTTGGTCTCGCTACTATTCGTTTTCTCACTATTGGCCGCTGCCTGCGGTAGCGACCCAACCGCGGTACCCACCAAGGTCCCTACGGTAGCGCCCACTGACGTGCCAACTGAAACACCGACAGAAGCGCCAGAAGAGCTTACCGAGGTTTCAATAGCTCTCGACTGGTTCCCCTGGTCCAACCACTCGGGTCTTTTCATCGCCCAAGAACGGGGTTACTTCGCCGACCAGGGGCTAGAAGTAAACATCTATGTCCCCGGCGACCCGTCTACCGTATTGCAGACAGTCGCCGCCGGCCGGGACGATTTCGGCATCAGCTACCAACCGGAATTGCTCATCGCCCGCGAGCAGGGCATCGACGCAGTGTCCATCATGGCTCTGGTCCAGCACCCCCTCAACTCGGTGATGGCCCTGACGGAGTCCGGGATTGTGGAGCCCAGGGACCTCAAGGGAAAGAAGGTCGGCAATCCAGGGCTGCCTTCGGACGAAGCGCTGATCGACACAATGTTGCGTAGCCAAGGGCTGACCATCGATGACGTTGAGATGGTTAACGTGGGCTTCGATCTTGTTACCTCGCTAATCAGCAAGAACGTGGACGCCATAGTCGGGGCCTACTGGGTCCACGAGTCCATCTCAGCCACCAACCTAGGCTTTGAACTTAACATCATGCGCATGGAGGAGCACGGCGTCCCAGACTTCTATGAGTTGGTGATTGTAGCGAGCGAGGACAAAATCGCCGATGACCCGGAGGTTGTTCAGAAATTCGTCCGCGCCGTCACGCGGGGCTATCAGGATGCCATTGCCGATCCCCTAGACGCCGTGGCCCTTTTGAAGTCGGTGAAGCCGGAGACGGACCTGGAGATAGAAAATCCCGGTGTTATCTTGCTGGCTCCATTGTGGGCGACGGACAACGGCGTGTTTGGCTGGCAGGAGCAGGACCGCTGGGAGGTATTCGCCGAGTGGATGGTGGAGTCGGGCCGGTTGACTTCGGCCGATGCCGCTACCTCCGCCTTTGATAATAGCTTCGTTGAGGGCGCCAGATAGGCCCGGTGATATACTTTCCCTAAATTGAGCTGCCTGGTCCGCAGGCCGAACCATAGGCTTGGTAATTGGGGGATACATAGATGTCGCTCTATTTTCTATTGGGGTCTTTGACCCATGACGGACAGCGGATGCTGCATGGGAATCCGAACCTGATAGTGGATCGAACCAGGGACTTAAAAATTCCTAGGGCCGAGATATTAGGGCAGTACGCCGTTTTGGGGCGGTACGACTTCGTGATGTTAGTGGAGGCCGACGACAACGATGCCGTGGCGAGAGTGTCCCTGGAATTGGGAATGCTCACCGGGCTTCACCTGGAGACTCTGCCGGCCATCCCGATCGGCTTCATGACCGACGGAAATTCCCCGGACCCGTCCGACCAGGCCGAGTCGGTTGGACTCACTCCGGATTTCACGCCTGAAGAAGGTCCGGGCGAGGAGTAATCTTTCCGGCGGCGCCTCGGCGCCGCCGGTGGTTAGGACGGGAAGGCATTGGGTTTAAGCGATGAACTCCGGGCCGGCGTTGGGCCCATTTGGGAAAGGGTGGTCACCCACCCCTTTGTCACAGAGATGGCCGACGGCTCTCTGGACCGGAATACCTTCGATATTTATTTCGACCAGGACTACCTGTTCCTGCGGGACTGGGCCATATTGCTCAGCCTGGCCACCGCCAAAGCCCCCGACTTCGACGCTGCACGCGAACTGGTTGGGTTTCTGCACCTGGGACTGGGCGGCGAAGAGGGCTTGTTTCAAGAGGCCTTCCGGGAACGGGGTCTGTCTCCTGAAGAGGTGAATGGACTCCAGTATCTGCCCACCACCCAGAACTACAGCGGCTATCTGCGCACACTGGCCTACGAGGGCACGTTCACCGAGGTTATCGCCACGTTGCTGGCGGTGGAGTGGCCCTACCTGGACTGGGCGCAGGTTGCCGAGCAGGCGGGCAAGAAGCCGGGAAACCGTTACTACCAGACCTGGATCGATCTCCATACCAGCCCTGGCATGTCCGGCTTTGTGTCCTGGCTCCGCAGCGTGGTGGACGGGTCCGCTCCCACACCGGAACAGCGGCAGAAGCTGCAACGGATATTCCTGGACGTGCTCCGGTACGAATACCAGTTCTTCGACATGGCCTACAGGGGTGAAACTTGGCCGTAGTGAGACGGATCCCCTCTGCTATGACCATCGCCGGATCCGACTCGGGTGGCGGGGCGGGTGTCCAAGCCGACCTCAAAACCTTTGCCGCATTGGGCATCTATGGAACGTCGGTGCTGACCGCCATCACCGCCCAGAACACCGTGGCTGTGACTGCGGTGCATGAGGTCCCCACCGATGTGATCGCTGCTCAGATCGACGCGGTGGTCTCCGACATCGGCGCAGATGCCGTAAAAACCGGCATGCTGTCCAGCAGCGCCATAATCGAATGCGTCGCCGCCTCCCTGGCGACACACCCGGGAATCTCCGGCCTGCGCCGCTTGGTGGTGGACCCAGTGATGGTCGCCAAGAGCGGTGATTCCCTCCTGAGAGAAGACGCGGTTGGAGCTCTTCGTGAGCGGCTGCTGCCCCTGGCCGCGGTGGTCACTCCCAACATTCCGGAGGCCGAGACTCTGACTGGTCTGAAGATCGTCACCGACGGGGATGTCCGGAATGCCGCCAAAGCTATTATCGCCATGGGGGCGGCGTCGGTTGTGGTCAAAGGAGGCCACCGTGATGGCCCGGCCACCGATCTGTACTTCGATGGGAACAACTTTCGGGAGTTCACATCACCACGGATAGAGACCGCCAATACCCACGGCACCGGCTGTACCTTTGCATCGGCGGTGGCTGCCGGACTGGCCAAGGGCCTGGCAACCGAGGACGCGGTTGGTCAAGCCAAAGAGTTCGTCACCGAGGCCATTCGCCGTTCCTTTCCCATCGGGCAGGGCCACGGACCGCTAAACCACTTCTACAAACTCTGGCCGGAAATGCCGTAGTGTAGGAAAACCGCAAACGAAAGAGCAGATCAGATGACCACGCCCACCAACACATTCCGTTGTTCCATCGAGATCGGGCCCCGGGACGGCGCCCGGTTCCAGCGGGTGATTGTCGTCGCCGGCTCGGAAAACATCTATTCCGTGCTCCCCTCCACCCTGCTGGAGATGCTGGGAGTTGAAACGGAATGGGAGTCCCGGTTCACCCTGCCCGGCGGCGGCTGGGAGATGCTTCCCATGGCCGAGGTGCGCATGCGCATCGAAGGCCAAGAGCGCACCACCATCTGCGTCTACGGCAAGCCCGACGGGGAGCCCACGCTGGGCCGCCACACCCTGGCCGCTTTCGGCCTGGCCGCTGACCCCGGCGAGCAGAAGCTGGTCCTGGCCGATATGTTTTTGACTTAGAGTTTCCCGCCACTGATCAGCTGTACGGGAATCCGTTCGTCCTGAGCCCCGTCGAAGGACGCGCATTAGCCACGGTTTCATCGGAGAAATTGGCCTCACTAGGAGCGGTGGTTCGACGGGCTCACCACAAACGGTTTTCGTAAAAACGATTTGCAAAATTGGGTACTAGGTACGTCTGGACGCCGCCCCCTGCGGTATAATGCCAGATTAGTAACACAGCCGGCTCACCGTCGCCGGTCCAGAGGATCACCCTTCCGATATGTTTAAGCCTGTTTCCAGCCGTGTCAGTTTCCCCGAGTTGGACGCCAATGTCCTGCAGCATTGGAAGGACAAGGACGTCTTTCGGCGCACTGAGTCCGAACGCCCCGATGCGCCGCTCTTCATGATGTATGAGGGCCCGCCTACCGCCAACGGCAGCCCCGGCATCCACCACGTTCTCGCCCGCGTCTTCAAAGACGTCATCTGCCGCTACCGCACCATGAAGGGCTACCGTGTCCAGCGCAAGGGCGGCTGGGACACCCACGGCCTTCCCGTGGAACTGGAGGTCGAGAAAGAACTGGGCCTGAAGAGCAAACGGGACATCGAAAACTACGGCATCGAGGAATTCAACAAAAAATGCCGGGAAAGCGTTTTCCGTTACGTGAAAGAATGGGAGACCATGACCGACCGCATCGGTTACTGGGTCGACATGGAAGACCCCTATGTCACACTGCACAATAACTACATCGAATCCGGCTGGTGGATGCTCAAAACCCTGTGGGACCGGGACCTGCTCTACCAGACCATGCGGGGCACTCCCCACTGTCCACGCTGCGTCACCAGCCTGAGCTCCCATGAGGTTGCCCTTGGCTACCGGGAGAACACTCCAGATCCTTCAGTGTTCATCAAGTTCCAAGTAGACCCGGAGGCGTCACCCGGCAAGTCCGACGTTTTGGCCAAGCTGGGCGTCGACAACGTTTCGGTATACCTCTTAGCCTGGACCACCACGCCCTGGACCCTGCCGGGCAACACGGCTCTGGCCGTGAACGAAGACGCTGACTACAGCATTGTGGAACTGGAAGACGAGGGCGGCCTTCACCGTTTGGTGCTGGCCCAGGCCCTGATTCCCGCCAACATTCTCCAGGAACACCGCGTCGTCGGATCGGTCAAGGGCTCCGACCTGGTGGGGCTGGGCTACACACCCCTCTACCCGCCTGATCAATTCGGGTCAGAAATCAGAAAATTCGTCCATGTTGATTTTCTGCTCGACAGACCAATGACTGAGCAAGAGCAACTCAGCCACGCCCAAGTGATATTAGAGTCCATCGCAAAACTAACACCTACCGTGGTCGCCGCCGATTTTGTATCCCTAGACGACGGTACCGGCGTCGTCCACATCGCGCCAGCTTTCGGCGATGAAGACCTCGGCGTGGGCCGGGAAAAGGAACTGGCCTTCGTGCAGCCCGTGGACCTCCAGGGGATCATCACCGGCGACTATCCCTTCGCCGGCAAGTTCGTGAAGACCGCCGACAAGGAGATCATGGAAGACCTCAAGGAACGGGGACTCCTGTTCCATCAGGATATCTACCGCCACACCTACCCATTCTGCTGGCGTTGCGACACGCCACTGCTTTACTACGCCAAGAGTTCCTGGTACATCCGGACCTCGGCGCTGAAAGACCAGTTGGTCGGCGGCAACGACACGATCAACTGGTATCCCGAATACATCAAAGACGGGCGCTTCGGCGAGTGGCTCCGCAACAACGTGGACTGGGCCATCTCACGGGAACGGTATTGGGGCACGCCCATCCCCATCTGGCAGTGCCAGGAATGCAATCACACGATCTGCGTCGGCGGGGTTGATGAACTCCGGCGCATGGCCGGGGCGAACGGCAGCCTAAACGCCGACGGCTTGGACCTGCACCGGCCCTACGTGGACAACGTCGTTCTGAATTGCACCGCCGAGGGATGTTCAGGGGAGATGCGGCGCATCCCTGAGGTCATGGACGCCTGGTTCGACTCGGGCGCCATGCCCTTCGCCCAATGGCACTACCCCTTCGACAACGAGAGTATCGACACGGACGGCCGGTTCCCTGCCGATTACATCTGCGAGGCGGTGGACCAGACCCGCGGCTGGTTCTACAGCTTGCACGCCCTGTCCACTCTGCTCAAGGGCCAGCCGGCGTACAAGAACGTCATCTGCTTGGGTCTGATCCTGGACGAGAAGGGCCGCAAGATGAGCAAGCGGGTTGGCAACGTGGTCGAGCCCCTTTCGGTGCTGGACGAGCACGGCGCCGACGCGCTGCGCTGGTACCTGTTCACCGCGTCCCATCCCGGTGAGCCAAGGCGGTTCTCCGGAAAGCTGGTCAGCGAGACCCTTAGAAAGGTGATGCTCACACTGTGGAACGTCTACTCGTTCTTTATCGGCTACGCCGAGATCGACAAGTTCGACCCGTCCAAGACCCCCGACAACTGGAAGCCCGAAAACGAGTTAGACCGCTGGGTGCTGTCCGAACTGAACACGCTGATCGCCGAGGTCGACCGCTGTATGGACGGCTATGAGCCCACCAATGCCGGCCGGCGCATCCAGGAGTTCATCGACCAGCTATCCAACTGGTACGTGCGCCGCAGCCGCCGCCGTTTCTGGAGGAACGAAGGTGACGCCGATAAACTGTCCGGCTACATCACCTTGCACACCTGCCTGGTCACGGTGGCCAAGCTCATGGCTCCTCTGGCCCCCTTTGTTGCCGAGGAGATGTACCAGAACCTGGTCTGCTCGGTGGACCCGTCGGCGCCCGACAGCGTTCACCTGTCCCAGTACCCTGAGGCCGACCCATCCCTGGTGGACGAGCCGCTGATGGAAGCCACACGGCTGGCCATGAAGGTGGCCAGCATGGGCCGGGCCGCCCGCTCCAACGCAGGACTAAAAGTGCGCCAACCCCTGGCCAGCGTCTTGGTGAAGGTCCGAGACGCCGCCGAGGAAGGGTACATCAACCAGGTGGGCCCCCAAGTACTTGAAGAGCTGAACATCAAGGACATTCAGGTCATTGCGAACGACGCACCGCTGGTCCAGCAGGTGTCGGAGCAGGCCGGGGATGAAGCAGTGACCATCATCTCCGTCAACAGCTACACCGTCTCGGTTGAGGGCGGCTACATGGTGGCCGTGGACGGCGCCATCACCCCGGAACTGGCCGAAGAGGGGCTGGCCCGGGAGGTGGTCCACCGAATCCAAGGCATGCGCCGGTCGGCCAATTTCGACGTCACCGACCGCATTGTGACCTACTACCAGGGGCCGGAAGAATTCCTAAAGGTCATGCAAGGTCCGTTCTCCGGCTACATTCGCGACGAGACCCTAAGCACCCAGATGGTTGACGGCGCGCCGGAAACCGAAGCCACCACCGACTCCGCCAAGCTGGACGGCATGGACGTTACCCTGGGCGTCCAGCGGGTGTAGGCAACGGTTAGCCGGCTACGACGGCTTGGCGCTTATCCTGTATTGAACTATGTCCAAAACCCAGTGCTTCGGGCCTGGCTTTCATAGACTGGGAGCCGGGCGAGGCACTACCATTTCCATGATGGGAATTTTTTCTTTCCGTGCCGAACATCTTTACCCTGGAAGCTGTTCCGCCCGGTTTCATAGCATTTCCCCGCTCATTCAAATCTCGACGCGAATCGGCCCATGAGCGGAATCTCGGAAAACCGATCCGTCTTAGCCACAGCGTTCCTATCGGCGATGGTCCTGGTTTTGGTCGCCTGCTCCGGCGGGGAGACAGGAGCACCGACCATGCCGCCATCCCTTACCGCACCGGCCGGCCAGCCACCTTCTACACTGCTCCCAATTCCGGTTCCTACCCTCGAGTCTTTGCCTCGCCCCCAACCTACATCGACGGCCACCCTTCCCCCAGTGGGGGCTACCTCTACGCCAGCGGCAGACCGGCCGCCCAGACCGGTTCCAGTCCTCGATGTGCCCCGCCTGTCATGCCCAGCGGATGGCCACAATGGGAACGCCGCTAAGAAAAGTGGAACTGAGCGTTCCGCCGTATCGGTATGTCAAGGGCGGAGAGAAATTGTACCACTAAACGCCGCGGTGTGAGAGTCAAAGTGTCGTGGTATGTGAGGGCTTAGGCCGAGTCTGTTTTCTGATGCTGGTTGGTT
>MUCT01000006.1 GCA_002816585.1 SAR202 cluster bacterium Io17-Chloro-G6 | reverse complement strand
GACAGACCAGTATAGAAAGATCTACAACCAAATCAGGCCCCACAGTTCCCTGGGTTACAGACCGCCCGCACCCCAGGCCGTACTGACTGCCGAACCCTTCCGAGAGCTTGTGGGACTAACATAAAGGCTGGTACAAAGATTGGGGGCAGGTCAATATTGGGATAAGTGATGGTGCAGGCACCCGGACTGATGGCGTAGAACACATGCGCCCGGTGAGGGTCGGTGGCCTGAGGGGAATGCCGACTCGGGTAGAGGTATCGAAGAGCGCCGGCTTATAAGCCCAGCTTGCTTGGGTTCATTATGCCTGCTGGATCCAGAGAGTCTTTGAGGGCACGGATAACCTGATGTCCAACTCCCATCTCCCGGGCCAGCAGGTGGCCTAGCTTCATACCCACGCCGTGGCAATATTCCATCACCCCGCCCATGTCCTGGGCCAGGGTCAAAACCTGCTCCACCACGCTGGACATGCTTTGTCGAGAATCGTCACCGGCGCCGGCCTCTGGAGCCAGCAGCATGGAGAAGAGCTCGGGCCGGCTCCAGATGGCGTACTCTGTGACCCTCACTCCGCTTCCGGCCATCGCCTGCTCGCAGCGGTCCCGGTATTCCAGGACCTTGGAGATGGGAAGTGCCAGGTGCAGATAGTCGAAGCCGCGGCCGCCACCCCGCTGCCACCGGGTCTGCCGCGGCTTGCCCAGGGCCGACAACCTATAGTTGTCCCCAGATTGGTGCCGGTCCCGCCAGTAGTCCAGAGTTGGTTCCGGCCCCACGTTACGGCCCTGAAACTGGGCGCATATCTCCATGGTTCTGGCCTCCATGGCGGCCACGCCTTCCCGAAAGCCTTCAAAGAGCAGGTACAGGCGCACCCGCCCGTCCTCCTCGGTCAGGTCCAACAAAGTGGGACGGATGTCCAGGGCCCTCAACTCGGCCACGGCATTGAATCCCTGAGAAAAGTTATCAAAGGCAATGGTGGAGAAAACCTGTGCCTCGGGCAGACGGCGGACCCGAAGGGTGGCCCTGGTGATGACCCCAAAGACCCCTTCGCTGCCGATAAACAGATGGTTCAGGTTGGGGCCCGAGGACGTTTTCGGCACCTGGGGAGTGGTCATGACGCGGCCGTTGGGCAACACAACTTCCAGGGCCACCACCTGGTCGCCCATGGGTCCGATCGCCCCGGCCCGGTAGCCCACGCCATTGGTGGATATGGCTCCTCCGACGGTGGCTATCGCCAGACTGTAAGGATCGTGCCCGGCCATCAAGCCGTGCCCATCCAGGGCGTCCTCCAGGTCCTGCAGCACGGTCCCGGCTTCCACGGAGACCGTTTGGTCCCTGGCGCTGACCTCCAGAACACGGTTCATCCTTTTCAGATCGAGGATGACGCCTCCCTGCACGGGAAGGGTTCCTCCCATGACCCCGGTGCCGCCACCATAGGGGATTAGAGGAATATGCTGTTGGGCCGCCAGGCCCACGATCTCCACCACCTGACCGGTTGTAGACGGCCGAACCACCAGGTCGGCCGTCCGTTCCAGGGTCTCCTCAACACCGAAGGCGCGAAAGGGGGTCAGCGCATCGGCGGAATAGCGGTCGAGATCGTAGGGGCCGGCCAATATGTTGGCGTCTCCCACGATATTTTCGAATGAGTGGAGAGTAGAGCTATTCAGCATGGCGCCGCCTCAATTCTTAGCTTGCCTCGCCCATGGTTTGCCCGCCTAATTTCTGATCGAAGTCCCGGCATTCCGATTTGCCATAGGAGACACGCACATAGCACCTGGAGGCATGAGCGGTTGGGGTGTAAGGGGAGTTCATTGGCCGGCACGCGCGAGGGTCCGCCTGGGGACCATGGCATCAATCGGTGGGGTGATACTCCCAACGCGCACCCTGGGGAGTGTCTTCCACGATTACGCCTTGCCGGTCCAGCCCATCGCGGATACTGTCGGCCAGGTCAAACTGTTTGGCCCGGCGCAGCTCTTCCCGTGTCGACAGTAGTAGATCGATGAACGGTTTGGCCGCCAACTGGCCTTCGCCGGAAGAGTCTCGTCCCTCGAATGCCAGACCTAGAATGCCACCCAGACGGCGCAGCGTGTCCTGGGCGCTTGTTATGTCCCGTCCCGAATCCCGGCCCCGGTTGATCTCCCGGGCCAAGTCGAACAGGGCGGCCAGGGCCCTGGGGGTGTTCAGGTCATCGTCCATGGCCTCAAAGAAGTGGGCTTCACATTGGCCCAGGTCGGCGAGTTCCCCAACGCCACCGTTTCCCGGCCGGAGAGCGTGACGAAGACGGTCGCTGCTGCGTTCCATGGCGGCGCAGCCCTCGTCGGAATAGTGCAAGGGAGACCGGTAATGGGAGCTGAGAAGGTAGAGGCGCAGGCAATCGGGAGTGTACTCCTCCAGGGCCTCTTTTACCGAGACCAGATTCCCTAGGGATTTGCTCATCTTGTCTTCGCCCAGCATCAGCAGGCCGTTATGCACCCAGTAACGGGCGAAGGGCTTCATGCCCGTGGAGGCTTCGCTCTGGGCGATCTCGTTTTCATGGTGGGGGAAGACCAGGTCTTGGCCGCCCCCGTGGATGTCCAAGGATGCGCCCAGATAGGTCATGGACATGCTGGTGCACTCGATGTGCCAGCCGGGCCGTCCCGGTCCCCATGGGCTGTCCCAAGCAGGTTCGCCGGGCCTTGACTCCTTCCACAGGGCAAAGTCCATGGGGTGTTCCTTCTGGTCATCCACCGCCACCCTGGCCCCTGCTATCATCCCGTCCAGGGTACGGTGGCTCAGCTTGCCGTAGTCTTCGCTGCGGTTCACCCGGAAATAGACATCGCCGCCGGAAGGGTAGGCGTAGCCATTCTCCACCAGGCCTTTGATGGTCTCGACGATGGGCGCCATTTCCTGAGTGGCCCGAGGGTACACGTGGGCACGCCGCACGTTCAGAGCATCGATGTTGTGGAAGAAGTCTTCGATGTACTGTTCGGCCAATTCCTCCGAACTGACGCCCGACTGTTGGGCCCTTTGAATGATGTTGTCGTCCACGTCGGTGAAGTTCTGGACGTGCTCCACCTGGTAACCTATGTATTCCAGGTACCGGCGGAGAACATCAAAGGCCACATAGCTCAGGGCGTGGCCAACGTGGACGGGGGCGTAGGGCGTCACACCGCAGACGTACATCTTGACCTTCTTGCCGTCGGCGGGAACGAACTCTTCTGTGGTGCCGGTGAGGGTGTTATATAGCTTCATGGCCCAGCCATCAGGGATGCCACGGCACAGGCGGCGATACCCTCTTCCCTGCCCACAAACCCCATATAGTCGGTAGTGGTGGCCTTGATACTGACCCGCTCCAAAGGTAAGGACAGAGCGGCGCCGCTCTGCTCTCTCATGCTTGCGATAAAGGTGCCCAGCCTGGGTTTTTGCGCCAGTATTGTAGCATCAACATTGACGATGCGCCAACGGTTGGAGGCCAACAGGCCGGCTACCTCGGCAAGCAGCACCAGGCTGGAGATGTCCTTGTACTGTGGGTCGTCAGACGGAAAGTGGATACCTTTGTCTCCCAGTCCCGCGGCGCCCAGCAGGGCATCCATGATGGCGTGGATCAATGCGTCGCCATCGCTGTGGCCGGCCAGACCTAAGTGGTAGGGGATGGTAACGCCGCCCAGCACCAGGGTGCGGCCGGCGGTGAGGGGATGGGAATCAAAACCGATGCCCACCCTGAATTCTGGCAGAGTTGGTGTTGCCATCCAGAAAATGGGTTCTTTGGGAAGGGTTTGGGGAACCCTTTCTTGCAAGAAAGGGTCCCCCAACGCCCCTCCTAAAGAACTCCCGGCTTTAGGAAGGTTTCGGCGATGGTCAGGTCTCCGGGGGTGGTGACTTTTAGATTCTCGTAGGAGCCCAGAAACATCTTGACCGGATGACCCAGGCTCTCCACCATGGCCGCATCGTCGGTCACCGGCTGGGTGCACCGCCGATGGGCATCCAGCAGCAGGTCATAGTCAAATAGCTGGGGAGTTTGAGCCGCCCAGAGGCTTTCGCGGTCCGGTGTGCCGGTTACCTCGCCCTGGGGCGAGACCAATTTGATGGTGTCCTTCACCGGTACGCCGGCTACCGCAGCGCCGCATTCTTCCACGGCCGTCAGACCCCGTTCCAGTATGCCTTGATCCAGACAGGGACGGGCGCCGTCGTGAACTATCACCCACCGGCAATCTGACAGTTGCTCCAGGCCCAGACGCACCGAGTCCTGACGGCGTTCCCCACCGGCGCATACATGGGACACCTTCCGATAGCCCCGATTGCGTAGCAGATCATTGCCCTGGTACAGGGAGTCCGGGCTCAGCACAAGAACGATCTCCTCCACCGAGGGGAAAGACTCCAACCGGTCCAGGCTGTAGGCCAGGAGTGGTATCCCGAGAACCGGGGTGAACACCTTGTCTACACCCTTCATGCGGGTGCTCTTGCCGGCGGCCACCACCACGGCGCCCACCCGGCGGCTGGGAAGTTGGGTGCCGGGACCCGAGGCCTGAGCCATCGGCGGACTAACCGGCCTTGGGCTGGGCGAAAATGATGCGTCCGGCGGCGGTCTGCAACACGCGGGTCACCACCACCTCATGGAAGGCATTCAGATAGCGCCTTCCCCCTTCCACGACCACCATGGTGCCGTCGTCCAGGTAGGCCACACCCTGTCCTGCTTCCTTCCCTTCCTGGACGATGTTGACCCGCATCTCTTCTCCTGGCAGCACGATGGACTTTAGGGCGTTGGCCAGCTCATTGACGTTGAGCACCTGAACGCCTTGGAGCTCAGCCACCCGGTTGAGGTTGTAGTCGGTGGTCAGGATGGAGGCCTTCATGGACCGGGCCAGGGAGACTAACCGGGAGTCCACCTCGTCGCCTTCGGGAACGCCCACGTCCAGCACTTCCATGGCTATGGTATCGTCCTTGCGCAGACGCCCCAGCACTTCCAGGCCGCGGCGCCCCCGGGCGCGGCGCAGGGGATCGTTGGAGTCGGCGATGTGGCGCAGCTCGTCCAGGATGAATCGGGGCACAACCAGGGAGCCTTCCAGGAACCCGGTGATGCTCAGGTCGGCGATGCGCCCGTCAATGATGGCGCTGGTATCCACCAGTATCCTGCCGTTTCGGGATGCGCTGGGCGCCTCGATATTTTGCCGCAAAGCGGGGAATACGGCCTGCATGTCCCGCGCGCGGTGGACACCCACCCACGATCCGGCGACTCCCAGGGAGAGACTCACGATTATCGGCACCGCCCAGCCCAGCCAGCCTTCCAGGGAGAACAGGGGAATGGATATCAGGGAGGCTATGATCAGACCCACCAGTAGCCCCAGGGTGCCTGTGGCTAGAGTGGGTCCTGGAATAGAATTGATGTAATCAGTGCTTATGCGCCAGGGTTTGAAAGTCAGGTAGGGGGCGATTAATGCCCCCACAGGAACGCCGGCGAGGGTCAGCGCCAGGCCCCACGGCAGGAAACGCTCTTCGTCGGAAGACATTTCCGACACTATTCCCCCCAGCCGCCACCCCAGTACCCCGAATCCCCCGGCGCCCATTAGTCTGAGCGTCCAAAGGGCAACCACCCGATTTCACCTCCGATTCCGGCCTCGGTGAGCCGGTAAATGATCCGTTTTGAGGATAACATAATCTGCCAAATCCTGGAAGATTCTGGAAGATACCGGTCTGAGATAGCGGTTTGTGCAACCAGGCCGGCAACCTAGCTGTCCGGGCGGACCAACATATCGTATACTTCCATCCGAATAGCTAACCCGACGTGCAGGTTTTGTGAGCACCCTCAAGCACAATGGTTTGTCACCCCGAGTGCAGCGATCCGCCTTAGGTGGATGGTGAGGCGGGGTTGCCGGTGGTGGAGGAAACGCCCCACACCAGATTCCTCACCGGTGTGTCTGGCTCGGAATGACAATTTCGGGAACAGCATACTGGGGAGCCTAAGACATGACCTCCAGCCACCGGACACACGCACATGGATTCAGCTAAATCGTGGTGTCGAATACGCCGGAATCAAGCCTGATCAGGTGCTGCCCAGGCGCCACCCAGAATCGATCTCAACAGCCGATTCGCCCGGCCTGTTCTACGTCCAGCCGAAAGGCTCACCGGGCAGGGGGATTTGGTTGCGTTCCTTCTGTATTAGTCTCAAATCCTAACTTGGGGGAGTGGAATGGTTAGTGAGAGAAAGCCACGAGTCTATCTGATCGGAACCGGCGGCAGCATCTCCTTTGTGGGCCGAGAACGTACCGATTACACAAACTACAGCTATGACAACAAACACCTGACCATCCAGGAACTGCTGGACCGGGTGCCGGAAGTCAATCAGTGGGCCGATGTGCGCACCGAGCAGTTCTTGAACGTAGGCAGCACCGATGTCGGACCCTCCGACTGGCTGGGCTTGTCCAAGCGGATCAACGCTATCTTTCGGGAGGACCCGGAGGCGGCCGGCGTGGCCATTACCCACGGTACGGCAACCCTGGAGGAGACGGCCTACTTCCTGAATCTGACCGTCAAGGGCCGAAAGCCGGTGGTGGTCACCGGGGCAATGCGCCCACCCACCGGCATGGGCACCGACACCGACGTAAATCTAATGGACTGCATCCGGGTGGCGGCGGCGCCCCAGTCGGCGGGCCGTGGGGTTCTCACTGTGCTCAACAACGAGATTCAGGGTGCCCGGGACGTCACCAAGACGGACAGCTATCGTCTGGAGACATTCCGCTCCAACCAGCTTGGATTGCTGGGATACGCCGACTCCGATGGCGATGTGGTGTTCTACCGCGCATCCACCAGGACCCACACCCAAGATACCGAGTTCGACGTGGAAGGATTGGAGGAGTTACCTCGGGTGGACATCGTCTACTCCTATGCCGGAGCCGACGGCCTGCTGGTCGATGCTCTGTCCGGCGCCGGGGTGCCCGGCATGGTCGCCGGCGGGCTGGGCAGCGGCGGCTCTCCACCAAAGTTCATGGCCGCCCTGCGTCGGGCCATGGAGCAGGGTGTAAGGGTGGTTGTCGCCACACAGACGGGAAATGGCCGGGTGGTGCGCACCAAGCGCTTTGACGAAGCCGGCTACATCGCCGCAGACAACCTATTGCCAAAGAAGGCCCGTATCTTGCTGATGCTGGCCCTCACCAAGACCAGCCAACCCGAGGAGATCCAGCGGATGATGCTGACATACTAGATAGTTGTCAGCCTGGGGCTGCCGGTGGATGTGGGCAGGGAAACCAGCAGGAGCCTTGCTCTTTGGTAAAGAGATAAGGCTCCCACACGCGGTCGAATGGCTGATGTCTGACGGCTGAGCGTTGACTGCTTCGCTAGCCAGGCACCTCGTCATAATGGTGGGACTCGCTGATGACCAACTCCTCCCGCATCTGAGTTATCTCCTCGTCGGAGTAGCCCAGTATGCCGGAAAGTACGTCTTCGTTGTGCTCGCCAACCATGGGGGTCGAGCCAACCACCACAGGGGTCCGGCCGAAGTGCCAGAAGTCTCCCGATACGGCGATCTCACCCGCCAGGAAATCGGGGACATTCATCATGGCCCCGCGCTCCCATGGGTGGGGGTCTTCGGCAGCCTGGGGTATGTTGTTCACGGGGGCGGCCACCACGTCGTGGTGGGTAAAGTGGGCGATGGATTCCTTCATTGTCATGGTGGACAGGAGCTCGTTTAACCGATCGTTCACCACGTCCCGGTTTTTGGCACGCTCGGGCCGGGTGGTAAACCGTGGGTCTTCCAGCCACTCTGGCCTATCCAGGGCGTTGCATACCCGGTGCCAGTGGTGCTGGTCGCTGGCCGTGATCATGACGAACCCGTCTTTGCAGGCGTATATCCCGCCGGGAGGCGCCCCTTCTCCGCCGCCCCTCTTGGGCGGGACCTTGGTGCCCGCATAGGCGGTGATCGGGATCTCGGTCAGGCTGTATCCGGTGTCGGCCAAGCAGACGTCGATGGTCTGCCCCTCACCGGATACCTCCCGCTCGTGCAGGGCTGCCAGGGTCCCGATGGCCGAGTGGAGGGCTGTGATCCGGTCGATGATGGGCACGCCGGTTCTGATGGGGGGCATTCCCTCCTCGCCGGTGACCATGGTGATTCCAGACATGGTTTGGCCTATGGGGTCGTAGCCTATCTGCTCCCTGTAGGGGCCAAACTGGCCGTAGGCTGAAACGTTGACCATGATGATACGGCGATTCAGCTCCCTCAGTACATCGTAGCCGAATCCCAT
This sequence comes from SAR202 cluster bacterium Io17-Chloro-G6, assembly GCA_002816585.1. The sequence continues at coordinate 12,812 of MUCT01000006.1, read as the reverse complement.
GGCGTCGATGGTGCCGGGCCGGAAGTTCTGCACCACCACGTCGGACACTTCGACAAGCTTGCGCAGGACCTCTTTGCCCTTCTCCTTGCGCAGGTCTATGCTCAGGCTCTTTTTGCCGCTGTTGTATTGCACCCAATAGGCGCTTTGTTTCCGCACCCAGGGGCCGTGATACCGTGTCTCCTCCCCACCCAAACGCTCCACCTTGATGACCTCGGCGCCCATGCGGGCCAGCACTTGGGCACACCTGGGGCCCGCCTGGTGACGGCCCAAGTCGATAACCCGGATATTTGCTAGAGGATGATTGAGACCAACCATTGGCTCGAACCCCCTTTTCTGGAGTGGAGCCATTTTACGACCACCGACGGGAAAGAGCAACAGGTTGGAATTCTTCCGGAGGGTCCGCTGGGGAACCCTTTCTTGCAAGAAAGGGTTCCCCAGACCATTCCCAAAGAACCTTTATCCTGGCGGAGGAGACTGGGATATGGTATGTTCGGTTGATGGCGGGTTCTGAAAATAAAAAGGATGCACCCCACCCCGTGCCGGAACGGCTGCTGTCCAACCTTTGGCGGAAGAGAGCGGCCCGGCGGGACTGGTTCCGCACCAGCGCCGGGACCCGGATGAGGGTACTCTATCCGGGGCGCGCCAGCAGCGCCGCGGGCCCGGACTTCCGCGGTGCCCTGCTGGAGGTGGAAGGGCTCGGCCTGGTCCAGGGTGACGTGGAGATTCACGTACGCCAGCAGGACTGGAAGTTACATGGACACGGCCGCGACCCCAGGTACAACGGGGTAGTGCTTCACGCGGCCCTGGAGGTTGACCCTACCTCCACCAGATTGCAGAGCGGTCAATCGGTCCCCGTGGTATCGCTGGCGCCCCTACTGTCCGTTGATCCGGAGGATGATCCGGAGATGGAAGACGCGCCAGGTAACCTTCAATCCGCCCATCTCTGGACGGTTCTCGAAGGCCGAGGCTTTCCGCGGCCGGAAACAGTCCCGGAGATGGGCGCCCTCCTGGACCGGGCCGGTGACGACCGGTTCCATTCCAACAGCGCCCGGTTTGTGACTCTGCTGAAGGAGCAAGACCAGGAGCAGACCCTGTACGAGGGGATCTTAGAGGGCCTGGGCTACCACCAAAACCGGCAACCTTTCATCAAGCTGGCGGGACGGGCCCGTTACGCAGCACTGACCCAGGCAGCCCGGCGCCTGGACCCGGAGCGCCGGTCTCAGGCGATCCAGGGATGGCTGACTGCCCTATCCGGGTTGGCGCCCCGCCAGAAAGCGTTTTCGCTGCCGTTGACCGGGACGGGCATGGGGCCGGCCATGTCGGCCAGTGAATGGCATTGTTTCCGCGTCAGGCCCAGCAACCACCCACTGCGCCGCATTGCCGGGGCCGCTGTACTGCTGGACCGGTTCTTGGAGCCGGGGCTAGTGGCCGGCTTGGGCCTGGCGGCCCGTGACACCAAACCCGGTGAACTGACCTCGGCCCTATGCGCGCCCGGTGGTTTTGGGGCTGCCACGGCCTGCATCGGTACAGCCCGGGCCCGCGACTTGGGGGTGAACGTGGTCCTACCTTTTCTGCACGGCCTGGACCTGTTGCAAGGTGAGGCTGGAGGAGGTCGAGCCTACTTGGAGCTCTACCGGCGTTTCGGTAAGCTGCAAGACAACGATCTGACCCGGGAGATGGCCGGGCTGCTGCTGGGACCAGCGGGGGCCAGCCTTGTAACCACCGCGCGGCGGCAGAGCAGGGGCTGGTGCACCTGCAATGCCTACTATCCGGCGCCGGATGACCTCTGGGAACCCTTCTGTAGAAGGGTTCCCAGACCCTCCCAAGACTTTATCCTTGGTATCGTTGAAGTTTGAGGGGGTCTGGGGGAACTTTACAAAGTTCCCCCAGAATCGGCTTAGGTCCTAGTCGGCCAAAGGTACCGCCAATGAAACCCGGAACTCGTCGCCGATGCTGCGGGCGATGTGGCCGTGTCCGGTGAGGTCCTCGGCGATCAGCACGTCTCCGGGCATCAAACGGCGCTTCGTCCCGTCGGCGGTCTCGAATTCAGCAATACCGGACAGGTTGATCACGTACTGACGGCGGGGAGCGGTATGGTAATCGGAGAAGGAGGGCGAAGGGCGCCGGCCCAGGTTGATGGAACCAGTCCCTATGGGAAACACGAGCTCCGCCAGCTGATCAGGGGTCAGGTCCTCGAAGTGAGACTCGCCATCGTCCCCGGAAAACACTCGAACTATCTGCAAGGGTGCACCTCCAATCGTTATTTGCGCCCGCACCGAGGCCAATCTGCCGGACCGTCGAACCTAGTGCGCCGACGCATGGGTGTGTCGCAACAGAGCTTAACGATTTGTTGCGGTTCGGGCAACTGGGACCAATGTTTATTTGATTCGTTGGCACGCCCCCAGGCCAGTTGACGATCAGTTGCTACCCGGAAATAGACGGAATGTACACCGGGGCATACAGCCAGCCTTCCAATGCAGCAATCGAATTTGGCGCGCTTGGACCCGCGCGTTCCGGGTGGCGGAACAGGTCCAGGTTGGTGGACCAGAGCGCGGCGATCACGGCGGCTACCACGGAGTCCAAGCAGTCGTGGCTAACCATGCACTGCTCGCAGAATTCCGCCAGGTTGGGCATTTGAATGGAGGAGCGCCGAGGCAATTCTTGCAATATCTCCTTGCGTAGGAGGTTGGCCCGGGCGCCGTTCTTGTAACCCTTGTAGGGTAGCTTAAAGGCCTTCAGGGCGGCTCCGGGCATGGCCTCCAGCAAAACTCCCCTGCCCATTTTCTGAAGCGCCAGAGGTGGCACCTCACAGCCCTCGGGCCACAGCCCGGCCAGCATCTTCATACCGTAGAAAGTCATGGGCACCATGTTGGGATTGACTTTGTGCAGGCAGGAGTAGGATTCAGGGTGGTAGGTGTCGCCCAAACGCTTGGGCTCCCCATTTTGGGCTACGTAAGTGTCCCGCAGGGATATGAAATCCGCCAGGGTCATGGCCGCGGCGGCCGACCACAGATCGGGCATGGTCTTTGCCTCCGGCATCCAGAACCGGGCGAAATCCTGTGGCACGGAGAAGGGAAAGTCCAGGGAGGCCACGGCTTCGCTGGGGAGCTCCTCCAACAAGCGGGACAGTTGGGACCTGCTGACCGGCCCGCAGGATTCCAGAATTAAACCCTGTCCGTCCAAACGGCCCTGGGCCACCCAGGTGTTGTTGTCGGGCCTGGCCCCGCTGAAGTCTACGCCCAGGATTTGCATGGGGCCTCCGATTATTCCTAAGAGTTTATTAGGAGGGGCCGCTGGGGAACCCTTTCTTGCAAGAAAGGGTTCCCCAGACCCTTCCCAAAGAACCTTCAAGGCTGGGGTTTATGGTAGAATGGGCCAATTCTTCCGAAGCCCCAGTATATATGGATGTCACACCGATGAAAGGAGCCCCATGGAACTAACACAACGACGACTACGTTACCGCGCCGTCCTGGCGGGGGACAAATGTGTGTATCCGGCCTCGGTATTCGACCCTATATCGGCCCGAATCGCCGAAGACCTGGGATTCGAGGTGGGTATGCTAGCCGGGTCCATCGCCTCGGGCACGGTGCTAGGCGCCCCAGATCTAGTGGTGCTGACGCTGTCCGAGTTTGCGCAGCAGATTCATCGCATCTGCCGGGCCGGCGACCTCAGCCTGATGGTTGATGCCGACCACGGCTACGGCAACGCCCTCAGCGTGATGCGCACCGTCGAAGAGCTGGAGACCGCCGGCGTGTCCGCTCTCACAATTGAGGACACAGTGCTTCCCATAAGCTTTGGCGGCGATAGCGCCGCACCGATGATTTCCCTAGAGGAAGGGGTGGGTAAGATGAAGGCCGCCCTGGCCGCACGAAAAGACCCCAACCTGGTGATCGCCGGGCGTACCGGCGCCCTGCGCTCCTCGGGCCTGGAAGACACCATCAAGCGGGTCAAGGCCTACGAGCAAGCGGGGGTTGACGCCATATTCCTGGCCGGCGCCCGCACCGGGGAGGAGGTCAAGGCAGTGCACGCGGCGATCAACCTTCCTTTGTTGCTGGGCGGTGGGGGTGGTGAGCTGGCCGACCTGGCATTTCTTGGGGCCAACGGGGTCCGCATCGCGTTGCAGGGTCACTTGTCCTATGCGGCCTCGATAAAGGCAGTGTACGATACGTTGAAAGCGTTGCGGGAAGGGGTTTCCGCAGCCGATTTGGGGCCCAACCTAGCCTCCGCCGATCTCATTGCTCAGGTGACCCGGCGAGCCGACTACGACCGCTGGTCCCAGGAGTTCTTAGGCTAGCGGGGCCCCGCCCTAGAGTTCTTTGAGGAGGGTATGGGAACCCCTTGCTTGTAAGAAAGGGGTTCCCATCGGACTCCCGTTCACGTGCCCGGCTCCGCCTCAAGGCCGCCGAAAAAGTCCATCCCCACCTCTTCCCGGGTATTTACCGCCGGAAAAGCCCGGATGTAGTATTCCCTGCCTAGAATACCGGCTGACACATCCCGAGGGACCCGATGATAGGGCCAGTCGGCGCCCACCTGTGTCCGATGACACAGTATGGAAGCCATCTTGGTTTCCAGGTGTTCCCCAACGTGCATCTCCAGATGAATGTCCTCCACCGGCGTGCCTTCCTGTGCCCGTTCCGGAGCCGGAAGGGGGAAATCGACACCGGCGGCCCGCAAGGAAAGGGCCCATTCCATGCGAAACCCGGCGGGGCGGGCGCTGTAGAACAGGCGGGCCGGAGCATGGGGACCGATTCCGTCCACCAACTGATGGGGGAAAGACTGGGGGTCCGATGCTTTCTGGAAGGCCTCGGTGGTGTGGCGAGAGATGGCGATGTGGTCGGGGTGCCCGTACAGGCCTCCTGGCTCGAATGTCAGCACCACCTGGGGCCGGAAGCGGCGGATCTCCGCGACTAGACGCTCGACCACCTCCTGGGCCGGGGCGTTGACGAAGGCGCTGGGATCCCGGTTGGCGGAGGTCCCGGCCATGCCCGAGTCCCGGTACCGCCAGGTATCGTGTCCCGCCAGGCCCAGCGCCCGGACGGAGCAGGCCAGCTCAACGCTGCGTATCTCCCCCAGAGTGTCCGGGGTGGCCGCACCGGGCTGGCGAATCTCGCCCTCTTCTCCCCGGGTGGTCGTCACCAGCCGAACCTCCACGCCGTTAGCCGCATGGATGGCCAATGCCCCGCCCATGGGAAATGCCTCGTCGTCGGGGTGGGCCAAACAGGCCAGCAACCGGAAGCCGGACATCACGCCTCCTCGGACCTATGCTTAATGGGGACCCATGTTTTTCGCCGGCCGGGACTGGTCACGGCCGCGCCGCCCTGAGCCGCCGTCGGCGCCAGTGTACGGTGGCGGGAGAGGCGAGTCAATGGTCGCGGAACCCCGGGCGCCATGGTTCGGCCGATGATTGACAGCCCCATAGCCCGCTAATACAATCCGAAGTAATCAGGCTGAACATGGCTTATCGCAAGACTGGCTGATCATTGGCAATTCCGATACGGCAGGAGGCTGAGATGGCCGAAATAATGGGGATTGGATGCTCTCACGGTCCGATTATCCTCACGCCACCCGAGGTCTGGCACAAAGGCCGCGAGCGAATCTACGCCCGCATTCCCAACTATGAGAAACCGGCCCAGCTCCTGGAAGAGCTGGGACAGGACAACGGTCTTGCCCAGGACAAGCTGGACCAGAAAAAAGTGGTGGAGTCCTTCCAGATCCTCCACGACCGGTTGCACGAATGGAACCCCGACCTATTGATGATTATCGGTGACGATCAGGCGGAGAACTTCCTCCAGGACAACCTGCCGCCCTTCTGTCTGTATACAGGCTCCGAGGTGGCGGGATATCCTTTCCAGCGCGGCGCGGCCCGAGTCAACCTGTGGGACGCGGAGCCCGAGACCAAATTTAGCTTCAACTGTCCCGACGGGTTCTCACGGGATATGCGGAACTTTCTTATTCGGGATGGTTTCGACATGGCATCCTCGGCCGCCCTCAAGGGTTGGGACTGGGGACTGGCCCACGCCATCATAAACCCTCTGGTTTTTCTCGACCCGGAGGGCAAATTCCCCCTGTTGCCCCTGTTCGTGAACTGTTACGGGGAAGAAGCGGGACCAGACTATCCTCCACGCCCCACTCCCCGCCGCTGTTACGAGCTGGGACAGGGCATCCGCAGATTCCTGGACACCCGCAGCGAGCGAGTGGCGGTTGTGGCTTCCTCGAGCTGGTCTCACAGCTTCCTCGCTCATAAATTCCAGTGCCGCTCCATCGATATAGAGACAGACCGCCGCAATCTCGAGCTGCTGCGCAGCGGACAGGGCAGCAGGCTGGCCGAGCTGAGCCCCGAGGAGATTCAGGATTCCGGAGACCACGAAATCTTGAACTGGGTAATCGCGTTGGGAATCCTGGGCGATAGACCGGCCGAGATCGTGGACGTTCGCGACTCCCACACTCAGCTTGCCTTCCGCATCGCCGCCGTGTGGGATTAGCTCCCCGATTAGGACATGCTAGCAAGAATCATCCGTTCGCCCTGAGTGTGGCTAAGGGTAGCACGTCGGTGGTTCGACAAGCTCACCAAGGGCGGTCTTTATGACGCTGACTTATGTAGGTGAGTACGAGCTTCGGAGAACTGGCTGCGGCATGGTATCAGTGACGGATGGCGGCCGCCCCATCTTTAACCAGTAAACCAGTCCCGTTCCCAAGCAGGAGCGGCAGGAGGGTCCCCATGCATATCGGCCTGGTAATGGAGTGTGAGTACCGGTACGGCTCCACACTGGAGGAATCGTTTCAGGATGTCTTTTCCCTGGCGAGGGAGTGCGAGGAGGGAGGGCTGGACGGGGTCTGGCTGGCGGAGCGGCACTTTGCCGCCCCCCGAAATCCTCTGGATGACCAGGGAGCTGGCATCCCATCGATAGTTTCCGTGCCTTTGATTCTGGCCACAGCCATCGCCGCCCGCACCGACCGGTTGCGGGTGGGAGTAGCGGTCAACGTTCTTCCCCTGGTGCACCCCATCCGCATGGCCGAGGAAGCCGCTACCGTGGACCAGATCAGCCAGGGCCGCTTCGACTTCGGGGTGGGACGCAGCGGGTTCCCCAGGTCCTACGAAGGATACGGCATTCCCTACGCCGAGAGCCGCGAGCGATTCCAAGAGTGCCTGGACGTCATTCTGGCGGCATGGTCCAACGAGCGGTTCACCCACCAGGGCAAGTTCTACACTTTCGACGACCTGTGTGTTCTACCCAAGCCCTACCAGAAGCCATATCCTCCCGTCCGAGTCGCCGTCACGACCAGTGAGTCCTTCCCCCGGGAGGGCGCCTTCGGCCACAATATCTTCGTGGGACTACGGGGTATGGACCGGCCGCAAGTGGCCCATAACCTGGGAGTGTACCGCCAGGCGAGGCATGACGCCGGCCACACCGGCGATGGCGACGTAATCCTGAGAATACCCATCTACGTGGGCGAGACCAATGAGCAGGCGCATGCGGACGCGGAAGAGAGCACCATGCGCTCCTATCGCCGATTGGCCCAGAACTTCGCCGCCTCGGCCGCCGGGCCGGGAACAACCTCCGACGAAGAAAGATCGGAGCGAGGACAGCGCTTGGGCAGCGTTACCTACCAGGAGTTGCTGCGGGACCGCCTGGCGTATGGAAGCCCCGAATCCGTAGTGAATCAGCTCAAAGAAATCATTGGGGAATTGGGCTTGTCCGGTGTGATAGCCGAGATGAACGTGGGTGGACTGATCCCCAAGGACAAAGTGATGAATTCCCTCCGGCTGTTCTCCCAAGAGGTGGCCCCGGCGTTACGTTAACTTAATGCTCACAACGTATTTGGAGGTCCTCCAAGCCTCCCCAGCGGTCCGGTACTAATCCGCGAAAGCCGGTATAACCTCCTCGCCAAACAGCTTCAACGACTTTAGCGATTGCTCATGAGGCATTGGGCCAAACCGGTGGTTGGCGCAGAAGATATCGTAACCCAATAGCTGGTGCTGCTCTTTTAGCTTCCGGATCACCGTCTCCGGGCTGCCCACCAAGGCCAGGCCGTTGTCGATCCAGAAGTCGTAGGAAGTGCTCATCCCTTGAAACACCCGGCCCAGCTCCCGGCTGGTCGGGGTGTCTTCATTTCCCTTGAAGCCGATGCGGGTCTTGGCTATCTCGGCACGGCCCAGGCTGCGAGAGACCAATAGGTGCTGCTCCGCTTCCTCCCTGGCCTTCGCATCGGTTTCCGCCACGTGCACCGCTCGGGTCAGGAAGGTGCGGGGCATTGGGCCCGGGTGCTCGCACTCCCGCCACACCTTGCGGAAGTATTCGAACTTCTCCGCGATTACCGGGTCCACATCGATGTTCTGGGAAACGTGGTAGTTGTTCTTGGCGGCATATTCCATCGAAGCGGGGCTGTGGGCCCCCACCCAGATGGGAGGATGGGGTTGCTGGTAGGGCTTGGGCGCCGGTAGGGCCTCGTCGAACTGCCAGTAATCCCCTTTGTAGGTGACCTCGTCCTGTGTCCAAGCCTTGATGATTATCTCCATGGCCTCTGTCGACATCTTCTGGCGCTCGTAAAACGGCAGGTTCCAGCGGATGAACTCGTGCTCCGATACTCCGATTCCGGTGCCGAACTCCAGCCTGCCCCGGGACAGGTGGTCCAGCATCGCCGCCTCTTGGGCCAGCCGCACCGGGTTATAGAAGGGGAGCTGGTAGATCATCACGCCGAACCGCAGTAGTGTGGTCCGCTGGGCCAGGGCGGCCAGGTAAACGCTGGGCGCGGTGATCTGACCTACATGGGAGTTCTGATGCTCGATGGTGTAGTAGGAACCGTATCCCAGTTCCTCGGCCAATTGTGCCTCGTTCAGGTGCCGCTCGTAGACGTCGGCGACCGTCGGTGCGCTGGCCATCTCGTGGGCTGGAAAGGAGTCCCAGATGCCGAATTCAAGACTTCCCATGATTATCTCCCTTGCGGTGGCTGACGGGTTATATTGACGCAACACCGTATAACCCAGACTGGACCGCCTATCATAGGCGGTCCAGTTGCGTCCGGGATCATGCTTGGTCGATCGTGTTCGGGATGAAGCCCGCGTTGGCTTTCCCCTCGACCTGAATTCTTAGCCCAGTACCAACTCCTGGTTCTTCCGCCCGGGCCGGCGCATCTCGGCCATACCCTCTTCGGCGGTATCGAATGAGTTGCAGAAGAGCTCGATGCCGTTACCGTCGGGGTCTTTCAGGTAGATGCTCTTGGTCATACTGTGGTCAGTGGTGCGCAGGTCGGTCATCCCGTATTCCTGCAATCGGGCGTAGTACTCTTTGAGCATATTCAGGTCTTCCACCTGGAGGGCCATGTGGTTCAGGCCCAAGGCGCCTTCCTGAACCGGCGCCGCGTCCGGCTTTGCCTGGAACAATGCCAGGTCGTGGTGGATCTTGCCGCAGGTCAAGAAGGTGCCGAAGCCGGGGCGCTCGGTGACGACCTCGAAGCCCAGAACTTCCGTGTAGAACTTGGTTGATGTATCTTGGTCTCTGACGTTAAGGACCAGGTGGCCTACTCGCTTGGGTTTTGCCATGATGTCTCCTCCAACCTAGTTATTTGCCGAATATGGAGGCAAAGGCGTCGGCCTCCGCCGGTTTGGAGACTACTATAACGCTTCAACGGCCAAAAGCCAAGGGTATTCCACCGCCATCGGGTCTGACCCGGTCCTCTGGGAACACCACTAGTCCACGCGGCCCAGAAATTCCCGGACCCGCTGCATGGCGGGCTCCCGGTCATAGGTGTTGAACATGAGCATGGCGTTGCGTACAGGGTCGCCACCGAAGAAGCGCTCGTAAAGCACCTGGCGGCCGCCGAAGGCGCTGCAGGCTACGTCCCACGCCAGATGAAACACCCGGGCCCTCTCTTTGGCGCTGGCGCTGTCGGTGGCCAGGTACCGGTCCATCTCGGGGCCCATGGGCGTCTCAAAATCGGCCTCGGCAGGCAGAGCCATCAAGCTGCCTCCCCCCAAGAGCTGGATGATCTCCGCCATGCGCGGGTAGATGGCCCGGGGAAACAGGTTGCGGCCGGCCTGCATGGGCGCGGCGGCCGGACACATGACGCCCCACTGGTTGACCTGGGCATCGGCTTCGGCGGCACGCTGGCAAGCCTTGAGCAGCTCCAGGAAGACGATCAGCTCGGAAACCTTTTCCTGGACGTGGGGAACCGTCCCCGAACCCATTGTCTCCACCATCAGCGAGGCCAGGCCCAGGATGAACTCAGCCTTTACCACGCAGCGGGTGGTGACTTGCTGGGCGGTATGGCCGCCCGACTGGGTGGCACCGCCGTAGTTGTTGCACATGTCCACGTCGCCCAGCAGAAACACCCGCTCCCAGGGCACCTCGACATTGTCGAAGAAAACCACGGCGTCCATCTCTTCGAAGCGGGAACCCAGGGGATGGTCGAAATGGGGCCGGTCCAGGTCAAAACTCTCGCGGCACATGAACCTCAGCCCGGGGGTATCGCAGGGGATGGAAAATGAGAAAGCCTGTCGCCAGGCGTCCTCGCCAAGCAGGTGTGTCCGTGTGGGATAGACCACGAGCTCGTCGGAGATGGGACCCAGGGTCGCCAGCATCCGGCTGCCTTTGACGACGATGCCCGAGTCGGTCTCGCGGATAACCGTCAGGGCCACCTGCTCATCCAGGTGGTCCACCACCGAGGACGAGCGCCGGGGCTGCAGGTTCACCAGTGTGTGGGTGAGGGTGACGTCGTTTTCCCGGATGTGCTCGTGGTAGCTCAGCACATTATTCTTGAACTCGGGACGGTTCTGTCCGAAGTATTCCGCCGCCGCGGCCCAGGCGGTCAGGTTCACGTTGAGGAAGTCGGGGGTCCGGGCCATCATTCCGCAGCTATACCAGGCCCAGCGGGACATCATCTCCTGCCGCCGCGACAGGTCCTCGGCGGTGCGGGGAATCATGAAAGACAACCCCACCGGGTCTCCCGTGGTTGGGGAGGAGAAGGTCATCCGGTCACGCAGCGCCGGGTCCGTTTGCAGGTCATATAGGGCGGCCACCGAGCGGACCCCATTGCGAAGCGCGGGATGGGTGGTTACATCCTCCACCCGTTCCCCGCGAATCCAAACCTCTCGGGGCCGCTCTTTGAGCCCGGCGATGTACTCGGCTCCCGTCTTCGCTGGCATGGCGTCTCCTTCGTTGTCCGATATCGTCCGGCTCCCGGAAGACCATCAGACGGTGCCCCCATTTGAGCCGATTATGAGGGATGCGCCGGACACCGGCAAGAGACCGCCGAAGTGACAATTTGTGCTGACGGGATGGGCCGCGAGGCCAACTTTGTTATTCGTGTCGCCTCTAGGCCATGATGGTCCCGGGTGGGCTTGACACTCTAACAGACGCCTTTACAATCAAGCGGGAAGTTACCCACGAAACATAGCAGGGCGAAAGTGATCTCATTCCCCTGTGTGAGGGACCCCGAATCGGGGGAGTTATGAACTGTCCATCCTGCGAAGCCGAAAATCCCGAAGATTCCTCTTTTTGCGAAGCGTGTGGGGCCAGGATTCAGTTGGCTTGTCCGGCTTGCGGGGCGGAATACCGCTCCGGCGCCAGGTTTTGCCGCGCCTGTGGCGCCGCACTGGCGCTCCAGGATGCGGCTTCCCCGGCAGAAGTTGCCCCGGCTGTTGCTGCTGTGCCAATCTCCTTCGCCGGTGGCCGCTACCGGGTGAACAAACTTCTGGGTGAGGGCGGCAAGAAAAAAGTCTACCTGGCCCACGACACCCTGCTGGACCGGGAAGTGGCCTTCGCATTGATCAAGACCGAGGGACTGGACGAAGCCGGCCGCAGCCGCATCCAGAGGGAGGCCCAGGCCATGGGCCGCCTTGGCTCCCATCCCCACATCGTCACCGTGTTTGACTTGGGCCAAGAACTGGACCAGCCCTACATGGTCACCGAGTTGATGGGCGGTGGCGATGTTGAGGGATTGATAGAGAAGGCTGAGGACCACCGGATCTCTTTGGAGCAAGCCCTAGAGGTCGCCCAAGAAACATGCCGAGGCCTTGAGTTTGCCCATGGACGGGGGATCGTCCACCGGGACCTTAAGCCGGGCAATGTGTGGATCACCGAAGATGGCACTGCCAAGATAGGGGACTTCGGCCTGGCGGTTTCCCTGGACAGATCCCGCCTCACCGCCGAGGGAATGATGGTGGGCACAGATACATTGACGTAAGGCACTCCATGCGCTAAAGTCATGGCATCCCGTTTCATCGAGGCTGCCATGCCCACCGCTGTAGATACCGCCACCGCCATCGGCTACTTCAGAGTATCCTCCCCTGGGCAAGCCGGGGAACGCCACGTATCCCTGGAAGTCCAGGCCGCCAACTTCAATGACTACTGCCGTACCCATCACCTTGACCCTGTGACAACCTTCACCGACGTCGCCAGTGGTCGAAAAGATGACCGCAAAGAATACCGAAAGATGGTGGAGTATGTCACCCAGCAAGGTATTGGCAACGTGGTAGTGCTTTTCCTTGACCGCTTTGGCCGCAACCCCAGGGAGATTCTCCGGCGGTATTGGGATTTGGAGGAGCGCGGTATAACCGTCCAATCTATCAACGAAAACCTGCAAGAGGAGTTGACGCTGCTTATCCGGGCTGGCATCGCCGGGCAGGAGAGCAAGCGGACATCCGAGCGGGTGAGCATGGCGCTCCGGGAAGCTGCCTCAAGGGGGAGACTGGTGAGCAAATTGCCGTTTGGCTACGTCAAGGTACATGACCGGGACGGTGTCCACGTCGAGCAGGTGCCGGAAGAAGCCGAGGCTATCCTCCTGGCCTATGAATTGGCCACCGTCCAGAACAT
>MUCT01000005.1 GCA_002816585.1 SAR202 cluster bacterium Io17-Chloro-G6 | reverse complement strand
TTAGAGAGAAGACCTCGGGCGGTACAATTTTAAACCGCCGCTACCGCTGCGGCTCTACCGCCTCTGTGGCACATTATTACTCCGCCGTTTACACTCGGCCACGTCCACCGCCCGGCCAGAGAGCAAGGGCAGGTCTGCGGAGGTCACCACCGTTTTTTACGCCGGGCAATGCCAAGGCCTTGGCAGGATCGATAGACCATATCTTGGCATGGGCATGGGCATGGGCGTGGGAGCTTCGCAGTATCTTGTCGTGGAGGAGACCAGGCAGCGTGACGTCGGTCCCGTACCGGGCATGACCGGTAACCCGGTCCATGGAGTCGCGCCGGATGGGGGTGGTGCGGATGACATTGAATCCACTGTTGCCAACCGGTGCCTCGGCCGTCATGGCGGTCTCCTGATTCGCGTTTCGGTCTACCGCTGTCGCAGTCTAGATCAAGAATCGTTACTCGTAACGCAGTGCCTCTGCCGGGTAGATACTGGAGGCCTGACGGGCTGGCAGGAAGGTGGTGGCCAGCGAGAAGAGGTAGGCAATCGCCACTATGACGCCGATTTGCAGCCAAGGGATGGCAAAACGGATGGTCTCGACATCTTCCTGGATGTCATTTACGAGGTTGTATGAGAGCACGGTGCCCAGGCCCACGCCGATGGCTACGCCCAACAGGACGATGAAGGACGACTCGGTGAGGAAGCTCAGTTGCACCATCCTGCGCCGGTAGCCGATGGCCCGTTGCACGCCGATCTGCTGGCGGCGTTCCACCACGGCCCGCAGGCTGATTACCCCCAGAGAGGCGATTCCCACCAGCAGGCCCAGGCCCATGAAACTGGTGAACACATAGTTGAAGGCCCGGTTGGCTGCGGCAATGTCGTCCACCAAGTCGGCCAGGACATCGCTCTCCATGCCATTCTCCCGGAAAGCCGACTCCAAGCTCTTGGAGAGTGCATCAACATCGACACCTTCGGCGGCTTTGAAACGGTAGGTGGTGGTGGGAATAAGGACGGGTAGAGCCTCGTCCAGTCCCCTCCGGGAAGCAAACATACCCACGCCCAACTCGCCGAAGGCGTCGGAGAATTGGTCCATCACGCCGATAACCTTCAGCGGAACCACTATACCGGTCCCGGGATCCCTCACCTCGATATCGATGGGATCCATATCGGTATCCTCGTAATAAAGACCTTCGAGTTCGAAGGGAAATTCGCCGTCGCCAAATGCGTCTCGGGTGGGCACTACCAATGAATCGACCACCACCAGATTCGAGTCCTGTTGCAAGGCTTTCCAAACTTCCTTCTCGGTGGGGCCATAGCCTTTGGCAATCAGTTTCAAGTTGGCGCCGGTCTCTTGCAGAAACTGGTCGTCGGCGGCCCGGACGGCGTAGAACTTCCAGCGCTTTTCATCGGCTCCCACCTGCCTGGCCTCCACTGGAATGGTGGTGTACCCACCGATGGACGTGATGTCTTGATTATTCAGGGTGGGCTTGTCATCGATGGCCCGGCGAATGTCCTCGATGGGCGCGTTGATGTTGACCGTGGCTTGGATGTCCCAGCCGCCCGCCGCCCTGTCAGAATCGCCCACCACGGCGCTGAAGGCCTCGGTGAGGATCGACATCACGATCAAGGTGAAGATGACCAAGGCGAACATCGCCAGGGTGAGGCCGGTCCGGAACTTGGCGGCCATGGGATAGGCCACGGCGGTAACCAGCACCGGCCGCAGCCTGCCGAAGGGGCTGGTCATAAATGTCAGTAGCTTCAGGAGCAGGTCTGCGTTGTACATCACCGTCCAGACCGCCGCCGCCACCATGGCGATGCCGGATATGAAGAACATCTCGATACCGCCTTCACTCTCGCCGAAGATGCCGTCTAGCGAATCAAAGGGAATCATCCAATACACAAGCGACACCACACCCATGAACGTGTAGGCGATGCGGTCTCCCACATCGGACCGAAGGCCCGTTCGATGAAAAAATGTTCTTAGGGAAAGGCCCACTCCAATAATTACCAGAGTTACTCCGATTGAAAGGGGAGCCGCCCTGTCGGACGACATACCCAGAAACGTGAACAGCACTCCCGATACCACGGTCAACCAACCATGGATCATGGGCACCCAGAGTGCCTGGAATATCGCGCCGAAGAAACGCAAGGGCGAAGTGACGGCAGCCCAGGCCGCGCGGAACAATAGTCCAATCCCGCGCCTGAGATCGAGCCTGACTAGGGACCACAGGCCGGTTGCGCCCAGCAAGACTGGACGGGCAAATGCCCGGAGCGGGGCCAACAAACGACTCCGGTAAGGAGTCTGGGACTGCTGGACTGGTGGCGGAAGCCCCCGGACCGCCGCGACGATATTCATACGGCTAACCCGGTAAGCGGAGAAGCCAACGGTGCCCAAGGTAATCACCATGCCCAGACAGTAGGCGACCACGGCGCTTCTAATCTCGAAGTGGGCGAACATGGTGAAGTTTTCCGTTTCTCCACTTCCACTTGCCTGGATTATGCGGTTGACCACGAAAACAATCACAGTGCTCGCGGCCAACCCCAGCGCCACTCCCAGGGCGCCGGAGACCAGGGAATACGCCGTTCCCTCAAAGATGAACATCTGGACCAGGTCACGCCGTTTTGCGCCCACGGCACGGGCCATGCCCATCTCCGAGCGCCGGGCTGCCGCCAACATCACGAAGATAAGGAAGATCAGCAGCACCCCTACCATTATGGAGAAAAGGCCCATGACGATGAAGATACTGGTCACGACAGAGCCGATCAAGTCGGCCTCGTCCAGGCCCCGTTTCTTGACATCCACTACACGGAACTCGGCTAGGCCGGCGAACAGGGTGCTGGCCTGACGCTCCACGTCGGCAAGCCCGGCGCTGCCCACGGCGTTCAGGACCTCTTCCTGCACGTCTTCTTCGGCCAGCGCTCCGATGAAATCATCGGTCAACAGGTTCTCTCTCAGTCCCTGAGCAAGCACTTCCAGGTCGTTAGTCATTTTCTGCCCCAAAGATGGCCCCAGCTCCTCCAGTTGCTCCAGGACGTCATCCCGGTTGAGCAGGGTCTTGAGCTGTCCAGCGACAGCCCGGTCGGTGAAATGCACTCTCAGGGCATCGGTGACCTCGTCGCTGAACTCGACGCCGCCGAAAACGCCACCCGAGTTGGAGACGGCCATAGCGTTGATCAAGCCTTCCCGTCCGAACATCTCCTGGGCCCGGTCCAAACTGACCAGCAAAGTCGGTCCGCCTCCGGCCAATCCGCCGCTGTCCACCACGCCCTGAACCTCGAACGCCACGTTGGAACCAGCAACAAAGGCCACCAATTCGTCACCGACGACGGCGTCCAGCTCATCGGCTGCCTCCTCGTTGATGAGGGCGCCCTCGTGCCCCACAGTCTCCAACCGGGCCTCTTGGCCGTCGAGCAGACGGAAGCGGCCAAATCCCTCCAAGGTGTTGGGGTCGACCCCCACTATCTCCGTCTGCCCCTCGCTCAAAGAGGTCCGGGAATTCAAGGTGGGGGCGGTCTCGAAGATGCTGGGCGCCAGGCCGTCGATGGATTCAAGGCCGGACTCCGGGCGGGCCGCCGCTGCTTTGAGCTGCTCGTAGCGCTGGAATGGGAAGTAGCTAAATCTGCCCACGGTGTCGGACTCGGAGGCCCGGGCCGAGAGGATGATCTGGTCGATGGTGCCCAGGGAGTCGATGGCGTTCTTGCGGATTGAAAATGTGATGGAATCGCCGGTGCCGAAGGCGGCGGCCATGATGAGCGTGCTCATCATGATACCCACGATGATGAGGGCGGTCTGGGATTTGCGGCGCGGGATGTTGCGCAGTCCCAATTTGAGCATTACCCGGTTCCGCCAGGCCATGACAACAACGCCGAAGAGCACCGGCAGAAATATGGCCAGCAGGGCCACCATGATGATGTCCATGGAGAGGCCGAACAGTTCTTCCATATGCGTCCTGGCGCTTACCCGCCTGGGGTTATTCTGCCTGGAACCGGTCCGGCTGGCGCTGACTGGTTGAAGCTAGCTTCCTGGGGTCTGGCCGTTCCCGTCGTCAACTATCATCCCGTCCCGCATACGAACTATGCGGTGGGCCCGGTTGCCCACATCCACGGCGTGGGTCACCAGCACGAAACTCTGGCCGTTGTCGACGTTCAGGCGGCACATGAGGTCCATGATCTCCCCAGCCGTTTCGCTGTCCAAGTCGCCGGTGGGTTCGTCGGCCCAAACGATGGATGGTTGGTTCACCAGAGCCCGGGCGATGGTCACCCGCTGGCGCTGCCCGCCCGACAGCTCACCGGGGAGGTGCTGGGCCCGGTCGGTCAACCCCACCAAATCCAATAACTCCATGGACCTCTTGCGGGATTCGGAGGGGCTGATTCCTGAGACCAACAAGGGCAGTTCCACATTCTCTATCGCGGACAGCACGGGTAGCAGATTGTAGAGCTGAAAGACAAAACCCATGCGGCGGGCCCGGTAGTCGCTACGTTCGTCGTCGGGCAGATCGTGAAGGACCACACCGTCGATCAACACTTGGCCGGAATCGATCTCGTCCAGGCCGGAGAGACAGTTCAGCATGGTGGTCTTGCCACAGCCGCTGGGGCCCATGATGGCGACCATCTCACCGCGATCAACCGCCAGATCGACACCCCGGAGGGCGTTCACTTTGACGGTGCCGGTGTCATAGGTCTTGTGGATGCCGGTGGCGATTATGATTGGATCGGGCATCTTTCCTAGATGGGGGCGCTAACCACAGGCATTGCCCGAGGTTTTCTGAAGACCAGTATATCTGAACCCAGGCCCCGCTGGTACGCTGCCTCGAACGGATTTACTACGAGAGGTCGAATCGCGTTGGTCTGATCGAAACGGCCTATGGCCTCCCTCACGGGGGGCCCTAGATCCTGCCCTTCACTTGCTCCAGCCACCACCACAGGCGGCTCCAGACCAACCTTCGTTCAGCATCCTCCAAGTTGCGGTCGACATTGGAACGGACGGCCACCACTGCCTGTCCGGCGAGGAACCCCCAGGCGCCAGGCTCACCCCTAATCCATCCGACGACCTTGTCTTGGTTGCCCTTCACCACTTCCGCTAAAAGGGGATCAATGCGCTCCTTGGAAACCGAAAAACTCTCTACCATAATGCGTCATATATTCTTAACGGACCCGGAAAAAGCTGTAATCAAACGGCAGCCGGGGACCGATAGCAAATTTAGATTTGGTATACCGGGGCAGTAATTTATCCGCCACCGACGGGGCGCACGATCTCAAGCACGTCACCGTCTTTTAAAGTCAAACCGGCGAACTCGTCTTTCTTGACCACTTCGCCGTTGTATCCCACTGCCACGAATTTAAGGTTGAAGCCAAAAGACGCTAGATATGTCTCCAGGTCAACGCTGGCTTCGATAGGACGGGGTTTTCCGTTAACCATCAGGTTGATCATTTCTTCTCACGGCCTCCATAGAACCATGTTCTCCGTTCACCGTCAGGTTAATCATATCCTCTCACGGCCTCCCTTTCCCACCCATCCTCCGTGTTTCACGCCGGATTATTCCGGATGCGCCAAGCTTCGCAGATAGCTCCCTTCAACCGCCCGGCGGCTGCCTCCGGGTCCGGCGCCGCGAGGATATTGGTGATCACCGCCACTCCGGAACCGCCAGCCTCCATCACTTCGGGCGCATTTTCCGGAGTGATTCCTCCGATGCCAATGAGCGGCAACCGGCAGTTGTGGGATATGCGCCGCATCAGGTCCGTGCCTGCAGGTTCCGCTCCAGGATGAGAACGAGAGGCGAACATTGTGCCCACAACCAAAAAGTCAGCCCCGTCGGTCTCGGCCTGGGACGCCGCCGATACCGAATGTACCGAGCGGCCGACCAGCGTTCCGCTACCCAATGTTTTTCGGGCGGCGCTTACTGGAAGTCCATCCTCTCCCAACTGGATTCCCTGGGCTCCCACGGCCAACGCCACGTCGGCCCTGTCGTTGACGATCAACTTAGCCCGCCCGCCGATGGCATGCAAAAGGGATGTCGCCAGTCCCAGCAACTCTCCGGCCGGCAGGTCCTTCTCCCGCAACTGCACCAGGTCGACGCCGCCCTTTACCGCCTGCGTCACTCGTTCCACCAGTTCCCCCAGATTGCCGTGGGTTACAGTGCGGTCGGTCACTAAACACAGGCAAGGCCGAGGCAGAACAGAAGTCACGCTGCCTAGCTGCTGGCCGGCACCGGCTGGGGCACGTCGGTGGTGGGGCTGCTGGCGATGGCTTCTCGACGCACGGAGATGCGTCCCGCCAGGTAGGCGTTCCTGCCGGCTTCCACACCCTGCTTGAACGCCGTGCCCATCAGGGCTGGGTCTTCGGCCTGGGCGATGGCAGTGTTCACCAGCACCGCTGAGGCGCCCATCTCCAACGCCTGCGCGGCGTCGGAGGGAACGGCCAAACCAGCGTCGACGATCACCGGGATGTTGGCCTGCTCGATGATGATCTTGACCTCTTCAACTGTGTGGATGCCCTGGCCGGAGCCGATCGCCGACCCCAGGGGCATTACCGTAACGCAGCCCGCATCTTCCAGGTTCTTGGCCAAGGTCGGGTCGGCATGGATGTAGGGCAACACCTTGAATCCTTCTTCCACCAGACGGCGGGCGGCTTCCAGGGTGGCCGCACCGTCGGGGAACAGGTAATGAGGGTCTGGGATGACCTCTAGCTTAACAAAGTCGGTCTGGCCAACTTCCCGGCCGAGCCGGGCGACGAACATAGCCTCTTCAACAGTGGCGCAGCCTGCCGTGTTGGGTAATATCTGGTACTTGTTCCAATCGATGTAGTCAAGCAGAGTCTTGCTGGTCGGGTCGTCCAGATCCAGGCGGCGGATCGCCACCGTTATCATCTCGGTCCCCGAAGCCTCAACCGCCGCCACCATGTCCTCCATGGTGCGGTACCGGCCTGTTCCCACGATAAGCCGGGAATTGAATGACTTCCCGCCGATAACTAGCTCGTCGGACATCTGGTCCATTCTCCTTTCGGGAGTAATAAAAGCAGCCGCCAGGCATCAAGCTTGGCGGCTGCTTTGTAAGTCCACTGTCGCGTCTAATCCCTGCGCCAGAATTACCTGGGTCAGGTACAGACGGTCGGCGGCGATTTTGGCCGCCCTCTCAGCCTGGCTTACCCAAGCTCCCGCCAGAACGTCGTTGCCGTTCTGTTACCGAAAAAGCTTATCACCGGCCCTGGGGGGTGTCAACGAAGCCATCAACCTCGATACCTTCAAAGGCGAAGCATCGTTTCCAATTGAGAAACGGACCATGAGATGCGTGACCGCCGCTGCAATTTGGACTCTTACATTGATTTAGCATAACCCTGCGCTGATGATAGAAGAGGCGGTCCTTTCCATTCGGGAAAAACTCGGGACCTCTGCCTGATTGGAAAACATCACGGTAAAAGAATCATGTTAAACGGCAACTTTTTCACCAAGGCAATCAAGGTGAGCACTCTTAAGAGCTGGAATTTGGCGCTAATTGTGGGCGCCATCTTTTTTCTGGCTGCCGCCTGCGTAGTTGTAGAGCCGACGGACACGGGCACCGATACCGAAAAACTGACTCCGCCCCCTACCGACACGCCTGTTCCCGCTGACCAGCTGGACGAACTACAAAGCTCGGATATTATCGCTCCGGACCCGGAATATGGCACCCCCGAAGCACCTGATGAAACCCCGGAAAAAACAGTTACTCGCCGCACGGTCCCCGAAAGAGGCACCAGCACGGTCCAGCGCATACCAGACACGCCCGTTCCAGAACCCGGTGAACTGTTGCCCAAGAACACCCTGGCTCTGGTCATGGCGGTACAAGGCGGGAGCAGCTCCTTCACACTTAAGACGGTCTTCAACGACCCAGGTTCTAGACTGGCAGGCACCAAATTCATCGAACTTGAGAGCAGCTCCAAATCCGTCGTGCTTTTACTCCCAGACTCGGGGGAAGCCACGGTGATCGATTCTTACACATCCCCTAGTTACGCACCTCATTTCAAACGCCCCTATACGATAGATGACCACCTGTACGTCTCCAACAAATTCACCAATGGGGGTGCGTTGAGCATCACTGAGTATGCCACCGATGACCTATCCCGGAGCGCCGAATGGGGCACCCAATCAGACGCCTTGGATCCTGGATACGCGGTGGCTGGTGGCCGGGTGTATTTCCATACCGGCAGCACACAGCAGTGGTCAATGTCTCGGGGATTCTACAATGCCCCTGGAGACTACATGAGCTCTTCTTTCAGTGATCGGTGGGCGTCAACCGAGATGGAAGATCCTGAATTCCGTTTCAGCCTGGTGTCCGGCGGAGATACGCTGTACGGGGCCAGGTTACCCAGTGAAGACGACCCCATCACCGGTGTGTTCACTGTTGATCCGGACACGGGACAACCGGCCGACCGGTATATCACTGCCTTTGAGATTGAAGACTGGAACGACTATCACTTTTCAAGTTGGCGCCACGTAGTCATCGAAAACGGCACGGCCTATTGGGTGGGATTCCTCGGCGGTCCCTCGAACTACGCGGTGGAGATATTGGCCGCCGACCTGGCGGACCCGGACAATTTCGCCGTATATGAGTTCGACATACCCTCTAACGGGGAGGAGATCACCGGTTTCAACTCGACGATTGACGCCGACGGCGGCTACGTGCTGATAAAGCCGTTCTACGAGGGCGGAGACCGGACCAAGCTGCTGATCTACGACACTACGAAAGAGACCGCCGAACTCATCAACACCGGTTTCGACATCACCGATGCTCAGTTGATCTACATCGAAGGGTAGCTTGAAGGGTAGCTCGGAGGGCGCCGGGATTATTACTGGTCTTAGAGTTCGAACTCTTTTACATCCGGCGACACAGTCAATTTGGCCCCTGTTAGTTGCTGCACCTCTTCAGCTGTCCAACCCGGGGCCACTTCTTTCAAAGTAAGACCCACGCCGTCGCACTCGATCACCGCCAGATCGGTGACGATGAGGTAGACGCAACCTTTTCCGGTTAGAGGAAAGGTGCATTCTTCTACGATCTTGGGTTCGCCGTTCCGGTCGGTGTGCTCCATGGCGACAATCACCCCGCTGGCCCCAGCCGCCAGGTCCATGGCCCCGCCAACGTTGCCGACGCCCCGTTGGGGCAGCATCCAGTTGGCTAAGTCCCCGGTGGCCGAAACTTGGTGGGAACCAAGGACGGTCACGTCCACGTGGCCGCCCCGGATCATGGCGAAGGCCTCCGCCGAATCGAAGAACGACATCCCGCCGACGCTTTGGAGGTACTGGCCCCCGGCGTTGATCAGGTCGATGTCCTCTTCGCCCTCTTCGGCAAGCGGCCCGCAGTTGAGGATGCCGCTTTCGCTGTGGTAGAAGACGGTCCTGCCCTCGGGAACGAAGCTGGAGACCAATGTGGGTATGCCGATGCCCAGGTTCACATAGGCGCCGTCGGGCAGCTCCTTGGCAACCCGCATGGCCACGATCTCCCTGGGCAGACGCTCTTTTTCGGCTAACTCGGCTAACGATGTCATTGGTGTTACCTGTAATTGAGATCAACCCTACTTGATCATAAGTAGGGAGAAAAGTCCGGCGGACGAAGCACAATGCGGTCGACGAACAGGCCTGGGGTAACGATCTCTTCTGGGCCGAGCTGGCCCGGTTCCACGATCTCATCCACCTCCACCACCGTTATCCTCGCGGTTGTGGCCATGATTGGGTTGAAGTTGCGGGAAGTGCCCTTGTAAACCACGTTGCCCAGGGTGTCGGCCTTATGTCCCCGGATGATGCAGAAATCGGCCCGCAGCCCCATCTCCAACACGTACTCTTTGCCGTCGATGTTCCGCGTCTCTTTGCCCTCTGCCAGCAAGGTGCCCGCGCCGGTGGGGGTGTAGAAGGCGGCAACCCCGGCCCCGCCGCTGCGGAGACGCTCGGCCAAAGTCCCTTGTGGCACCACTTCAAGTTCAGACTCGCCCCGGTTGTAGGACTCCTCGAAAGCGCTGGGCCGGGATGCTGACGGAGACACGGGGTAGGATGCCGTGGCTTTGGCGACCTGGCCGTTTTCGACCAGGATGCTGTGGTCGATGATGTTGGGAGTCCCAAAGCCGCTAACTCGGGCGATCCCTCCAGTGTTGCTAATCAACTGGAGTCCCTTAACGCCCAGGTCTCGCAGTCCGACCATCAAATAATGGGCCATTCCGCCGGGGCCGGCGAACCCGTCTACGTTGATCACCGAGCCTTCGGGCACGTCCTTCAATGCTTCCACAGCATTGGCATAAACCTTGTTGGGCGGAGTCAGATTCGGAACCTGAAAGGTCATTTCTTTCAGGCCGGAAGAGACCGCCAGCGGGGCCTCCGTGATGGCAATTATCTCTTCAGATGTCCAACCGGGCGCAATCTCGACAAGTTCCAGGCCGGTGGAGCCGACGTTGATCACCGCGGCATCGGTGATGATGAGGCCGACGCGCCCAACCCCGTCGACCGGCAGGTTGCATTGCCGAAGGGTCGTGGATCGACCGTCTGGGCCTACATGGGGCATTACCGCCACCACCCGCGAAGCTCCGTAGGCCATGTCGACCGCAGGCCCTGGGGCAAACAACCCTGGGGTGGAACCAGTCGTCCAGTGGGCGAAATCTCCGGTTGGGCCGACCTGTGCCGTTTGCAGGATCGCCAGATCGGTGTGTCCGCCCCGGAGGATGCCGGCAATGTCCACGATACCAGTGACGCTCCCCCCGGGAAGCAAGGCAACGATTTCGCCGGAGCCGTCCACCACCCCCGCATCCACACCTAAGCCTTGGAATCCCAAGACCCCGCTCTCGGCCAGGAACCAAACGCCACCACTGGAGCGCAACTCGCCGGGTAATCGACACGGTATCCCTGGTCCAAGCGCGACGACCTCTCCCGAAGTCAACTCTTGGGCGGCGCGCCGGGCCATTGCGCTATGTTCTAAGGGAGTGCCGGGCATCAGGAAATGTTCTCCTCGAATCAGGTTGCCAAGACTAGGCGGTCGATGAAGATGGCTTGGGTGATGACCAACTCCGGGTCGAGCCCGCCCGGCTCGTGCACCTGGTCAACTTCAACCACCGTGACTCCGGCGGCCATGGCCATTGTGGGATTCCAATTGCGGCCGGTCCCCCGGTATACCAAGTTGCCCAAGGTATCGGCGGCCTGAGCGCGGAGCAGGGCGAAATCGGCTTTAAGTGCGAGTTCCAGGACGTGGTCTTTGCCATTGAACTGGCGGACCTCTTTGCCCTCTGCGAACCTGGTGCCAGGCCCGGTTGGCAGGAACACGCCGCCGATGCCCGCGCCCCCGGCTCTCAGCCGCTCGGCCAAGACTCCCTGGGGCACGATCTCCAAGTCCAGTTTGCCTGCCTCCCACAGGTCCTTCACGGGACCGCCATTCTCTGGGTGAAAGGGTAGGGGGGAGATGATCTTCTTGACCTGTCCAGCGGCAACCAGGTCCGCGATTCCGAACCTTCCTGCTCCCTGGAGCCAAGCCCCCTGGCAGATTAGAGTCAGATTTCCGACCCCGGTCTCAGCCAGCCCACGCAGCAGTTGCTCCGGTGTTCCGCATCCAGCGAATCCGGCAGCCAGCACGCATGCGCCACCGGTAATGTCTTCCAGGGCCGCTTTGGCCAAGGGGAAGACCTTGCCCTTTCTGGATGTATTTTGGGGGATGCTGGTCATGGGAAACTGCCTACGCGGTTGGTCTGGACGTTTTCAGCAGCAAAGCATTATAACGGCGCCGGGCCGGATACACCACGAGGTACGTTTTTACTGCGGGACAAAAAAGTGACCCCGTCCTTCCGAGGATGGACGGGGTCACTTTAGATTGCGATGAGATTCGGAAGGACTTAGAAGTCCATTCCGCCAGGAGGCATTGCCGGCATGGCCGGTTTGTCCTGGGGAATCTCGGAAATCACGGACTCGGTGGTGAGAACCATGGCCGCGACGCTGGCAGCGTTCTGCAGGGCGGAGCGAGTCACCTTGACCGGATCGACGATTCCGCGCTCCATCATGGGGCCGTATTCGCCGACATCGGCGTCGTAGCCGTAGTCGTCCGCTTGCTGTTTGACCTGGTTGAGAACAACGGCGCCCTCGAATCCGGCGTTCTCCACGATCAGCTTTAGGGGCTGTTCGAGGGAGTGGCGGATAATGTTCACGCCGACCTTCTCGTCGGCCGGAATTTCGCCCAGGCCTTCCAACCCGCGGCTGGCGCGGACTAGTGCCACTCCGCCGCCTGGGACGATGCCTTCTTCCACCGCCGATCGGGTGGCGGAGAGGGCGTCTTCGACCCTGGCCTTGCGCTCTTTAAGCTCGATCTCGGTGGCCGCTCCGACCTTGATCACGGCTACGCCACCGGACAGCTTGGCCATCCGCTCTTGCAGCTTTTCGCGGTCGAACTCTGAAGTAGTGTCTTCGATCTGGGCCTTGATCTGGTTGATCCGGGCCTGGATGTTGTCCTCGGAGCCACGGCCTTCGACGATGGTGGTCTCATCCTTGGTGGACGTTATGCTGCGGGCCTGACCGAAGTCTTCGATGGTGGCGGTGTCCAGCTTCTGGCCGGTTTCTTCGCTGATCACGGTGCCGCCGGTGAGGATGGCGATGTCTTCCAACATGGCCTTCCGCCGGTCGCCGAAGCCTGGGGCCTTGATTGCCAGGACGCTGAGGGTGCCGCGGAGCTTGTTGACCACCAGGGTGGCCAGGGCTTCTCCGTCCACATCCTCGGCGATGATCACCACGTTCTTCTTGCCGATCTGGAGCAGCTTTTCCAAGGCGGGAAGCATATCGGCCACAGCCGAGATCTTCTTGTCGGTGATGACGATGGTTGGGTCTTCCAGGACCGACTGCATGCGGTCGGGGTTGGTGATGAAGTAGGGGGAGATGTAACCGCGGTCGATCTGCATCCCCTCGACGTACTCAATTTCGTCTTCCAGTCCCTTGGACTCTTCAACGGTGATTACGCCGTCTTTGCCGACCTTTTCCATAGCCTCGGCGATGGTCATGCCGATAGCTTCTTCGTGGGCGGAGAGGCTGGCCACCTGGCCGATGCGCTCCTTGGTCTCCACGATTTGGGCCATGGACTGGACTTCCTCAACCACGGACGCCACGGCCTTCTCTATGCCCCGCTTGATGGCCATGGGGTCCGCTCCGGCGGTGACGTTCTTAAAGCCTTCGTTGATGATGGCCTGGGCCAGCACAACGGAGGTGGTGGTGCCGTCGCCGGCGGCGTCGTTGGTCTTGGTGGCGGCTTCTTTTAGGAGTTGTGCGCCCATGTTCTCGAATGCGTCGGGCAACTCAATCTCTTTAGCGATGGTTACGCCGTCACTGCACACCTGAGGTGGGCCAAACGACTTGTCCAACACCACGTTTCGGCCCTTGGGGCCGAGGGTGACCTTCACTGAATCAGCGAGTATGTCGATGCCGATGCGGAGGGACTTTCGCGCCTCTTCGGCATAGGCCAACTTCTTTGCTGGCATCCTTATCCTCCTTGGGTTAGGTCAAGGCTGGGCTGTTGCCCGCCCGGTTTTGTGGTTCCGGATTTGGGAAATACGGGTTTCGATATCTCCGTTAGCTGATCTTCGCGAGAATATCGCTTTCCCGAAGAATCAATAGCTCGTCGTCGCCGTCTTTGTATTCGGTGCCGGCAAACTTGGAGTAGATCACACGGTCTCCCTTGGTCAATTCCATGGGAATCCGGCTACCGTCTTCAGCGACCCTTCCGGGTCCAACTGCGACGACCTCGCCCTCCTGGGGCTTTTCCTTGGCGGTATCGGGCAGGTATATGCCGCCCTTGGTGGTCTGCTCACCCTCGCTGGGTTTCACCACCACACGTTCGCCCAATGGCGTAAAGTTTGCCACCGCGGCCTCCTTTTATTCGCCGGGAATATTGCTGCCCGGCATTAAGCTCACATGGGGTTAGCACTCACAACGCGGGAGTGCCAAGCTATGTTAAATCGAGCGTTAGACCTTGTCAAGATTGACTTGTCCGGCCTAGTATTTAAGGGGCATTTCCGGAAGGCCGTGGGCCATCTTACTTTATCTGCGTAAGTCCGGCTTCGGCCTCGGCCCGTCGCTGAAGGAGCCTGTATCGCCACCAAACTTGAAACTTCGCCTGTATCCCTGGAACGGACCACGACGGTGGCCACGGTCACCCTCAATCGGCCCCACAACGGCAACCGGATCGACGCTGAGATGGCCACCGGGATTCAAGAAGTCTGCCGGCTGATCGCCGAAGATGACCGGTTACGCTTGGTAGTCCTCACCGCCGCGGGGGACGTCTTCTCAACGGATGAAGTGACCGAAACCGCCGGAAGACCAATTGCCGGGAGTGATTCCCCCAGAAAACCTGGCGCGCCGGCGGTGGCTAGTTTGGGGATTCCAGTATTGGTGGCCCTGAACGGCGACGCCACCGGGCCCGGCTTGGAGCTGGCGCTGGCCGGAGACCTGCGAATCTGCGTCCCATCCGCACGGTTCGGTTTCACCGGAATGGCACGGGGCGTTCTGCCGCAAGATGGCGGCACTCAACGGCTGCCCCGGTTGGTGGGGCTGGCCTGGGCCCGGGACATGCTCCTCACGGGCCGCATGGTGGATGCCAAAGAGGCCCTGGCCATTGGATTGGTGAACCGGGTGACAGAACCCGGTGGGCTAATGGCGGCGGCCGATGAGCTGGCGGCACGGATCACTGGGGGAAGTCCGGTGGGTGCGCGTTACGCCAAAGAGGCGGTGGGCAAGGGGATGGACTTGTCCTTGGACCAGGGCCTCAGACTAGAGGCCGATCTGAACGTTATACTGCAAAGCACTTCAGATAGGGCTGAGGGCATCAAGTCATTCATCGAAAAACGAGACCCTGAGTTTAAGGGGTCTTAAAGGGGGGACGATTATCTTTATAGGAATGGAGAACCTGTGAAGCTGAAGCTAGACCTCCACACCCATGTGTGGGAGGCCTTCAATTTCGCGCCACCGACCGTGGAGATCGCGGAAAAGGTGGTGACGCAGATCAAGTCCAGGGGAATCGATGGCATCGGGATTACCGACCACCACAACAAGGAATGGGCCTTTGAGTTCTGCGAACTGGTGGAGA
Organism: SAR202 cluster bacterium Io17-Chloro-G6; assembly: GCA_002816585.1. The sequence goes on along the minus strand of MUCT01000005.1, from coordinate 56,858 downwards.
AACACTTTCCCGGCCAGGTGCACATCTTACCCGGCTGGGAGATTGAGATCCGGCCCGAGGCGAATCCCTTCGCCGAGTACCAGGTGGCCGAGCTATTTCTGCCCAACGGCGGTGGAGTATTCCGCACCTATTGCCATCCCGGCTACTACTCTCCCGAGATTTTGATCGAGCCGGATATTCACGCCATCGAGATAGACAACTACATCCACAACTGGCACATCCGGAAAGAACAGGTGGCGGAGGTTGCCCAGACCTATGACCTGATACTCATGGAAGTTAGCGACGCCCACAACCTGGAGAACATTGGCCTGCGTTATACAGAAGTGGAACTAGATGACTTATACGCCCGGGCCGTTCCCCAAGGTTAACTGCTCCCAATGCCGCCGTCTTCCGGACCACAGTCCCCCTTTAACACCTTGCAGTTTGCGAAACGCGGCGCGGTGGCCCATATCTCTCTGAACCGGCCTCAGGTCGTTAACGCCTACAACGTGCAAATGAGGGACGATTTCTCCCAGGCTTTGGCGGCTACCCAAGAGGATTCGGAGATCCGATCGCTGTTAATAACCGGCGAGGGCCGTGGGTTCTGCGCCGGCGCTGACCTGACCGAATTCGGCACAGCGCCGTCCCAGGTCATCGCCCGGCAGGTGCGCTGGGACCGGGACGTTTGGGGGCAACTGTTACACTTGGATAAACCTGTTGTGGCCGCCGTGCACGGATTCTGTATCGGCTCCGGCCTGGAGATTGCCTTGCTGTGCGATGTGAGGATCGCCGCCACCGGCACCGTGTTCGCCTTGCCTGAAGTCCAATTGGGTATGATTCCGGCGGCCGGCGGCACCCAGACCTTGCCCAGGGCGGTCGGCACTTCCAAGGCCATGGACCTGCTCCTAACGGGACGGCGGTTCCAGGCAGAAGAGGCCCTTGCCATGGGTCTGCTGACCCGGCTGACGGCCCCGGATTCACTGCGGGAAGAGGCCTGGCGGCTGGCAGATGGTCTCGCGGAAATGCCTGCCTCGCCAGTGGCCGCAATGAAGCAGATCCTTCTTCAGGGGATGGACCTGGGCCTGCCGGAGGCTTTGGACCTGGAAGGCCGGTTAGCGGCTAGATTGGCCGGATATACGAGAGCGCATTGATGAACACATCTGAATTATTAACCATCGCCGGTGCCATCGTTCCCGACCGCTCGGCTGTGATATTCGACGGCCGCACAATCACCTTTGAAGGCATGGCGGAGCGGGTCAACCGGCTGGCCAACGGCCTCTCCGAGATGGGAGTCCGGCCTGGCGACCGGGTGGCCATCATGCAGGTCAACACCAACCATTGCATCGAGGCCTATTTCGCTGCGGCACAGCTGGATACTATCTACGTGCCGATCAACTTCCGGGCCAAGACCAACGAACTGGCGCAGATGCTGGACATCGCTAAGCCCTCTTGTCTCCTCATCGGTGAGCGGTATCTCCCGTTGGCCGCCGACTGCGGCGTCCCGCCCGAAAGGGTCATCGTGCTGGACGGGGAGGCCGCCGGCGGCGCTTCTAGTTATGATGCCATTTTATCGGGAGCGTCTCCGGACCAGATGCACTTCCCGGAGGCGGGTGACGAAGAAACCACGGTAATCATGTTCACCGCTGGCACCACTGGGACCCCCAAGGGCGTGATGCTGACCCACGACAGCTTTACCTCCCTTCTGCTGGCCACCGTCGAGCCCGCCGACCCCGACATCGAAGAGAGCAATCTGATTACCGTGCCCTTCTATCACATCGCCGGACTCCAAGCCGCCTTGGCCGCGGTCTACGGGGGGCGCACTCTGGTGGTGTTGCGTCAGTTCGACCCGGTGGAGTGGATGCAATTGGTCCAAGAGTACCGCGCCAACCGGGCCATGCTGGTGCCGACCATGTTGAAGCACCTGATGGAGCACCCCAACTTCCCCGATTACGACCTTTCGTCGCTGGACGTAATCACCTATGGCGCTGCGCCCATGCCCTTGACGGTGATCCGGGATGCCATCGCCAAATTCCCCGGCGCCCGGTTCATCAATGCCTTTGGCCAGACCGAGACTGCATCAACGATCACCATGTTGCCCCCGGATGACCACGTGCTGGAAGGCAGTCCGGAGGAGATCGAGACCAAACTCAAGAGGCTGACATCGATCGGAAAACCGTTGGATGATGTTGAAGTGGATATTGTCGACGAAGCCGGAGAGCCCGTCTCCCTGGGTGAGACTGGCGAGATAGTGGCCCGCGGCTCCCGCATGATGGCCGGCTACTGGCAGCAGGAATTAGCCACCCGAGAAACCCTGAGGGGCGGGTGGATCTACACCGGCGACCTTGGCTACCAGGACCAGGACGGTTACATCTATCTGTCGGGCCGCGCCAAGGACTTTATCAAGCGGGGCGGTGAGATGATCTCGCCTGAAGAGGTAGAGCAGGTGCTCCGTTCCCACCCTGAGTTGGAAGACGCGGCGGTGATCGGCGTTCCTGATGTGGAATGGGGGGAAGAGGTGCGGGCAGTTGTGGTGGGCCGCGCCGGCCGGGTCACTGAGGAGCAGATCATCGAATTCTGCCGGGAGCGGCTCGCCGGGTTTAAACGCCCCCGTTCGGTTGTTTTCGTTGGGGAATTGCCTCGAAACGTAATGGGCAAAGTATTGAAGCGAGACCTGCGGGAAGAGTTTGGCTACCCGGTGGAGAACCGGAATTGATTCCGGCCAGATAGACCAGGGAAATTGGAGCCAGTGAGCACATGAAAGCAGCGGTTATGGGTACCGGGGGAGTGGGTGGTTACTTCGGCGGCCTGTTGGCCCGTGCCGGACAAGAGGTCACCTTCATAGCAAGGGGGCCTCATCTGGAGGCCATCAAAAAGAACGGCCTCAGAGTTGAGAGCCATCTGGACGGGACCTTCATAGCACCAGGCAACGCCACCAACGACACAGCCGAAGTCGACGTTCAAGACCTGGTGCTTTTCACGGTCAAGATGTACCACAACGAGGAAGCCGCGGCGTCGCTGGCGCCCATGATGGGACCGGAGACTGTGGTATTGACCCTGCAGAACGGAATCGACAACGGCGAGATACTGTCCGAAGCCGTGGGCGGGGACCATGTGATGATTGGCTCGGCCTACATGGAAGGCCGCATCTCCGAGCCGGGAGTCGTCACCCAGCTCGGGCCTGGCATTGCGGCGATTGGTGAGATGAAGGTTGGCATCAGCCGCCGGGGCGAGAACCTGCTCCAGAGGTTCCAGGAATCCGGCTGGCGTGTGAACCTCCACGAAAACATGCCCGGCATGCTCTGGAAAAAATTCGCCTACATCGCCGGTTCCGCCGCCGTGTGCGCTGCCGCTAACTGTGTCTACGAAGAGATGCGCACCAAGCCGGAAACCAGAGCCCTGATCCAACAGGCCGTCGAAGAGACGCTAGCCGTGGGCCGGGCCAAAGGCGCGCCGATCATGCCAGATTCCCTGTCCTGGGCGATGGATTCCCTTGACCGCTTCCCCGGGCAAGGGCGGGCGTCCTTGGCCAAGGACTTCACCGACCAGCGTCCCGTGGAACTGGAAGGACTTACCGGCACGGTGGTCCGCATGGGCCGTGAGTTGGAAGTACCCACTCCGGCCAACGATTTTCTCTACGCGATATTAAAACCCCTCGCTATACGCATCGAAGCTCTGCACGCCGCCGCCTAACAGCGTCTCTGGAAGAGTCGCCAGCAGGCTAATGCCCTTGTTCCTGGGCGGTGGTATACTCCCCGTGGCTGAAAACCGGGCCGGTGACGCCCTTTTTTTCCGGACGCCGTGCCAGTTCACGACAGCCGGCCTTGACCAGGTTCCTATTGGTCCAGATCTCCCATCAGAAACACAACTCAGGAGGCTGCCCCGATTGAAAACGATTGAAGCCATAACCGAGATTCTCAAGCGGGAGGGTGTCCAGTACCTTCCATGTTTTCCCACCACCCCGGTGATCGAGGCGGCCGCTGAGGGAGGAATTCGGCCCATCATCTGCCGCCAAGAGCGGGTCGGCGTGGGTATCGCCGATGGAATCAGCCGTGTTTCCAACGGCGACCAGATGGGCGTGTTCGCCATGCAGTACGGCCCTGGGGCCGAGAACGCCTACGCCGGAATCGCCACCGCATTTTCCGACTCAGTGCCGCTGTTGCTTTTACCCTTGGGCCATCCAAGGGAACGGGCCGGCATCGCTCCCCATTACAATTCCCTCAAGGGTTACGACGATATCACCAAGGCCATCGAGCAGGTAAACACACCCGACCGGACTTCCGAGATCATGCGCCGCGCCTTTGCTGGACTGCGCCAAGGCCGGGGTGGTCCCATGGCGATCGAGATTCCCGCCGACATCGCTTTGGAAGAAGTTAACGAAGAGTCGTTTTATTACGTTCCCAGCCGCCCGGTCGCCAGCCAGGGCAACCCGAGCGATATCGAGGCCGCCGCCAAGGCCCTGTGCGCCTCCCATTACCCGGTGATTATGGCTGGTCAGGGCCTGTTGTACGGCAAGGCCTCCGAGGAATTGCTGGAACTTGCAGAGCTACTCCAGGTGCCGGTTTGCAGCACCCTGTTGGGCAAGAGCGCCTTTCCAGAGGTCCATCCCCTGGCCTTGGGCAGCACCGGCCCCACCATGTCGGGCCACGCCTATCACTTCATTCGCCGGGCCGACCTGATGTTCGGCGTAGGAACCAGTTTTACCAAGCACGGCATGTGCATGAACATACCTCCAGGCAAGACCATGATTCATGCGACAAATGACGCATCCGACGTCAACAAAGACTACAACATCGATTTCCCCATCGTCGGCGATGCCAAACTGGTCCTGCGCCAGATGATCGAAGCCTGCCGCAGGATCGTCGGCGACAGCAGGAAGAACGACCAGTCCACCGCCAAAGAGGTCCAGTCCGAGCGGGAAGGCTGGCTGGCCCAATGGCGGGCCAAGCTGTCCGACAACTCGACCCCAATAACCCCCTACCGGGTGATCTGGGACTTCATGCACACCGTTCCCCCGGAAGACGCCATAGTGACCCACGACTCGGGCAGTCCCCGGGACCAGATAACCCCCTTCTACCGGTCCAACGGTCCCCGTTCCTACCTCGGTTGGGGAAAGTCCCACGGGCTGGGCACGGGCCTGGGCCTGACCATCGGCGCCAAGCTGGCCGCTCCCGAGAAGGTCTGCGTCAACTTCATGGGCGATGCCGCGTTCGGCATGGTCGGGCTGGACTTTGAGACTGCCGTCCGCAGCAACATCCCAATCATAACCGTGGTCTTGAACAACTCCTCCATGGCCGTTGAGACGAGACAGATGGCGTCCTCCCACCAGCTCTACGGCACCAGGGATCTCGGCGGCAACTATGCCGACTTGGGCAAAGCCATGGGGGGGTACGCCGAGCGCATCGAGGACCCCAACCAGATCAGCGCTGCCTTCACCAGGGCCCGAAAGGTCACCGAAGAAGAGGGCAAAGCTGTCTTGCTGGAGTTCATCACCAGCGAAGAGACCGAGGTTTCTCACCGCCGGGCTTTCTAGTCTCATGAGGAAATGCTACTTCTAACAATTACTAGCTGACGCTAACCGCCCCCTCTCTAACTCTCCCCCACGCCTGGGGGAGAGAATTCCTTTCCCTGAAAGGGGGAAGGTTAAGATGGGGGCGTTACGCAGAAGCCAAATTGACTGTGCTTGGCACGAAATCTGATGCAGGAACCAAGGAGGCTGGCCATGGCCCCAAAATCGAAGTACCTGTTCATCGCGAGTATGGACGTTGATCCAGCCAAGGAGGATCTGTTCCACGAGGTCTACAACACCGAGCACTGCCCGGAGTTGGGCAAGATCGCTGGTGTCGGCGCCATCACCCGGTTCGAGGCCCAGGCCTTTCAGGTCCTCATCGGAGGGCAGACCCAGAATATCTCGACGGAGGGCCAGCCCCGTTTCCACGCCATGTATGAGATCGAGAGCCCAGAGATACTTAGATCTCCAGAATGGGGGGAGGCTGTGGAACTCGGCCGCTGGCCGGAGCAGGTCCGGCCCCATACCACCAATCGGCGGCATACCCTGCTAAGGCTGACTTATCCCGAGCAATAGGCCGCGCCGGAATTGGCCGGAACACTCCGCTGAACCGGGACGCCTACAGCATCAGGTGCTGTTAACGGCCCACCGCGACCCAAGTATTTCGGAGTAACCCTGTGACCGAACCCGCCCTGGAAGGGGTGAAGGTCTTGGACCTCACCCATCACATATCCGGACCGTATTGCACCAAATTGCTGGCCGATTTCGGCGCGGAAGTGGTCAAGATCGAGCGGCCCAGCGGCGACCCGGCCCGGCGGATGGCGCCCTTCCACCAGGATGAAGCCGACCCGGAGAAGAGCCTGCTCTTCGCCTACTTGAACACCAACAAGCAGAGCGTGACCCTGAACCTCAAGTCAGAAAAGGGTATCCAGGTCCTGAAGTCTATGGTCGAAAAATCCGACGTTTTGGTGGAGAATTTCGCCCCCAAGGTCATGCCATCCCTCGGACTGGACTTTGAAACTCTGCAACAGATCAATCCCGGTCTGGTCATGACGTCCATCTCCAACTTTGGGCAGACCGGGCCCTACCGGGACTACAAGGCCGCCGACATCGTCGAATACGCCTTGGGCGGGTTGATGTATATATTTGGGGCCTACGACCGGGAGCCGCTGAAGCACGCCTTCAATCAGGCCCAGTTTAAGGCTGGGACCGACGCCGCCTCCGCCACACTGATGGCCATGTACCACCAGCGGCTCACCGGTCAAGGACAATTGGTCGACGTTTCCATCCAGGAAGCAGTGGCCACGGGTCTCAGGGATGTGATCAACAACTTCACTTATACCGGAGCGGTCCGCCGCCGCCAGCCGAACCACAGCGGCGATTTGCTCCGCATGAGGGCCAGCGCAGACGGCCACCTCATACCCAATCCGGGTATCGGCGCCGGGTTAGACTGGAACACCGTCGTGGATTTTCTGGGCCTACCTGAACTGGACGACGAGAGGTTCAGCACTCCCTCCGCCCGCTTGGTCAACGCCGAAGAATTGGGCCGGATTCTGGATGAATACTTCATCAAGCAGAACAAATACACAATGTTCCACGCCTCCCACGAGAAACGGTTCATCTTTGGCGTGATCCAGTCGCCCGAAGAGGTGATGGCCGACCCGCAATTCGAAGCCAGGAATTTCTTCGTCGACATCGACCACCCGGCCCTGGGAACTCGGAAGTACCCCGGCGCTCCATTCGAGATGAGCGGCACTCCTTGGGAGGTCCGCAGCGCCGCACCAACCCTGGGACAGGACAACCAGGAAATCATCGGCCACCGGCTTGGCCACACCCGCGAACAATTAGTCCAAATGAGGGCTCTGCAAATCATTTAATTGGCATTTGGCCCATATTCGGGCCATGTAGATAAATTTAATCTGGAGACACTCTGAACATGCCGGCCCCATTGGAAGGCGTCCGCATAATCGAGATGGGCCAGCTCATCGCCATTCCCTTTGCCATGAAACTGTTGGCGGACATGGGAGCCCAGGTTATCCGCTTGGAGTCTACCGGAAGGCTGGAGAGCTACCGCAGCGACTCGGTTTACCAAAACGACGTCTCAGGTGAGTTCTGGAACAAAGGCGCCAATTTTTACGAGCAGAACCGCAACAAACTGGGCGTGACCCTGGACCTGAGCAAACCCAAAGGAATCCAGATTCTTCACGAGTTGATCTCCGTTGCCGACATATTCGCTGAGAATTTCACCCCCAGAGTGATCAAAAACTTTGGGCTGGAGTACGAAGATCTCCGAAAGATAAAGCCTGACATCATCATGGTTTCGTCGACCGGATACGGGTTCTATGGTCCTTGGGCCAACTACGGGGCCACCGGACCAGCCACGGAAGGCGCGGCGGGGCTGGCCTATCAGACCGGCTACCTGGGCGGTCAGCCGGTGATGGCCGAAATTCCCTACACCGACTACACCTCTGGCGAGCATACGGTCTTCGCCGTGATGGCGGCCCTGATGCACCGGCTACGCACCGGCCAAGGTCAGTTCGTGGACATCTCTCAGACTCAGGCCACCAGCGCCACGATCCCTGAGGTGCTGATGGATTTCTCGGCCAATGGCCGCACGGGGCAGCGCAGAGGCAACCAAGACACCTCTATGTCCCCCCACGGCTGCTACCCTTGCCAGGGAGAAGACCGCTGGATCACCATCGCCGTCGCAAAAGACGACGAGTGGCAAGCAGTCTGCCGGGTGTTGGGACAGGAAGGGTGGGCTGGCGATTCCAGGTTTGAGGACTCGCTGAGCCGGTGGAAGAACCGGGACGAGTTGGATGCGCTGATCGGTCCGGTGACCAGACCCTGGGACGCCCACGAACTGATGCAGGCCTTGCAGGAAGAGGGAGTGGCCTCCGGAGCCGTCCTAGACAGCAAGGACCTGCTCTTTAACCCCCATCTGAATGAGCGGGGTTTCTACGAGGTGGTAACGCATCACGAAAGCACGGGCATTCCGCCACTGCCCTACGCCGGCCGCCCTTGGAAGCTCTCAAGAACGCCCGCGGTGAAAGGCCGAGCGGCCCCGCTCATGGGAGAGCATAATTCGCTGATCCTCTCGGAACTTCTCGGCAAGACCGGCGGCGAAATGGCGGCCCTGGAGGAAACGGGCATCATCGGTTACGGACCCACCAATCCGCGGCCGGTGCAACGTCCGTCCTTGGACGAGCAAGTGCGCCAAGGCCGGATGCAGCGCTACGAAACCGACTTCCAAGAGCAGGTTAGGCGAGCGTTTCCAGTGTAGCCGACGGCTAAAAGCTTTCAGCGGTCTGCTACCGATGGTAAGCAAACGTTCCCTGCCAGCCCTCTTTGCAACGGTATAATCGCCGCTTTGCGTAACCGGCAGCCGTTTAGCTACAGTGCAATCTCTTTCCGGTAAAACACTATCGCAGGTAGAAGATGGTCCAACCCGATATGCCGACCCGTCCTCGCCGCCTTTTCTACGGCTGGGTTCTGGTCGGGGTTTCCGCCCTGATTATGGTCGTGGGCACGGTGCCTCTGTTCCAGGGCATGACCGCCTGGTTCGTGGTTCTGGAGAAGCACTTTGGGTGGAGCCGCACCCAACTCACCATCGCCTTCTCATTGACCCGTGTGGAAGGTTCCATCATGGGCCCGGTGAGCGGATATCTGGTGGACAAATTGGGACCTCGAAAAATGGTCGCCTTGGGGATGTCGATCGCCGGGGGCGGGTTCCTGATTCTGGCGGCTACAAACAGCCTTTGGCAGTTCTATTTGGCCTTCGTGGTGATTAGCATGGGCACCGGGCTGGGTAGCTGGTTGCCGATGATGACTGTTATCAACAATTGGTTTGCCCGAAATCGGGCCACGGCCATGGCAGTGTCCATGGAAGGGTTTCTGATCGGCGGGGTGATTTTGGTGCCCATCATCGTCTGGGCCATCGATCCCGACATCCCGGGCCGGCCAGGCTGGCGATGGACAGCTGCGTTCATTGGCATCGTACTCGTGGCAATAGCGGCGCCAATCTCCCGGTTGGTGCGGAATAATCCCGAAGAATACGGCCAACATCCCGACGGTCAGCGCCCCGGGCCGGCGGTGGCGAGACGTGAAGAGTCTGCTCTGGGTGCCGGGGAGCCCGACTTCACCTGGCAGGAGGCCGTCCGAACCAAGGCATTTTGGCTCATCTCCATTGGCCATGCCTGCTCGTCCATCGTCATCGTAACGATGATGGTCCACCTTGGCCCGATGATGACCGACCGGGGCTTATCCTTGCAAACTGTTGGGTGGGTGGTGGCGACCTATACGGCGGTGGGGGCGGTGTTCACTTTGATCGGAGGCTACCTGGGCGACCGGGTGCCGATCCGATGGGCGATCTTCTCCTTTTCTTCGATCCAGTCCGTGGCGGTAGCCGTGCTGGTGGTGGGGGAAACCCAGGAGATGGCATTTCTATTTGCGGTGGTGCTTGGCATCGGCTTCGGAGGCCGCGGCCCGATGACAACCGCCATCCGGGGAGTCTACTTCGGCCGCAAGGCATTTGCCAGCATCACCGGAATGTCCATGATTCCGATGAATGTCCTGCTGTTGGCTTCGCCGTTATTTGCGGGAATCATGTTCGACGCCACCGGAACCTATACGGTGTCCTTTACCGTAGTTGCCGTGGTCAGTTTTTTCGGCTCGGCATTGTTCTTGCTCCTGGGGGAGCCGGCTACGGCGCCATCCCAGACGGCCGCCACAGGTGAAGCGGCCGCAGAAAGCTCTGCCTGATCGCGCGGATTGGCCCTTGCCGGGTCGCTCCGAGTGAAGGGAAGCACCGTCTCGTTGTGCTTGCTCGGTGGCAAATCAATAGCACAAAGATTCTTGGGGCTCCCGCCTCAGAAAGACGACAATAGGCCACAGAGCAAATTTGTTGCTGAAGGCTGACCGCTTACAACCCGCGCTTGGCCTCATAGGCGGAAATGTCTTTCTCCATGCGGAGGGTGAGGCCGATGTCGTCCAGGCCGTTAACCAAGGCGTCCTTGCGGGCTGGGTCAATGTTGAAAGATATGGAGATCTCCTCGCTTTCGTCCCAGACTCGCTGGCTCACCAAGTCGACGTTTAGTTCCATGCCAGGATCGGACTCGGCCTTGTCCATGATCTCGCGCACCTGCTCCTCCGGCAAAATCAGTGGCAGCACGCCGTTTTTGAAGCAGTTGTTGTAGAAAATATCGGCGAAACTAGTCGAAATGATGCACTTGATCCCGTAGTCGCGGAGGGCCCACGGGGCGTGCTCGCGGGACGATCCGCAGCCGAAATTGGGGCCGGCCACCAAGACATGGGCGTCCTTGTAAGCGGGTTTATTCAACACGAAATCTGGGTTTGGACTACCGTCATTGTTGTACCGCCACGACGAGAACAGGGCGTCCTCGAAGCCGCTGCGCTCGATGCTTTTGAGAAATACCGCCGGGATGATCTGGTCGGTGTCGATGTTGACGCGGTCTATTGGGGCGACCACGCCGCTTAATTTCGTGAATGGGTCCATGATGATTCTCCTTGGTAATACAGAGGATTTACTGGAATATACGGGGGATTAAAAGTCTCTGACGTCAACAAAGTGGCCGGCGATGGCCGCTGCCGCTGCCATGGCGGGGCTGACCAGATGAGTGCGGCCGCCCTTGCCCTGCCGCCCTTCAAAGTTTCGGTTGGAGGTGGAGGCGCAGCGCTCTCCGGGCGAGAGGATGTCCGGGTTCATCCCCAGACACATGGAGCATCCGGCTACCCGCCAGTCCAAGCCCGCTTCCTCGAATATCTTGTCCAGGCCCTCTTCTTCCGCCTCTTTCTTGATCTTGGCCGAACCGGGGACCACCATGGCATAAACGTCAGCGTGGACCTTCTTTCCCTTGACCACCTCAGCGGCGGCCCGCAGGTCCTCCAGCCGTGCGTTGGTGCAGGCGCCGACGAAGATGCGGTCGATCTTGATGTCTTCAATCGCCATGCCGGCCTTCAGGTCCATGTACTGCAAAGCGCGCACCGTGGATTCCCTTTGGGCCTCGTCAGTCATGTCCGCGGGATCGGGAATCTTGCCGGAGATGGGGGCGACCATGCCAGGATTAGTACCCCAAGTCACGTGCGGTTCCAGACTGGATGCATCAATCTCGACTACCGTGCCGTATTTGGCGCCGGGGTCGGTCGCCAAAGCCTTCCAGCGTTCCACGGCCGCGTCGAACTCGGCGCCTTGGGGAGCGAATTGACGGCCGCGAAGGTAATCGAAAGTGGTCTGGTCTGGGGCAATCATTCCGGCCCGGGCTCCGGCTTCGATGCTCATGTTGCACACGGTCATCCGGCCGTCCATGGACAGGGAGCGGATGGCTTCTCCGGTGTACTCGATCACGTGACCCACGCCGCCGTAAACGCCGATCTTGCCGATGATTGCCAAGATGATGTCTTTGGCGGTGACGCCTCTGGGCAACTGCCCGTTAACCCGGACCTCCATGGTGTCGGGCTTGAACGAACGCAGCGTCTGAGTCGCCAGTACGTGCTCGACCTCGGAGGTGCCGATCCCAATTGCGAACGCGCCCAGGGCGCCGTGGGTCGATGTATGACTGTCGCCGCAGACCACGGTCTTGCCGGGCTGGGTGTAGCCAAGGTCTGGACCTATGATGTGAACAATTCCCTGCAAGGGGCTGAACCGGTCGTAGAGCGTAACACCGAATTCGGCGCAGTTGCGGTCAAGGGCGTCCAACTGTTTCTTGGAAATCTCGTCGGTCACCGGAAGGGACAGGTCCCAGGTTGGCGTGTTGTGATCTGCGGTGGCGACGGTCAGGTCAAGCCGCCGCACCTGCCGTCCGGCGTCCCGGAGGCCATCAAAGGCTTGGGGCGAGGTTACTTCGTGTACTAGGTGCAGGTCGACGTAGATCACCGCGGGCTCGCCAGGTTCCTGCACGACCACGTGGTCGTCCCAGATTTTTTCGAACAATGTCTTGGGAGGCATTTGGGTCTTCCTTAGTAAATTAAGATTCCGGTCCCCCACGGTGCCGGGGCGCCCGGGAATTACCGATGGCGCACTGTCGCCCCAGTCCTTCCGATACCGGTGACGTCCGGTCTTGGAAGGACCGCACTCACACACAATTCACGCCTAAACGGGATGACAAAAACCGGCCCGTATTATAGCACCATGCGGAGCATCCGCCATCCATTGACTGGTCTGGATCAGCACACACCTGCCATGGGTAGAGGCGTTGGCGGGTTAATGGTACACTGGCTCTGCGTCAAAAGAGGAGCCCAACGTCGGCGATTCGCCCATTTAGGACCCGCTATCACAGCGGGTCTTTGCACCCCTTTCCATCAAAGCCGGGAGAGCCGGCAACGGCTGGAAGCTGACGCCTGAATGAGTCGCCCGAATCCAGGGGAGGAAGATCGTAATGCCCGCATCTGAAGCGGTGGTTCTGCCTGAAACAACCCGCCCCAGCAAATACCGCATCACGCTCCAGCCTGACCTGGAAGACTTCACCTTCAAGGGCGAGCAGAGCATAGACATTCTGGTGTTGGAGCCAACCTCCACAATCGTGCTTAACGCCATCGATCTGGAGATCACATCGGTAGCCCTCCATGCCAACGGGAACACTTTATCCAGCCGCTCGGTGACAATCGACAAAGACGCCGAGACGGCAACCCTAGACTTTGGCGAAACGGTCCAGCCAGGCGACGCCCGCTTGGAGATGACCTTCACTGGAGAACTAAACGACAAACTGATGGGCTTCTACCGGTCAGAATACACCTCGCAGGACGGCGAAACCCGGTATCTAGCCACCACCCAATTTGAGCCCACCGACGCCCGCCGCGCCTTCCCCTGTTGGGACGAACCGGCCAAAAAGTCGACCTTCCAAGTAACCCTGGTGTTCTCAGACGAATTTCAGGCCGTCTCCAACACCCCAGTGGTGGAAGAGGCGGTCTTCGGCCCCGGCCTAAAGTCGGTCCGATTTGCCGAGACTCCGGTTATGTCAACATATCTCCTGGCCTTTGTCGTTGGGCACCTGGCCTCGGTGGAGGCGCGGGCCGCCAGCGGCACGATGGTCGGCGTATGGACCACTCCAGGCAAGGAGGCTCAGGCGAGCTTTGCCTTGGACACATCCGTGAAGCTGCTGGGATATTTCAACGATTACTTTGGAATCCCCTATCCTCTGGCCAAGTTGGACCATATCGCCATCCCCGACTTCGCCGCCGGCGCCATGGAGAACTGGGGTGTTGTCACTTACCGGGAGACCGCCCTGCTGGTGGACCCGGACAACTCATCGGCCGGCACACGCCAGAGAGTGGCCGAAGTCATTGCCCACGAGATGGCGCATATGTGGTTCGGCGACCTGGTGACCATGGAATGGTGGGACGACCTTTGGCTGAACGAGAGCTTCGCATCGTGGATGGGCAACAAGGCGGTTGACTGGCTCTTCCCGGAATGGGAGATGTGGACCCAATTCGTAAACATGGACACCAACCGGGCGCTCAGCCTGGACGGCCTGAAGAACTCCCATCCCATCGAGCAAGAAGTAAAAAATCCGGCGGAAGTCAGCCAGCTGTTCGACGCCATCAGCTACAGCAAAGGCGCCTCGGTGATCCGCATGCTGGAGAATTTCCTGGGGGCTGAGGTCTTCCGGAAGGGATTGAACCGCTACCTATCGGGCCACATGTACGCCAACGCACAGACTCGAGATCTGTGGTCGGCCCTAGAGACCGAGTCGGGCCAGCCGGTTACCGCCATTATGGACTCCTGGGTAAAGCAGATGGGATACCCGGTGCTCCAGGTAGAAACAGACCGAAGCGAAGGCCAAACACGATTATCGATTTCCCAGGAAAGATTCGTCTACGACCGGCTGCTAGGCGATAGCGAACCAGACTCGGACGATAATGATAAAGTCTGGCGGGTGCCCCTCACCGCCAGCCAGGACGGCCAGGTTTCCGCCGTCACAGTGATGGAGGGGCGGCAAACCCAGATAGATGTTCCGGGGGGCGGCAACGGCTGGATCAAGGTCAATCCCCAGCAGACCGGCTTCTACCGGGTGAATTACAGCGCCGATGACTGGCAGCGTCTGGTCCCGGCGATCAGTTCCTTGGAATTACACGCAACCGACCGTCTAGGGATCCAGAACGACGCCTACGCCCTGTCCCGGGCCGGGCTGTTGCCAGTGACCCAGTTCCTCTCGCTGGCCCAGGCCTACCAGAACGAGACCGGCGCTTCGGTCTGGGGCGACCTGGCCAGCAACCTGCGGGACATCGACCAACTTCTCGCCAACGAACCGGTGCACCCGTCCTACCAAGAATTCGCTCGCGACATATTCGGACCCGCGGCCACAAGGGCCGGTTGGGAACCCAAGGCCGGAGAAGGCCATTTGGATGCCCTGCTCCGATCCACGGTCCTGAGCCAAGCCGGGAGCTATAACGACCCCCAACTTACGGCACAGGCGTCGGAGCGATTCCAGGAATACCTGCAGGACCGGGGAAAGTTGCTCCCAGATCTACGCGGCGTGGTTTTCGCGCTGGCGGTCCAATCTGGCGGCAAGGACATCTATGACCAGATCTGGGACCTGGAAAGCGAAACCGACTTGGCGGAAGAGAAAATTCGGCTCCTGATGGCCCTGACACGCTTCCAACAGCCGGAATTGCTGACCGCAACTTTGGAGGACTCACTATCATCCAAGGTGCGTTCCCAAGACACGGTCACCTTGGTGACCGGCGTTGCCGCCAATCCCAAGGGCCGCGATTTGGCTTGGGAGTTCGTCAGGTCCAACTGGGGAGAGTTCGACCGGCGTTACGGCGGCGGCGGTTTCGGTCTCATGCGGCTGGTGTCGATCTGCAGCCACTTCAATACCCAGGAGAAGGCCGACGAGGTGGACGGCTTCTTCGCCGAGCACCCGGCCCCGGCCGCTGAACGAACCATTCGCCAGGCGCTGGAAAGGGTGAGCCTTAATATCAAGTGGCTGGAACAGAACCGGCAGGAATTGACCGCCTGGTTCGCTGGGTAGGGAAATCTCCCGAAGATAAGCGGAATCGACGATGAAAAAGTTACACTTGCCCGCAAGCTCCAAAGCCTACGGGGAACTAGCATTCCGCGAGAAGGAGAAATGGCACCGCCGCCGGGCACGGATGAGCTTCTCCCGTAAGCTGGAGGCGCTTGACCGTTTGCGAGAATGGGCGCGGGAGATCGCCAAATTCTCCCGGGTCTGATCTCCTCATACGTTTCTTCAGACTCTGAAACGCTGCCCACCGGTCTCTAATTTCATCGGCTATGCTACAATCTAAGCCGGATACTATGTAGTCATTGAACATTTATGTCAAATATTTCCCGTATTGATGAACTGAAATCGGCATTACGCCAACGTTTACTGGTGATAGACGGGGCGATGGGCACCGCCATCCAGGCCCGCGACTTGGGCCCGGAAGACTTCGGCGGTCCGGAATACGAAGGGTGCAACGAGTGGCTGACCGTCACCCGGCCCGAGGTTATTGAAGACATCCACCGGGGCTACCTGGAAGCCGGCGCCGACATCATCGAGACCAACACCTTCGGCGCAACGCCCGTGGTGCTGGCCGAGTACGGACTAGCCCACGAAGCCCGCCGCTTAAACCGGGAGTCGGCCGTTCTCGCCCGTCGCGCGGCCGAGACTGCGTCAACCCCCGACAAGCCCCGGTTTGTTATTGGCTCCATGGGCCCCACCACCAAAACCATTTCGGTCACCGGTGGCATTACCTTCGAGGAACTGGCCGCTGATTACCACACGGAAGCCGCCGGGCTCATCGAAGGCGGCGTTGACGTGCTTCTGCTCGAAACCGTCCAAGATACCCTGAACGTGAAGGCCGGGCTGGAAGGCATCGACCGGGCTTTCGCCGAACTGGGGCAAGAGATCCCAGTAGCCGTGCAGGGAACGGTCGAGCCCATGGGCACCCTGCTGGCCGGTCAGGACGTTGAAGCCTTCTACACCTCGCTGGCTCACCGGGACCTGCTCTGGATCGGTTTGAACTGCGCCACCGGACCCGGCTTTATGACCGACCATATACGGACCCTGGCCGCCCTGTCCCGGTTCCCGGTCGCCTGCGTCCCCAACGCTGGGTTGCCGGACGAAGACGGTAATTACAACGAGACGCCGGAGATGATGGCGGAAACGGTCGGACGCTTCGCAGAGTCCGGCTGGGTGAACCTGGTCGGCGGCTGCTGTGGCACCGTGCCCGGCCATGTGAAGCTTCTGGCGAACATGGCGGCGGGAAAGCCGGTGCGGCCCGGCGCCCAATCATCGGAGACCAGAGTTTCGGGTATTGAGTCGCTGGTGGTGGACGACGAGGTCCGGCCAGCCATCGTAGGTGAGCGCACCAATGTCTTGGGCAGCAGACGGTTCCGCCGGCTCATCGCCGAGGATTCATTTGAGGAAGCCGCCGAGATCGGCCGCCGCCAGATGCGGAACGGCGCCCACATCCTGGACGTCTGTCTCCAGGACCCAGACCGGGACGAGGCAGCGGATGTGGCCAAATTTTTGGATTTGGTGACCAAGAAAGTAAAAGCTCCGATCATGATTGACTCCACCGACTCCTCGGTGATTGAGCTAGCCCTGACGATGCTGCAGGGCAAGTCCATCATAAATTCCATCAACTTGGAAGACGGGGAAGCGCGCTTTGAATCTGTGGTGCCGCTGGCCCGCCGCTATGGCGCGGCCCTGGTGGTGGGTTGCATCGACGACGACAAGGAGCAGGCGCAAGCCATCACCAAAGAGCGCAAACTTGAAGTGGCGGTCCGGTCCGCCGGGCTCCTGACCGGGAAATACGGCGTTCCCATCGAAGATATCATCTTCGACCCCTTGGTGTTTCCGGTGGGAACCGGCGATCAGAACTATGTTGGCTCTGGCGCAGAGACCATCGAAGGCGTGCGGCTGATCAAAGAGGAGTTGCCGGGCGCCAAGACGGTGCTGGGCATATCCAACGTGTCGTTCGGCTTGCCTGCGGCCGGGCGGGAAGTGCTCAACTCGGTCTTCCTGTACCACTGCGTCCAGGCTGGGCTGGACATGGCGATCGTCAACTCCGAGGGGATGGAGCGCTATGGGTCGATACCGGAAGAGGAGCGCAAGCTGGCCGAGGACCTGATCTGGTACCGGGGGGAAGACCCGGTGGCCGCGTTTGCCGACCACTTCCGTGAGAAGGCTCCCAAAGCGACTTCGGAAGAGCGCCTGAACCTGCCCTTGGACGAAAGACTTGCTCTGGCCATTATTGAAGGTTCCAAAGAGGGGCTGGCAGACGACCTGAACGAAGCCCTCACCGGACGGACCCCTTTGGAGATAATCAACGGGCCCCTGATGGCCGGGATGGCCGAGGTTGGCCGTCAGTTTAACGCCAACGAATTGATCGTCGCTGAGGTCCTGCAGTCGGCTGAATCCATGAAGTTCTCGGTAACCCACCTTGAGCCGCATATGGAGCGGTCGGAGAGTGCCGTCAAAGGCCGAGTGGTGCTGGCCACCGTGAAGGGAGACGTTCACGACATTGGCAAGAACCTCGTTGAGATAATCATGGGCAACAACGGCTATGAAGTGATTAACCTGGGTATCAAAGTCCCGCCCCAGGACCTGATCGAAGCCTACCAGAAGCACAAGCCGGACATGATCGGCCTCTCGGGTCTGCTGGTGAAGTCGGCCAAGATGATGGTTGAAACCGCCCAAGATTTCCGCCAAGCGGGAATTGCCTGCCCGGTCCTCGTGGGAGGCGCGGCGCTTTCCAACCGGTTCACACGGCTGCGAATCGCCCCCGAATACGACGGAATGGTGGCTTATGCCCCAGATGCCATGTCTGGGCTGGCCCTGGCCAATACCATCCAGGATGCCGACGAGCGGGCCAAGTTGGCGGCCTCTTTGGACGAAGAGTCTGAGTCCATGCTGGCAGCCGATGAGGCGTCCCGGAGCAATGAAGCTGCGGCCGGCGAAGACGTACCCCCAGCCCAGGTGAGGCACGACTTCGACATACCCAACCCACCGGACCTGCGGCTGCACGTTCTGAACAACCATCCCTTGGAAGAGGTATTCCCCTACATAAACCCCCAAATGCTCTATGTTAGACATCTGGGTTATAAAGGCCGGTTCGCTGATGACCTGGAGGCTGGAGAGCAGGCGGCCATCGAACTCTATAATTCGGTCAGAAAAGTGGAAGACTTGATGTTGGCCCAAGAAGACATCAAGGCCAACGCTGTTTTGAAATTCTTCCCCTGCAATTCAGACGGCCAACGGCTGCTGGTCTACGGCTCAGAGGACAGGTATATCGCCGAAGAGTTTTATTTCGGACGCCAGTCCCAACGGGACGGCCTGTGCCTTTCGGACTATTTACTGCCCGCAAGCGGAGGGGAACCCGACTACGTCGGTATGTTCGTCACATCCATCGGCAACGGAGTCCGAGGATTGGCCGAGAAATGGATGGCCGAGGGACAGTTCCTAAACGCCCACATCCTCCAAGCCCTGGCCCTGGAAAGCGCCGAGGCCTTCGCCGAACTGCTCCATCAGCAGATGAGGCAGATGTGGGGCTTTGGCGACCAGGCGGGGACCACTCCCCAAGACCTGTTCCGTACCCAGTACCGGGGAAAGCGGTTCTCCTTCGGATATCCGGCCTGCCCCCGCTTGGAGGACCAGGAACAGCTTTTCCGGTTGCTGGATGTCCATGCCAACTTGGATGTGGAGCTGACTGAGGGGTACATGATGGACCCGGAGTCCTCGGTGTCGGCCCTGGTCTTCCACCACCCCGACGCCAAATACTTCAACCTAAGCGAGCGGGACATCGAACGCCTGGAAGAGCAAGTTTCTCAGAGTTCGTATTAGGGATAGGCGCAGGGTAACAACACTAGCTACCTCGTTTCGTTGTTAAGTCGAACCAGGTATTTCACTTCCGAATTTTGAACCAACGAGCTACGACCTCTTAATACGGAAATGGTCGTTCCGGCGAATGCGAGGCTCCAAGCGCCAGCAGTAGCCAATATTTCCTCTGGTCCTCTAACCGCTCCAATTGCGGCTAGCATTCCACCATAGATCATGGTTTCACGACCGACCACAAGATCTGAAACAAGCGTTTTAATTCCCAATTTGTCCGCAGCATTCTTATGTTTCTCGATTGCTTTGACCAGTTCTTCTTCTACGTGACTTTTGGTGAAACCGGTCATTTCTCTCACGAGGAATCGCCGCAATTCTCGTAGTTCGTTGATTGCTTCCGAGTCCTTTTTGATTTCGGAAATTCGCTCCCATGACAAATCATCGCACTGAATCAGGTCGAGGTTGCTCAGCATCACATCGACGCTGTTTTCGGTGTCTTCCAAACCTTCATGCCCATAAATGTCGATATTCGCATATTGCTGTTCGAGTGCAGAAAGAGTTTGCTTTAGCGGATCGACGACGACTCTCATTGCCAATGTATCAACATCTGGGAAGAAGATCGAAATGTAATTCTGATCCACGCCAGGCATTTCATTTTTTAGGAAGTCAAGTGTCAAGTCAGCCAATTGCCAAATGTTGGCCGCCTCTGGATAATCTCGGCGCATCTTGAGAAATACGAAGCGCCCAATTGCGAGATGACCGTATCCTTCGACCCAGCCCCGCCATTGTGAATTGATTAAGGACTCCTTGAGAATTGGAGCATCAATCGCGTCTCGATATTCCCCATATTTTTCAATGTCAGCTATTGTTTCGTCTTCGGATTCTCCGGAGGGCCAAATCACCGGAATTACCTCGTCAAAGAACAAGCACGCCCGCTTGTAATCACCCCCAACGAGCACTGGGCCTTCATTTATTTGACCTACTCTCATGGGTAACATCTCCAATAGAGGGAATCGATCGCCCGTAAAAACAGAGCCTCGTCGGCGGTGGTCATCTAAAGAGTAGCTGGCGGCATTAAATGATTAGTGCATTTCGATAATCTATCCATTTTGGAATAATATACTATGGCATCCTCAAGAATGATATAGGTCTGGGCCTCGCCTCCTTCGCCGTGTTGAATCCGAAACACATTACGAAGCCCCGGGTTGCGGCATCCCCCAACTTCGGCATATAGTCCTAAGGCTCTGGCCGGAAAAAAAACAAGCTGGAAACCAACAACGATGGACTTGCCAATTGGAGGCTAAGTGGAGCCGATCACAAAGATAGCGGACGGCCTAGGATTACACCCTGATCACCTAATTCTCTACGGCCGGTACAAGGCCAAGATATCCCTGGACGCCCTAAAGAATTCCGGCGGCCAGAAGGGCAGACTGGTCGTCGTGACCGGTATCACACCGACTCCCGCCGGAGAAGGCAAGACCACCACCGCCATCGGCCTCACCCAGGGGCTTGGGCGCTTGGGTCATAAGGTCTCGGTCAATCTCCGGGAGCCCACCCTTGGGCCCATATTCGGGATCAAGGGCGGCGGCACCGGCGGGGGCATGGCCCGGGTGGTGCCCGAAGACGAGATCAACATCCACTTCACTGGGGACGCCCATGCCGTCGGCTCGGCCCACAACCTGTTGGCCGCCTTGGTGGAGAACGCCGTGTTCCGAGGCGCGGTGCCGGGCCTGGAAGCCGGCGGAGTGATGTGGAACCGGGTGACCGACGCCTCCGACCGGGGTCTGCGTCAGGCCGTCACCGGGGTTGGAGGCTCCGGTTACGGTCCGTTAAGGGAAGCGCGGTTCGATATCGTCTCCGCGTCTGAGATTATGGCTATCCTCGCCCTGGCCGACGGCCCTGACGACCTGCGGGAAAGGTTAGGCCGGATTGTGGTCGGGGAGACCAGGGAAGGCGAACCAGTGACAGTTACCCAGTTGGAAGTAGCCGGGGCGCTGATGACCCTGCTCCACCAGACCGTAATGCCCAATCTGGTCCAGACCATGGAGGGCCAGCCGTCCATCATCCACGCCGGCCCCTTCGGAAACATCGCCCACGGTTGCAGCTCAATCATTGCCGACAGGATGGCCTTGGGCTACGCCGACTACGTGATCACCGAGGCCGGGTTTGCTTCGGACCTGGGATTCGAGAAGTTCATGCACATCAAGACCCGTCAAAGCGGACTGCCGCCCAGCGCCGCTGTGCTGGTGGCGTCCGCCCGGGCACTGAAATGGCACGGAGGGGTCCGCCGCCGGGACCTTGCCAGCCCCGATCCAGCAGCAGTTGTTGCTGGCGGGGATAACCTGGTCCATCATGTGGGCATCGTCCGCGGGTTTGGCTTGCCCTGCGTGGTTGCCATCAACCGGTTCGGAGACGACACCCCTGATGAACTGGCGGCGGTGAAGAAAATAGCCATGGATGCTGGGGCAACCGCAGCAGTGGAGTGTGACGGTTTCGCGCAGGGTGGAGCAGGAGCCGAGGAGCTGGCGCAAGCCGTGGTGGATGCCGCTGATGGTGACCGGCAGATAACCTACGCCTACCCTACCGATGCATCGGCCCAGGATAAGGTATTGGCCCTGGCCCAGAAGATCTACGGCGCCGCCGACGTGAGTTGGTCCCCCGAGGCTCGCCGCCGATTGCAATACTTCGAGTCCCAAGGCTGGGGCGGCCTGCCCATCTGCATGGCCAAGACCCATCTGTCCATATCCCATGACCAGAGTCTGAAAGGGCGGCCCCAGGGTTATACATTCCCCATAACTGACATCCGGGCCTCCGTTGGCGCCGGCTTTCTTTACGCCTTGGCTGGCCGCATCGAGACCCTGCCCGGCCTGCCCAGCCGCCCCAGAGCCCTGGACATGGACGTCACGCCCGACGGCGAAGTTCTGGGTCTTAGCTAGAGCCGGTGGAAACAGGACGATAAGAGAAACGAACATGCGCGTCACCATGATTCACGCTATCGCCGAGTCCATCCCGCCGGTGCGGCTGGCCTTCAGCGAGGAGTTTCCCGAGGCCGAGGTCATCAACGTTCTGGATGAAGGGTTGCTGATCGACTTCGACGACCAGATAACCTCCAAGCTGCGCCGGCGCATGAGCAATCTCATCGGCTATTGCCAGGACAACAACGCTGACGCCATTGGGTTGGCCTGTTCGGTATATGCACCCGTGGTCGACTCGGCAAAACACTTGGTCGACGTTCCCCTGGTTTCTTCTTACGGCCCGGTGATGGCTGAAGCGGTAGCGGCCGGTTCCAGGATTGGAATGATCGCCTCGGTTTCAGCCACGATGCGCGACTCAGAATATTACCTAAGACTGGCGGCAGAGGAAGCGGGGAAAGAGATCGAACCCCATCTATGCTTGGCGGAAGACTTGATAGATGTCATGCGAATGGAGGGCCAAGCGGGGTTGGAGCGACGCCTGGGAGAGGAAGTGCTGAATCTGGCTAGCGATGTGGACGCGGTGCTGCTCAGTCAGTTTTCCTTCGCGGCGGCATTGGCCCATCTGAAGACCGTGTCTCCCGTGCCAGTGCTCTCCGCCCCACATAGTAGCGCCCGCGAACTCAAGCGGCTGCTAAGTTAGAGCGCGTCTCGTTTTACCACGGAGATCGGGCGTCCCCCGCTTGTCCTGACCTCGGACGGCGACATCTGTGGGCAGAAAGCTGAAATCCCCCCAACCCCCCTTTACGAAAGGGGGGAGTTATCTCGCCTTCGTGCGAGGGGGTCGGGTTCCCCCTTTCGTAAAGGGGGATCAAGGGGGATTTGGCCCCCAGCAATAAAACAATTACGACAGCAGGCGGTCCGGCAGTCGCAATACCTATCCCGCTTGCGGTTCATCACTGGCGGTTCTATCATGGCCGCAACTTGAAACCTCCCGAGGAGATGCGACATGGCCCCGAGTCAGGAGTTAAACGCAGTACTTGAGATGATCCGGACGCGGTCCGCCGAGACCCAAAAGACCACCGACGATGACCGCCTTTCTTACGAGCGGATCATGTCGACCCTGCCCATGGACGACGACATCGAGACCGAACGAGTGGGCGCCAATGGGGTGCCCGCCGAGTGGATCAGAGCCCCGGAGTCCCAAGATCACCGCGTGGTGCTCTATCTTCACGGCGGTGGATACCTATTTGGCTCGGCCCGCACTCACCGGGTGATGCTTGCCCACATGGCCAGGGCGGCCAAAGCGCGGGTCTTGGCTCTGGATTACCGCCTCGCTCCGGAGATACCCTTCCCCGCTCCGGTGGAGGACTCGGTATCCGCTTACCGTTGGTTGCTCTCACAGGGCATCGCTCCGGAGAAGATGGTAATCGGCGGAGACTCGGCCGGCGGCGGATTGACCGTCGCGGCACTGGTGGCCCTGCGCCACGTTGGTGAGCCCATGCCGGCCGCCGGTGTCTGCATCTCGCCCTGGGCCGACATGGAAGCCACCGGCCAGTCCTACACCGACAACGCCGAGGCCGACCCATCGGTGTCCAAAGAGCGAATCCAGAAGATCGCTGGGGTCTACATGGGCGGCAAGGACCCAAAGGCGCCTTTGGCGTCGCCAATCCATGCCGACCTCACGGGATTGCCTCCCCTGCTGCTCCAGGTGGGAAGCATAGAGGTCCTGTTGGACGACTCCACCATGCTGAAATCCAGGGCCAAGGAAGCCGGGGTGTCCGTGGAGATGGAGGTTTGGGACGACATGCCCCACGTCTGGCACCATTACGCTCCCATACTGCCCGAGGCTCGAAAGGCCATCGGCCGCATCGGAGAGTTTGTCCTGCAACATACGGGGTAAATCCCCCAACTCCCTTTACGAAAGGGGGGATGATAATCGGGCCCAATAATTTGGTTTATTTGAACTGGAATTGCTGGGAGACTTAGATGATTTACGACTACCGGATGTATACGTTGAAACCGGGGGCCACTCCCGAATACCGGGCCGGGGTGAAAGAAATCAGCCTGCCCATCAGGCAACGCTACGGCGTGACGCTGGCTGGCTGGTACTGGAGCGAGATCGGCGCCCTTAACCAGGTGGTCCACATCTGGGGTTACGACGACGCCAAGCATATGAAAGAGGCCCAAGATGGGTTTCACACCGACCCTGAGTGGACCCAGAAGTACATCCCCAGGGCCCAGGGGCTGGTGGAGACTCAAAAGACCTGGACGATGAACTCTCCTGGCTTTGCGCCCGTCTATCCCGTGATCGGAGACATTCCGGCTGACGGTACCCCGGAATTCTTCAAGAAGAATAAGATGGTCTTCGATTTCCGCATCTACACCTTCAAGTCAGGCGCCATCCCCACCTATATGGCGGCGGTGGAGGAAGTGGCTATTCCGGTCCGGAAACGCCACGGGGTGAAGCTGGCGGGTTGGTACTACAGCGACGTCGGCGACTTGAACCAGGTCACCCACATCTGGGCCTTCGACGACCTAAAGCACCTGAAAGAGGCCAAGGATGCCGTGACTTCTGACCCCGAGTGGACGGGAAGCTACGCTCCCCGGGTCCGAGGCCTGCTGGTGGCCCAGAACACCTACCTGATGAACACGGCGGAGTTTGGGCCGGTGCCGGAGTAGCCGTCAGCTAACAGATTCCAGCTATCAGGAAAACGGAAGGACCCTGCGTTTGAGAAGTCGGGTCCTTTTTATTTTTCCGATCGAAAAGCTGACGGCTGACCGCTGAAAGCTCAGCTGTGACACCCTCTTGCCTGAATGTCCCAAACCACTTCCACCTTGCCGTTTCGCAGGCCAATGAAGCGGTCCCAGCGGCTGACCATGGCGTCTTGCTGGGCGGGAATTAGAAACACCTGATCACCAACATTGAGGCTGGCGCCGGACTCAATCTTGAATACCGCGTGGTCGCTGTCCATCGATTCCACTGCCACGCCCGGCCGGTCAGATACCGTGGGCATGCCGGAAATGCTGCTGATGGCGCGGATGCCGGCGTCTCCGATGGCGATTCCGGGACGGGGCGTGCTGATAATGGTGCTGAGTATCTTGCCGGCGTAATGGAAGTCGGTCATGTAGCTGTAATGGGTCTCCATCATCAGGTAACTGCCGCCCTGTATCTCGGTCACCCCGGGGATTTCCGCGGCCACGTCGTAGCTCCAGGTCTCTCCGGTGGAGACGATATCCATCGGAATTCCTTCCGCTTCAATGGCGTCCTTCAGGTCAATCACGCCCTTGATGGTCCGGTTAGCTTCCACGGCCCGGTCCTCACGGTCCGGCATATCCGGAATCACTTGATGGCTCATGACGCCCCGGAATCTTAGTCCGGGCAGCGAAGCAATCTCCTTGGCCAGGGCCACGCCGGCGTCTATCTCCCGGACGCCGCAGCGGCGCAGACCCGTTTCCAACTCGATAACCACCCCCAGTTCCACGCCTCGGGCCTGGGCCGCTTTGGAGAGGTTCTGGGCGTTGGCCGCCTCTTCGCACGCCACCATCATCTCGGCCTGGTCAGCCAGAGCGCAGAGCCGGTCGATCTTCATGGGCTCCACGATCTCAGAGGTTATGAACACGCTGGGGATGCCGCCGTGGACCATGACTTCTGCCTCGGAGACCTTGGCGGCGCAGACTCCGCCCACCGTTCCGCCCCGGCGTATTTGCCGGTGGGCGATGGCCGGTGTCTTGTGGTTCTTGGAGTGCCCCCTGAGCTTGCTGGTGCGCCCTTCATAGGTGTTGGCGATGACGTCCATGTTGTGGTCTAGGGCGTCCATGTCGATGACCAGGCAAGGCGTGTCCAGTTCCGCCATGGGCGTTCCAGGTTGGGGCCGGTAATTGTCTTCCATAAAAAACTCCTCTTTTGCGGTAAGCGGAAATCCCCCTTAGTCCCCCTTTGCGAAAGAGGGAAACTGGGAAGCCCCCCTTTTTGTAAAGGGGAGTTGGGGGGATTTAAGCCAGGCGACCCCGGGCGGAGATGGGCCAGAACCCCTCGAGTTTGCCGCCTTTGGCCGCTCGAAAGTAGTCGTATTGGTTCACGCAGGCGCCCAGTTCGTAGGGCACCAGCCAGGCCTTGTCTCCTGGGTCAAGCTTGCTTTGGGCGTCACCCTCCAGTTCCACAATCCCGTGCTCGGCGCTGAACCTGGTGGCTGCGGCGCCGTCGATGCCTTCCAAGATGGGCCTGCCTTGGTCCGGCGCCGTGGCTTTGTGACCCGCGTCCAACACCGCCATCCCGTCAGTGGGATGGCTGATCACTGACGCCAGCACCCTAGCCGCCGGGGCCAGCTCGGGCAGGAATGACCTGAGGCGGTGGTCCATCAACGGATAGCGCCCGGCCCGGACTTCGGTCACCCCTGGCATCTGAAGGGCCTGAGCGTAGCAGTGGGTCCCGCCGACGCTGACAACCGCCACAGTAATACCGGCCTGTTCGATGGCTTCCGCATTGTCCAAGACTATCTGCAGATTGTCGCGGGTCTTTGATTCATGTTGGGAAGGGGCGTCGTCACCCTTGGGGCCGGGCACTGAGCCCATGATGCCTTCAAACTTGAGTCCGGGGAGCCCGCTGACCCTTTGCGCCAACGCCACGGTCTCGATGCCGGGAGATACGCCGCAGCGGCCCATGCCGGCTTCGATCTCGACTAGCACCCGCAACTCGACACCGGCTTCGACGGCGCCTTGGGAGAGCTGCCTGGCGTTATCTGAGCTGTCCACCGCGATCCCGATGCTGGTCTGGCCAGCCAGGGCGCAGAGCCTTCTGATCTTGGCAACGGTTACGACCTGATTGGCGAGTAGAATGTCGGAAAAACCGGCGTTGGCGAAGACTTCGGCCTCGCCCAGAGTGGTCACGGCGATGCCGCCCACGGTGCCGCCGGTGTCCAGTTGCTTCCGCGCAATCTGGGGACAAAGATGACTGGTTACGACGGGCCGGGCCTTGGCCTCGGAGTCCTTGAAATAGCCCTGGAAAGTCTGGATGTTGCGGTCCATAACATCCAGGTCGACCACCAATGCCGGGGTGTCCAGTTCTTCGACCGGGGTGCCCACCGGCTGGAAAATGGGACGTTCCATTAATGTTTTCTCCAGCGGCCATTTGGGCCGCTCATTACGAGATTGCAGATTCAGGTTAATGGGCAGAAGAATACCATAAACGGAGTGTAGACACAGGCGCGGTTGCATTTCCCAACTGCCGGTGCAACAATTCCAGCGGCTGGAGAGGCAGCCAATATTTTTGGAGACCAATAGATGCCGGGACTGTTGGACGGGGTTAAGGTGCTGGACCTGACCCACTATATCGCTGGACCCTATTGCACCAAGCTGTTGGCCGGATTGGGCGCGGACGTAATCAAGATTGAACATCCTCAAAGAGGGGACGGCGCGCGGTGGCTCGGTCCGTTTGTTTCGGGCGGGGCTGAAATCCCCCCTGGCCCCCCTTTGCGAAAGGGGGGAAGTAAGCCTCCTGAGGATAGCGCTTGGTTTCTGTATCTCAACACGGCCAAGCAGAGTTTGGCTTTGGACCTGAAGTCTGACGGAGGGTTGAAAATCGCTCTGGAGCTTGCGGCCAAGGCCGACATTCTGGTGGAGAACTTCGCTCCGGGAACCCTTGAGCGGTTGGGTCTGGGCTATCAAGAACTGCGAAAAGCGAATCCAGCGCTGGTTGTGACTTCCATCTCCAATTACGGCCAGACCGGGCCGTACCGCAACTGGAAGGCGACCGAGTTGAACCTCTACGCCCTGGGTGGGTTGATGAATATCACCGGTGAGCCGGAACAAGAACCCCTAAAGGAAGGCATGCCCCTGGCCCAGTTGGGCGCGGGACAGAACGCCTTCGCCGCCACCATGGCCGCTTTGATGTACGCCGAGGAAACGGGAGAGGGCCAACAGATAGACGTGTCCATCGCCGAATACGCAACCAATATCCTGGAAAACGCCCTGATGCAATACAGCTACTCGGGCCAGGAATACAGCCGGGTGGGCAACCGAGGCTACGGCCGGGCAGCCTGGGGAATCTACCCCTGCCAGGACGGCCATGTGGGCATCATCGCCGGGCCCGACACCCAGTGGCCCCAGGTGGCCAAGATCATGGAGCGCGAAGAGTTGGCCGACCCTCGGTTCACCTCCCGCGCCGGGCGGCAGGAGCACGCCGACGAGGTGGACGCCTACATGCTGCCGTGGCTTGTGTCCAACAACAAAGTGGATATTTTTAAGGCCGGGCAGGAGAGCGGGTTGGGGTTCAGCTTCGTCGCCACTATGAAGGACATCATAGAGATGGAGCAGCTCTTGGAGCGGGATTACTTCGTGGAGTTGGACCATCCCGTGGCCGGAAGGCTCAGCTACCCCGGCGCGCCCATCATGCCCGAGGAGAGTGTCCATGCCTGGGTTTTCCAGCGCGCGCCACTTCTGGGAGAGCAAACGTATCAAGTCCTCGATTCATGGCTTGGTTACTCTGAAGAACAGGTCTCGGAGCTGGCGAAGCAAGGCGTGCTTGCCCAGAACGGAACGGTCTAGCCCCATGGAGAAGACGCCGGAAAGACTGCCCCTTAAGAATTACCGGGTGCTCGACCTTTCCCGCATCTGGGCTGGGCCTTATTGCACCAAATTGTTCGCCGACATGGGCGCCGAGATCATCAAGATGGAATCGCTAAGCGTCTACGACTCCCACCGTGGCCCGGTGAGCCCGGCCAGAGGCATCGCGGCCTATCCCGATGGCGAACCCGGCGACGAGCCCTGGAACCGAAACGGCTGGTTCAACTGTCTTCATATGTCCAAGTACGGCGTTACGTTGGAATTGACCAAGGATGAAGGTAGAAAGGTCTTCGAGCGCCTGGTGTCCATCAGCGACGCGTTGATCGAGAATTTCCGGCAGGGAAGCCTGGAGAGGCTCGGCTATACCTACGAGGAACTGCGGAAACACCGGCCCGACCTGATCTACGTCTCGATGCCTGCCTTCGGCAACACCGGTCCCTGGAAGGGCTACTTGGGCTACGGCATCGGGCAAGAGCAACTCTCGGGCATGGCCCACCTGACTGGTTACCGGGGCGAGGGGCCGATGAAGTCGGGCATCAACCACGGCGACCCCATCACCGGCTCGCACGCCGCCGGAGTGCTGATGGCCGCGCTGCGACACCGCCGGCGGACCGGCAAGGGCATGTTCATCGACGTCTCCCAGCAGGAGTCCTCAGTGGCCCTGATGGGTCCCGAAGTCCTGGCCTACCAGATGACCGGACGGGAGCCCGAACGCCAGGGCAACCGGTCCAGCTGGTACGCGCCAGCCAACTGCTATCCGTGCGCCGGCGAGGACCGTTGGGTGACCATCGCCGCCACCAACGACGAACAGTGGCTCAACCTCACAAAGGCGATGGAAACTCCTGGACTGGCGGGCGACCCCCGGTTCGCCACCGCTGCCCAACGCCAGAAGAACCACGACGAACTGGACCGGATCATCTCGGAATGGACCCTGGGCCAAGAGGCCTACGACATTGTCCGGAAGCTTCAAATTGCGGGAGTGCCAGCCTCGCCGGTATTGCGCGGCCCCGACCTTTTGGCCGACCCTCATTACAAAGACCGGGGCACCTTCGTCACCGTCGACCACCCTCAGGTGGGCCCCAAGCAGTACCCGGGGATTCCCTGGAAGATGTCGGGCACCCCCGGACAGGTCCGCTGGCCGTCCCCGACCTTGGGGCAGCACAACCGGGAGGTCTACGGTGAGCTATTGGGTCTGACTGGCATCGAGATCGACCAACTGGAACAGACCGGGACCATCGGCACTAAGCCCACCGGCTCGCGAATAATCTAGTTTGCTGCCCAACAGGGGAGAGCCAAGCCAAATTAATCCCTTCCTCCGCGCCGGGGGAAGGTTAGGATGGGGGCCGACGCCCCTGAAAAGTCCAATAATCCAGCACCAGAGTACCCAACAATTGGAGGCAATGAATTGCCAGAGAAAGAAGTCATTTACGAGATAAAAGACGGCATCGCCTACATCACATTGAACCGGCCAGAGAAGTTGAACGCCATCGACCCGCCCATGCGTCAACTACTCTGGGATTCATTCCAGGACGTCAAAAACAACCCTGAAGTTCGTTGCGCCATCGTCACCGGCGCGGGACGAGCCTTCTCCACCGGACACGACTTAGTGGCAATGGCCGCTGGTGGGGCCAATGAGGGTCCAAGTACCGGCGACCTGTACGTGGTCCAGTCCAACATCTGGAAGCCTATTATCTCCGCCATCAATGGCATCTGCTTGGCCCAGGGTTGCGGCATCGCCCTGGGCAGCGACATCCGCATCGCGTCATCCAAGGCAGAGTTCGGTTGGCCTCAAGCCAAACGGGGCATATCCTCGGTCAGCGGTCCGGCGCTTTTGTCCCAGGTGGTGCCCAGGAACATCGCCTTCGAGTTCTTGTTCACCGGTGATTTCGTGGACGCTAACAAGGCCTTGGAACTGATGTTGGTCAACTACGTGGTCGAGCCAGAAGAGGTTCTTCCCAAGGCGGAGGAGATCGCCCTGAAGATCACCTCCAACGCTCCCCTTTCCATCGCCGCAATCAAGGAAGCCGCCGTCAAGGGCTCGGAGATGGGCTTGGAAGAACGCGTGGCCTACGCCCAGAACAAGCGCAACGAGGTGCTCGAAACTGAGGACGCCAAGGAAGGTGTCCGGGCTTTTGCCGAGAAGCGCGCTCCCGTGTGGCAAGGCCGTTAGCCAAAACATTCGCCCAAAACACTGACAAAATAGCCTTGAAGCCTTGGGTAGTCCTGGCTAGCATGGGGCCGTGCTCGACCAACTGAAAGCCTATTTCGGTTTCGACCGTTTCCTGCCCCTCCAAGAAGAGATCATCGGCAAGGTGCTCGCCAAGCGCGATACCTTGGTGTTGATGCCCACCGGCGGCGGCAAGTCATTGTGCTACCAACTGCCGGCCCTGGGTTTCGAGGGCATCACCCTGGTGGTTTCTCCCCTCATCGCATTGATGAAAGATCAGGTTGACGGCCTCAGAGCCAATGGCGTCCCCGCCGGGATGTTGAACAGCACCCTTCCGGCCCAGGAAATCTCCCGAGTCCAGGAGCAAGCCCAGCAGGGCAAACTCAAGATCCTCTACGTCGCTCCGGAGCGCCTGGCCCTCCCCGCCTTCCAGCAGTTCCTTAATTCCTTGGAAGTCAGCCTGATCGCCATCGACGAGGCTCACTGCATCTCCGAGTGGGGGCACGATTTCCGCCCAGATTACCGCAACCTCAAAGCCCTGCGGCAGCAATTCCCCGGAGTGCCGGTCATCGCCCTCACCGCCACCGCCACCGAGCAGGTCCGGGACGACATCGTCACCCAGTTGGGTCTCCACAAGCCCGAGATATTCATCTCCAGTTTCAACCGGCCCAACCTGACCTACACTATCCAACCCAAGACCGACCCCCTCAGCTCGTTACTGCACCTGCTCGAGAAGCATCAGGGCCAGTCGGCCATCATCTACCGATTCTCCCGGAAGGCCACCGAGGAGACGGCTCTGGAGCTGTCGGAGCGGGGCTACAGCGCCCTGCCCTACCACGCGGGTCTGGAAAGGGGTGTGCGCCGGGAGACCCAGGAGAAGTTCATCCGCGATCAAGTTCAGATTGTGGTGGCCACCATTGCGTTCGGCATGGGCATCGACAAACCTGATGTGCGCCTGGTGGTGCACTACGATCTGCCTAAGACTGTTGAGGGCTATTACCAAGAAACTGGCCGCGCGGGGAGGGACGGGCTGCCCAGCGACTGCGTGCTTTTTTATTCCTATGGCGACCGCTCCAAGCAGGAATACTTCATCAGTCAGATAGAGGACGACTATGAACGGGACAAGGCCCACACCAAGCTGGACCAGATATTAGCGCTATGCGACCTACGGACCTGCCGCCGCGCCTACCTGATGGAGTACCTGGGCGAGGCCTGGCCCAAGACCAACTGCGGCGGGTGCGACATGTGCCTGTTGCCAAGGGAGGAATTCGACGCCACCGAGATCGCCCAGAAAGTCCTATCCACAGCCATCCGCACGGGCGAACGCTTTGGTGTCAATCATTTGGTGGACGTCCTTCGAGGAGCGGCCAACAAGGCCGTCCGGACCAGAGGACACCACGAACTATCCGTCTTCGGCCTCGCCCGGGACGTTGACTCTGACGAACTGAAAGAGATGGTTCGTTCTCTGGTCACCGAAGGGCTACTGTCCCAACGGGGGACCGGCTATCCAACGCTCGCAGTTTCTCCTCGGGGCAGAAAATTCTTGAAGAACCGGGAGCGACTCACACTGACTCGCCCCAAGCAGACCGCCGCTGTTCACCAGACGGCCTCGAACCGGGATCAGGCATACGACACCAAGTTGTTTGACGAACTGGCGGCACTGCGCCTACGGATCGCCACGGAACGGGAGGTGCCTGCCTACGTTATCTTCGGCAACAAGGCCCTCCAGCAGATGGCTTTCCATATGCCCCGCAACCAGGTTGAGTTCTCCAAGATATCCGGCGTTGGAGACGTCAAACTGAGAGAGTTCGGTGGGCCGTTCTTGAAGGTGATCGAGGACTATTTGTGGGTCAACAGCCGCGCCGGCAACATCCATAGGGTCCCGGTAACGGCGCCGAAGAAGCGGGTCCGCGGAATCAGCATGAGCATCCGGGAGACTAAGGACCTGGTGGCCCAAGGTCTCTCCCTGGCGGAAGTGGCCGAACAGCGGGGAATCACCGAGACAACGATACGCAGCCATTTAGAGCGTTTCGTCCGAGAGGGCGGCCAGATCGACCTGGACCACCTAATGCCCTCCGACGCCAAACGCCGCAAGATAGAAGAGGCTTTCCAGAAGATGGGCGAAGCGCGCCTAACTCCCGTGCGTGACATCCTGGGGGACGACTACACCTGGGAAGAACTGGCCGTTGTCCGCATGGAAATGCGGCAACGGCAATTGCAGGGTGAACCCGTCGCCTAAAGCCCCTAGATAAGCGCACACCGGTATTTATCGCCAAATTGTATTGCAACTCAAGTCCCGGTCAGCTTGAGCCTGTCGAAGGACGTAACTACGAGGATGGGATTTTACGTGTACATCCTAAGATGCTCTGACGGTTCCTATTACACAGGGCATACCGATAACATCCAAGCCCGATTGGCTGCCCACCAATCGGGGCAGATTTTTGGGTACACGTATGAGCGCCGTCCGGTGAAGCTGGCATTCGTAGAGGAATTGGGTTCCAGAGATGACGCTTTCAGACGCGAACGTCAGATCAAAGGCTGGTCCCGGTCAAAGAAAGAAGCGTTGATGGCGAATGACTGGGAACGATTGGTAGAACTGTCCCGGTCCATGTCGTGGGATCCGAAATAGGTCTTAGATGGGTTGCGTGGTTCGACAGGCTCACCATGAGCGAATGAGCTGTGCATAACAACAACAACCGCTCACCCTGAGCCTGTCGAAGGGCAGGCGCTGGGTATGCCAAAACTCAGTGTTTGGAACGGTATTCCCCTAAAGCCCCAGGGCGTCGGCCAGGCGGCGGCGGTGGAACTTGGGGTCGCCCAGATAGTGGTAGAGGGTGCGGGACGCGGTGGTGTGCAGTGTCAGCCCGTATTCGGTCATGCTGCCCACCCCGGCGTGGACCTCGTGGGCGTAGTTGCAGGCCTCATAGTAGCCCTCGCTGCCCACCGCCTTAGCCAGGTGGACGCTATCCGTTGCCTCCCGGCCGATGTCCAACTTCCACAGCGCCTCGTAGGCCGTCCAGCGAGCCGCGTCCAGAGCGTTCAGCAGGTTGATCACCTGGTCTTGGACCCGCTGGAACCGGCCAATGGGCGTGCCGAACTGTACGCGGGTCCGGCTGTAATCCACCGAGAGTTCGTAGATAGCCTGGCTGCCCCCCACCTGAAAGGCGCACAGCACGGGTATAGCCTTTTGTTCCGCTTTCTCCAATGCCTCCCAGCCCCCGGCAAAGTCTCCACCCAATATCTGGGTCGTGTTGGCCGAAACATTCTCTATCGTGATCTCCGACAGGTTCCAAGCGAACCCCGGAAGGTTCCTGGCGCTGATTCCGGGCTCGTTGGCGTCAACGATAACCAGCCCAACATCGTTGGTCTCTTCGGACCGGGCGGCGCATAGCAGGTGAGTGGCCGACTCGCCGTCGTACACGTAGGCCTTCTTGCCGTTGAGACTGTACCCGTCACCGTTGCGCTTGGCCGTCAGACGCACGTCGCCTTCCTGCCAGCCGTAATCGGCTTCGGTCACTGCGGCCACCATCCGTACTTCGCCGGTAGCCATGCGGGGCAGCCAGTCGCGCTTCTGCTCATCGGTGCCGCCCTCCAACAGGGTCAGCGCGGCCAGAACCGACGAACTGAGGTGGGGGCCAGGCACCGGACCGCGGCCCAATTCCTCGAAGAGCACACCGGCGTCGGTGAAAGACCCGCCCTCGCCGCCGTATTCGGTGGGAATCAAGATGCCCAGCCAACCGGTCTGTGTCAGCCGCTCCCACGGTTCATCTGGTGTGGGCTCGGTGGGCGAGGCAATCTGCAGCAGGGTCTCTTTGGGGTATTCCTGCTGCACGAAGCGGCGCACCGCGGTTTTCAGCATCTCTTGTTCGGGGGTCAAGGACAGGTCCATATTTTCTCCCTTCGGTCGAGCACTCAGCACTCAGCAATCAGCTAAGTTGCTGACCGCTGATCGCTGAAGGCTGACGGCTACTAAGACAGTGCGCCCGCTTTCTCTCTTACTTCGCGGCCGATGCCGATGCGGCGTGACATGATCACCCTTTGAATATCTGTGGTGCCGCCCGGATGGATGGCAATGATGCCGGCCCGCGAGTGGGCTTCCATGTGACCATCCGACGCCCCAAGCTCAGGGTCGAAGGTCAATGCGGCCGGTCCCAGGATGTCCAAGATGTGCCGGGACATCTTCAAACCCAGGATCTTGCGCATGTAGGACGCTTGGGGGCCCTCGTAAGTGGTGGTCACCCCGCTATGGCGCATCCAATAGTTGCGCAGTTGAAGCAGGCGGACTATCTCCTGCTCGATATAAACGTCAACCAACTTTTCGCGGGCATCAGGGTCTTTGGAGATAGGCTCACCCCGGCGATCATTGGATTGGCAGTACTCGAATAGTTTGTCGAGAAGCGTGTTGCGGGAGATTCGGCCGCCGGTGCCGTGCTCCAGTTCCAGGTGTGTGGTGGCGACTTTCCATCCCTGGTTATGACCTCCGATGAGGTTGAAAGATGGCACTCGAACGTTGTCGAAGAATACACTGTTCTTCACACCGGAACCCGCGCCCGACTCGCCGCCGGAGATGAGCAGGTCCATGGGTTGCACGGTGATTCCCGGCAGGTCTGATGGAATCATAAACCAACCCAGGTTCTCGTGGCGCTTGGCCTCCGTGTCGGTCACGGTGAGCGTCCACATGTAATCGCAACCCAATGAGCTGCCAACGAAGACCTTCTGGCCGTTGATGACGTAATCGTCGCCTTCCTTGACGGCCGTGGTCTTGACGTTGGCCAGATCGGAGCCGGCTTCGGGTTCGGAGAGGAGTTGCCAGGTGCGGACCTCTCCCTTGAAAATCGGGGGCAAGAAGAACTTTTTCTGCTCGTCGGAGCCCCAAACCACGATGGACGCTCCACCCAGCCTTCCACCGGAGTCGTAAAAAGGAGGAATGGTCATGCCAGCGGCGTTGGCCTCCTCTTCCAATACAACTGAATAGTCAACATCCAAGCCGCCTCCGCCATACTCGGTGGAGGCAGTGGCCCAGAGCCAGCCCTTTGCGCCGAGCCTGCGGCCAAATTCACGCCGCAATTGGTACTGTTCCTCCGTCAAGTCGATGGGGTCGGCCGGGTGGACGATGCCGGCGGGCATGTTGTCGTTCATCCAGGCCTTAACCTCCTGGCGGAACTCTTCTTGCTCTGGTGTATAGCGGGGTTCGAAGTCCATTGGTGTTTCCTCCGGGAGATTTAGCTGTTGGGGGTCGGCGGTCAGCAGTCAGCGATGTTTGGTGACGATTAGGTCGGTTAAAGATTATGCCTTATGGGGCGATGCCTCAACAAGTCGGAGCGTTCCGGTAGCCGCAGGCTGACGGCTCTATTGTGACTTTAGCGCCCGGCCGGGCAGCGCTCCGGTGTGGATACCATTATCGATGACCAGCTTCCCGTTAACAATGACGTAGTCGATGCCCAGCGGGTATTGTTTGGGCTCGTCGAAGGTGGCTTTGGCCTCCACTGTGTCCGGGTTGAAAACCACCACGTCGGCCTTCATGCCGTCCCGCAGTATGCCCCGGTCCTGGAGTCCCAGCCGTTGGGCTGGCAGGGCGGTCATTTTGCGGACGGCCTCCTCCATTCGAAAAAGACCCTCCTCCCGGGCAAATTGACCCAATACATAGGGAAAGGTACCGAACGTGCGGGGGTTGGGCATCTCGCCGGTCAAAACCCCGTCGGAACCGACCATGTGGGCGGGGTGGCGAACGATGGTGCGGATGTTTCCGGGGTTCCCAGTCCGGGCCACGAAGGCCACCTCCAGGTTCTCTTCAATCAAGAGGTCGCAAACGCAGTCCACCATCTTCTTGCTCTGGAAACCGGCCAGGTCGGTGAGAGACCGGCCCTCCCATTCCTTGTTCTTATCCGAACCGATGTGACTGAAGATGTAGTAGTCCAGGGTCTGCCCCCACATGGGATTCACCGAGTCGCCAATCTGCTCGCGGACAGCCGGGTCTTTGATCCGTTCCAGCATCACCGCCGGCCCGCCGTCGTGGACCCAGTAGGGCAATAGGGAGTGCAAGATCGTGCTGGCGGCAGCGTAGGGATATTGGTCGAAGGTTACGTCGATACCGGCGTTCCGCCCCTCGTCCACCAGGCCAATCATCCGCTCCCCCATGCCGTCGACGGGGCTATGATAATGGGAGATATGCACGGGGACCCCGCTGCGCTGACCAATCTCTACAGCCTCGCGGAATGGGTCAAGTTGTTGGTCGCCTTTGGTGTAGCGGGCGTGGGTCATGTAGAACCCGCCAAGGTCCGAGACCGCCTCGCAAACCGACACCAACTCGTCGGTGTCGCTATAGGCGCCGGGAGGGTAGGTGAGACCGGTGGCGAACCCGAAGGCGCCCTCCATCATGCCCTGGCGGGCCAACTCCCGCATCCGGGCCAGTTCCGGAGGCGTGGGCGCCCTGTCTTCCCAACCCATGGCCTCGATGCGAATGGCGGCGTGGGGGACCATGAATGCCACGTTGCAGGCGGCGCGGCCATCTAAGAGATCAAGAAACTCTTTCACCGTGCTCCACCGGGCGTCCGGCGGCGGCATCCCGTTAATGGCGGCCAGAAAGACCAACAACTGCTCCAACTTTGGCGGAGAGATGGGGGCGTAAGATAGCCCGTCCATGCCCGTGACTTCAGTGGTCACTCCCTGCCTGACCTTGGCCTGGTGGTCGGGTTCCGTCATCAGCTTGAGCTCAGAATGGGAGTGCATGTCGATGAACCCGGGACAAATCACCGAGTCTTCAATGTCGATGACCCGGCCGGCCTGGACCTGGGAAGTGTCACCTTTGACCACGGTGACGGTGTCTCCGGTTATGCCAAGACCGGCCCGAAACCAGGTTTGTCCGGTGCCGTCTACAATTCGGCCATTTCTAAGCAGCAGGTCAAACATGGTCTCTCCTGTGTCCAATCCGGTAGGTGTGATCGGGTTGGTTGAAGCCGATATTTTGCTCTTGGGGGACCTTAAAGTACCACAAAGCGAAAACCTGGGCCTGTGGGCGGTCCCTTGCCAGCCGCCAGGGTTGCAGCTAACATTGGGAAATTCTGGGGGAAAATCCGGCTCCAGACCAGCCGATTCTTTACATGATGGAGGCTCCAAATGGGGACCGTTGGTATCGACCACCTGGCAATGCCCACCGCCAACTCAGAACAGCTCATCGCGTTCT
Source organism: SAR202 cluster bacterium Io17-Chloro-G6 (assembly GCA_002816585.1). The sequence goes on along the minus strand of MUCT01000005.1, from coordinate 18,751 downwards.
ACAAGAAGTTGGGTTTCGAGATCAATGACGAGGAAGAATGGAGGGCCGGCAAGGCCAACATCTTCTCGATCCAGATCGGGGAATCCAAGATAAACGTGCATCCGGAGGGCTTTACGGCCAGCCTGCGCGGCGACACCGCCTTACCCGGTTCGGCTGACATCTGCTTCGTTTGGGACGGCACTCCCGAGGAGTGCCAGGAGATGCTGGCCGAGGCCGGGGTCGAGGTCATACGCGGTCCCGGACCCCGTAAGGGCGCCCGCTCAAGGGGGTCGCTGCCCGCCGTGAGCATGTACGCCCGAGACCCCGACCACAACCTGCTGGAGTGGATGGTCTACATCTAGCGAGGGGCGTTATTCAGACGCCGTCTACCCTCTACTCGTCGGGATGAGTCGAGATGAACCGGGCCGCCTTGGCAACGTCCACGTCGGCCCGGATTTCAACATCGGCCATCTCCTCTTGCCGCTTCACGATGACCGTGCTGTCCATATGCGCCCAACCCCGGTTCATGGCCTGTATCGCCAACTGCTCGGCCAGATTGGCCACCGGCATGGGGACGTCGTACTCCTTGGCCAGTTCGGTGGCCAGTCCGATGTCCTTTCGGGCCAGACCCAAAGCGAATCCGGCAGGCTCGTATTCGCCCTTGAATACGGTCCTGACAAATCCTTCATGCAACACATTCATCCGGCCCAGGGAGCCCCGGCGGATGCACTGCCACAGCGCCTCCGTGTCGACCCCGGCCTTCACCCCGAGAGTCAGACCCTCGGCGATAGCCTGGCGAACACCGTGGCCGATCATGTTGTGGACCAATTTGGCCACCGATCCCGCCCCAATCTCTCCGGCGTAAAAAACCTTGTCGCCGAAGGCGTCCAATAGCGGCTTAACCCGCTCGAATACCTCTTTGTCGCCGCCCACCATCACCGCCAGGTTCCGGCTCTGGGCTCCGGATTTTCCGCCGCTCACAGGGGCGTCCAAAACGAAGACGCCTTTCTCACGAAACTTGGGCTCAAGCTCGCGGATCAGGGTTGGCCTGCTGGTGGATAGGTCGATGTAGACGGAGCCGGGTTTGGCGCCCTGCAACACTCCCTCCAGACCGACGGCTACGGCCTCTACCTCCTTGGGCCCCGGCAGAGATGTAAAAGTGACATCACATTGGCTGGCCACGTCTGCCGGGCTGCCACCCAAACGGGCGCCGGCCTCCAAGAACGGCCTGGTGGCTCCCTCATTGATGTCGTGAACGACCATTGGGTATCCGGCTTTCTGGATATTCCCCGCCATTCCGCCGCCCATGTTGCCAAGCCCAATAAATCCTACGGTTTCCATGTGTGTATCCTTTGTTTCGCGAAATCAAAGTGTGAAAATGGCCGGACGGCCGTGCACCTGCTGCATGTCGTGCAACTGCGTGTGCGCCCATCATATCCCCGGTTATCGCCAGGCGGATTATATACTCGGCGCAATTCATGCACCATCGGGCGATGCCGTGCAAGCATCAGCCGGCTAAACCCGGACTTTGGCGCCAATTGGCCCCCAAAGTTGAGGACTGTTGGGTATTCTTGAAGTGCTATCGACAGGGTAGAATTACGAAAGCTAAATCCGCCTACCAAGAGGAGTAAATCGTGATTAATTCTTTCTCTACCTTGTACGCTGGACACGTATTGGAAGGCGAGGGTATCGGCTTTGACGGCATCCCCCATGACGACCGTTGGTACTCCAACGAACGACTGATCCAGGCATTCGACATCGCTAAGGATTCGGCAATCCTGATGGATGAGCTTGGATACGACGTTCTATGGATGGCGGAGCACCACTTCCAACGGGAGGGTTATGAGTGCATCCCCAACCTTTTGATCCTCAGCCAGTACCTGTGCCAATACACCAAGAATCTGAAATTCGGCTGTGGGTTCAACATCCTGCCCATGTGGCACCCGATCCGGTTGGCTGAAGATTTCGCCATGGTTGATATCCTCACCGGGGGAAGGGTGATCTTCGGAGTGGGCCGGGGGTATCACACCAGGGAGGTTGAGACTTTCGGCGCACCGATGACGGACCCGGACGCCAACCGGGAACTCTTCGAAGAGCAGTTCGAGATCATCATGAAGGCGTTCAACGAGGAGTCCTTCGCCCACAAGGGCAAGCACTACACCATCCCGCCCGAGGTCCCCTACCGCGGCTACACCCTGAAAGACATCACAGTTGTGCCGCGTCCGGTGAACCCTGTGGAAACCTGGCAGCCGGTGGTCTCCGGCAGTGAGCGGGGGATGGACTTCATGGCCAAGCACGGCATCAAGGGCCTGATATTGGGCACGCACTCGGATTACGTGGACGAGTACATGCACAAGTTCCAGGAGGCCAACGCAAAATACGGACGCGACCTGCCCCTGGGCGGCAACTTGGGCATTGGCTTATGGGCGTATGTGGACGACACGGTGGCCAAGGCCGAGAAGGCCTTGGAGCCCCTATTTGAAGAACACGTCAAGTTCGCCGCTCCTCTGGGTATGCTTCGGTACACCGAAGAGCAGATGAAGGAGATTGGCCCCGGCGGAGTGGCGCGGCACATCGCGGCGGGCAGCGACTTCCGGGACGTACTGGACAAGAAAGCATGGTTCGCCGGTGATCCCGAGACTACTATCGCCTACATCAAGGAAATCGAGGAGAAGTACCCTGGGGTGGAGCAGGTGATGATTGGTTTCCCCATGGGCGAGACTAAGGAGCAATTCAAAGAACAACTGACCCGCTTCGCCAAGGATGTTATCCCGTCATTTAAGCGCCAGGGCGTAAGCGCGTAACCGGCTCGACGGTATCCATGTAAACTAAACCCGGAGCGTCCCGATGAAACAGGGACGCTCCGGGTTTTTTGTGCTGTAAGCCCGTTTGGGCTACACTCCCCGCTGGTTCTCCAATCTTAACTCCAGAGGTATGCTGTGCTTTTCCCCACCGAAGAAACCGACCGGCTACTGGCCAATTTGAAGAGCGGCAAGCCATCGCTCTGCGCCTATGTGTTTAGCCATCCCAATATGGTGGAGGTGGCCGGAATAGCGGGCATCGACTGCTTTATGGCCGATATGATGTTCACGGCCCACGACTGGGACAACATCGCAAATCTGGTGCGGGCCGCCCGGGGCACCGGCATCTCTCCCATGATTCGGGTGCAGTCATTTCCCTGGGCCGAAGGAACAGACCGCCGCACCATCTCCGATGCGGCGCGGGCCCTATCCCTGGGCGCCACCGCAGTCACGGTGTCCGTCGGCTCCAAGCAGGAAGTTCAGGACCTGATGGGGCTTCGGGACGACTGGCACCGGCAGATACACCTCCGCCGGTTCTGGACGGCCGAAGACTTCCCTGAGTACGCCGCCAAGACCCGCGCCGGAACCCTGATAGTGCCGACCGTGGAAAGCGAAGGGGCGCTGAACGACCTGGACGAAATACTAGCCATAGACGGGATCGAGCTGGTCTGGTTGGCGGCCGGAGATGTGACCAAAATCCTTGGTGTCCCGTTCAAGTACGAAGACCCCAAGGTGATGCGTCTGGTGGAGGGGGCGGTGAAGACCGCCGAGAAAAACGGGGCGGCCATCATGTACAACATGGGCCTGGACTCGCCCGATTTCGACTCCATGGCCGCTGCCGCCAAGCGCCTGTTCGACCTGGGTGTTCGGGTGGTTGGCCTGGGGGCGATGGAATGGCACATGCAGATGGCCCTGGAGCACATCCGAAAGAACTCCATTGGCTAGTTATGTAGTGTGGCCCGACCGGCTAATTGCTGTAGAGCCAGTCCGGGACGGGACGCCGGTCTCCCGCCGCTCCCCGGGCCAGGGAGTCCTTGAGCACGCCGTACTTGGAACGGAAGGGCCTGACGCGGTTGGGAGTCCCGGTGCGGCCCAGTCCGACCAGGAACATCAGGCTCTTGCCGGCGGCGTGGGGCGAGAAAAAGGCGGTCACGGCATCATCGAAAAAGGTCATACCAGTGGCTCCCAAACCCAAGGAATGGGCGCAAAGGTACATATTCCCGCCCATGACTCCGGCCTCCAATTGGGCCGCCCGGTATCCGCGATTGCCCAACCGGCCCAGTACCAGTTCCAGGTCCGTCAGGAAGAAGACCACCGCGCTGGCATCGGCCCCCAAAGCCTGCTCGAAGCACAGGTGGCCGGCCTCCTCCCGGAACTCACCTGCTTTCAGCAACTCTAACTCGCCAGACTCTCTCGCATAGTGATAAGCGCCCGGCGCCAGGCCATCGACGGCATTTACGATCAGGTAGGGGTCGGCCAGTCCGCCAACAAAGTCCGCTGGAATTTTCGTGGAAGCTGCCGCCAGCAAAGCCGAGAACTGGGCCAGTGGGATGGGTTCTCTGGCGAACCGGCGGGTCGATCCCCGTTGTTCAATGACCCCGCCAAGGGAAGCGGACTCGATACCCGGAACCTCCACCTCGGTTTCTTGGGGCTGGCCTATCCAATCTGACACCTCTTGCGGTGATTCCAGGCATGACTCCGAATGAAGCGATGCCGACTCCGGGTATGAAATCGGTTCATCGAAGCCCAGGTCGCCCGAATCAATCAGGCTCAATTCATCCGGTCCGACCGGCTCAGAACTCGCCGCCTGGCCCAAGGCAACAAGGCAGGTGCTGGCCTCTTGTTCCGAGTCCACACCCAGTATCAGGTCCACTTCGTGGTCGATGAACCCCGCCAGTATACTGGCCGGTTGTCCCTGGGAGTTTGCCGCCGCCAAGAGATTGGCCAGCACAGTGCCGTTGTCCCAGAAACAGTAGCGGTAACCCCGCGTCCGGTACTTCCAGGCGCTGCGCCAGAAGACCGCCGTGCTGACAATGGTAGCGGGAACCGTTGCCAGTGAGTCGTCGGCGGCAGCAGCGGCAAGGTTACCTCGGAAGTCGCCCTCTCTCAGTACGGCCAGGGAGTTATTCGCTGGTGCGTAATGATAGACGCCGGCGGCCAGTGCCGGCAGGTCACCGCAGACCAGGTAAAGTTCAATGGGAAAGAGAGCGCCGGCCGATGCAGCAGCGCGGTAATGGACCTCTCCCGCGGAAGCTAAGTTGCTCCTTCGTATCAGGCCCCCAGAGTAGTGGAGCAGTTGGGCTATCGACGCCAGATCCAACGGGGCGGTTGCGGCTAATGTGGTGCCGGAAACAGCCTCAAGAGCGGGCAACATAGGAGATGAGGGCTGGGGTAGGTGGACTTGGGGCAGACCAGGATAGGATTTATAAAGTGGCGGCTTGGTGAGCAGGTTGATGTAGCTCAGCTTGGTGGCCTCGTGGAAAATTCGAGCCGCCTGGGCAGCTTGCTTATCGCCGTTGGCCAAGACCGCCTCCATTAGTCTGATAATCCAGTCTAGTGCCCTGTATTCCGGTCCGTTATCCCGGCGCAGGCCGGGACCCAGCTAACACTTCCCTAGATTCCAGCTTTCGCCGGAAAGACGGAATTAAGGAAAAAATGTCCCACGGTTCCGTCGGTGTAAAGCAACTAATGGGACAGGATGCTAAATGGTGCCCTTGAATTCGGGAGCGCGTTTCTCGACGAAGGAGCGGGCTGCTTCGGAGTGATCGGAATGGACGGAACTGCGTTGTTCCAATGAAAGGCCAATATCCAATGCCAGGTTTAGGTCGTTCCAGATTTTCTTGTTGATCGCATGCTTGGTGCCCCTGATGGCCAGCGCGGGACCGTTGGCCAGCCGGCGGGCCAGGTCCATGGACGTTTCCATCAATTGGTCGTGGGGGACCACCCTGTTGACCAGACCGATGCGCTCGGCCTCGGCGGCGTCGATGATATCGCCGGTCATCAGCAGTTCCTTGGCCTTGGCCACACCCACCAGCAGGGGCCAGATGACCGCGCCGCCGTCTCCGGCTACCAGCCCGGCCTTCACGTGGGTATCACCGATGCGGGCTTGGTCCGAGGCGTAGATGACGTCGCAGAACAGAGCGATGGTCGCACCAAGTCCCGCGGCGACGCCGTTCAGAGCGCAGATGATGGGCTGCTCGATCCAAAGAATGTTATGTAAGATACGCCGGCCTCCTTGGGACACCGCGCCCATGGGCAGTGTCTGGAGCACGTTCGAGCCGCCGCGCTCGTCCATGGCCCGTACGTCGCCTCCGGAGCAGAACCCCCGCCCGGCGCCGGTTACGACGATCGCGCTCACGTTCGAGTCGATGGCCACCTCGCCGAAGACCGCTTCCAGTTCCCGGTGCATCGTCGCATCAACGGCGTTCAGCCGCTCGGGCCGGTTCAAGGTGATGGTCAGGATTGAGTCGTCCTGCTCCACCAGCAGCGTTTCAAACTTGTAATCTGGCATCGTTGGACCTCCGTTATTCTCTTACGCGGTATCCAAGGCGAACGTGCGGTTTAGGCGAGCCATCATATCGTAGTAGCACGCCGTAAACGCCAGACCGACGGCTCCCTCATCCCCCACCAGGTGAGTTACCGCTTGCCAGGTAGAGTCGCGCATCTGGTCCCGCACTACCTCCAGCGCGAAGTGCACCCAAATGCCTTCCTTCGGCAACAACCCTCGCGGGCCTGTCCCGGCGGCGATTCCATCGATAACCGCCTCGCTTACTCCGGCCTGGCGCGCCAACGGCGCCAATGAATCCCAGAGACCGCTGTTATCCCGCTCATGAGCCATGGTGAGCGCTACAGTCAGGGTTACCCATGGTTCCAGGCCGATTTGTCCGACAAGTTCGTTAAGGTCGGCCAGCCCAGATGCTAGTTGAGGATTGGCGAATAGGGCTTGGAAAGTTGCTGGCAAGCCCGACCCAGACTCGGTTACTTTTTCGTACTTGAGATGCATCTCTGATGAGAGTTTTGATTGTAGAGTGAGTGGCAGGCGTGGCATGTATTTTCCTTGTAGGACGGTTGTATCAATCAGAGCTTAGCCTAAAAGGGGCCGCGCCTCGGTTTCAACCGTAACGTCGTCAGCACCGAAAAGTTCCCAGGGGCTAAAGGATTCCACGAACGCTTTGGCGTCTTCGACCGTGTCGAACCCCTTTCTTGAGCGCTCCGGCTCATACCCCATGGTTCTTGCGTAGGCGTCTATGCCGCGCTTGTTCTCGCGGTACCCGCCGATGATTTCTTCTAGTCCCGCAGTGTCGTCAACGACTAGGTTTTGTCCCCGTTTAACGTTTCTCCAATAGACGCTCATGGTACTCACTATCCTCTAGGGAACCTCGACAATCGGGCCTTCCCGTCAATCTTTGCTTGGAACACCGCCCATGGACACCACTTCGTCGAATTCCTCTTTGGTTACCGGTTGGATGGACAGCCGCATTCCCTTACGGATCAGCAGCATGTCTTTCAGTTTGGGGTTGGCCTTAATCTCGTCCAGAGTGACGGGCCTGGCTAAGGGATGTTCTCCCTTGATGTCGACCATGGACCAGATGGGATTTTCCTGAGTGGCTTTAGGGTCATAGTGTTGGTCATTGGGATCCAGACCGTGGAAGTCGTCATACCCTTCCCGCACGACGCTGGCAATACCCACGATCGACAGCGGCTTGGCATTGCTGTGATAGAAGAGGATGCCGTCGCCAACCTTCATGTCATCCCGCATCGAGTTGCGGGCCTGATAGTTGCGTACGCCGTCCCACTCGGCCCATCCGTCTGGCTCGTTCATCAGGTCGGTGAAGGAATAGGCGTTGGGCTCCGACTTGAGGAGCCAGTAACGTTTTTCGGTCATCCTCGTACCTCGCTAGCGGTCAGCGATCAGCTATCAGGGCTGACTTCTGATTGCTGACTGCCGTTCGCTCGTTCAGCGTAGCTGAATTCCCGCCGCTTCCCGGTCGAAGCAGCCTTCAATCAGGTCTTCGCGCTCCTGGCGCAGGACGTCTTTCCGGACGCGCAGGCTCGGAGTGCGGGGCAGTTCGTCCCTGATTTCCCAGTAGCGCGGGACCTTGAAATAGGCCAGGTTCTCGGCGCACCAGTAAACTAGCTCTTCCGGGTCCGGCGTGGCGCCTTCCCGGGGCGTGACGTAGGCCTTGACCTCGTCCTCGCCCAACTCTGAAGGCACGGCCAAAACCGCGCAGTCCAGCACGTTGGGGTTGCTCTTGATGACATTCTCCACCTCTTGAGACGAGATGTTCTCTCCCCTGCGGCGGATGATGTCTTTCTTCCGGTCCACGAAGTACAGGAACCCGTCGGCATCCACCCAGCCCAGGTCTCCAGTGAAGAGCCAGCCGTCCCGCAGCGTTTCCTTGTTCTGTTCGTCGTTGCGCCAATAGCCGGGCATAATGGCTGGGTTGTGTATCGTTATCTCGCCCACGGTGTCCACCCCCACGGGCACGCCGGTCTCCTGGTCCGCGATGCGCACCTGGTTCTCAAACCCGCCTTGCGGATGCTGTCGGGGTTTGCCCGACGAGCCGGCGCGGCGGTCTGCTCCGATGCGCTCGATGGTGCCGAAGCAGGTCTCGGTCATGCCGAACCCCACGATGATGTCGGTGGCGAACCGCTCTTGGAACTCGGCCAGGAACTCGGGCGGGAACGACGGCGAGCCGTAGAACAGCCGGACCGTGTTATCTTTATCGTCGGGCGACGGAGCGTTCTTGGCCAGGACCGGCATCATCATTCCGATGAAATTCACTACCGTGGCCGTGGCCTCCCGCACCTGGCCCCAGAACCGGGAGGCGCTGAAGCGGTCGACCACCACCAGGGTTCCTCCGGCGGCCAGGGCGCCCATGGTGGAGTAGTACTGAATGTTGGCGTGGTAGTAGGGTAGGCAGGTGAAGAACCGGTCGTCGGGCGTGGCCTGGGTCCAGTGGGCAAACCCCTGCCCGGCGGCCACGTACATCAGATGGGTCACCTGGACACCCTTGGGGTTGCCGGTGGTTCCGGAGGTGTAGACCAGCATTGAGATGTCGTGGGGAGACACTTCGGGCAGTGTTTCCAGGGGCGGGGCCGCGGCATGGGCTTCGTTGAAGCTAGTCCAGGGTGAGAGGTTCAAATCCTCCGGCCCTCTTAGCAAACGGACGGTTATGCTGGGCGCCAAGTCCGCGGCGGCCCCGGCCACCTCAGAGAGCGATGAATCGCTGACCAGGCCCTTGACCTCGGCGTTGTTCAGGATGTAGGCCATCTCGTCCCGTTTGTAGGCGGTGTTCACGGGAACGGCAATCGCTCCGATGAGGGACAGACCGAACCAGGAGTAGACGTATTCGATGCAGTTGGGCAAGAACAGGCACACCCGGTCGCCCTTCTCAATGCCCAGTCCTTGAAACATGGCGGCGGCCTTCAATACGCCTTCGTAGAATTTCCCGTAGGTCTGGCTCTGACCGTCAATCTCGATGAAGGTTTTGCCGGGATCCCGGGCCACAGACTGCTCTAGAAACTGGCCCAGTGACATCTCCCAAGGCTTTTTAGCGTTGCTGGCCATAGAGTGGGCTACCCCGTCAATCTCTGCTGGATAAACCGCCTGTGACAGTCACGAGACGAAATCAAGATTTTTATGAAAACCCGGCTGTGCCGGCGAACCCAAACTACCATGCGGCGCAAGGTGGGTCAATGGGCCTGTATAATGCCCGGTATGCCAGAGACAGATTCGCCGGTATCGCCGGTCTCCGTCGACCCCAACCGGCTCAAGATAACCATCCAAGATGCCCCTGTATGTTCATTGACAGGGACCTTGATTGGGTTCCTGTGCAAGGAATGCGGCGCAGCGGTGTTTGGTACCGCCATCTTCTGCCAGTCATGCACGTCCACCGACCTGGAGCCGTTGGACCTTGGGTCCAAGGGCATCCTCTACAGCTTCACCATCGTGAGGATACCGCCCGCCGGCTGGCCAGGTGCGGTGCCCTACGTGCTAGGGCAGGTGGAACTCCCCCAGGGACCCCAGGTCCTAGCCGAGGTCATCGACTGCGAACATGAGGACCTCAAAATCGGCATGGCCGTCGAGATGACCATCCAATCCGTTCCCGCGGAGAACGGTGGACCAGACAAGGCCGTCTATAAGTGGCGGCCGGCTTAAATTATCCGGTTAGTAGTAGCACACGAGAAACCGTGAGGTGGTGATATGGACCCCCAGACTATTGAACATGAGGCCCTTGGCCTGCCTCCGGAAGATCGGGCTAAACTAGCCCAAAAGCTTCTTCTGAGCCTTGAGACCCTCTCAGGAGAGGAATCAGAACAGGCATGGCTGTTAGAGGCTGACCGTCGAGCCCGCGAGCTTGACCGGGGGGATGTCCAGCCCATCTCTGAAGAAGAGGTCCGAAAGAAAGCAAGGGCTTTGCTTAAGTGACCTACCGGATTCACCCGCGTGCTTAGGGAGAACAACCAGTGAACCAGATAAAACCGGGCCGGGAAGTCATGGTGGTGGGAGTGGGCCTGCATCCCTTCGGCCGCTTCCCCGACAAAGACCTCAGCGCCCTGGCCATTGAGGCGGTTCTGCCGGCCCTCAAGGACGCGGGCGTCAAGTGGAAGGACATCGCCATCGCCTACTTCGGGCACGTCTATTACCATGGCATGTCCATGGGCGAGACCACCCTATCCAAGCTAGGCCTGACCGGGGTGCCCATCGTGAATGTGGAAAACGCCTGCTCCAGCGGCTCCACGGCCTTCTGGCAGGCGTACTGGGGCATCACCACCGGCCTCTACGACACGGCCCTGGCTTTCGGAGCGGAGAAAGTTCCCCGGGGGCCGGTGACGGTCACCGCCGAGGATAGCCCGGAGCGGTACATCGGAGGCGACCACATGATGGCCGGGTATGCTTTGCGGAGCAAGCGCTACATGGAAGAGACCGGCGCTCCGGCCACGGCCCTGGCCCAGGTGTCGGTGAAGGCCCGGCAAAACGCCGCCATGAATCCCTACGCCCACCGCAAGGACACTTACACCGTGGAAGAAGTTCTTAATTCGCGGATGATCGCCGACCCGTTGACCCTATACCAATGCTGCCCCACCAGCGAGGGCGGCGCGGCGGCGGTGCTGTGCGCCAGGGAGAACCTGGCCGACTATGGTATCGACGAGAGCCGGGCAGTGTCCATCGCGGCGGCGGTCCTGACCTCCGGCGACTACAACGGACGGGGCGCCGATCACTCGGCATTCAGCCCCTACCGCACCGAACCGGCGGCGCTCCAGGCCTACGAGATGAGTAGCTTGGGGCCGGAGGATGTTGATCTGGTGCAGGTCCACGACGCGGCGACCATCGGCGAACTGCAGCAGATCGAGTCACTGCATCTGTTTCCCTTCGGCGAGGCCTGGCGGGGGACGGTGGAGGGCCGGACGGCGCTCACCGGGGACGTCCCAGTGAACACCGACGGCGGGCTGCTCGCCATGGGCCATCCCTTTGGCGCTTCGGGCATCCGCATGATCCATGAGACGGTGACTCAGCTTCGTGGCGAGGCCGGCCCCAGGCAGGTGGCGAACGCCAGGGTGGGCGTGGCCCAATGTTCGGGGGCGGGAGACGTCACCACGGTCCACATCCTGATGCGGGGATAACGGCGAGTAGCCGGTTTTCGTGACCCCATGCTAACCGTTAAGAATTGAGATGCCCTCTTACCTGGTGCTGGCCGCGATGAAAGGCAGGTTTATATCCGAACAGGGGCATACCTACGACAACTTCCAGATGATGGGTTACTCGGACGGCGCGGACCCCATGGCGGCCGTGGCGGCTTTCTTCGACCAGCCTCCCTACCCCATCCAGTGGGGCGACGTGGAATACCTCTGGGCCGAGCGTCTGGCCGACGACCCCAACAACGCCCACCACGGCGACTACGAACGCATCTACGTGGAGACGCTAAGGGCACGGTGGGAGGCTGGGGGGTGAGGGCACCGTGCCGAGGCGTGAGTTAACGACCCGGATCGTCACTGAAATCGCTTCGGTCCGGCGCTAATCCTCAGTCCCGAACATGTATTGACCTCGGACGAGCGAGGTCGTGGTGTGGGTTTTTTAAACTCGCTGGCGTGACAGCAACATCCGATTGGCCTAAAATACTCACCATATCGGGAGTCTGACTAATGGGCCTCAATAATTGTCTTTATGGACCGGGAGTAAGCATTGGTTAATCGATCCAATCGAGCTTCAATGGAAATGCAGGAACTGGAAACTACACTCCGTTATCTTCGAATCCAGGATGACAATCTAGATAGTGAAGACCTGGAGCGAATCAACGACTTTTTGACGAGAACGAGAACACCGCTAAAGGAAGACTGGGGTCGGGTAGTTGAAGCTTTAGAAAATCAAAGTTCATATGATTCAGAAGCCGGGGGCACTTTGTTCCGTTTGAAGGAACGTTTCATATCTGTTGCCGGCGCTATTTTGAATTTCAAGCGAGGCCGTGGTCTGAGAAGCCCTTTGGTTATATTCGTAGGGGCAGGAGGTTCGGCACCCCCACCAACCTCAATACCAACATTGCAAACTTTACTGCCGACATTGTGGAAAAAGGCTGAAGAGATCGGAAACAAACCGCTGTTGAGATTGCAGCAGCAATGCGAGTCCCTTGGTATCAGCAATATTGAAGACCTCCTGAGTGCAATCTATTTGGCTCAAGGTGCCGTCGGAAATGCCAAAATTGCATCTCTCCTACGCTTACTATTGGGAGGTCAAGACTCACCAACTGATGATAGCAACTTGTCACCTTCAGCCCGAGCACGCCGACAGAGGGCAGAATCACAACAGCCAGGCATAGAAATCGTCGAAAGCCTCAGGGAGTCGTTGCAGACACTGTTCTCGGTATTGGTAGGAATGATGGTCGGTAAACCGGGAAATAAGATTCATATGGGGATATCAGAGTATTGTAGGCTAGCAGGGAACACCACCATTATTACCACAAATTATGATGTTTGCATCGAGTCAGCCCTAGGTCAAGACGGATTTACGTACGATGAATTAGAGCAATCGTCGGAGGACCAACTCCCCAAAATTCCGCTCGCAACCCGTGTGCTGAAGCTGCACGGTTCACTTAATTGGTATGCATGCTTAAGTTGTGACCGTCCGGTGACCGCACGTTTGGATTCGATCGACCGGGCTTTTTCTGATGGTTTGTATCCAGTAATTGCGATGTGTCGAGATTGCCAATCGACGGCCCAACAGCTAATCGTCCCGCCAATCACTTAGAAATATCAGATTCACCCGATGTTGCTCGATGTTCGGCAGGCCGCTGAACAAGTTCTGCGCCATGCGAAATCAATCTTGGTAATCGGCTACAGTTTTACGGAGAATGATGAGTACATCTCGCGGATGTTCTCTCGGGCAGTCGAGGCTGACGCTGATAAGGATATATTCGTGTTGGATCTTGAGTCAGCTCCAGCGGATAGGTTCAGGCAATTTTTAACGACGCACGCCCAAAATTTCGATTCAGATAATCGGATTTTCGATTTCGTTGGAGATGGCGAGGAGACATTGCCGCTTTTACTTCAGGGTCCGACAAATGGATTGGCCGGATTAGATGTTGGGAAACCGAAAACCCGAAAACGCCGACGTGCTACTGCTAATTTAAAATAGCTGGGCTATCCCAACATAGATAATAATCGTGAAACCTAGGGCCAATTCGACTCAGATTCCTGTGGCAAAACATAGGACAGCGGCGAATTTCGGGCCTAATTGCCAAAAGCTATCCCACCCCCTTAAGCCGTCTGCCTCTGGTACATCCAGGTGGTGGCGATCAGAAGCACCGCCAGCATGGCTGCGGCGACCCAGACTCCGGTTAGGATTGTCTCCCAGTCCCAGCCGTCGAGGACGATGGCCCGCTTGGCTAGACGTTCTTCGCGAAATCCCGCAGGTGGCCGAAGTCGGCCCTGAAACCCTCGGTCAGCGCGCGGCGGTCCGTGCCGTGGAGGATAAACCGGGCGCCCTGCGTCAGCCAGAAGGTGGATAGTTCCGGGGTCTGCTGGTGCACCTGCGTGGCGATGCCGTGGGCCTCGGACATATCGATGACCTTCTTGACCGTATCCTGGTACTCTTGGCGGTCGTACTGGTCGGGGATGCCCAGGGAGATGCTCATGTCGTTGGGGCCGACGAAGATGCCGTCGATGCCAGGCACCTGGAGCATCTTTTCTAGATTTTCGACCGCGGCCACGCTCTCGATGCCGATGATGGCGATGCTGTTCTTGTTGCGGGCCTCCAAATAAGCCCTGGTTTCATCGCTGACGTGCTCTCCCGACTTCACCAACCGTTCGGCGGCTTCGCCCTTGAGAGGACGCCACTTGGCGGCGGCCACCACCTCACGCACCTGGTCCACGGTCTCGCAGTAGGGGGCCAGCACGCCTTGAGCGCCGGCGTCCATGGCCATGGTTACGTAATGGGAATCGGGAATGGGAATGCGAACGATGGGGACCACTCCGCTGGTGTTCAGCATGATCAGAAAATCGCCCAGCTCGCCGCGGCTCCGGTAATTGTGCTCGGTGTCGATAACCACGTAATCCAGGCCCACATCGTCTAGGATGGGTATCCATTTGGGATTCCGGGCGATGGAGATCATGGTGCCGAACACCCGGCCGCCAGATTTTAGGGTCTCTTTTAGTTCTGCTCCGTTCATGGTCTTCTCCTCCCGATTGTAGAGGCATCCCGAATCCATGGGGACTGTGCCCCCACGGTCCAGATTTGTCCCGGCTTATTGGTTGGGGCTCATCACGCTCTGGCAGAGGCGGGCGGTGGCCATCAGGTCCGGCACCACCACGTACTCGTTCACGGTGTGCATCTCATTGGTGGCCATTCCGACCACGATGCAGTCGATGCCATTTAGCCGCATGGCATTGGCGTCGGTGCCGCCGCCGGAGGGCTTGATGTCCGGCAACATGTCCATAGTCTTGAGCATTTCTGTGACCATCTTGACCACCGGCTCGTTGGGGTCCAGGGTATACATCTGGAACATCATCTCCAGTTCTTCTTTGATGACGGCCTCCTGGTACTTGGCCCTGGCCCGGTCCATCGCCTCGGTCACCTGCAACCCCAAAAGGTCCACGGTCTCGGTGTTCCGGCTGCGGAACTCACCACCGAAGGTCACTTCCACCGGCACGGCGTTGCGCACGGTGCCACCGGAGATCAGCCCCACGTTGAAGGTGGACTCCTCGTCCAGCCGCCCGTTGGGCAGTTCGTTGATGATCTCAGTGGCGATGCGGATGGCGGAGATGCCCTTTTCCGGTTCCACCCCAGCGTGGGCGCCGCGGCCCGTTACAGTAACGTCGAACTTCATGTAGGTGGGGCTAGCGCCAGTGATGGTGTTGACCGGTCCGTTGCCGTCGAACACGACAGCTTCTTTGCAGTGGATCATGGAGTAGTCCAAGTTGGCCGCCCCTACCAGGCCAATCTCCTCGCCCCTGGTGAAGACCACCTGGACGGTCCGGCGGGGGGACTTGTCTTCCTTGGCTGACTCGAGCGCCTCCATGATGGCGGCCACTCCGGCTTTGCAATCGCCTCCCAGAATGGTGGTGCCGTCGGACCGGATGATGTCACCATCCACCTGGGGGTTGATGCTCCGTCCCGGCTCCACCGTGTCCATGTGGGCCGAAAGCATCAGCGGGTTGTCACCGTCCTCTGACGCGATTACGTTGCCGTGGGCGTCCCTGGCGACGCTGAATCCCAGTTCGGTGAGGCGGTCGGTCAGGTGCCTCGCGACGTCCTCTTCTTCATCGGACGGGCTGTCTATCTTAACCAGCTCACAGAATGCGTTGACCAAGCGTTCCTGATTTATCATCTATCCTCTCTGCACCCGCTTCCAAATAGCTTTCGTCTGGTATTCATTGGCGCCCCGTTTTAGGCTCCGGGTATTATACATTATGTCTGTGCTTGGCAGGTTCAAACTCAGGCTGAAATCCGGGCCGTATTAGGGCGACAAAGCAATGAGAACCAGCCCGCCGACAATAAAACCAGAGCCAAGCAGCCGCCCTCCGCCGAAGGGTTCTTTCAGCAGGTAGACGCCCATCAGCACACCGATGACGATGCCCACCTCGCGGGCTGGGGCCACATAGCTCACTCGCGACAAAGAGAAGGCGGTCAACACCAGACCGTAGGCGGCGAAGGTCAACAGCCCGGCCACGGTGATTGGGACGGCGTTGGCGCGCCATTCCTCTCTGACTGCGGCAGCGCCTTTGTGAACTAGGATGTAAGGCGCCAACCCGATGGCAGTCCCGATGCTCAAGAAATACATGTATAGTATCGGCTGGATATGGCCGACTCCTTCTTTGTCGACGATGGAATAAGCGGCGATGGTCATCCCGGTGAGCACTGCGTATCCCATCCCAGCCGATCTGAGAAACAACAGAGGGCGTCGCAATACTTGATGGAAGTTGCCCCACCATGAGATTGTGTATATCCCGGCGATGATTGCTGCGATCCCGGCGACGGCCAAAGGCTTAACGGTCTCGTCCAGGAAGATTACGGCCAGCACCGGCACGAGCATGGGGCCCATACCCCGGGCCACCGGGTAGACCAGGGATAGGTCCCCTTGGGCATATCCGCGGCTGAGCAAATTGAAGTAAAAAACGTGGAGTCCGATGGTGGCCATTACGAACCACAGCCCGGGAATTCCCACCGCGTTGAACCACAGCAACGCTAATCCTAAAGGCGCCAGCAGCACCGAGGCCGTGACCAACAGGCACCAGGAGAAAATCTCAGGGTCGGCGGACCGCTTCAACAGCAGGTTCCACGATGAGTGGGCAACCGCGGACAGCAGAACCAAAACCAGGGATACGGCGGTCATGAGCCGGAGTATATCACCGGACTCGGCAGATACCTTTCAATCTCTTAACAAAGGCGACTCACGGAACCCCAGGTGGTAAATAGTCATCGGAAACATTTGGCCGCTCTTTCCGAAGAGATTGTGGCCTGCCGCAAGTGTGCCCGCCTAGTCGACTGGAGGGAGAAGATCGGGGGCGAGAAGCGGGCGGCCTACCGCGACTGGGATTACTGGGCCAAACCCGTCCCCAGTTTTGGCGATCCTGAGGCGCCCTTGGTGTTGCTGGGCCTGGCTCCGGCGGCTCATGGCGGGAATAGGACAGGCCGGGTGTTTACCGGTGATCCCTCAGCTTCATTCTTGACCGCCGCCATGCATCAGGCCGGGCTCGCCAACCAACCCACTTCGGAACACCGGGACGACGGACTGGTCCTGACCGGGGCCTACGTCTGCGCGGCGGTGCGCTGCGTGCCTCCCGGCGACAAACCCACCCCGGAGGAGCAGCGCTCCTGCCTGCCCTACCTGGTCCGGGAACTCAGGATGCTGCCCAACCTGAAGGTAATCCTGGTCCTCGGGCACATCGCGTTCCGGGCCGGCCTTCAAACCTTGGGCAACATGGCGTCGGAGAAGGTGCGGGGCAAATTCCTGCACGGAGAGGTCTACAGGTTCGGGCCGTCTTTGCCGACGATGGTCGCCTCGTATCATCCTAGCCCTCGGAACACCAATACCGGGGTGCTATCCATGGATGCCCTCGTGAAAGTAATAAATCAGGCCAAGGAACTGAGCCTGAGTTGATACCCCACCACCGCGCGATCAAGAAGATTCCGGGGATAATCTAACATCCATGGCTGCTGACCTAGTCACCATCTGGTTTGATTACACTTGACCCCACTCCTTCATCGGGCTGGGCCGGCTCGAAGAACTGGCGTCCAGCCTGAAGTTTGAGATCGACCGCAGGCCATTTCTGACGCGAGCCGAATCCCTTAATCAAGGCGATTCCCGGCCAAGCAAGACCCGGAGGTCTCGGGAGAACGTGGAGCCAGACGAGACCCGGCGGCAGCCACTATACAAGCCCGGTGAAGGTCAGGGGACTGAACCAGCATCCAACAGGTCCGTAAGCACCCTTCTCGTCCATGCGGTAACGGCCTACGCCAAGGGACGAGGTCTGGACGGCGCATTCTTCCAAGCGGCTTCCAAGGAGTATTGGGAGCAGGGCGTGGATCTGGGAACGATTTACACTTTGCGCCGGATATCGGTGTCCGTGGGTTTGGATTGGGTGGAGATGTGGCCCAAGCTGGAATCCGGCAGCTTCCATGACCTGGTGCTGGGTCAACACGAGGAGGCCCAAAAGGCCGGCGTGGTCCAGACGCCGTCTTTCCTAATAGGCAGAGCCCTGCACTCCGGGGCCATGGGTTTCGAGGAGCTTCTGGCGGCGGTCCAGGCGGCGGGTTAACCTGTCTGGAGCGCTCACGGGCCTAGAAGAAGTTGCTGACGTTCTTGGCCAGCAGCACGTTCTGGTCTAGCACGATCTTCCTTGATGAAATGCTTAGCTCCCCTGCCTCCCGGAGCAGCACGTCCTCGCGGCTGCCGATGTAGACGTCCTGGTCGGTTTCCCCTCTCGAGCGGTACATCACGAAGTTAGAGTAGACCCGCAGTTGATCAGGTGGGCCCGCCCGCTCAACCTCGATGTTGGTGATGATGTGGCGGGGCGGTCTCCTGATGATTAGCAACGGGAAATACGGCTAGACACTTAACAGCCGTCTTGGTACAAATGTATTGCGGGATTGGGTGATACTCCCACCACCCATTCTATTATCAGGGGCGGGTCCTCGTGTCGGTCCGCCCCTATCTACACGGCCTAAATGGTGAGCTAGGCGTTCATCTCAGTTCAATGCAACGGGCCAATTCGTACGGGCCGATATCGATATCGATCAGTTCAGCTTCGTCTGTGTCTAAATCGAAGAACAGTAGCTGCTGGGTGTCATGGGACCTCACCAGAGCGGCGAGATAGCGATCGCCTACGTTGAACAACTTAGGTGGACCTGCTCCAGCCCCGGTGATAGATGAGCGGTCTTCCATCAACGCCAACAAAACCCCAACGCCAACAAAACCCCAACGCCAACAAAACCCCAACGCCAACAAAACCCCAACGCCAACAAAACCCCAACG
>MUCT01000004.1 GCA_002816585.1 SAR202 cluster bacterium Io17-Chloro-G6 | reverse complement strand
GTTCCAAAGGTGGGGTCAAGGCCAGAAGACTGAGGGCCGGTTGGGATGAGGCCTACCTTCTTAAGGTATTATCCCTGTGAGATGCGATTGCCCTGGGCTCCGGAACTATATTAGGCAATCCATGCTTGCAGCGTGGCCAGCAAAAACCTTTGACGGAACACCGCTGGGCTGGATTCGAGCATCCGGCAGAAAGTATCGGCACGCGGCACATCTACCACCGACTTGGACCCACTCGGAGGACTACCTTAATGCAAAAAGCCGTATTCATTGGTGCCGATCCACAGGTGGCGGAGATTGTTCGATTGGGAATTTGTCTCCGCTGGCCCAAAGTGACTCCAATGGTCGCTGGCACAGGCACAGGCGGACTGGAACTCGTCAAGGCGGAATCACCGGACTTGGTCCTTCTGAGGCCGGATTTTCCCGACAAGTCTCTAACGGAGATGATACGGGAACTACGTGGATTCTCTGATGTACCCCTGGTTGTGCTCAACCATCAGACGAACGAATTGGAGTCAGCGACCGCGCTGGAGGCGGGCGCTGATGAGTATATTCAACTTCCCTGTGAGCTATCGGAATTAACCTTCAAAGTTTGGAGCCTAATGAGGCGTACGGAAGGGCGCAATGGAGGCGAAGACGAGGAACCCTTGGTTGACGGGGACTTGAAGGTGGACCCCTTGACCCATGAGGTGTTCATCGGCAGCCGCGAGGTGTCCCTGACGCCAGCAGAGTTTCAGCTGACCCAACTCTTGGTTAAAAGCCAAGGCGCTGTCGTCTCAAGGAGTCAGATCGATAAGGAACTCTCAAAGGCAGGATTAGGCAACGTTGGCTCAGTAAAACAGCATATCATGCGCCTGCGGCGTAAGTTCGGGGACAATGCAAAAAACCCCAAGTGGTTCGCCAATGTTCCAGGCGTGGGCTACCGATTTATCGGAGGGTCAAAGAACGGCGTCCGTAAAGCTGCCTAACCCTAGGGCAACTCAATTAACAGATTAATTTTTATTATCGTGGGCAGGCTGAGACGGCCGGTGGTCTTATGGACCTGGGCTAGCCTAGTCTGTTCCCACCTAAATACTCGCTAGTAACCCGTGGAGCTAGCGCACCATTTTTTAGCCCCTTCCTAAATCGCTCCGCGGACCCTGATATCCACCCTGCTGTGTGGAAGATGTGGGAGTGCGACTGGCCGCCGCCGTGGGTTATCTTATTCCCGGAGGAGGGAGGCGGCGGGCCAGGTCCCTATACCAACTGATCAGGTATAGATAGATCACGATGATGATCAGGATTGCCAGGCCGGCTAGCGAAAGCGCCACCACAGGCAGCACTACGGAAGCATCGTCCCCTGTTGGTCCCGCTAATCCTTGATTTCCATCAGCGCCATCAACACCACCCGGACCCTCCAATCCCGTGGCCCCCGGGGCTCCGTCGATTCCATCCGGCCCAGTCAAGTCTGGCACCGCCAGAGTTACGCTTCTAGTTGTCCCCTCTTCGTCCGTGGACTTGATCTCGTATTCCCCGGCGACCGACGATGGCGCGGCGACCACCAGCCGAAAAGCCCCGGTACCGTCGGTGAGCACAGTCCCCAAAGTCGTCCCCTGAGAAGTCAAAGTCACCACTGAGTCGGGAGTGAACCCCGCCCCGGTAATCGCAGTCGCCAATCCTCTCTCTGGCGCCAGGCTCAGAGCCGTGGGAATAACAGGCACGGTGGTCGGAGCGGGACGAGGCGCGAACACCGGGATAGGATCTGTGAATGTCAGGTCCAAGTCGTAGATGTTGAAGTCGCCTTCAAACCGTCGGGTCTCACTGGCGGCGATCCGGCCAAATTCATTAGTCAGATAGAAGGTGATGATCCGGCCCACCAATTCTTCGTCATCCGGGTTCAATTGAAGGGCAACGTAATTTCCGTCCGCATCGGTTTGGACCGGTTCGCTTTGAAAAATCTCGACGCAATCGGCAACGCATCCAATGATCAGGGTGCCGGCCGGCGGGGACTGGCCCTGCACTGTAACCACCCCGGAGAAGAAATTGGCGCCGTAGGGCTGTGGGGGCACGCCGCCTTGGCGTGGTCCGGCCCCTAGAACGAACAACGCAACCAGCACTATGCTTGAGCAGGCGGCCAGCGCCTTCAAGCGGTGGAAAACACTGTTAGACAGCATTCTTTATCCTCTTGATCAAGGGATTCCTAGTCCTTCTATATTTGCGTATTTCTGGTTCCGTCCACAAAGCGATGGCGCTTCGGGTTTCGCCGAGTTTTGGTCCGCTCAAGGTATTTTTTTCGTAATCCAGGCCATTCGGCGCAGGCGGCTGGTCCAATAGGCTCTTGGACTTGGGCCGCCAATGGCGGAACATGTATCTGGACCTCAGGGGCTAAACCGATCTAAGGAGGCCGGCCATGAGTGGAGAACATAAGGGCGGTTACGATTGGATGGCGGGACTCGGCATGATGATTGCGGCGCCGGTGGTGCTTTTGGCGGGAGCGGTGGTTGTGGTGGTCCTGTCTGCGCCAATCATTATGGTCTTGTCGGTGATTGCCTTCGCAACTGTCATTCTATTCGCGGGGACAGTCTTAACACGGGAGACACCAAGCACAGATACAACCGAGAGGGAGGAAGCCATGTGTGAATCCGCGGACCTTTTCGTCGCTCTAGAATCAGAAAATATAGCGATGGTCGAATCCTTGATCGACGCGCCGAAGACCCCCGTTAGTGCAACAATAACCAAGGTCGTCGGCCCCTGTCCCCTCGGCTTAATGCCGGGCAACAACTGGACAATCGACCCGGACGGTAAGCTATCCCGGCCTATGTGCCGCCCCGGAGCCACGGCCTTGAGCGCGCTCTTCCGGATGGCGAACGGTGATGTTATGGACCGGCCGGTGTGCTGCGAGTGTGAGATCGCTGGACGGGAAGTGACCTTTACGGTGCGGGAGCCCGTGTAGGCTCCCCGGCGAGAGACCCTTCCAACTCCTTTTCCAGCCAGAGCCGGCGCCCGTCAGGCGTCGGCTTTTTCTTTCTCCCGCTGGAACCTTTGAGCAAAGCGGCGGAGCGCCACAAGCGCCCACAACCCCTCTATCACGGTGATGGGGTATACCTCGGCCAACCCACTATAAAGGGAGGTCATTGCGGAGCCCAGGGCGAAGACGAGCACCAACCACTTGGAGCGTTCCTCGGTCCAGTAGGAAAGAAACATGATGCTCACGGCGATTGACCCGAATATGGTCAACATTTACGGTGCTTCCACCTTAAAGTACCGCCGTTGGAAATACAGGGCAACATTAACCAGGCCGATGAGCACGGGCACTTCAACCAGCGGGCCAACCACGGCCGCCAGCGCCTGACCGGAGCCTATTCCAAATACGCCAACGGCCACGGCGATGGCCAGCTCAAAGTTGTTGCTGGCCGCCGTGAAAGCCACGGTGGTCGTCTTGGAGTAGTCCGCTCCCACGCGCTTGCCCATATAGAAGGAGATCAGGAACATCACCACGAAGTAGATCGCCAAGGGAATCGCAATTCTCACCACGTCCAGCGGGATATCCACAATGACGCCGCCCTGTAGCGAAAACATCACCAGTATGGTGAATAACAAGGCGACCAAGGTCATGGGGCTAATTCTGGGAATGAAGGTCTGCTCGTACCAAAGTCTGCCCATGGTCCGCAATAGCACATACCGGGATAGCATTCCGGCGAAGAATGGTATCCCAAGATAGATTGCTACGCTCCGGGCTATCTGGGTTATGGTTATGTCCACGACCAAGCCTTCCAGCCCGAACCAGGGAGGGACCACGGTTATGAAGATGTAGGCGTAGAGGGAGTAAAATAGTATCTGGAATATCGAATTGAGAGCCACCAGGCCAGCAGCATATTGGCTGTCGCCCTTGGCCAGTTCGTTCCACACAATCACCATGGCGATACACCGGGCCGTCCCGATGAGGATAACTCCCGCCATGAATTCCGGATGGTCTCTTAGGAATAGGACCGCCAGCAGGAACATCAGCACCGGGCCGATGAGCCAGTTTTGCACCAGCGAAAGGCCTAGGATACGCCAGTTTCGGAATACCTCGTCCAGCTCTTCATAACGTACCTTGGCCAACGGCGGGTACATCATCAGTATCAAACCAACGGCGATGGGGATGGACGTGGACCCGATGGAGAGCGAGTCGGTGAAATCGGAAATCCCTGGCCAAAAATGGCCGCTTCCCACGCCGATAGCCATGGCCAAGAATATCCAGACGGTCAGGAACCGGTCCAGCAGAGATAGCCGGCCCATGCCGATCCTCGCCGACACCGGGAACACCGAAGCTTCCATACTACTCATTTTTCAGCCGGGTAGAGACCATTTTTAGTTGGCAGGTGGGCCTTCATCAAATTGGACCAATATCCCATCGGGATCATAGACGAAGATGGTCCGGATGTTGCCCGACGCGTCGGTGAAGTCCTCCATGTTCCCCGCCAAGGACACGCCCTTGGCAATCAGTTCCTGGGCGCACGCCTGGACGTTCTCGACCTCAAAAGAGATATGGCTGATACCCTTCTGGTCCAGCTTGATAGGAACGCCGCCTACCAGGTCTCCGGGATGAGAAGTCAGCACTAGAAATGGCTGGGTTGAGCCGGGCTCGTCGATCCAGAGGTTGGCCACGGTCCGGGCCGTTCTGGGCCGCTCGTACATCTCCGCCGATTCCGCCCCTGGCCGCCGGGCCATTTCCTGGGTCGTGTGCATCCTCACCGTCATTCCCAGGAGGTCCCGGTAAAACTCCAGCGACTTCTCAAGATCGGCCACGCAGACTGCTATGTGCGATACGCCTTTTGCTTTCAATTCGGACTCCAATGCGAGGGATTGACTACTCGAAACGCCGGGTGTACCCGGCAGCGGCGCACATGCTAACGGGAGGCAGCCGGAAAGTCAAAGGTCGGTGCATCCGCAATTTGCCGTGTAAAATGCTGGCAACTATCCTTCCGAGACGTTTCGGCGTCGCGGAAGGATGCACGAGGTGTTTCGATGACTCCAGCCAGCGAAAAGCTGCCCCTGCCCCTGGAGGGTATCAGAGTATTGGACGCCACCCATATTGTGGCCGGGCCCTTTTGTTCCATGATCCTGGCCGACATGGGAGCAGACGTGATCAAGATCGAACGTCCCCGCACAGGAGACTTGGCCCGCGGCCGCGCGCCGTTCATTAAGGCCGAGGATGGGCGGGAGGTGAGTTCCCGGTTCCTTGGCGTGAACCGCAACAAAAAGAGCGTTTCAATAGACCTTCGTAATCCGAGATGCAAAGTAGCCTTCGAGGAGCTGGTCCGGAATTCCGACGTACTGGTGGACAACTGGGGCTCAGGGGCCTTCCGCCGGCTGGGGCTGGGTTATGACCATCTGAGCGAGTTAAATCCCGGCCTGGTCTACGCCAGCATCACCGGCTACGGAGATAGCGAGGGCTTGAACGGCCCCTATTCAGACCGGCCCGCCAACAACCTGGCCATCCAGGCCATGTCCGGGTGGATGGAGATCACCGGCGAGCCGGACGGCCCGCCCCAGAGCGTGGGCGACAACATAGGCGACTCCATTCCCGGAGTATGGACCGCTTTGGGTGTGGTTCTGGCCCTTGAGACCAGGCGCAAGACTGGGCGGGGCCAGTATGTGGATATGGCCATGTACGAGTGCATGGTTTCGCATATTGAGAGCAACATGAACTCTTTTCAGGCCACCGGCGCCAACCCAGGCCGCTCCCGTGACCGGTTGGCCACCGCCGGTATCACCTTCAAAGCCAAAGACGGCTACGTGGTTTTGGCTGGCGTGCGGTCAGAGGCGCGGATGCGAGAACTGTGGAGAGTAGTCGGCCGGGAAGATTTATTGGAGGGCGACGCACGCTACCTGGCAGCACCGGGTATGGACGGCCAGTTCTACTTCGAAAAAATCATCCCAGCGATCGAAGAATGGTCGTCCCAATTACCCAAATTCCAAGTGGCGGCGACGCTGACCGAGATCGGTTTTTCCATGGGAGTCACCCAAACCATGGCCGACCTTGCCGAGTGCCCGCAACTAGAAGCCCGTCAGATGTTCGTTGACACCGGCGACACCCTGGGCGGCACGTTCCGCGGAGTGAAAACCCCGGCCCGGCTCACCGCTTGTGTCGATTCTCCCCATGAGACTGCTCCTCGTCTGGGTGAGCACAACGCAGAAATACTCTGCGCTTTGGGCGGTTTGACCATCGAGGAAGTGTCTGAACTAGAATCGGCGGGAGCACTCTAAGCGGGCTCTGGTTGGGCTGCCTCTGAAGATTCATCTGGCGGGGCGATGGGTCCCCGGATCAGGGGCGAGAAGACCACCGCCGGTATCAGTAAAACCAGGCCCAGAGACACGCTCATGGCCACGGCCGCCTGGGCGCTGAAGATGTTGGCCACTGCGCCCACAGCCAGACCGCCGACGGCAGCCACGCCGATGCATTGTCCCAGCATCCCCAGGGCCGTTCCGCGCATCTCCGGGTCGGCCGATATTAGAATGATGGTGCTCTGCATGGTGCCATAGCCCGCCGCGCCCAGCCCAGAGAGCAGCAGCATCAAGAAAGACAGCGGATACCAGGGGGACAGGGCGAAGATCAGCAGGCTGACCAATTGCAGGGTCAGACCAAGACAAAAGATGCGGCCGTGGTAACGCACTACCGCAATGGTCGCGATCACGGAAGCCGCCGCCAATGATCCGATGGCCTGGGCCGAGATCAATATTCCGGTCAACCCCGCACCCACGCCAAGTTGGTCGCGGGCGACCACCGGGAACAGAGACTCCACGCTGAATGCCATGGCGTTCATGATCAAGGTGATGATCATGACACTTCGTATCACGCCGTTGTTCACCGAATATTTGAAACCCCGGGAAATGGTGCGCCAGAACGGATAAGAAGTTGCGGCCCGGGCCGGACCCCTGGTCTTGACCCGCCAGATCAGAATAAAGGCGGCTAGATAGACTGCCATCAAGATCACGTAGGTTACGGAGAAGCCGGTCAATTCAATCAAGATTCCCGCCATGAATGGACCGATGAACCTGCCCAGCGTTGAATTGATGGTCTCCAGTGACATGGCGCCGACGATGCGGCCGCTACCCACAAGGTCATAAATTAGTGAGCGCCGCGAAGGAAACTCCAACACGAAGAGCAATCCCAGGAAGAAGGAGGCGATAAATAAGTGCCACGGCTCCAAGGCGTCAGTTAACACCAATACCAGGATGACAGTGGTAGCGGCGGCGGCCATGGTGCGGGACACCATCATGACAATCCAGCGGTTGGCCCGGTCGGCGATCATGCCCGACAACAGGGCAAATGACAGCATGGGTATCCAGCGGAAGACGAAGAGCAGGGCAACCTGGAACGCCGAGTCGGTGAGGTCCAGTACCAGCAGACCCATGACAACGGTGTCCATCCAGCGCCCGGTGTTGTCCAGGCCCCCGGCGGCCAACATTAGCCGGAAATCCTTAAGTTGCAGCAAGCCTCTGACCCGGTCCGCCCAAGGCTGGTTGTGTTGGACAGCGGCCATGGTCTAGGGGGCAGGTCTGGATGTGGATGGCGCAGTCAAGAAGCGGTATCAAAAATCGGCTGGGGCCCGGCGGTTGTCCGCGGGCCCCAGGACCGGCTCTCGTGTGAATGGTCGAACCCGGCGATCGGGATCAATCGATTCGCCGGACAGGTAATAACATCCCAGGAATCAAATTTATTGGCCCTTCGATTCGATGGCCGATAGTATAACGTCCGGCGTCAAGGGCAGGTCGGTCATCCGGACGCCGATGGCGTTGGTGACGGCGTTGGCCAGGGCCGGCAGCGGAGGGATGATGGGAGCTTCGCCGACTCCCCGCAATCCGAAGGGATGCTTCGGGTTGGGGACCTCGATCATCACAGTGTCAATCATCGGCACGTCGAGCGACGTTGGCATGCGGTAGTCCAGGAAACTAGAGTTCAGCATGGCGCCATTCTCGTCGTAGACGTAGCTCTCGTTTAGGGCCCAGCCGATCCCTTGGACCGTGCCGCCTTGGATCTGCCCTTCCACGTAGGAGGGGTGTACCGCGGTGCCCACATCCATGAAAGCGGTGAAACGGAGGATGTCGACTTTACCGGTTTCGGGATCAACTTCGACGTCCACCAGATTGCCCGCGATGATGGGTCCGCTTCCCGGCGAGGCCGGGGATACCGAGCAGGTGACCGGGCCGCCGGTCCGCATCAACCGGGCCGATAGGTCCTTGAAGCTGATGGTGTCTTCAGTTTTTCCGCAGATGAAGTTTCCTTGGTCAAAGGTGACGTCCTCTTCCTCTACCTCCCAAAGGATGGCGGCCCTAACCTTCATTAACCTGGTGATCTCTTCGGCTGCTTGGATGGCCGCCAACCCTGTGTCAAAGGCGGTACGGCTGCCGCCGGTTACCCCGGTCCAGCCGATGGTGTCGGTATCCACCACCGTGGGCGACACGTCTTCGGCCTGAAGTCCCAGCATCTCGGCGGCCTGCATGGCTACCGCGGTCCGGGAACCGCCGATGTCCACTGAGCCGGTAATCAGGTTGATGGTGCCGTTGTTGTTGACTGTAATTGTGGCCGACGACGCCTGTCCTCCCTGCCAGCGGTAACCCACCGCCACGCCCCGGCCTTGGTTGGGGCCCGTGAGCGGAGTCTGATAATGGGGATGGGCCTTCATGGCCTCTTCCATTTCCTTGACCCCGAAGTGCGGATGGGGCACGCCATTGGGCATCCGGTCGCCTTCAACGGCGGCGTTCTTTAGCCGGAACTCCAACGGATCCATCCCCAGTTTTTCGGCAAGCTCGTCGATCACGGGCTCCACGGAGAATGCACCTTGGGGTTGTCCCGGGGCCCGGTAGGCCTGGACCTTCTGCTTGTTGCAGACCACGTCGTAGCCGTCGACGAGGAGGTTTTCTATGTTGTAGGGCCCGGTGGCGCACAGGGTTGCGCCGCCGATGGGAGAACCGGGATAGGCCCCGGCCTCGAAGGCCAACCACAATTGGGCGGCGGTAATCTTCCCGTCCTTGGTGACGCCGATCTTGGTGCGCATCTTTGATGCTGACGTCGGGCCGGTTCCCTCGAAAACCTCCTTGCGCGACATTACGATCTTCACCGGACGGCCGCTCTTCTTGGACAGGACCGCGGCTACTGGCTCCAGATAGGTGGTTATCTTGGCCCCAAATCCGCCACCAATCTCCGTGGGGATGACCCTGATCTGGGACTCTGGGATATCTAGGATGGCGGAGCATGATGAACGGATGGCGAAGGAACCCTGGGTGCAGGTCCAGATGGTGAGGCGTCCGTCGCCCGCCCAGGTGGCGGTGGACGCGTGGGGTTCGATATAACCCTGGTGGACCGTTTGGGTGGTAAACTCCCGCTCGACAATCACATCAGCCTCTTGAAACCCCTTTTCCACGTCCCCCAACTTGTGCTGAATGTGGGAGGCAATGTTGCTCTTCTTCCCGCTGTCGTCGCCCCTGGCGAAGCGCTCCAGCTTGAAGTAAGTGGTAAGGTTCTCATGGAGCAGCGGGGCATCGTCTTTCATGGCTTCATCCAAGGAGAGAACCGGCTTCAGAACCTCATAATCGACCTCGATCAGTTCCAAGGCCTGCTCCGCGATGTGAGGGCTGGTCGCTGAAACAGCCGCCACGGCATGTCCTTTGTAGAGAGCCTTGGCAGCTGCCATGACGTGCTCGGCCAGGAGGCGGGCGTTGCCCTGAGTCTCGGCCAGGTCGATGATCACGTCGGAGATGATCGGGAAGTCCTTCGATGTAACAACAGCCGTGACGCCGGCCAGCGCTTCGGCCTTGCTGGTGTTAATCGACCGGATCCGGGCGTGGGCGTGGGGACTGCGCAGCACCTTGCCGTGTAGCAAGCCCGGCAGTTGAGTGTCGGCCCCATACTTGGCGGCCCCAATGACTTTGTCCACACCGTCGTGGCGAATGGGCCGGGTGCCGATAACGTCGTATTGTTTGGTTTCCTCGGACTGCTGGCCGCTGGTGGCTGTGGTCATTTTTTATCTCCCAATTCTGGCAGTTTTAGGTAATGATGAGAATCTGTGGCCGGAGACTTCGAGTCCCACTATATCTCCGGCAGCGTAGATGTCAAATTATTGGGGCAGCGTTCCACTCCCAGGCGGCTTTGGATGGGTTGGGAAAAAGGCAACCTGAGTTGCCCAGCACCCTTGTTCAACAGTTGCCCCGCGGCTTATTCCCTATTTGAACCACGAAGATATGGAACGTTTTTGGCGCGAGTCGCATATTATCCAGTGAACCCTTCTTCGAAGAAACGGAAATTGGGGGCGGTCTATGAACGATGAAGAAGCCGTTCTGCTTTGTCAGAGCGGCAGCCAGGAGGCGTTTCGCCATCTGGTGGAAAGTTATCAAGACGTTCTTTACGGCACGGCCTACTTGATGACTGGGAACGCCGCCCTATCCGAGGACCACGTACAGGAGGCGTTCCTCTCGGCATGGCGGGGCATAAATGGCTTTCGCACCGGTTACCCGGTCAAACCATGGCTGGTGCGCATTCTCGTTAATACGGTTACGGCCCAGCGGAGACGCCGGTCATTGCCCATCGACCCCATCAAAGTGGCCGAGACCCAGTCCGGCGCCGGTGATCCTGCGGAATTGGCGGAGTCCAGTGAATCTCGGCAGCGGGTACGGCAGGCGATCTCGGCCCTCTCGGACGAGCACAACATTGTGGTCACGCTCCGGTTCTTTGCCGGGCTGACCGTGCCTCAGGTGGCCCAAGCGTTGGGAAGGCGGGAAGGAACGGTCAAGTCCAGACTGCACCGGGCGCTTCAGCAATTACGTAGTGAGTTACAAGAATTGGGACCCGGAAATAGTGACAGCGATGAGTAGTAACGATAATCCCGATCAGGAAATGGAACGGCTTCTTCAAACCCACTTTGAGTCGGAAGCCGAAGGACTAAAGGCCCCAGCCGGTTTATGGGGAAGAATAGAGGCACGGTTGCGAGCGGATATCGGGAGCGGCATTGTGTCGCCGGTCTGGCGGCGCGTGGTGCGGCCCGGCCGGTGGGGATTGTCGCCGGCCCTTGCCGCCATGGTTGTGCTAGTTCTAGCGGTCTCCGGCGCCTGGCTGTTCACCGCCACCCCTTGGCAGGGCGATGGAGGGCTTCCAGGGACTGTTTTAATACCAGCTTCTGAGTCCCGAGGACCAGCAACTTACCCAACGCCAACGCCAGTTCCCCGTCGGTCTCGGACGACGCCAACGCCAGCTCCAACCACTGCTCCCGCTGCTACGTCTGTGCCAACTGGTGGGCTCGGTGCCGCAGGTGCGGCGGGTCCAGCAGGCGCAGCGGGTCCAGCAGGTGCCGCCGGCGCTCTCGGGTCCACAGCCATCGACCTAAGAGGGGGATGGGTTGTACTCGATACCGAAAAAGGGTTCTCCTATTCGACGCCATCCCAGCCACCGCTTCCGGCGGGCGGCATGGGCTCCAGTGGGCAATTGGAGACGGCTCAAAGGCAGGTCATTTCCCAGGGGTCGGTTTCGTTGGACGTGGAGGACGTGCCTTCCGCGACCGTCCAAGTGCGGTTGATCGCCGAAGGCGCGGGCGGTTTCGTTGAGCAACTCTCCAGCCAGGGTGTGGAAGAACGCCAGCAATCTACGATGACCATCCGTGTCCCTCAGCCGGAGTTTTTCAACGTTTTCGACCGAATAAAGTTGCTGGGGAAAGTGATGAATGAAAACGCGGGCTCCGAAGACGTGACGGAGCGGTTCATCGACCTGGAGGCCCGGCTCAAGAGCGCGGAGCGAGGGGAATTGAGTCTCTTGTCACTGCTGGAACGCGCTAATCAAGTGAGCGAGATTCTAACCATCGAGCGGGAACTCTCCCGCATTAGGACCGAACTGGAGCAGGTGCAAGGACAGATCAACTTCCTGGAGCGGAGGGTCAACTTGGCCACCATCATAGTCGCCCTATTCCCGCCTGATTTCAGGGAAAGCCAACCGCCTACTGCTTCATTGTTAATCGAGGCATCCAACGTCCCGCGGCGTGTAGAAGAAACGAAGGCCCTGGTTTCCGCGGCCGGCGGCGAGTTGGACCAAGTATTCACCACAGCGCGAGACGGGACCGAGAGGGCCAGTCTGACCGTTAGGGTATTCGCGCAAGACTTCAACAGAGTGGTCTCCGCCATACAGTCTCTGGGCGAGGTCACCCGTAAAGAAATCCAAGAAGAGATTGGTACGATCGATACCGAGACGGGCGCTCCCGAAGAGCCGGATTCCCGGATCGCCGTTGAGTTCGTTGAGAAGGAATCGTCTGACACCGGGCTATGGATCGTCATAGGCGTCGCTGCTTCCGTGGTGGTCCTAGGGTTCCTGTTCTTCGTGACGTATCAGATTGGCCATCGCCGCGGGGAATTGAATTAGATTCGGCGTGGAGCGCTGGAGCGCAACATTTAGCCAGAGTCTGGTGACCTGTCCAGACGACACATGATGCCTGATTCATTCCGTGTCGCAATTCTGGAGACCCTCACCGAGACGGAAGCCTTGCCACCGTAGAAATTGAAAGTCAGGCAGCCCGGAGTTGGGGCAGCACCTCTTTCGCGCAGAGTTCTAACTGACCCGGCTGGTCGTGGCCGCCGAAGCGGATCACGATGGTCTGGGCGCCCGCGTCGATGAAGCCCTTTAGCCAGCCGATGGCCTCTTGGATTTTGCCGGTGAAAACACTCTGGGTGCGGGCCATCGTTTCGAAAGGCGTGTTGTAGTAGCCTTCTATGAACTCCCGCATCTCCTTTTCAGCCTGGGCCTTGTTTTCATTGATGTTCAAGGTGGTATACAGGGCCCGGTGCAGCTTACCGGCGTTGTCCCCAGTATCCTTCGCCAGAGCCTCTATCTGCCGCCAACCTTCCGAGAATACTTCCGGTGAGGTGGAGTTGGGGAACCAGCCGTCGCCGATGCGAAGCATCCTTCGCTGGGGCTTCTCGGCGCTGGCGGCCATCCAGATGGGGATGCCGCTTTTCTGTACCGGCCGCAATCCCAGACTGATTCCATCCAGTTGGAAGTGCCGGCCATTGAAAGTGACCTCCGGCTCGGTCCAGAGCTTTCGCATGACGGTCACGCACTCTTCGAAGATGCTGACCCGGCGCCGGAACGACACCCCGCAGGCTTCGAATTCCTTCTCCACCGCCGGCATCTTGCTGGCGATCCCCACGCCAAGTATGACCCGGCCTTGAGAAACGATGTCCAAGTTGGCAACCTCGTTGGCTAATATCACCGGGTTGCGAAGGGCGGGCAGGAACACCGCCGTGCCCAGCTTCACCTGTTTGGTGCGCCCGGCGATGGCCGAAAGGGTGCTGAGAGCCTCCAGTCGGGGACGGGCCAGCACGCTGTCTCCGCACCAGACCGA
The DNA here is from genome assembly GCA_002816585.1 of SAR202 cluster bacterium Io17-Chloro-G6. Next base: position 8,652 of record MUCT01000004.1, on the reverse strand, counting down.
GTCGAACCCATGGCCTTCGGCCCGTTCCGCCAGGTTGATCATGGACGCAAAGTCGGGGGCACCAGGGGCCATGACCACCTCGCGGGTGGGCAGCAGGTAGCCGAAAGCGGTATCATCATTCGCCATCGTTGGGCCTCTCTACTTAATCAATTGGGGTGTCCCATGATCAATCTTGATCGGCGGGACACCCCTGCCAGGCCCTAGATTATAGCTTGCCAGCAAAGAGACTGGGCCAGACTATTTAAATATCAAGAATGAAAAACATAGACTTGGTATAGCCTCCCCTATAGATTCCACCCTGGCTATAGTTCATGCTCGATTTATGTCATTTTCCCGTTCTCTAGAGGTCGGTTGGTTCAAGGGGAATGTCAGTTGGTATACTGTAAATCCCGCGAAAGGCTCTACTGGCATTAAGAGCGAAGAAAAGAGGTAAGGCATGACCAATCTCACGCCTTCTAAAACAACTGATGACTACTGGATTTTTGCCAAACCCCCAGACCGGAAATTCAAGCAGACCGGTCGCATCGGCAAGTGGATGCTATTCCCACTGAAAGAAGAGCTGGATACAGTGTGGCTCAAGATTGCTAAGGCGACCGAGGATGGCGTGTTAGGTATAGATGCCAAAACCTCGACTGCTAAGCCAAACCCCAATAGCATCAGTTCTAAGGTCGGCCTTATCTGTGTTTATACCTATGATACCGATGATGTGGCCGATGTTAAGAGAGTCCTGGAGCAACTCCGCACGTTAGGTTTCAATTACAGACTGAATTATAAAGAGGATGAACAAACACTCCTAGGGAATTATGCACGGGACAACCCCGGCGCGGTATCGATATTTACTAGCCCTGCTGACTCCCTGCAACTTGTACACCCTAAAAAATGGGCTGGCCGTCGGTTGGTATAGCTGGGTTGAGGGAATTACCAATAACCCAACACCAAGGTGTATCCCACAGACTCAGCACTTACCGTCCATGCAGATTCCGCTTTTGCTTTAGTTTAGTCTTCGCGGCGGGCCCCCATCCGGTAAGCCCCGTAGAACAGAACGCCCAGCACTGCGATCAGCCCCAGGCTGCCCAAGGGAGCGAAGATTGCCAGATTGCGGCCCAGGGTTGAGGATTCCTTCTCCTGGAATGTGATGTCCAGGCGGGCGCTGGGTTCCTCGGAATCGGCGTCCCCGGCTTTGCCTTCCCGGACCTCTTTGAACACCAGACCACCCTGGTCTTCCACGGCGGCAACCAGAAGACCGAAGTCCTTGTCAAAGACTCGGACCGTCATCAACGCCCGCTGTCGTCCGTCCTGCGTGGCAGTGAACACCCGGTCGACCTCGCCATCAACCTGACCGACCACTGCTTTTATGGTGTCGACGCTGCCACCGACGTCTGACGACTCGATGGTGAAAGAACCGGAAGGCGATTGTCCATCATCCTTTTGCGGCGGGGCTAGGAAGACCGTGATGGCAGACATATCCACCCGTCGCTCCAGGAAATTCAGTTGGCCTTGCAGCCGCTCCAGTTCGGAACGGATCCGGGTCAGCTCCCGTTCGATGATCAGAATCTCGCTGATCTGCTGAGCCCGGTCCAAGAGCGAGAGCAAACTCAGTTCCTCGCGTTGGACGCTCTTCAGCCGTGCTTCAAGGTCGATGAACCGTTCGGTTACGTCCTCGGTGCCGGCGTTCTCGTTCTGCACTTCGCCCAGAGCTTTGATCTGCTCGAACACCGAGAAGAATTCGGCCTGAGGAACTCGCACCGTCATGGTGGATTGCTGGAGTTCCCTTATCCCGTTGCTGGAAAGTTGTTCAACAAACCCACCGACGCCCTCGGCTATGGCCCGGACTCGGGCGGCCGCGATTGAAACATCGGGAACCTCAATTGACATGGATCCCTGTGAAATGATCTGGCGTTGATCAGAAGAAATCGCCATTATGGGAGCGGCGGAAGCGGCAACGGCGTTGGCCGGCTCCTCAGACTGTCCGAATTCCTGTCCGCTTTTCAAGTCCTCGTCGGTGAACGTCAGACCCAGAGCGCTGTCGGCCCCGAAGCCCTCAGGAGCGGTTAGCCCAGGCGGGAATAACTCACCGTCAAATCCTCCTTCAGAACCTGTTGCTTCAGACGTCGCCAACGAATCGCCGCTGCCCGACCACGGGCCAGACGCCAACATCCAAGTCAGAACCACTGCGGCTGACACAATCAGCAGCGTGGCGATTCCCAGCGAAAAAGCCTTGTTTAAGGACATCCTTTGTCCCAATCTCAACCAAGTTCGGCGTGGTGAGTTGGCTGAAGTTTCTGAGTAACTCATCGGAGTCTCCTTAGCGTCCTGGAGCTTGAGGCGCTCCCTGACTGTCTGTGTTAATCCCCTGTTATTAGTCCAGACGGGAAGGGGGTGGAGAAAGTTCCCGACGAGATTCGAATAGATCGGCGCCTAGGAGCAAAAACCGCTGCTGACGCCAGGGGTGTTTATCGAGAGCGGATAGGAATTTCGGTCCTTGGCTCAGTCCCGAGAACTGCGCTCGAAGGCAAAAAAATGCCCTGGCGGCTGCAACCGCCAGGGCTGATCGCAGGTGAGGCTTACCAAAACACTCAATCTGCAAAATCATTGTACTACCTTTTTCAAAATAATCCAGCCATCTTCCACGATTTCTTTTAGCCGCTACTTTCACTTAGCCTCTACTTTCACCGCCGAATGATTCCAGTGCGAGATGGCGTTGAAATCGCGGACAACCGTTTCGGTTAAGATTCTGCTGCCAGATCATCGATCGACCACAATGTCGCGATGGGGTAGACGCTACCGGTTGGGAATGCCGACAACAAAAACTAAGGGAGCAGTCTTTTCGCTCCAAAACGGATTGGCTAAGCAAAGAGCGGCCATCAACGCCCGCTCCTCTCACGGAAATAGCGACGAATGGTGTCCTCTGTCTTGGCGCATGGGGCCGATCTCAGTGATTGGACCGCAATTCTAGATCGGCAGAGGTTTCTCCGGGCTGTCCGCCGGCAGCTCAACTCCAAAGGCGTTGACGTTGAAGGCCAGCATGGAATAGCAGCCCATCAGATTTGTAAGCTCGGTCAGTCCCAGAACACCAAACTGGTTCAATGCCGTATCGAAGGTGGATTGGCTGACCCGCCGGGTGCGGAAGAACTCGCGGCCGTAATCGATCAACGCCGCCTCGTCGGGCGCCAGACCCGGGATCTCCTGCTTATCGCGGAGGGCGTCAACGACCTCGTCCTTCAAGCCTGCTTGGCGGCCCACCGGAGCGTGGGCGTGCCAGATGAACTGGCAGTCATTCTCGCGGGCGGCAACCAGCATGCCGAGTTCCCGGATCCGGGGCGATAACGAAGTGTCTGTCCGAAGGAATGATGCCAGCGCTAAGGCACGTTGTGCGACCTCCGGGGCGTTTAGCATCACAGAGCCGGGGCCGGTGTTGGGTACTCCCCCTCTTTGTTGGACCATCTCGTCAAAGGCAGCCCTTTGGTTTTCGGGAATGTTGTTTCTGGATAAGTCAGGTACTCGAGCCATTTTTCCTCCAGCAATTGCACATGAATCGGGGTCGCCGCGATTATACGATATTGGGGAGCGATCACAATCCCCGTAATCAAAAACCTGGTGTGTCGGCTATCGCAATCGCGCCATGCCCAACCGGGTTTCTGTAGGGATGATTGACTGCGGCCCTGAGGAAAATGAATAATGGGACCGTATTGGAAACGCAACCATGCGTCTCTGTCCTCGCCCAAGACACCGGAGGCGCCGTCAAATAACCGTAGAAACTGACCTGGCACGAGGAGAGAATAATGCCCGACTACGAGCCCAACATAGTCTTATCAACCGAGGATTTTGCGGTGGTCGGAACTCGCCCGGTTCGGCATGACGGACCCGACAAAGTAATGGGCCGTGCCCGTTACGCCGCCGATATCCACCTGCCGGGTATGCTGCACGGCAAGATTTTGCGGAGCCAGCACGCCCATGCTCGTATCCGAAGTATCGACCCCAGCAGGGCGTTGGCGCTGCCCGGAGTGAGAGCTGTCGTCACCGCCGCCGACCTGCCAGAAGTCTCTGCTGAGGTGGCCGACCAAGAAGAGGGAGCCGCAGTAAATTACGGTTTCTACAGTCGAAATATTTTGGCCCGGGAAAAGGCGTTGTACCAGGGGCACGCAGTCGCGGCGGTCGCAGCCACCAGCCTCCACGTGGCAGAAGAGGCGCTGGCCCTCATTGACGTCGATTACGAGGTTCTCTCTCCGGTATTGAACGCTACCGACGCCATGAAACACGATGCTCCGGTTCTCCACGAGCGGCTCCTTACCATGAGCAGTCCGGAAATGCGGTCCGGAGGCTGGGGAGACGTGGAAGACAGCAAGCAGAGTAATATCGCCAATCGATTTGAGTTCCGAATGGGAGACGTGGAACAAGGGTTCAAGGATGCGGATTTAGTCCTTGAGAGGGAGTATCACACAAAACCGGTCCATCAGGGTTACATTGAACCGCATTCGGCAACCGCGCAGTGGAATGCCGACGGTACGGTTACGATCTGGGCCAGCAGCCAAGGTCACTTCGCGCTGCGCGACCACACGTCGACCATTCTGGGTCTGCCTGTATCCAAGGTCAAAGTCATACCCATGGAGATCGGCGGGGGATTCGGCGGAAAGGGTCAGGGCGGGTGTTATCTGGAGCCAGTGGCAGCAGCCCTCGCTGGCAAGGCCGGACAGGCGGTCAAAATTACAATGAGCCGCACTGAGGTCTTTCATGGGACCGGTCCCACTTCGGGTACCCAGATCAATGTCAAAATGGGAGTCACGAACGCCGGAAAGATCACCGCTGCAGAAGCCCGCTTGGTCTACGAGGCCGGAGCGTTTCCCGGCTCTCCCGTGCCATCTGGTTGCCGCACAATGTTCGGCCCATACGACATTCCCAACGCTTACATCGAAGGCCTGGATATTGTCATCAACACCCAGAAGGCCGCCGCCTACCGGGCACCAGGCTCGCCGCCCGCTGCCTTTGCCGCTGAGTCATTAATAGACGAGATTTGCGAGAAGATCGGCATGGACCCCGTCGAGTTCCGGCTGATAAATGCTGCGGCGGAAGGGACCAGACAAGCTGCCGGTCCCACATACCGGCGCATAGGTATGGTCGAGGTGCTTCAAGCCGCTCAGCAGCACTCCCACCTGTCCACACCACTAGAAGGCCCCAACCGAGGCCGGGGCATTGCAGCCGGCGCCTGGTTCAATGGCACCGGTCCCGCCAGCGCGACAGCCAGCGTTAGTCCGGACGGCACCATCAGCCTGGTGGAAGGCTCTCCTGACATCGGTGGCAGCCGGGCTGCTATGGCGATACATGTGGCGGAGGTTCTGGGCATCCCGGCCACGGATATCAAACCCTCCATCGCCGACACTGACTCCATCGGCTACAGTTCGGGCGCCGGCGGGAGCGGTGTTACATTCAAGATGGGCACCGCGGTTTATCAGGCCGCCGAGGATGTGCGGCAACAATTGATCGACCGTGCCGCCCGAATCTGGGATGTCAGCTCTGAAGTCGTTGAATACGCGAACGGTGAGCTTCGCCACAAAGAAGATTCGGAACTCAAGATGACGCTGAAGCAGATCGCCCGGCGGCTCAATGGCACCGGCGGCCCGATAGTGGGCCGGGGAACCGCAAACCCGGGCGGCGTGGGCAATGCCTTTGGCCTGCACATCGTTGATGTAGAAGTTGACCCCGAGACAGGTAAAGTAGAGATACTCCGCTACACCGCGCTACAGGACGCCGGCAAAGCCATCCATCCCAGCTACGTCGAGGGCCAGATACAGGGAGGCGCGGTCCAGGGGATCGGTTGGGCCCTCAACGAAGAGTATTTCATGGACGGTCAGGGGTTGATGCTGAACTCCAGCTTCCTTGACTACCGGATGCCCACGAGCCTCGATCTGCCCATGATTGACACGGTCATCGTGGAGGTGGCGAACAATGGCCATCCGTTCGGGGTACGCGGCGTGGGGGAAGTGCCATTGGTCCCGCCGATGGGGGCGGTGGCCAACGCCATTGCTCATGCGGTCGGGACTCGGACCAACAGTTTGCCCATGACGCCGGGCGCCATATTGGAGAATTTGTGGGAAAACTCGAGTAACGGCGCCTAGCCGACTTCCGGCTTATCCTGGCTGCGCCGTTTCTCCGAAACGCTCCCAGTGAGCTATCTCTTGCATTGGCTTCCTAGGGGTTCCTTGGCCCTTGGGACCTTCAGCCCGGTAGCCGAAGGGCAACAGGGTGATTAGCTCCATATCTTCCGGGATGTTGAGGAGTTCTTTTACGGCCTTTTGTTGGTCCGACTCACGCACGCCCACGAAGCACATCCCAACGCCTTCAGACCAGGCCATTAGCTCCATCTGTTGCAACGCCCGTCCCGCGTCCAGTTGGGGCCTGGGTGCGTCGTCCATGACGACTGCAATGGCCAGTGGGGCTTGTCCAATGAACGGACCTTGGGTGGCAATCTTGCCCAGGGAGGCCAGGGTGTCACGGTCTTGAATCACGATGAAATACCATTTCTGCGTGTTGCTGGAACTAGGCGCCCACCGCCCTGCTTGAAGAATCTTGCGAACGAGTTCTTTGGGAATCGGGTCGGGCTTGTAATCCCGCACCGTTCGCCGGGACCGGATACATTGGTAAACGTCCATTTTTCCACTCCGAAGAATCGTGTCACCGTCGAATAGCCGCGAAGCCGCTACCCGGCGACGGTTGGGAGCCGCTTAGCCGATTGCTTCCGCGATGAAGACCGGTATCACGCGATCGGTTTTGTCCTGGTATTCCTGATAAGGAGGGTATGCTTCGACGGCGATATCCCAAAGTCGCTTCCTCTCGGCTGAGTCCACTACCTCTCGAACCCGCATCGAATAGAGATCTGCCTCGTCGCGAATTTCAACATTTGGCTCGGCCTTTAAATTGTGATACCAAACCGGATGTTTTGGCGCCCCACCCTGAGATGCCACGAGTATGTAGTTCTTTCCGTCCACCGCCCGCATCAACGGAGTCTTACGGATCGCACCCGTTTTCCGTCCCCGGTTAGTCACGATGATGACCGGCAGACCCGTGTCCCTCAAGGTTAATCCTTCGGTGCCTCCGCTCCCTTCATATAACTCCACTTGATCTGCCACCCATTCCCTGGGGCTAGGTATGTATTCGCTCATGGCTTCCTCTTCTTTTCTCGTCTAGCTTTTACAACCAGCGGTTTACAAGCGGGCTGCAGATGGATGTTAACACCGAAGAGAAGTCCGTGGTCGGCCCCATTGTCCGTGTAGCTTAAATGAATGTGGCGGCAATTAGCCCCATCCGGTTAATATCAAGAACCGAAAAGCAGGCGCGAATCTCTCCGGGGTGTACGAACGTGCCAGAAACGGAATGTAAGGGAGGGTAGCAAAAAGGGCCGACTGATGCCGGCCCTTTTTTGACCTGTTACCGCCGAGCAGTTATTTGCTCAACATAATGGTCGTGCCGTTGCTGTCCAAGTCGGGGTCGTGGTTGAAGCCGGATTCGTAATTCAGCGTATCATGACTGACGCTGGTTACCGTGAAAGAGGTGTCCTTCCCCGATTTCTTTGGGAATGCGCCTGAATCGACGAAGCACGTCCCAGAATCGGTTACGCAGGACACTGGGATGTCGGTTCCATTTTGCGTAAATGTCCCAAAGACCGTGGCTCCGTTAACGGGTGTTAACTCGTCCGATTGCATCAACTCAATGGTAACTATGGCCCTCCAGGCACCTTTACTTTCCTTGATGGTGAGCGCATCCAGGTCATGTACGTGGACGGCGCCGGCCGGCGCGGCCGGAGTGATGGTGATGGACACGACAGCTTCGCCCGACGGGGCGCCACCCGAGTCCTCTACCGTATATTTGAAGCTATCGCTCGTGGTCCCGGAACCGTCGTGGGTGTACTTCACGGTCCCATCCGCGTTTAGGGTAGCCGTCCCGTTTGACGGCGCTATTGTGATGAACACCACCCCGCTGGGCGTGGTGTCTTCCACATCGGTGTCGTTAGATCGGACATCTACGTCTACCGATCCGCCTTCGGCCACCGACCCGGTGTCATCATTCGCCACCGGCGGGTCGTTGACCGGAGCGATCGTGATGGACACGACAGCTTCGCCCGACGCGACGCCACCCGAGTCCTCTACCGTATATTTGAAGCTATCGCTCATGGTCTCGGAACCGTCGTGAGTGTAATTCACGGTCCCATCCGGATTCAGGGTGGCCGTCCCGTTGGACGGCGCTAGCGTGATGGCCACCACCCCGCTGGGCGTCGTGTCTTCGACATCGGTGTCGTTGGACCGGACATCCACGTCTACCGATCCGCCTTCGGCCACCGACCCGGTGTCATCATTTGCCACCGGCGGGTCATTCACTGGAGTGATCGTGATGGACACGGCAGCTTCGCCCGACGCGACGCCACCCGAGTCCTCTATCGTATATTTGAAGCTATCGCTCGTGGTCTCGGAACCGTCGTGAGTGTACTTCACGGTCCCATCCGCGTTTAGGGTAGCCGTACCGTTTGACGGCGCTATCGTGATGGCCACCACCCCGCTGGGCGTGGCAGGGCAATCGCATCTGATTGGAGGCGAGGTGGCAATAGTAGTATAGAAGTCATCTTAGGGGTGAGGAGGATGATTCATGGAGGAAAGGCCGGCG
>MUCT01000003.1 GCA_002816585.1 SAR202 cluster bacterium Io17-Chloro-G6 | reverse complement strand
CGCCGGCCTTTCCTCCATGAATCATCCTCCTCACCCCTAAGATGACTTCTATACTACTATTGCCACCTCGCCTCCAATCAGATGCGATTGCCCTGGCTCCCTTTCCCTTGCGTGTTGCCCGCCGGGTGTCAACAGTCTAAAATAGTCCGATATCTGTTACCTTCCGGTGCATAGGCTTTGGGCTGGATGGAGTTCTCTTGAGGGTTTCCGTCAATTTAGACGAATCCGCACAGCTTCGGGAAGACGGTCCGCCGTTAAGCGAAGTCATCGCCAAGGCAACGGAGGGGAATGCCCTGTCCGGTGCTGACGCGCTGTCTTTGCTGGCGGCAGGCGCCGACGACACAGAGGCTATCTGCGCCGCTGCGTCGGCCATGCGAGACGAAGGTAAAGGGAAAACAATCACGTTCTCCCCCAAGGTATTCATCCCTCTGACCCGCCTTTGCCGGGACTTCTGCGGCTACTGCACCTTCAGGAAAGACCCGAAACAAGCGGGTCAAGATTTGTTCATGACCCCGGAACAAGTCTTGGGAATAGCCAAGGCCGGGGCCGCCTTGGGTTGCACCGAGGCCCTGTTCACTCTGGGCGAAAGACCGGAACAGCGCTACCCCGAAGCCCGCGAATGGCTGGCGCATCGGGGCTTTCGCACTACCTTGGAATACCTGACCCACGTTTGCCGGCTGGTGTTGGAGGAAACCTCCCTGCTTCCCCACGCCAATCCAGGCACCATGGCACGCCGGGAGATTTCAGCCCTGCAACCATTCAACCCGTCCATGGGCTTGATGCTTGAGAGCACCAGCGAGGCGTTGTACGCACAAGGCGGGCCCCACGAATTCGCTCCCAGCAAGCGGCCCAGAGTGCGTCTCCGCACGTTGGAACTGGCCGGGCAGTTGCGAGTGCCCTTCACCACTGGTATCCTCATCGGCATAGGCGAGAGCCGCCGAGACCGCATCGAGTCCTTGTTGGCCATCGCCAAGCTCCACGCCGAGTTCGGTCACGTGCAGGAAGTGATCGTGCAAAACTTCCGGGCCAAGCCGGATACGGCGATGGAGGAATTCCCTGACGCGGGAACGGCCGAGTTCCTATGGACGGTGGCGGTGGCCCGGCTGATCCTTGGGCCGGAGGCCAATCTCCAGGTCCCACCGAACCTGAGCGCCGATAACTATCAGATTTATCTCGATGCCGGTATTAACGACTGGGGTGGCGTCTCCCCGTTGACCATCGACTTCGTCAACCCCGAGGCCCCGTGGCCGGCGCTAACTGATTTACGTAACAAAACTGAGGCAGCCGGGTTTCAACTGCGTCCCAGGCTGCCTGTGTACCCGGAGTACTTCCTGGACACGAAAGAATTCCTACCCGATGCCCTTCATGAAAAGGTCTCGAATATGGCCGACTTGGAGGGTTACGTTCAAGAGGGAATGCAAAGATATGCCGGCAGAGACTGAAGGACAACTTCCGCTGGACCAATTGCCACAGGACCCACATTCAATGAAGAATCTGGAATCGATGATCGGGGCCGTCAAACCGGAAACGGCGGCGATATTAGACCGCGCGCTTTCTGGGGCCGACATCACAACGGATGAAGCAGTGGTGTTGTTCGGCGCGGTTGGGCAGGAATATAACGCGCTTGTGATGACCGCGGACGAAATTCGGAGACGTACCGTGGGAGACATCGTCACCTACGTCGTCAACCGTAACATCAACTTCACCAACGTGTGCATCAAGCGGTGCGGCTTCTGCGCCTTCAGCCGCGACTTTCGCCAAGAGGAAGGCTACCTGCTTCCCGTCGATGAGATTATCCGGCGGGCCAAAGAAGCCTGGGACTACGGCGCCACCGAGGTTTGCGTCCAGGCCGGGCTGCCACCCCAGATGGAGGGAGACCTGTATATCAGGCTCTGCGAATCGATCAAGGAAGCGCTGCCGGATATGCACATCCATGGTTTCTCACCGGAGGAAGTCCTGTATGGTTCCATACGGTCCAAGTGCACCATCAAGGAATACTTGACCGGACTCAAAACTGCGGGAGTCGGCAGTCTTCCCGGAACCTCCGCGGAAGTTCTGGACCAGGAACTGCGGGACCAGATCTCCCCTGGCCGTATTACCGTTGACCAATGGACGGAGGTCATCACCACCGCTCATAGCCTGGGTATCCCGACCACCTCCACTGTGATGTTTGGGTATCTCGAAACGCCCACCCAGCTGGCCCGTCACCTGGAACTCATCCGTGGTATTCAACAAGAGACTGGAGGGATCACCGAGTTCGTGCCCCTTAGCTTCGTTCACACCGAGGCCCCCATGTTCATGAAGGGCCTGGTGGAAAACGTGCGGCCCGGCCCATCCGGCATGGACGTTATCAAGATGCACGCCGTCGCCCGGATCATGCTCAACAACTGGATACCAAACATACAGGCCTCCTGGGTGAAAGAGGGAACGCGCATGTCCCAACTGCTGCTCACTGCGGGAGTCAACGATCTTGGCGGCACACTAATCAACGAGAGCATCTCCACTGCGGCCGGCGCTCAACACGGGCAACTCATGCGCCCATCGGAGTTCCGTCAGATGATACGCCAAGCAGGCCGGATTCCTGCCGAGCGGTACACCACCTACAAGACCAGACGGGTTTTCAGCGATACTGACGAGGAATTGGACCCGCTGGACCTGGTTGGCGACAACGTGGAAGAAGTGTTTGGTTCCTATGCCCGGCTGGTCAAGCTGGATACCTACCGGTTTGAGCATCCACGCCACAGCCAAAGTGCCAAAGGTTGATCTACGACGTCGTTTCCTGGGCGCTGTTCCGGTGTCAGCTATGGTCGGCGCGCCAGCCGGCATGGATGTAGTTGGTGGCGGCGGGAGGTTTCAGCCATTCTCCGGCCGTGCTGGCTCTTGCCGGAGGAGTAGGTGGAGCGAAGTTGGCCCTCGGGTTTGCCCGGTGCTTGCCTCCGGACGATTTGGTTATTTGCGTCAATACCGGTGACGACGAGACGTTCCATGGTCTCCACGTTTCCCCCGACCTAGACACGATGATGTACACCCTCTCCGGACTATCCAACCAAGAGACCGGCTGGGGATTGGCCGGCGATACATTCACTGCTTTAGAAATGCTGCGGAAATTCGGCGTCGACACCTGGTTCAACCTCGGTGACCGTGACCTGGCCACCCACATCCGGCGGACCCAGCTATTGTCCGAGGGCAAGAGCCTGTCCGAAGTAACAAGTGAGTTAAACCGGAGTCTGGGTGTCGCCCATTCCGTGACTCCGATGAGCGACAACCCGGTCAAGACCGTCCTAGCCACGGACGAGGGCGAACTGCCGATGCAGCGTTACTTTGTTGGCCGCAGAGCTGAACCTAGGGTAACCGGCGTGCGCTACGTAGGCGCCGACACTGCGACTTCCTCACCCGGATTGGATAAAGCCATCGCCGAGGCTGGAATGTTGGTCCTGTGCCCATCGAATCCTTACCTGAGCCTGGGGCCGATATTGGCTCTGCCTGGAGTGCGCCAGAAATTACGCGCTTTTCCAGGGAAGAAGGTCTGCGTCAGCCCGATTGTTGGCGGAGATTCAGTGAAGGGTCCGGCTGGCAAGATCATGGCCGAGCTGGGCAAACAGGTGTCCTGTGTTGAGATCGCCCAGGAATACCGCGACATCTGTGATGTGTTCGTGATGGACCTTCAAGACCAGTCTCTGGTCTCGGAGGTCGAGGAAATGGACATAATTCCTCTGGTAACGTCGACTATCATGGAGACCGAAGAGGATAAAATTGCCCTGGCTAGAGAGATTCTGGCGCTGGCGGATTAACCCACGGATCAATATCCAATGGTCACCGATTCCGAAAATGTAATAGCGATCATACCGATGAAGCCCCTTTCCCAGGGGAAGTCGCGGTTGGGCAAGACCCTGTCCGCGGAACAACGGGCCGACTTGGCTTTGGGCATGCTCCGCCGGGTTTTGCTGGCCATCAAGGCTGCGTCCGTCGAGACGATATGGGTGGTCGGTGGCGACGAGCGCGTCCGCCGATTGACTCGCAACTTAGGTGGCAATCTGATTGAGGAACTGGGCGAAGACTTGAATGACACGCTGAAAAAAGCATTTGAGTTGGCCTTTGAACAGGGGAGTTCGGCCCTCTACGTCGCCGGCGATCTGCCTTTCTTGAAAGCGGCGGATATTATCAGCATGATCCAGTCCTCCCGCCGCCAAAGGAACGTCACGCTGGCCCCGGCCCGCCGGGACGGCGGCACCAACGCAATCTTGGTCCCTAACGGTGTTCCGCTGCAACCCGAGTTGGGCCAGGGAAGCTTCATGAAGCATCTGAACCAAGCCGCCCGATTGGAGACCTCAGTTGCGATTAACTCCAGCCCTGGGCTTGGGTTTGATTTGGACGTCGTTGACGAGTTGGAGACTTTCCAACACATGGAACCCGGACTATTGGAGCGGTTGTCCAATGCCCCCGAGTCAGGGCTCCGGGAAGACGGGTAATCTTGTCGGCTGGATTTGGGACCTGACTTTGGCTGAAAACAATGTGAAACTGGGCATCCTGCTACCCACTCGAGGGCTTTTGTTGCGGGAAGAGCAGCCACCAAACATGGACCGCATAATCGCGTTGGCGGAGATGGTGGAACGAGCGGGCTTGGACTCGGTCTGGGTTGGAGATAGCCTGGTGGCCAAACCCCGTATGGAACCGCTGGCGGTATTGGCTGCACTAGCGGCCCGAACCAGTCGAGTCAGGCTCGGGACCGCGGTCCTGCTGCCTGCCCTGCGCCATCCGGTGCTCTTGGCCCAGACTCTGGCAACGGTCGACCTGATCTCAGGTGGCCGGTTGGTCATCGGCGCCGGCGTCGGCGGGGCCTTTAACGACGACCAGAAACGGGAGTGGGAAGCAGCCGGAGTTCCGGCCAGGGGCAGGGGACGCCGATTTGAAGAGATCATTGAAATAGTTCAAGGTCTTGGCGCGGGCGATCCGTATGATTTTCATGGGCGCGACTTCGATCTGGACTCGACCCTCATGCGGCCAATTCCCACGCGGCCGGGCGGCATCCCCTTTCTTCTCGCGAGCCACTACCGGGCTCAGAGTCCGGCCCAGATTCGCCGAGCGGCCCGTCTTGGCGCCGGGATAATTTCCATATCCGATACCCCAGAGGAATTTTCCCAGGTGGTCCGGCAAGTGGAAGAGAAAGCCGCCGAATTGGGTCGAGACCCCGCCAGCCTGGAAAAAACCTTTTACCTGACAGTCAATATGGACCCTGATCTGCGCAAAGCTGAGGCCGACGCAGTCGAATGGCTGACCGGATACTACGGTTCCGATATCTGGGGCACGCGTTGGGGGCCATTCGGCGGCCCGGAAAGAGTTGCCGGACGTATCGCCCAATACGTGGCTGCCGGAGCCGAGACTGTCGTGGTGCGCTTCGCCAGTTTTCAGCCGGAGAAACAGCTGGAGTTATTCCTGGATGCGGTGGCCCCAGCCTACGCCTGACCCAAAGCGTGGACGCAAGATTTGTGAGGAAGTGTTAGGGAGGTAATTCAGGTGATTCCAATAGACCTGTCCGGCAAAAATGGAATCGTATTCGGAGTGGCCAACGACCGGAGCATCGCTTGGGGCATCACCCAGACCCTTTCCCAGGCTGGCGCGCGAATCGCCATGACCTACCAGGGTGACCGGCTTAAAGAACGTGTCGAAGACCTGGCTGTCAAGATGCAAGATGCCATAACTCTCCCCTGCGACGCCACCGACGACGACCAGATCGCCCAGGTGTTCCAGTCACTGAAACAGGAGTTCGGCAAGATATCGTTCCTAGTGCACAGTATTGCCTTCGCCAACCGGGAAGACCTTTCCGGCAGGTATGTGGACACTGGGCGCGAGGGATACCGGATCGCCCTGGAAGTAAGCGCCTATTCCCTGCTGCCCCTGGTGCGTCACGCCGCGCCTCTTATGAGCGATGGCGGGAGCGTGGTAGCCATGACCTTTGACGCCTCCCAGCGTGTCTACCCGGGTTACAACGTGATGGGTACCGCCAAGGCAGCCTTGGAGCATGGCGTGCGCCAGTTGGCCTTCGAATTCGGTGAGCAGAACATCAGAGTCAACGCCATCTCGGCGGGGCCTCTGGAAACCCTGGCGGCCAGGGGGATCAGCGGGTTCCGGGACATGCGTCACGCCGCCGCTGAAAAAGCTCCGTTGCAGCGGAACATCACCGTGGATGAAGTTGCCAAGACCGCCCTATTCCTTTGCAGCGGACTATCGAGCGGAATCACGGGCACCATCATTCCCGTGGACGCGGGATACCATATCATGGCTGTCTAGAAGATAGGGCCTGCCGAGTCTAATCCCGGCGAATCAATACACAAGTCATTCAGTAGATGAATCGAATCGACCTAGGATTCATGACCCGATGGAATCGGCCCATGGTTTCTGACGGGTTTAGCCCGGGGATGAACTTGGGTCGAGACCCTGGTGGTGGCGCCGGTCTTCAGCCGCTTGCTCGGAGCGTCCCAGTTGGGCGTAGGCCTCTGCGCGGCGCTGCCAGGCGTCGGCATAATTGGGGTCCAAAGCTATTGCTTTGGTGAACTGGTCAATGGCCTCTTGATACTTGCCTTCATCGAACCGTTCAATCCCCCGTGCCGTCATAACTGCGGCCGTGGGGGCAACTCCTGGGTCATAGGTGCCCCAGGGCACGTGCTCAGGCTCTGGTTGCTCTTCCATTTCGGCGGGTGCGGCCTCGGCGGGAGTTTCCGTATCGTCGATCGAGTCTTGGGCGTTTTCGACAGCAGGTTGTTCGTCTGCGGCCGGCCCGGATTCTTGTTCATGGGCAGGTTCTTCTGCGTCTTGATTTTCCGCCGCTTGAGGTAGTGTTGCAGGCGCCGCCGGTTTGGGAATTTCTGTTGCTTCAGGCGGCTCCGCGACGGCGGTCGAAGGCATGGATGTCTGAGTTTGGGGTTGGGATGAGGAAGGCTGGACGCCATCGGGTTCTTCTGGAGAGTAAGACACGCTCAGGTCCCAACCGCATCCGGTGCAGAAATGCTGACCGTCGGAATGTGACTTGGCGCAGCGTGGGCAGGTCAGCCGGTCCGTCCTGTCTGCGGTGGAAGTGGCTGGGCTCTTGATAAACAACAGCACCAAAACGGGGATAACTCCCAGAAGAGCCGACTCGGGAACGTGGACCAGGCCCAATATTAGCGCCGCGGCACCCCAGGGCCAAGGATTCCGCCCCTTCGCAATACACAAACGGGCGGTCCAAACAGCTACCACAAAGAGAACCAGGTACAAGAAGACGTCAGCCAAGGTCTTTGTCCTCTGTCATTTCCGTGTCACCCGGGGCCACATAGGCCGAAGCAGCCCACAAAGCGGGAGATCGCTAGTATTCCTTCTTTGAATATACACCCGTAAAGAGTACTCGGCAACGCTGGAATCCGGGCTTGAGCGCCGGGAGCGAAGCAGTTTTGGATCGGCGTGGCCCAATTCGCCACAGTTTTTGCCGGTTAGCAACGGAGTCGCGGGGGGCTAGCCGGTGGATGGAAATAGACAAATCTGTATTTTTGACTCGGCAAGCGAGACGAAAATTGACAGGGAAAAATGCGTACTGCTAGAATTGGGCGCGGCCAATGCTCGCAAGGCTAACCACGTCTACCGCGAGCTTGCCGAAAACTGCTTCAGGTTAAACTCTATCCACAAAAAATCCGTTTTTCATTTACGGAATCGTCTATTCAAATAATTTAAGTAGTGATAGGCCCGGCGCGGACTGATGCTGTAGTGGGGCGGGTTATTCGGTGACGGAGGTGACACGTGTCAGCAATTGGACATCGTACTACTCTTCAAGAATACGTAACTTCGGAATGGCGAGACCAAGTAGATGGTGACGGGCTGGGCGCCGTCATCATGGCCATCGCCGATGGTTCCATCCAAGTCCAACACCAGGTCCAGCAGGCTGCGTTGGCCGACGTGCTGGGCTCCACAGGCGAGACCAACGTCCAAGGTGAAATTGTCCAACGTCTCGACCAGGCCAGTTCCGACATCTTCGTCAAGACCCTCTCCGGATCCGGACATGTGGCCGCCATCGGCTGCGAAGAGATAGAAAAGCCGGTCATCGTCGAGGGCGAGGTCGCAGACGGCTATATCGTGTTGATGGACCCACTGGACGGGTCGTCGAACATTGACGTTGCCGTGAGCATCGGCTCGATCTTCGGAATCTGGAAGAAACGCCCCGGCGAAGCGGTGGACGAGGACTCCCTGCTGAGGCCGGGTAATGAGCAGGTCGCCGCGGCTTACGTGGTCTACGGTTCGAGCACCGTGTTGGTGTTGGCGACCAAAACCGACGTCTGCGGCTTCACGCTGGACAGCGGGCTTGGCTCTTATGCGGTGACCCACCCGGACATCAAGATTCCAGAAGAATGCCCATACTACAGCACCAATGAGGGCAACAACAAAGTATTGGACGGACCCACCCAAAGGGCCGTTACCAATCTCCGGAACAAGTACTCCCAACGGTACGTGGGTTCGTTGGTGGCCGATTTCCACAGGAACCTCTTGAAAGGCGGGATATTCGCTTATCCGGCCGATCTGAACCGGAAGGACGGTCGCCTCCGGTTGATGTATGAGGCGAACCCTCTGGGGTTTGTTGCCGAACAGGCTGGTGGGGCCGCTTCAACAGGCTACCACCGGATACTGGATATCATCCCTGAGCAACTGCATCAGCGAACTCCGCTGATCTTGGGCAACAAGGACGTTGTTGAAGAGATGGTATCGGTGATAAATAGCGGTTAACAACCTGGCATGGCACCAAACATAACCAGGATAATGTGGGAAGGAGGCGTGCTCCATGGATAAACAGAGACTAGTTGACACCGCGCAGGCGTTGGTTGCCAAGAAGAAGGGTATCCTGGCAGCCGACGAAAGCGGTGGCACCATAAAAAGACGGTTCGACAGTATCAATGTGGAGTCGACCGAGGAGAACCGGCGCAACTACCGCGAGATGCTGTTTCGCACCGCTGGAATCGACGAGTTCATCAGCGGTGTGATTCTGTTCGACGAGACGATACGGCAGGAAGGCGCGGACGGTACTTC
Source organism: SAR202 cluster bacterium Io17-Chloro-G6 (assembly GCA_002816585.1). The sequence goes on along the minus strand of MUCT01000003.1, from coordinate 76,317 downwards.
TTTGGTCAAGGTATTGTCGGACCAAGGTATCATCCCTGGGATAAAAGTAGACAAGGGCACAGTGCCCCTTCCCTCCGCGCCTGACGAGTTGGTCACAGAGGGCTTGGATGGTTTGCGGGACCGGCTGAAAGAATACGTTGAGTTGGGCGCGGGCTTTACCAAGTGGCGGGGAGTGATCGGCATCACCGAAACTACCCCCACTTCATACGGGGTGAGCGCCAACGCCCACGCTTTGGCCCGGTTCGCGGCATTGAGCCAGGAAGCCGGGTTGGTGCCGATCGTGGAACCGGAAATTCTGCGGGACGGCGACCACAGCATCGACCGGTGTTTTGACGTCACCGAAGAAGTTCTGCGAGAGGTGTTCGACCAATTGGCCCAACAGAAGGTTCTTCTAGAAGGAATACTTCTCAAACCCAGCATGGTTATATCCGGTGGTTCTGCGGCCCAACGAGCCGATCCCCAAGAAGTCGCGGAGAAAACTATAGACTGCTTCAAGCGCGTTTTGCCGGCATCCGTTCCCGGAGTGGTCTTTCTTTCCGGTGGCGAGCCCGACGGCTCAGTAACGGCCAATCTCAATGCCCTAAACGAGCGAGTGAACGACCTTGGCGCGCCTTGGGAGCTCACTTTCAGCTTCGGCCGGAGCCTACAGGGCGCCCCGTTGGCGGCCTGGGCGGGGAAGGTGGAAAACACCGAGGCTGCCGCGTTGGCTTTCTACACGCGGGCCAGGCTCACCAGCGCGGCACGGGAGGGCGCCTACGTCCCTGAAAAGGAAGCGTCCGCAGTCTAAGCAGAGCAACTTTGAAACAAGGGAACATTTTAAGGCCTGCGGATGTAATCCGGGGGCCTTTTTAATTCCGTTCAACCTGGGCCGTCAATGAAGTCGGCCGGAGCCCTTTCGTCATTCCAGCGAAAGCTGGAATCTTGGACTCCTCCCCAGGATAACGGGTGATCGAAGCAGCCCTTCTGAATTCAGGCTTTTGGCAGAAACACGGTGTTGGCGAAAACCTATCCGGCTATTTGGGTTGTTCAACAATCCGCAGGGCCAATTCATCGAGTTGGGACTGGGATACGGTGGTTGGGGCGTCGAACAACAGGTCGGCGCCGCTCTGGGTCTTGGGAAAGGCGATCACGTCCCTGATCGACGAGCTGCCGCTGAGGATAGCCACCAGCCGGTCTATTCCCGGCGCGATGCCTCCGTGGGGCGGCGCGCCGTACTCGAAGGCCTCCAGAATCTGGCCGAATCGGGATTCGATCTCTTCCTTCGAGTGACCCAATATCTGGAAGATTTTCTCTTGAAGCTGCCGGTTGTGGATTCGGATGCTGCCGCTGGCCAGCTCCGAACCGTTGCAGACCAGGTCATAGGCCTTCGACTTAATTGCGCCCAGGTCTTCGCCGTTCAACTCCCCTTCTTGCCCGTCGTCCGGTGAGGTGAAAGGATGGTGGGAGGAGTCCCAACGCCTGGCGTCCTCGTTCCACTCGAATAACGGGAAGCGGGTAACAAAAGCAAAAGCCAATTCCTCCTGGTCCGGCAGCTCCAGCAATTCACCCATATGAGTCCGCATCACAGTGAGCCAGGAATTCAACCGGGGTTGGCGTCCCGCCATCAGCAAGACGAGATCTCCAGGGCCTGCGCCCATCTGGTCCGCCAGGCGTTGGTGCCATTCGGCGGGCATGCGGAGCCCGGCAGACTGGACGATTTCTTCCGCGGTCAACTGGCCCACAGGGTTGGTCCCCCGGTACCGGATGTATACCAGCCCACCGGCTCCGGCTTCCTTGGCGACGTCCTCTAATTCCCGGACTTGAGACGTGGTGAAGTGGGCCTGGCCGGGCACAACGAAACCCTTGATGCGCCCCCCAGCTTGGATGGTGGAGAGAAAGACTCTGAATTCGGTCTCGCCGGCCAGATCGGAAACGTCGGTCATCTCCAGACCGAAACGCAGGTCGGGCTTGTCCGAAGCGTAGCGGTCCATCGCGGTGTCATAGGTGATCCTGGGGAAGGGCTTTCTGAGCTCTTTTTCAGGCGCTACCGACTCGATCATGCCGGTGTATAGCTCCTCCGTCAGGTCCAGAATGTCGTTTTCTTCGACGAAGCTCATCTCCAAGTCCAACTGAGTGAACTCTAATTGCCGGTCGGCGCGCAGGTCCTCGTCGCGAAAGCAGCGTGCGATCTGGAAATACCGCTCGAGACCGGCGACCATTAGCAACTGCTTCATCTGTTGGGGCGACTGGGGCAGGGCGTAGAAATTGCCGGGTTGCATCCGGCTGGGAACCAAGAAATCCCTGGCGCCTTCCGGGGTGCTTTTGATCAAGATAGGAGTCTCGATCTCAAGAAAGTCCCGGTGGCTCAGGAAGTCCCGGATGTATTTGACCACTTTGTGCCGCAGCGTGAGGTTGCGCAGCATGGGAGGCCGCCGCAGGTCGAGGTAGCGGTAGCGAAGGCGCAAGCTTTCATCGGCATCCGCATCTTCTTCGATATAGAAGGGGGGGGTTAAGGATCGGTTCAAAACGGTAAGGTCGGTGGCCATCACTTCCACATCGCCGGTGACGATGGCCGGGTTCTCGCTGCCTTCCGGCCGGCGGTTAACCGTGCCTTTGACCTGCACCACCCATTCCGGCCTGACCTCTTCGGCGATCCGCGTGGCATCGGCGGCCGTCTCTGGATTGAACACCGCCTGAACGATGCCCGACCTGTCGCGCAGATCCAAGAAGATGATTCCTCCGTGGTCGCGCCGCCGGCCGATCCAGCCGGCCAGGGTAACTTGGTCGCCGTCGTTTTCGGCTCTCAGGGAGCCACAGTTCGCGCTACGCAGCACGCGATTCCTCCACAAATTGTTACTGAAATGATACGCCATCGGCCCTGGGAGGCCAGTTTACGAGCCTCTGCTTACGGCCCCTCTAATTGCCAGGAAAGACCTGGAATATGTCCTGGAATGGGCTTTCTTGCTGCTTGGTCAGTCCCGCCACGGCATCGGCCAGTTCCTGGGGCGAGTCCACTGGGGGCAGACACACCGTGTCCAGGCAGACATGTGCCCTGGCCATTGTGTCGCCCTCGGCGGCCGTTACGGTCTTGATGTCCAGATTGGGCTGGGGAAGGCGGGCGGCGGCCGCCACGAGTTCCTGACAGCCGGGGTCTTCGAGGCGGCCCTCGACTGTCACTTCCACCATGGCGTTCGTAAACAGGTGTACGGCAAGTCCGTACTCGGCGGAAAATTCCCCGTGATCTCTGAATGTTTCGGAGAAGGCGCTAATCGTGGCCTCGGTTATCTGCCGGTAGTCTTCGTTTCTGGTGGATTGGTAGAGGCGGAGTAACGCCTGGACGGCGGTCATGTTGTCGGTCAAGGTCTTTTCTCTGACCTGTAGATGCCCTATGGCCTCCGGGTCATCTTCGACGTCGAAGAACCCCCCGCCATCTTGGTCGAAGAAACGGTCCACCATGACCTGAGCGACAGCGACGGCCCGCTCAAGGTAGGCTTCCAAAGAGGTATTGCCGTGGGCCTGCACCAATGCGGACAACAGCCAGGCCCAGTCGCTAAAGAACGCCGGCGCGCCGGACGGCCCTTGTCCGGAGTAAACGTGACTAAAAGAGCCGCCTTGGGCCATGGAGTCCAGTCTGTCCAGGACCTGGATGGCGCTCGTCTGCAAGGAAGAGTCGCCCAGCTTCCAAGCCGCATCCAAAAGCACCGTTACCGCCAATGCGTTACTGCTGGCATAACACGATGGATCGGGTGTTGGCCGGTTTTCGTCCATCCGCCGGTTTTGGTCCATTGAGAAATAATCCGAGTGCGCCCCCTGGCTGCCCTGGAATCCGGGTATTGCTGGTTCGTATAAGTGATCGAACAGGTATTTTATTGTTTTCTTCGCAGTTGCCAGGTACTGAGGGCGCTTCAGGACGATCCCTGCGTTCAGAAACTCCCGGGCCAGCCCCAGATTGTCCTCCAGCATTTTCTCGTGCTGCGGCTCGGACCAATCGGCATGAGCGCAATGCCTGAAAAACCCTCCGTCCTGCTCATCCGCCACCAGGCTCTCAGACATATTGTCCAGGGTCTTGGTGATCATGGCGGCGTAGAAATCTTCGCCGCTAGTGCGGTACAGGTGGTTCACAAAAGCCAAAATAGATGCGTTTGGGAACTTGGGCTCACTGCCAAACCCACCGTTGGCGGCGTCGTAAGAACCGGCGACGATGCGGGAGACCCGGTCAACCAACGTATCATCAAGCTCGGGTCCCGCGGTAGTCCGGCGGGCATGCTCCTTGCGACGGTTGAGCAGGTCTCTGGCTTGGGTATAGAGGGTTGGGCGGTCGTTCTTATAGGCGTCGACGAACTCGGAAATCATGGCGATGAATTGATCGGGAGGCAGGTAGGTCGCGCCGCCGATGAGTCCACCGTGGCCGGTCAAGAAGGCAGTGGTGGGCCAACCGCCCACGTTGTATCTGGAGTTGATATCCGGCCGGTGGTCGTTATCCACGCGAATGGTTACGAAGTTCTCGTTGAGTAACGCCTGGACTTCAGGATCGGAATAGCTCGTCTCGTCCATCACATGGCACCAGTAGCACCACACCGCCGAGATTGACAGCAGGACTGGTTTGTCTTCCGCCTGAGCGTTGGCGAAAGTAGCGGGGCTCCAGGGTTGCCAGTTGACCAGGTGAGCCTGGTTGGGATTAGGCGAATAACGGAACTCGGACAATGGGGCCGCCTTTATCGTGTCGCCTCTCCACGCCGCCTCTATAAGATGTGGCCGGGAAAGAAGGTGGGGAGACTTAAAAAGTGCTCGGTTGTGTATCTAATTCAGTGGGCTGACCGCCCTTGGTTTGTGGCCGGTCCGCCGCTGGAATTCAGTGCCTAACGTTAGCATAGCGCCCTCGGATTATCAATTGGATACGCTGAAGAGACTAGGGAATACCTAGCGTGGGGAGCCGGTCCATGGAGACAATTGATACGAACTATGCTGTTACTAGGTCCGGGCGATCCATTGGATAGCCGGCATGGGAAATCGGTACGCTCAACACGGCTCTGGCCTGGTCAAGAATTTCCGGGCTCACATTGGCCAACGGAACAAATGAACCGTGCTCCATCGAACCGATGACGACGCCGTCTCGGAAGGCCAACCGGTTGCGCACCACCGCTGAAACCCTGGGACCGGGCGAGATAATCCCGGCAAGATTTAGGGGGTCGCATGCCGATATGGCGGTAAAGCGGCCCTCGGGCTCGGCGTTCTTGGTCTTCCGCAGCAGTTCTACCGCTTCTGGCAGGGCAAACTGCTCTCCTACGAAGCCGGATACGAAACGCCCTCCTCTGATTTCACCCCGGGCCTCCAGTCGGCGCAGCACCCGCACCAGGTCGCGCCACCGGTAAGACAGGGCATCCCGGGCCAATAGCTCCGGGAACACCACGCCGTAACGGTCCAGGAGTTGACGGGCGATGGGTTCGCTCCGGTCGTCCACCGGGTCAAGGGGCTCCAGGAGCGACCAACGGCTGTAACCGCGCCTCCGGTGTTGCCCATAGCGGCCATTGCGCCGGGGCCGCCGGACAGCGCCACCCAGCCGTTGGCGCAGCGATTCAACCCCGTCAACGGTCACTCGGCCGGAGGCGGCCAAGGTCCAGAGGGCCTCTTCCACATCCGACGGCAGCCGCTGGGTGGCCGATACGATATCGGAAAGAAAAGACGCTCCTCGATTGCCGAGGACTTCAACGACTGCTTTCACCGCGCCGGTCAGGCCCTCTGCGTCTTGGCCGACGGGACCGAGAACCCAATCCAGAGAATCGCGTAGAACCATCGTTATTGGTGTGGCCCTGGAGAAGGACGGATGGCCCTTGGACTGGGGGGCGCCGTTTTGTTGCTGGGTCTGCTGAAACGAAACGCGACCCCAAACCACTTCTCCCCCCAGGCACAGACGGTCCAGCATCGCGGGACTGTAATCGGACACACGGGAGAGAAGAACTTCTTCCTCAATGGCGCCTGCCGCCGACTCGAATCCCTGCAGCTGTTCGATCGCTGCCAGCAGGCCGCCCTCGCCCTGCAGCCGCGCCGACGGGTCTACGTGTTGCCACCGGAGCAGGAAGCGCATGAAGGTGGCCGAAGGGACCGGCTCGACCTCCCGGCGCAAGGTATCGATGGTCGACCGGTGGATCCGGGCCAGGATGCGGCGGTCGCAGAATTCCTCTTCTTCCACGTCGGCCCTGAAATTCCCCCGAAGCACGACGCCCTCGTTCTCCAGACGTCCAAACGCATAGTGGATGTCGTCACTGGGAATGCCCAATAACTGGACCACCTCCGTGACGGTCAACGGTCCGGAGCACTCCACCCAGCCCCGCAGCACTGAATAGATGTTGTCTTCCCTTTCGCCGTCCCCTTTCAATAATAACGGAGGCGGCGCAGGGGCGAAATTGGCCTCCGGATATATTGGCGATATGAGCGGAAGGCGTTCAGCGGCGACCCAGCAGGCGGCTTCACCAGTTACCATACGGTAGGCACGATTCGAGGCCACCAGGAAATCAAACATCTGGCGTATGTCGCCCATGCCATCCCAGTCGGCCCTGGCCAGGGCGGTGGATTCAGGCAGCAACCCCAACACCAAGAGAGCGTCGTGCAATTCGTCGGCGTCGCGCATCCTGGGCCACGCGTTGGCCGTTTCCCGTTCGATGGCGGAAGGGTCCAAGGCGCTCAGGTCGCGGGAGTCCTCGGGCAACGCCCGCCTGAGGGAAACCGCCCTGGCGCGGCGTTCTTCCAGAGGTGCGTCGTCCAAGAAGGCGTAGGGTGCGGCGTTCAAAATCTGGTGGGAAAAGGCCGACGGCTGCACAGTGTCACGCCCGAATATCTCAATGCTGCCATCGGAGATGCTGCCCAGCAGCTCTTTGCAGCCTTCCACGTCCATTGCTTCGGTGAGGCAATCGCGCATGGTTTCGAACACCAAGGGATGGTCCGGGACCTCTATGTCGCCGGTTATCGCGTTGTCCTGGCAGGCCGCCTGAGCTGGAAACACCGCCGCCAATAGATCGTCGGAGCGCATCCGGATCAGGGGCGCCGGGACCTTGCGCCCGCCTGTGTGCCGCAGGATCGCCAGGGCTCGAGTCGCATTCCAACGCCAGCGGGTGCCGAAAAGAGGCGCTTGCAGGATGGCCTGTTCAAGCACGTCTTGGAGGGTGCGTTCGTTCAAGTATGTGAAGACGTCGTCCACTGGCATGGACAGGCCGGGCCCCAATGCGAAATTCAGGCCGTCGTCGGTGGCGGTGGCCTGTAATTCGAAATTGAAGGTCCGGCAGATCTTCTTGCGCAACGCCATTCCCCAGGCACGGTTAATCCTGGCTCCAAAGGGGGCGTGAATCACCAGTTGCATCCCGCCGCTCTCATCGAAGAACCGCTCGGCGACTACCTTGGTCTTGGAGGGTATCACCCCCAAAACCCGCTTGCCTTCCTCCAGGTATGCGACCAATTGACGGCTGGACTCCTGGTCCACACCCGATTCGGCAACCACCCAGTCCCGAGCCTTGGCGTGATCGTCCAGACGCTGGTCGATGCCCTCCCTAATGTCGGAGACCTCCTGGGACAGCTCCCAAGTGCGTCCGGGAGCCTCTCCCAGCCAGAAGGGGATGGTCGGCGGTTGTCCTTGCGCGTCCTCCACCCGGACCTTGCCGCTCTCAACCCGGCGAATCTTCCATGGGGTGTTTCCCAGAAGGAATACGTCGCCGGCCAGGCTCTCAATGGCAAAGTCCTCATTGACCGTGCCAACAAATGTTTCCTCAGGTTCAAGAATGACGTCGTAATCGGCATTATCCGGGATCGCGCCTCCGCTGGTCATGGCCGCGATCGGCGCTCCGCGTCTACCCTTCACCTTCAGGTTGATGCCGTCCCGGTGGAGATAGGCCCCGCGCCTCCCCTGGCGGAGGGCGAACCCGTTGGACAAAACGTCCACGACCTGGTCAAATTTATCTCGGGGAAGCTCCCGGTATGGGTAGGCTCTTCGGCAAAGGTTAAATAGCTGCTCTTCGTTCCACTCTTCTTGCGCGCAAGTGGCTACTATTTGCTGGGCCAGAACATCCACCGGCCAAGGAGGAATACTCAGGGTGTCCAGGTTGCCGTGCTTGATCGCCCGGGCCAGGGCGACGCACTCGGCCAATTCATCCCTGGTTAGGGGGAACAAGCGGCCTTTAGGAGTGCCTCCGACCTGGTGCCCAGATCGTCCCACCCGCTGCAGCAGGACGCCGATGGACCGGGGAGAGCCGATCTGGCAGACCAGGTCGACAACTCCGATGTCGATGCCTAATTCCAAGGACGCAGTGGCGACACATACCTTTACCTGTCCGCCCTTCAGTTTCTCCTCGGCGGCCAAGCGGGTGGTCCTAGATAGACTGCCATGGTGGGCGACGACCGCATCCTCCCCCAAACGATCCGATAGCTGGTGGGAAACTCGCTCCACCAACCTTCGAGTGTTGACGAAGACCAGGGTTGTTCCGTGGCTGCGCACCAGGTCGGTCACGGAGTCTAGAGCCTCGGCCCACAGCTCGTGGGAGGCTATTGGTCCCAACTCACGCTGGGGCAATTGCATGGCTAGATCGATAGCCCGGGCATGCCCGGTATCCACAATCAAGCAATCGGGTTTGCCGTCCAGCGTCCCGTCTTGCTCGAGATTATCGTTGCCGACCAAAAGCCGTCCGATTTCTTCGATGGGGCGCTGGGTGGCGGACAACCCGATGCGCACTATTGGTTTCTCAGCCAAAGTGCAGAGCCGCTCAACCGACAAGGAAAGATGGGAGCCGCGTTTGTTGCCGGCAACGGCGTGGATCTCGTCCAAGATGACGGTGTGCACGCCGGTCAGCCCTTGGCGGCCGCTTCGGGAGGTCAACAGGATGTACAGAGATTCAGGTGTGGTTATCAAGATATGGGGCGGTTTCTTGGCCATCTTGGCCCTTTCGGAGGCACGGGTGTCGCCAGTGCGCACTCCAGCACGGATTTCAGGCAAGGGGGTGCCGGCGGCTTCGGCCAGATCTGCGATCTCCGCCAGCGGCGTGGCCAGATTTTTCTGGATGTCGTTGGAAAGGGCCTTCAGTGGCGAAACGTAGACCACCTGAGTGGAGTCGGGTATCTCGCCTGAAAGGCCTTGGCGAACCAAGTTGTCGATGCAAGTTAGGAACGCCGCCAAGGTCTTGCCAGACCCCGTTGGGGCGGCAACCAGGGTGTGGCGGCCCTGGGCGATGGCCGGCCAGCCCTGCAGTTGGGCATCGGTCGGCTCGGAGAACCGGCTCTTGAACCACTCTTGGACCAGCGGATGAAAATGAGAGACAGGCATGGCAAAATTTTAGCACAGAGGTTTCCTTGTAAACCTTTACATAATCGGCTTTGAATGACCATCTCGCCAGGGGCGAATGTCAGTCGTAACGTGGCAGACCGGGTGTTTTCTGGAGACGCAATTGGGGTATGCTATGTTTCGGCCTCCTAGAATTCGGGTGTGGCCGCGCCAACGGGCCGCCAAAAAGTGAGTCGATACGCCGATGGCTGAGATACTTGAGTTCAAGCCCAACCAATTCAATGGGATTGTCGTTATTCCATCGGAGCTACCCTTTGACCCCAATGAATTTGACGCCAGGCTTGGCGCGTCCATTGAAAAATGGTCGTCGGATGGGTACCTGGCCGTCTGGCTGGAGATACCCAAGAGCCAATCGGCGCTGATACCGAAGGCCATCGACCGCGGGTTCGACTTTCACCACACCGGCGACGACTATATCCTGCTCACGTGCCGGTTGGTGCAGAGGGCCCACATACCTCCCTTCGCAACTCACTACATCGGTATCGGCGGAGTGGTATTAACTCCGGAGAAAGACCTGTTGGTGGTTAGGGAGAAATACGGAGTCGGTGGCCGTCAGCCGACATTGAAGCTGCCGGGCGGTGCGTTACTGGCCGGAGAACATTTGGGCCAAGCGGTCGAGCGAGAGGTGCTGGAGGAGACCGGGGTTAAGGCAGTGTTCGAGTCCATCGCCTGTTTCCGGCAATGGCATGGATACAGGTACGGAAAGTCGGACATCTACTTCGTGGGCAAACTGAGCCCGCTCAGTCGAGAGATCAATATGCAGGCCGATGAGATCCAAGAGTGCCTTTGGATGCCCGTGGATGACTTCATTGGGTCCGAGGACATCAGCAATTTCAACAAGCAGATAGTCCGCGCTGCGCTGGAATCCGACGGCGTGGTCCAGTCATTCATCGAAGGGTTTGGCGGACCCGACAGCCGTGAGTATTTCATGCCCAGGCATTTGATCGACGGCACGGGAGTCGTGCCCTTCCCTGCGGACTTTGCGTTACCATCTTAGGCATCTAGGCCCAAAAGGCACACCGATATCACACTTCTCGGTCGACTGGGCACTGTACGATTAGTTCAATCAGATGGTCCGATTAGGCCTTTCTGGTGGGACGGAACGTACTGGGCTCACCTGCCCATATCAGGGATGATTGCGTTATGAACAATTCGATAACAAGTACGGCCAAAAGAGATGAATCCCTGGCGCATTACAGCATATTTGGCATATTACTAGGTTTGCTCCCGGTTTTTTCCGCCTTGGTGTTTATCCGCCTGCCACTCTGATCCCCGGAGTCCCACTTTCGTCTTCGCAGCACCTTCCGCCTCCTCCCTCAGCGGCTTTTTAGTAACAAGCGTCTTCTCCCTCCGGTCTCCCTGAACCCGCCTCCTGCTTTGGTCCCTTCTTCACCTCCTGTCTGAAGAACATTGCTGGTGAACGGTGCTGGCGAAACGTGATTGATGGCTCCGTACCTATGGGACACAAGATAGGTGTTGAATTCGTCGGTTTGTGGCCGCCACTTCGTATTAGGTCACCAGTACGTCAGCGCCAGTTGCTCTAAGGTAGGACCCAGGGGCAGACCCAACCTCTCGCCGGAACGCCCGCTTGAACGCATCCTCTGACTGATACCCCAATCGTTCCGCTATGTCCCCGAGGCCCAAAGTTGAGCCGCGCAACCAACCCTGAGCAAGTTGCATTCGCCAGCATGTGACATACCGCAGAGGCGCCTCACCAACTAGCCTGGTGAAATGAGCGGCAAATGCAGATCGGGAAAGGCCACCTCGGCCGCTAAGGAAGCCACGGTCCATTGCTGACCGGGGTCGCCATGGATCTGCCCCAACGCTTCGCAAACCACTGGGTCGTTGAGAGCTCGGAGCCAACCAACCCCCTCGGCCGCTTCGCTCTTGAGCCACACTCGAACGCCCTCAATGAACAAGATGTCCGTCAGGCGGCTGATGACTGTGAACGCGCCAGGTGTGGCAGCCTCAGATTCAGCGCTCGGGCGTTTCAGGATCATTTGGAGCCACCGGGTATTTTCTCCTTGATCCCTACGAATGGGATTCGCCTCAGAAAGGCTTCTTGTCGCGAGTGTGCTTCGCCCTTGCCCGATCAGGCACGATTTTGCCCCGAGTGCCGACATCAATTGACGGAGGTCCAGCTTGACTCATCACGTACCACTCTAGAGCAATACATTGCCAGAGAACTGCTGGCAAAACTGGAGTCGGTCCGCTCCAGCGGAGGTCAACTGGGCGAGCGCCGCGTGGTGACCATGCTCTTTTGCGACGTGACCGGTTCCACCTCCGCCGCCGAGAAGTTTGACCCAGAAGAATGGGCCGAGATAATGAACGGTGCCTTCTCCCACCTGATCGAGCCCGTCTACCGATATGAAGGCACCCTCGCACGGCTGATGGGAGACGCAATCTTGGCTTTTTTGGAGCGCCCATCGCCCATGAAGACGATCCGCTGAGGTCGGTATTGGCCGGACTGGATATCCTGGAGGCCATCGGACCATACCGGGAAGAAGTCAGGCGGAAATGGGGAATTGATTTCGAAGTCAGGGTAGGCATCAACACTGGTCTGGTAGTGGTTGGGGAAGTGGGATCCGACCTAAGGCTGGAATACACTGCGCTGGGCGACGCGATCAACGTAGCCGCCAGGATGGAGCAGACCGCCCAACCCGGCACGGTCCAGATATCCGCGGATACCCAGGCCCTAATTGCTCGTCTCTTCGACTGCGAGGACTTGGGCGACACCGAAGTCAAAGGGAAGAGCGCGCCTGTCCGTAGGTTTAAGGTGCTTGGACCCAAAGCACAACCCGACCGCGAACGGGGAATCATCGGGCTGGAAAGTCCTATGATTGGCCGCGACCAAGAATTGGCGTCCCTGAAGAACGTGGTTGACGACCTCCAGCGAGGCAGTGGACAGATCGTATCCCTTATCGGAGACGCAGGCCTAGGCAAATCCCGCATCATATCGGAGCTCCACGGATCTCTGTCGGAGAGCTTCGCATCGACTTCTCTGGAGTGGCACGATGGCCGGTCTCGCTCGTACGAAACGGCCAACCCATATACCGCCTTTGCCAGTCTTTTCAACTCATTCTTCGGTCTTAGCGACGACGAATCGGACGAAGAAAAATACCTCAAAGTAAAACAGGCAACGATCGCCTCGCTGTCCGTTAAGGGCGCTGATGCGGTCCCCTTCCTGGCCACCTTGTTGGGCCTGGCGATACCCGAGGAAGATACCGAATTGATCAAATATCTTCAGCCGCCGCAGGTTCTGGCGAAGATATTTCTTGCGGTCCGTCGATTACTCACGAAAGAGATCCAAGATCGGGCTCTCGTCCTGGTGTTCGAAGACCTGCATTGGGCTGATCCCACGTCTCTTGATTTGCTAGAATCCTTGTTCCCTATCACCGATCGCGGCGCGCTGATGTTGCTGGCGGTCTTCCGCCCGGTTAGGAAGGACGCCGCGTGGAGGTATCATGAAACAGCCACCAGAGATCACATTCACCGGTACACTTCGATCGCCATTGAGCCTTTGGGGGAAAGCGACTCGAGGACCTTGGTCGGCCACCTTCTCGATGTTGAAGACCTGCCGGAGCGCGTCCGGGCGCTGATACTGAACAAAGCGGAGGGGAATCCCTTCTTCGTTGAGGAGTTGATTCGTTCGATTTTGGACGCTGAACTTGTCGTTCGGGAAAACTCCCATTGGCGCGCCGCCAAGGAGATTGAAAACATCGCTCTGCCGGACGCATTGGCCGGAGTGATCACGGCCCGCCTCGACCGTCTCAGCGAGGAATCCAGGGGCGTGGCGCAGACTGCATCAGTCATCGGCCGCGAATTCTCATTGGGAACGTTGGAAGAAATTTTCGACGGCCCCTATATCCTGAGCGAGTCTCTTTCCGACCTGCAACGGCGGGAGTTGATCCGGGAAAAAGGCCGGGTTCCCCAACCTCATTACATCTACAAGCACATTCTCACCCAGGTGGCAGCCTATTCCTCGTTGTTGCTAAGCCGCCGCAGGCAACTCCATCTGCGGGTAGCGGAATGCCTGGAACGGATCAGCCCCGATCAGGTTTACGACATTGCCCGGCACTTCCTACAGGCTGGCGAACCAGTGCGGTCCGTCCCCTATCTGGTGGAGGCAGGGTCTCAGGCGGCCCGAGCTTATTCAACCTCTGAAGCTATAGGGAATTTCAACGAGGCGCTGGAGATACTCGCCGATGCCAAAGACGCCAGTCTTGAGCGAAAGGCGTATGAGGGACTTGGAGGCGCGTTGACGTTGATCGGCGACGTGCCCAAGGCGGCGGAAAACTATCACAACATGTATCACTCGGCCCAAGATTTCGGCGATCTGCCCATGCAGGTCTCTGCATTGAACAAGCTGGGATTTGTTACCGGATTGATTCAGGGTCAGTTCCCAGAGGCCGAAAGTCATCTGGCCGAAGCCGACCGCCTGGCGCGGGAGTGCGACGATTTTTCGGGTCTAGCGGAACTGCATATGACTTATTGTTATATGCGCGTGCCTTTCGGGCAGTTTGACGAAGCCGTTAGCCACCTAGAAGAAGCAGCCGAGATCGGCAAGAACCTTGAATTGGAAGAACCAAGGCTATTCGGCTTGACCCACATAGCAAACACGCTCACCTACATGACCAAGTTTGATGAAGCCAGAGAAGTCGTGCTTGAAGCGTTGCCTTTAGCAGAACGGCTGGGCAACTTGAAATGGCAGGCCGAACTATTGGGTCTCTCTACCCCGATCTACCATCTGCGGAATGGCGACCTCGACGCTGCCATGGAACCGGCAACTCAGGCAGCGGGATTGGCTGGTCCCATTGGAGCTGTAGAACAAGACACCTACGCCAACCTATCCTTGGGTCTTATCTCCTGGTTCAAAGGAGACTATGAGGCCGCAGTTGGCCACTACGAGTCGGCCTTGACCACGGGGCGCGCTTCCGGTCTTCCGTTCCCTCAGGTGTCCGCACTCTGCGGCATGGGCACCGCTCTACTGGATATCAGCCCGCGTTTGATGGACCGGATCAAAGATACCCACACGGAAGCTTTGGAGCTGATAGAGAAACCCTTGGGTAGCGCTACCGGAGGGCTGGCCTGGGCGGATTTGGGATTTTGTTTCATGTTGACCGGAGACTCAGAACGGGCCAATGAAATGTTCCAGAAGGGCCTGGACGAGTCCACCGCGTTCATGTACCTGGCCCGGCCACTCCTGTTGGTAGGAAGCGCCTTCCTAGCTCTTGGCGGCGGAGATACCGAATCAGCCGATCAATTGGTCAACGACGCCAAATCGTTTGCTGAAGAGCGGGCGATGAAGCACTTTTACCCGCTGCTTTCCTTTGTTGAGGCCATGTCAGCTGGCGCGGCATGACTCGGCCAAAGCATTGGAGCTGTTCAACCGTGCCGAAACCCTGGCTGTTGCCATGGGGATGCGCGGGTTCGCCTGGCAGGCCAGCGCTGGAGCTGCCGGTGTGCTAGCGGCGTCGGGTCAAGCGGAAGCAGCCGCTGCCAAGAGACAGAATGCGATCGCCATGGTAAATGAAATTGCTTGATTGTTCCAAGATGAGACGCTACGCACCATGTATCTGGAAGACACGCTGGCAAAGATCGCATAGCGGGTCTTGGTTCCCCATGGAATGGCGCGACCAGATACTCTTTCGATCAACCTCCTAAAACGCCGGGACGACAGTCCCGTTGCGTCTTAGGCCAACCTCCAAATCCGGAGGGCCAGTTAGAAGCGCCGTCCGCATTGCTTCAACCACCGGCCTAATTAACGGTGGGTGGCGAACGCACGGGCAATTGGTGGTACCCTGGTGTCGTCGTACAAAAAATAACCGGGTGCGCCGAAGCAATAAGTACGCCGAGGAAGATCTAACTATGCGAATTTTGCTGATTGCAACCAACAGGCAACAACGATTGATGGGACGCATGAACGCCCAGCCTGCACCCATTGGATTGGCCTACATTGCGGGACATCTAGATCCTGACCGGCACGAGGTCAAGCTCTTAGATCTGATGTTTTCCGATGATTTCCTGGAAGAAACGGAAAGAACGGTGCGGGAATTCCAGCCCGACCTCGTCGGCGTTTCCCTCCGCAACCTGGACAACGTCAGCTACATAGACCCCCAGTGGGCGTTGCCGGCTACCAAAGAGGTCATCGAGAAAGTGCGCTCCATCACCGAAGCTCCCATTGTCTGCGGGGGTCCCGGCTTCAGCCTGCTACCGGAAGCTTGCTTCGCCTATCTAGAACCCGACATGGGGGTGGCCGGCGACGGAGGCGAGAGCTTTGCCCAGTTGGCCGATGCCCTGGAAAGCGGTGAGACATATTACAACCTACCCGGCTTGGTCTATCGAAATGGCGCCGGCGACGTTGTCCGTCAAGGGATGGCTTATTCTCAATTTGCCAAACCGCCGAGACTCGACCAACTAGACATGGCCCGATATGAGAAGGCGGGCTTCGGCATCGGCGTGGTGACCAAGCTGGGCGACGCCTTCACGAACTCGATAATAGCTGAAAACAACACCTCCTCGTGGCGGGTACTCCGGCCAATCGAAGAGGTCATAGATGAAGTCCAGGACCTGAAAAGCCGCTTCGGCCTCCGCAAAATATTTTTCATCGACTCCGGGTTCAATGTCCCTCTGACCTACGCCAAAGCCCTCTGCCGCTCCATCATGGAGGCCGACCTGCAAGTCCACTGGAACAGTTATCTGGCTCCGGTGCCGGAAGCCTGCGACGACGAAGTGTTGAACCTGATGCGGGAAGCCGGGTCTGGTTTGGTTATCGTGACAAACAAAGCCAGAGAAGACACAGAGCGGCAAACCCTAGAAAGCCGCTTGGAGCCCCTGCGCCAGGTGTGCCAGCGCTGTGACAGAGCCGGAATACACTACGTGATCTCCCAGTATTTTGGGGAACCTGGCGAGACTAGGGACACCGTGGAGGCGAAGCTCAACTTCCTGAACGAGATTGAGCCGGCTTTGGCCAATCTACGCGTCGGAGTTCGAATCAGGCCCGATACGCCGACAGCGGAAGCTGCCATTAAGGAAGGCATCATCGCCAACGAGAATGATTTGATTAACCCCTCATTCTACATCGCAGAGCCGGTCAGGGACTGGATCGTGGACCGGCTCACAGCCGAGGCCGAGTCCAACCCGCGCTGGAATCTCCTTTAGCGTTACATCGCCCAACATGCGCCGAAACACCTGGCATTCCCGTCAGTTTATAAATACGGGTTGGGTCCAGGCTCGGGCGCCATTGGAGGAGGAGACGGCGGCCCGGAAGTAACCCTCGTCGCCGCGTGCACGAAAGACGGCTTCTGGCCCGAAAACCTCCTTCAACGTCACCCCGCCGCGACCGACGAACCGCGTCGTATAGAGCGCATCTCCATCGGTTGAAATCCGCAACGATATGCCATCAGGACCCGAATCCAGGCTTTCTAGGCTCACTCCGGTGGAGGAGTAAAACTGGCCAGATTGTAGTCCGTCCATTATGGATTCCTGGTCCAATTTGGTTGCCTTGACTACGACCCAGCCGCGGCCCGGATTGATCCTGTTGGGACCGAACTCGCCTTTGAATTGATGGGAATCGTCGACCGCAACCCCCCAAATCACCAGCCCCGAGCTCAGGACATTGTCCCATATCTCCTCGTAACCCGGCCGGCCACCGACGCCGTATACGTGAACCCGAGGATGCCCGTTGTATATCTCAAGCAGACTGGCTCCCCTAACTTGGGATATGTGCTTGTGGTTAAAGGCCCATGTGAGGTTTGGATGATTGATAGCAGCAATTCCCCCAGCCCGCCGAATCGCGTCCACATTAACCTGCAGGGTCTCCACCACTTCGGCGGCGTCAATAGGCTCTACCATCCTATTGATGCCGATGGCGCCCAGGTGAACAGCTTTGGTCCCATTCTGGATTCGAAGGGAAACCTCCACGCCTGGGATCATGAGAGGTTTTCGGAATCGCCGCCGACTGGAACCGTATTCTAATAGGGTTAGGTGATTGTGGTCCGTGAGAACCAAAAAATCATAGTCGTGGCGCCGGTACCATCCCGTAACCGTCTCTGGATCGCTGTCGGCGGCCGGGTCACCGTCGGGATAGCCTATTCGCGGCCCACCGGTGTTGGTGTGGGTGTGGATGTTTCCCTTGTACCACTTTTGTACCGGCAAGTTGTGACCTCCAATTCCTGCGTGGGTTGGGCCCTCGATTTGGATTACTGTGTCGAACGGGTCGGCCTGACCGGTCCATTTCCGAGAGCAACTTTCCGGTGGACCCGGTCTATAACATCATATATCGTGCTTCAGGCTTGTGTGCCAAGGACATTTGTCACGGGCGGGTGCGCATTTGATCTATGACATGGGTTACCCACGTGCACCGAATCAGCGTTTAGCGAACGAACGGTACGAGGCACACCAACGATACGAAGCACACCACGGAGGCTTTCCAAGCGGGATAGCGCTCCGCACATACCGTGTGTCACTTTTAATGAAGCGTATCGCTCAATCCGAACACTTTCAAGATGAAAGCGTATTCCAGCGCTACTTCCTTGAGGCGGTTGAACCTACCTGACGTGCCGGCATGTCCGGAATCCATGTGAATCTTCAGCAGCAGCAGGTTGTCGTCGGTCTTCGAGTCTTGGAGATTTGCGGTCCATTTGGCTGGTTCCCAATACGTCACGCGCGGGTCGCTGATGCCCCCGGTGATCAGCATATGAGGGTAATCCTGGCATTTTACATTGTCGTAGGGAGAATAAGACTTGATGTAATCATAGAATTGCTGAACTTGGGGATTACCCCACTCGTTATACTCCATTGTGGTCAAAGGGAGGGTGTCATCCAGCATTGTGTTCAACACATCCACAAATGGCACGTCGGCAATGACCGTCTTGAACAAATCCGGACGCAAATTTACAACTGCCCCAACCAACATCCCGCCGGCACTGCCACCTGAAGCGACGATTCGACCCTTTGCCGTGAAGTTTTCAGCGATCAAGTGCTCCGCGCAGGCAATAAAATCGGTAAACGTGTTCCTCTTGTTGAGAAGTTTGCCATCTTCGTACCAATCCCATCCCAAGTCCATCCCTCCACGGACATGGGCGACGGCGAAAATATATCCCCGGTCCACGAGGCTCAGCCTAGCGGAACTAAAATTGGAATCAATTATTATCCCGTATGATCCGTATCCGTAAAGATAAAGGGGCGCTGAACCATCGAGGGGAGTCTCCTTTGCGTAGAGAAGGGATATCGGGATTAGTGTGCCATCCTCGGCCGGGGCGAATATTCTTCCAGTCTGGTATTTCTCCTCGGAAAATTCGCCCAAGACCTCAGTCTGCTTCCTAAGCTCACGCTCGCGGGTAGTGATGTTGTAGTCATATACGGTGAAAGGGGTAGTTAGAGAAGTGTAAGAAAACCGCAAAATAGAAGTGTTCCATTCCCGGCCTTCTTGAATCGTCACAGAATAATCTTCTGCTTCGAAGGCAATTTCAAACGCCGTCCCTGTGGTGTGCTCAATTATTTGTATCTGAGGCAACCCGTTAGTTCGTTGCGAAAGAATCAGGTAGTCTTGAACAACTGTGATTCCGCCGATAGGGCGTCCGAGCAGGTGGGGAACCAGGTCGTGCCAATTTTCCCATGCAGGCACCGATATTGGCGTTTCTGAGATTTTGAAATCCCTGGCTCCATCCCCGTTATTTCGAATCAGAAAACGGTCACCATGGTCGGCAACATCGTATTCAAAATTCTCGTACCGTGCTTGGATCAGCGTTAGCTCGCTTCCCGGATTAGCCGCCTCCATGAAATGCCATTCCGACATGTTATTGCCAGTGGCGGCGATGTATATAAACCGGTTGCTAGCAGATTTGCTCACATGGACGAAGAAACGCTCATCAAGTTCCCGGTAGAGCAGCTCATCTGCGGAAGGGTCATCCCCCAGTCGATGCTTGAATATCTTGACTGGCCGGTGATTTTCGTCGAGGACATCATAGAATATGGTTTGGCTGTCGTTGGCCCATTCAAGGGAGTAATAGGAATTGGGGATGGTCTCCGCCAACAGATCACCAGTTTCTAGATTTTTGATGAAAATGGTGTATTCCTCCGACCCGTCAGTATCCACCGAATAAGCCAACCACTTGTGGTCAGGGCTGTTCTCCCATCTGCCAACCCGGCAATAATCCCGGTCTTTCGCCAAATCATTTACGTTGATAAGAATTTCTTCGGGGGCATCTAAGGACCGGTATTTGCGGCAGTGAATCGGGTACTGATTGCCCTCTTCAAACCGGGTATAGTAGAAATAAGCTCCCTCCCTTTCCGGGACGGTGGAATCGTCCTCCTTGATTCGGCCTCGCATCTCCTGGAATAGGCGTTCTCTGAGTTCGGCTTCCGGCCCCATGACTGCTTCGGTATGAGCATTTTCGGCTCTAAGATATTCCAAGGTTTCTGGATCGTCTACGTCGCGCAGCCAGAACCAAGGATCAATTCGAGTATCGCCGTGAGTGAATAACCGGTGAGGTCTTTTGGGGGCGGCAGGGCGCCGGTTTGTCATATTGTTTTCCAGCGAGAGAATGCCGAGTTAAAGAGGAATCGCCTTCACCCGAGAAATAGAGTGTAGGTCGTTCGGTTCAATTGACTCACTATCTGCGGGATCAATGCGCTGTGGTTTGGCGCCAGGGCCCGCTTGGCAACCTCCAGGTTGATCGGTGGGACCTGCTCCAGCGCTTGTATTTCTTCCAAGCTAAAGTATTCGGCTCTATCCACTTCTTTCATGTCGGGATGGGGTTCGCCTGACACGGGGCTTAACAACATAACTATATAGGTGCTGTTGCCGCCGTCTTCGTCATAACGGTTCCTGATTCCCAACACGCCCTCCACCTGCGCAGTGACGCCAGCCTCCTCCTCCACTTCACGCACGACCGCTAGCTCCATGGTCTCGTTCTGCTCGACAAAGCCACCGGGCACCTGCCAGTTACCTCGGCCTCGGCGTGACGCGCGGCGCACCAACAGTAAACGGCCGTCTTGGACGACCGCGCCGCCTACGCCAACGTTGTATCCGTTGTTGTACCGCTCCGGTGGAGGCATAACTCTTCACGCTCCCTTTCTGGATTATCTAACCGAACCCCGGTTGTTCCAATAAAAAACCGGATTCCATAGAGTCGGCCATGTCCTCTCGATGGAATGGCCCTGTGGGTGACCTGTTCTGGCTGAGCCGCTATCGTTGTGTCCAGCTGGCTGACTCGTTGACGGATTTATTCATCTACCAGGACTTCAGGACGGGCAACACCTCTTTGGCGAAGAGCTTCAGGCCTCGTTCTGCGACATCATAAGGTGTACCGCCGAAGCGGAAGGAGACGTTCCACTCAAAATCGCCGAGTAGTTCCCGTCGTTCTTCAAGCCCCCGCAAAATCCTGTCCGGCGTGCCCCAACTCGCCGCCTTCATGAATCCTTCGACAGCCCCCTCGAGTCCAAGGGAACGTGCGATTTCGGCCTTCTGTTGGTAGGCGTCGTAACCCTTCACTGATCGGAAATGATCACCGAGAAATTCATAGTGATAGAAATTACTCTCGACGAATTTGCCTTGATACTGGCGGGCTTCTGCCTCGCATTGGGCAATATCAGGACCGCAGATAACAAACTCGGTTAGCATTACATTCGGTGGCTCCGTGCCGTGAAATTCCCGGTGCAAAGCCCGGCCACGCTCGATTCCCGGCAACCGCATTTCCCAAGGACGGTCCGCGAACATCACGATATGCGCACCGAGCTTGGCTGCGGAGAAAACAGATTCCTCGCTGGCGGCGACGGCGTAGATACGGCCGTCGAATGAATGCTGCGGCCGAGGCCGTATCTCGGTGCGGGGCTGCTTGTAGTAAGGCCCATTGCCTTCAATGAACCCTGTCTTAAGAGCCTCGACAATCATCGGCGCGGCTTCGTCGAAGCGTTCCCGAGATTCGTCCATGCTGAGGCGGAAGGTCTCGAATTCCCGCCGTGCGAGACCGCGCCCGAATCCGAGCCGGAGGCGGCCATTGCTCAACAAGTCGAGAACGGCAGCATTTTCCGCGACGCGCAGTGGGTCATGCCAAGGAAGGATCACGGCGGCTGTCCCAACATCGATATTCGGAAACTTCGCTGCCAGGTGGGTCATTAAGTGGATATTGTCCGGGACGAACGAATAGTCGTTGAAGTGATGCTCGGCCGACCAGAGGCAATCGAACCCCTCATCGGCGGCGATCTCCGCAAGGCGAAGTTCCTCCTCCCACATCTGACCGTCAGACCCTCCTTCCCAGCCGTAACTCGAGAAGATCAACATCATTCCGACATCCATGGAAACACTCCTTCGTTCTATATCCGATGGTGGTAACGAATTCATCATACCAATAAGACTAATTTGTGTGGTTCTAAGACCGCCTCACTTCCTCTCAAATGACCAGTCGGGAGAAGGGAGAAAATCGCCCCGACGGGGAATGCCGGGAGGGGTTAACTGTAAGATCATCTCCGAAAGACTTGGCCACGGTAGCGTGCTAATGACATTGGGCCTGTATGCCCCTGCGAATCCCGGCATGCAACAGGCAGCCGCCCTTGGTTTTGATAAGGTCTTAGATCGCGTGCCAGACGACGGTGGAACCGGTCATGTCACCAGAGCGTAGAAAGACGCATGGGGTTCCATTATTAGCAAATTGTTAGCAAAACCGAAAAAAGAAGGCCTTCGGCTGATTTCGAAGGCCTATTTTAGTGCCTAAAATTGGTGCGCCTGGCGAGATTCGAACTCACAACCCCTGGGTTCGAAGCCCAGTACTCTATCCGTTGAGCTACAGGCGCATCTAATGGGTGAAATTAGCAGTAATCTGTTGGGGCGAGCGACGGGATTCGAACCCGTGATCTCCTGTGCCACAGACAGGCGCCTTAGGCCTCTTGGCTACGCTCGCCGCGGTGGAAGTCCTTGAGCAACTGGCTGTTGAGGCCAGGTTGGCAGCCGAACTCAGGAGGCTGGGCCCAGCCGGACACCGGTGCAAATAGGCTTGAATATGTTAGCAAATGGGCGTGCCTCTTACAAGAAGCGGAGTTCCCCTTTGAGTCATACATCTAGGATAATGCAGCGCGTTCCTGAGTGAGTCCCATTGTAATAGTGCTCGGAGGCTACCTAAAATAGGTTTAGGGCAAAATGTACTGGTCCGGCGCTCGCCGGCCCAAGCAACCTCTGTATCCGTAACAAAGGAACATCAACATGGGCTGGAAGACACTCTTGCTAATCTTCGGCGCGCTTTTCTTGACGGCCGCTTGCTCAGGCGGCAACGGCAATGGCAACGGATCGGCCGGCGAGACACCCGAGGCAGCGTCGGCCACCAGCGCACCAGCGTCTAGCGGGAACGCGGATGAAAAGCCCGACGAAAACGGTGGCACAGGAACCGGGGAACCATTGGAAGGAGGCCGTTTCGTCCGCCTCTTCGTGGACCCACCTACCCTCGACCCGCATTTGACCACCGACGCAACCTCCGCCACGCTAATCGTCGAGGTGTTTGGCGGGCTCGTGACCATCGACCAGAACCTGGATGTGGTGGCCGACCTGGCCGAAAGTTGGGACATTTCTGGAGAGGGACGGGTCTACACCTTTAGGATACGTCCGGACGCGATGTTCCACGACGGAAAACCAGTCACCGCGGAAGATGTTCGCTGGTCAATGGAACGGGCTACCAATCCCCTGACCGAGGCGCCCAATGTCGACCAATACCTGGGCGATATTGTGGGCGTGGACGAGAAAATAGCTGGAGACGCCCTAGAAATATCTGGTGTACGCGTTATTGACGAACGCACCATAGAGATCACCATTGACCAAGCAAAGTCGTTCTTCTTGGCTAAACTCACCTACCCAACGGCGTTTGTTCTGGACCGGGAAAACATTGAAGCAAACCCCAAGAACTGGTTCCGCAAGCCCAACGGCACCGGTCCCTTCATGATGACGGAGTACAAGGTGGGGGAGACACTGATTCTCAGCCGCAACGAGGCTTACCATCTGGGCCCGCCTAATTTAGCTGAGGTGGAGATGATCTTGAGCGGCGGAACGTCGATGCTCATGTATGAAAACGACGAAATTGACATCGCGGGCGTTGGTCTGGCAGACCTCGACCGGCTGCTGGACCCTACCCACAGCCTCAACGAGGAACTCCTCAGGGCGCCACCGTCGTTCAGCATCCAGTACATCGGTTTGAACGTGGACGAGCCGCCGTTGGACGATATAAAGGTGCGCCAAGCTCTGAACCTAGCCATCGACAAAAGAGAGATCGCCACCATTGTGCTGGGCGACCAAGTTGTGCCGGCCAGCGGGATCTTGCCTCCAGGTTTTCCCGGATTTAATTCATCGGTCACCGGCTACGGATTCGACCCGGAACGTGCGAAACAGCTATTGTCGGAGTCCAAATACGGCGGCGATCTGGAAAACATTCCTCCCATCACAATCACCACTCCTGGGAGCTTCGGGGCCAATGTGAGCCTGGACATGGAAGTGGTACTCCAGATGTGGGAGAAGAACCTTGGTATCAGGACAGAGTTCCAGCAGACTGAATTCGCCACTTTCTTGAAGGACCTGAACAAGCGGCGCTTCCAGATGTTCGACATCGGATGGATCGCCGATTACCCAGACCCCGAGAACTTCCTGGACATCCTGTTCTATAGCGATAGCAGCAATAATCACACCAATTACAGCAACCCTGAGGTTGACGCCCTCCTGGAAGAAGCTAGGGTTGAGACCGACGAAACTTTGCGATTCGACCTATACAACCAGGTAGAGCAGATGATCTTGGACGACGCGCCCTGGATCCCCCTGTGGTACAGCGGTGAGCGCTATCTGCTGGTGAAGCCCAATGTGCACGACTATCTGCAGACCCCGCTGATCATCCCCAAGCTCAGGCACGTTTACCTGACGGACAATTAGGAGCGCGGCGCCAGCGTGGGCACCTACATAGTTCGCCGGTTGGTCTGGCTGCCGATAATCCTGCTGATTATCTCGTTTATCACCTTCGCCTTGGGCCGGTTCGGGCCGGGCGACCCTGTCGAGATTCTCATGGGCCAATATGCCGATGAGCAGGTCGTCGAACGCATCCGCGAGCAGCGGGGCCTCAACGACAATATCTTCGTCCAGTATGGCCGTTACGTTAAGGACGTTGTCCGCGGCGATTTTGGCGAAAGCTTCAAGTACCGTGGCCGCACTGTGGCCGAACTGCTCAAAAAGAAGATGTGGGTATCCGCCCAACTTAACATTGCGGCCCTGATCCTTTCCGTTTCCATAGGCATCCCCCTGGGCCTTTTCGCCGCTCTCAAGCAGGGAACACTATGGGATACCGCCGCTGTATCTATGACGCTCTTGGGGCAGTCCATCCCCATATTTCTAACGGCGCCGGTCCTGCTGCTGGTGTTTGCCTTAAAGCTCGACATCCTGCCAACACATGGTTGGGGTGGCTTTTTCGACACCCGCATCATCCTACCAGCCGTCGCTATGGGCGTCCCCGGAATCGCTATTATCACCAGGCTGACCCGTGCCAGCACCCTTGAGGTGATCAGCCAAGACTACGTCCGCACTGCCCGGGCCAAGGGTTTGCCCGAGTCGATAGTTCAAAGACGCCACATCCTGCGGAACTCCATGATTCCAGTGATCACCATGCTTGGTTTCTCCTTGGCCGGGCTGGCTTTCACCTCGTTCATCGTGGAGCGGTTTTTCGGTATCCCCGGCATTGGGAACCTGTTTATCGAGTCCATATTCGCCCGGGACTATCCCATCATCAACGCCGTGATAATCATCGGCACCACCTTGTTCGTGTTGGCCAATCTGATCGTTGACCTAATATATCCTTTCCTGGACCCAAGGATCAGACTGGGAGGCGCCTATGCTTCATGAAGAAGCCCAATCTGCACCCGAAGCACCGCGCCAGGGCAGCCGCAGCTATTGGGCGATCTCGCTCCGTCGTCTGCTGCGTAAAAAGATCGGCGTCGCCTGCCTAACGATCATCTTGCTGATGTACGGCTCCGGGGTATTGGCCCCTCTGGTCACCCCCTACGGGTACAACGATCAGGACCTGTCAATCACCAAACAGGGGCCGAGTATCACGCACCCCTTTGGGACTGACCGTTTAGGCCGGGATATCCTGACTCGCATCATCTACGGACTGCGCACCACCGTAATCATCACTGTCGTGACACTGGTCACCGGCAGCCTGGCGCTTGGCATCACCCTTGGCTTGCTGGCCGGTTATTTTGGGAAAATTATCGACACCTTGATCATGCGGGTGGGGGAGGTGTCTTCAGCTTTTCCCGAAATATTCCTTGTGTTGATCATCGTGTCCACGCTTAAGGCCCCGATTACTGAATGGGTCCGAGGGATAGAAAACACTCTGGGCATAGAGATCGTTAGTCTGGGTGTGGTGGACTACCTCGTCTTGTCGCTGGCCCTCGCTATATTCTCTTGGTTCGGCATGGCCAGATTGGTGCGTGGTCAGGTGCTCCAGGTCCGCGAGGATCAATATGTGGAAGCGGCGCGCTCCATCGGTTGTTCCACGCCCAGAATTCTGTCCAGGCACGTGTTGCCCAACGTAATGGGGCCGGTGATTGTGATGGTGTCCGCGGGACTGGCCGGAGTGGCCGGCTCCGAGATATTCCTAAGCTTCCTGGGAATCGGGATACAGCCGCCAACGCCCAGTCTGGGGTTAATGATCTTCGAGAACGGAAGTATCTCGGTGCTGCGGTCAAATCCCCACCTGCTACTCTTCCCGGTGGGCACCCTGTCGGTGCTCTTGTTCACCTTCAATCTTCTGGGTGACGCCGTTAACGACGCTTTCAACCCCAGAGCCCGCTGATCCCTGTCCGCGAAAAGTCCTATGCCAACCTGCTCATGCCTAAATCGGCGGGGATTCAATAGTTGAAAGCGGGATATTACCTTGGAGCCTGACTAGAGGAAGGCCAGCGTCGGCGCAGCCTGGGCAGGGCCACCAAACCGAATGGAGCGCTCAGGAGCAGCAACATTCCGACCCCGGTGGGAATGCTAGCTGAAGCATGAGCCGCGGGAGCGTTGCAGCCCGGAGAACTGGTGCCGCCCTCGGAATCTTGTTCACTATCACCCGTGGCCCCGGCCGGATCAGCTTCGGGCTCGGTAGTAGACTCAGGAACGGTGGTTGGCGCCACGGCTGGATCAACGGTTGGATCAACGTCGTCCCCAGCGCCCGCATCAGCCTCGCCGTTTGAACCCTCGTCTTGGGAACCCTCAGCCTGTGCGGCCTGCTCTTTGATCTGGGATTCCAGATCCTCCGGAGACGGCAGCGGTTCCAGGCCCAGAGACACTCGCCAAGCGGAGTCAAGGCCAAATTGGTCCATCCCGTACACTTCCATCAGCGCTTGGTCGATGCTCAAAGTGCGCTGCAGCACCGGGAAAAGGGCCGCCATTCGTTCGGGGCCATAGGTGCGGATCATGTACCCGACCACGGAGCGGGCCTGGCCGTAGGCGATGATGATGTCTTCAGGAGTGCCTCCGAAGGCGCCCTGGTACCACAGGGGTTTGATGCGGCGGGTGAATATACCGTAGCGCAAAGCGGCGTCATAATCGTCAGTTGGGTCTATGTTGCCATATTCAGCCAAGCCCTCATTGAGCCACGAAGGCACCTGGCCTATGGCCTTGCCGGCCGCTTCGCCCACCAGCAGGTGGGTAAACTCATGGGAGACTGTGCCCGTGACCGTTGGGTCGAACCCGTGGACCAGCAATACCCGTTCGTTGCTGAAGGCCATGCCCTGGGTCTGCAAACCTTCGCTTACGGCTTGAGACCGGAAGGGCAAGGCGGTGGACATGTGGCGGTAATTGTTGTAAGAGACGATGCGCAGGGGTTCGGTGGGTGCGATACCCAGGACGGGCAGCATCTTTTCCAAGTTTTCTTTGGCCGCTTCAAGAACCGTTTCGGCGCGGTCACGGACATATTCGCCATAATAGTAGACCGTGATCAGGTCCTCGACCACCGTTTCCCACTCAAACCGGTTGTCCTGGTAGACAAACTCTTGGGTATCCGTGCGCACCACTCCGCCGGCTTTATCGCGCACCTCGAACGAGTACTCGATCTTGGTGCCGGGCGGGAAGTAATCGCCACCGCTGCCGCTGGGGAGTAAGGACTCCCCTGCCACCGAATCGCCGGGCTCAAAATCCACAGACCGGTAGGCGCTACGGCCTTGCTGGTCAACCTTGTTGAAAAAGACCCGAATGTCATCAATCACATCGACGCTATTGGCAGTTACGGAAAATCTTATCCCATCTGGGAATTGGCTCTCCGCCTTGGCCTCGACCACTTGTATGTTTCCTTCATCGGCTCGGGTGACCGACGACGCTGAAAACGCCATGCCCACGAATAAGACCACGATTGTGACGAATACGAATGCTCGCAAGGTTACCTCTGTAGACAAGTTTACGTTAGACATACGGCAATGTCGATAAACCGGCCTTCCACGGCGCACGTGTTATCTGTCTTGACGGTGATTTTCAATGCGCATAAAATCAATCATGCGAACCCTACAGGCACGGGCAGGCGGCAGCCGCTGAGGCCTGTATTTATCCGCGCCCCGCAAGGCGCGGCTTCTTGGCTCCGTCCATCTGGCTTCGTCGCTCGAACTGTTCTTGTCCGTGGGCGGACCTTCCAAAATCGCCAGTAATCACGTGGTGAACATATATGGCAATCGTTGTAGGCCGGGTCGTGGATCTGAATTTTGAGCCTTTTTATATCGACATGGAGCGCCGTGGGATCGTCCTCCAAGACGCCAAGCTAAGCGACGTCCCCCGGGCGTTGCGAGCAGGCGACATTAACGCCGGGCCGGTGAGCTTGGTGGATAGCTTTGATCTGGAAGACGTCTGCGTTCCCGTGGCCGGGTTTTGCCTTGCGGCGTCGGACCGGGCCGGAAGCAATCTCTTGTATTCCAAGAAGCCCATTGAAGAACTCTCGGGCGCCACAATCGCCGCGGCAACTCCGGACTCCACGACGCGCAAGCTATTCCAGGTGCTGTTGGCCCAGAAACACGCAGGGAGCCAAGATTCTTTTGTGGCGATGCCCGATGAACATGACGCCTTTGTGATCTCGGGAGACGATGCCTTGCGCCGCCGCCGGGGGGCAAGGGGCTATGGTCACCGGTACGACTTGGGGGCAGAGTGGCATGCCATGACCGGCCTGCCCTTTGTGTTCGCCCGGTGGATGGCCCGGAAAGAGATTAGCGAAGACGACATGCTGCTGGTAGAGGACACTCTATACGTTGGCCTGGAAGACGGGGTCGATAGCCTGTTTCACCTGTCTGAGCCCAAGGACCACCTGTTGATGATGGCCAGGGACATCGTGGATTACATAATCGGTTACCGGTATTTCGTAGGACTGTCTGAACGCAAGTCCATCGACCTTTTCAAAGAGTATCTGGCTAAACTGCCATCTTAGGGCGTTAGTGTGCGCCGCCGGTTTCCAGTATAGAATCCCACCGCCGTTATCCATCCCATGATGCTGGAGGCGCCCCGTGGTGAAAGTAACCGATAAATGCTTTGAGTCCACGGGGCGCACGTCCATCATCTGCGACTTCTCACCCCCCCGTTCGGGAGACCCAAGTGTCGTCGATCAGGCCCGGTTGGACGTCGATTTCCTCTCCGTCGCGTATAACCCCGGGCGGGCCGTCAGGGCCAACTCAGCCATGTTGGCCGCAGCCATCCAGCAGTCCGGCAGAGACACTGTCTTTACCCTGGCCACTAGAGACATGAACAAACTGGCGGTCCAGTCCCAGTTACTAGGCGCCCAGATGTTGGGAGTGCAAAACGTGGTGGTGGTGCAGGGCGATAATTTCAACGAGCGGGACCGTTCAATAGTTGCGACCGTCAATGATTACCACCCCACCGGGCTGATCGCCGACATCGCCCGGATGAACGAGGGGCAGGATTTCAGGGAAGGGAAACTGCGGACGCCCAGCGATTTCTGCATCGGGGCGGCAGTTGACCTTGGCCGGGGTATCGAAGATGAAGCCCAATTGGCGGTGCGGAAGGTCAAAGCCGGAGCAATGTTCCTGATTACCCAGCCCATTTTCCACGTGGACCATGTGGCCCGGTTTAGGGAGTCCTACGGCGGTCACGCCGGTGCAGGCGGCGCCCTGCCTATCTATTTTGGCTTGCAGATATTGGAGCAAGACGGCGTGCTGTTCAGTTCGGTGCCCGACTCGGTGCGAAGCGAGTTGGAAGGAGGCCGCTCCGGCGTCGACATCGCCCTAGAGCTTTACCAGAAGTTCCAAGAAGCCCGCCTACACAACATCTACCTCATGCCCCCCATCAAACGCGGCGGCGCCCGCAACTACGGAGCCGCCAAAGAGTTTCTGACGAGCGCCAAGAAAATCTAACTCCATCGACCGTTCTGAGGGGGCAACTACGTCATTCCGGCGAAAGCCGGAATCCAGTAAACCTCTCGTTTAATCGACTTTCTAGCAGAGGTCTCCTTGGGTTAGAACGCCGTCCTGGTTGGCTTCAACGGATTCGCTTCGGATGGCCTCCCTGGATTCCGGCGTGCGCCGGAATGACGAGATTGGCGACCAAGTGACGTAATTCGAGATAGACTCTTGGTGGCTCTTCTTCTACATCTAGCGGTCAGCTACTACGGGGCCCAGGGGATGGGCGCTTCGCTGTTGTACTGGTCCGTGACCACGTCGACGACCGCTGGGCGGCCCGAGGCGATGGCCTGCTCAATGGCGCTTTGGATGTCGCCAGGCTTCTCAACCCGGATGCCAAAAGCGCCCATGGATTCGGCTACCTTGGAAAGGTCCACGTCGGTGAACTGCCAGAGATCTCCGGGACTGCCGCCTTCCATTCCCTCATAAGCCCGTTCGTCGCCGCGCTTGTCTTGTGACAAGGCGTGGTTATCGTTGACAACCGTAACCACGGGGATGTTGTTCCGCACAGCGGTCTCCAATTCGGCGATGTGGTACCAGAACCCGCCGTCGCCGCTGAAGCAGAGGACCGGCCGGTCGGGCAGAGCGCACTTGGCGCCCATGGCCGCCGAGAGTCCCCAACCCAAAGAACCGGCGCAGCGGATGAATCCCTGTCCCGGCTCGTTCATGTCCACCATTGACCCGGTCCAGATGCCCGCGTGGCCAGTATCAGCCACCAACATGGCATCGGACGGGAGCCACTTGGTGATCTCGGTGCACAGGCGCTGGGGGATGATGGGCACCGCCTCCGAATTGGCCAGCGGGGCAACCTCATCCCGCCATTCCCGAACCAACTCCTGGGCGCGCGACACCCACTCTGTCCGCTCTCCGACCGGTTCCGAAGCCTCGATCAAACGCTGGGTGCTGGCCTTGGCATCGCCCTGCAACGCCACCTGGGCCGAATAGGTGCGGCCCAATTCCGAGGGGTCGATGTCGATCTGGATGACCGGCGTACCCATGGCTGGGACGCGCCATTCGTTGGTCACCTGGCTGCCGGTGTGGCTGCCGATGAACACCACTAGGTCGGCTTCGTGGACCACCCGGTTGGCGCACCAACGGGAGTACGAACCCACCACCCCCACGGCCAGAGGGTGATCGTCGGGAATCGTGCCCTTGGCGTTCAGCGAGGTTGCCACCGGGATGTTCAGCAACTCTGCCAATTCAACCACTTCTTTCTGGGCCTGAGAAGACGTGACGCCGCCACCGGCCACGATGACCGGCCGCTTGGCGTTGGCGAGCACCTGGGCGGCTTCCCGCACCCGCTCGGGCTCCGGTTCGGGACGGAATGCCGGCCGCTGGGTGAAGGAATTTTCCAGCAAGATATCCAGGTCGGCTTCTCCATCTTCCACCACATTGCCGCTGATGCCTTCAAAATCCAAATGCACGGGGGCCGGGGCGCCGGTGGTTGCTTCGCGGAAGGCCTGCCTTAGCAACCCTGGAAGATCGTTGACCGAGTCGACAACGGCGCTGAATTTGGTCACCGACGCGAAGGGTTTTGAGTGCTCAAGTTCCTGATAGGCGTTCCGATTCTGTTGCAGGTTGGATTTGTGTCCGGTCAGGGCCACCACGGGAGACAGGCCCAAGAAGGCGTCTTGTAGACCTGCGGCCAGATTAACCGCGCCCACCGATTGGGCCATGCAGACCCCGGGACGGTTGGAAGCCCTGGCATAGCCGTCGGCCATGTAGGCGGCAGCCTTCTCGCCATGGGTCACTACGCGCTTGATGCCAACCATATCCATCTCGGCCAGGGATTTTCGGAGCACGGCCGGAACGAGGAAGACGTGGGTGACGCCGTAGGCTTTAAGTGTGTCGGCCAGGTATTTGGCCCCGGTCATCTTAGGCATGCCTGTCCCTCCCATTAATACGACAAATTGGTATCGGGCCAGAAATAGGTTGGCGGGCTGCTAGATGCCTCGCTCGTCAAAGACCTCTTTGGCGACTCGGGATGCGTTGGCGCCTACTGGCACACCGGCGTAGAAGGCTGTGTGGAGTATGATTTCGCCAATCTCCGACTTGGTCACGCCGTTATCGAGCGCCCGGCCGATGTTGCCTCGGAGTTGGTCGGTCCGATAGAGGGCAATCAGGTTGGCCACCGTGATCAAGCTCCGGTCCCGCTTGGATAACTCCGGGCGCTCCCAAACGTCGCCGAATAAAACGTCGGCGGCTATCTCCGCCAATTTGGGTGAGGTTTCTTGCATCGCGCTGCGTGGTGTTGTCATTTTGGCTCCTCCTGATATTTTTGGAGTTGTCTCTGTTAACGAGCAGGCACGGGTATGCCGGGGCCCCAGGTGACCCCGAATTCAGCCCTTTCCACCCTTTGACCAGTGAAGGTTGATGCTTTCTGGGCGGCCAGCCACACCGCGGCACTGTTGATGGAGTCGGGTTGCTCCATGGGTATATGACTGGTGCCGGGCCAGTCGCCCTTGCGGTTCATCCAGGTATCGACCCGGCCGGGACTGAGGACGTTGACGGCGATATCGCGTTCCCGGACCTCTTCGGAAAGGCTGAGAAAGGCCCGGTCCAAGGCTGCCTTGCTCATGGAATAGCCGACGCGGCCCTCCCGGTAACCCAACGAAGCTCCGGAGGTGATGCAGAATATGGACCCGCCGCCCTTCTGCTCTATCATGGCGGGCAGGACGTATTTGCAGAGCAAGATCGGCCCGCGGATATTTACGGTGAGGCAGCGGTCCAGCAGGTCTTCTTCCAGGTTCACTACCGGAGATTCGCAGTCCACACCGGCGTTGGAGACCACGATATCAATCCGGCCAAAGTGTTTGACAGTTCGGTCGGCCAGACGCCTTAGGTCCTCTGACTTGGTGACGTCGCAGGGGACCGGCAGGGCTTCGCCACCGGCCACCGCGATGCGGCGGGCCGTCTCGTTGATTGTGCCCGAGCCGTACTTTAAGAACGGGGAGTTTGGGGGAGGTTCGTTCTCGGTTCTGGAGGCCACCACCACCTGAGCGCCGGCAGCTGCGAAGGCGAGGGACATGGCCCGTCCGATGCCACGGCTGCCGCCGGTCACGATAGCTACTTTGCCTCGGAGTTCTCCTGTGTCAGGCATACTCAATTCCTGGGTCCGACCGTTGGGGGTGCACCCGCCAGGCTGGTGGCTTTGAGGACAAATACCTAAGAAACCAGTTGGAATTTAGGCAGCGTGATCTTGTCGTCCAACGGCTCGAAGACAACTTCCACGGCCATGCCGATTTTGATGTTGGCCGGATCAGGGTCGACTCCCACCAAGGTGCTGGGCATGCGAGGCCCTTCCTCCAGTTCAATAATCACCGGCACGTAGGGCGCCTTGTCCCGGAAGGGGGGAGTGGGTCCCCGGTGGACGATCGCAAACGTGTGGATGATGCCCTTGCCGCTGCACTTTATCCAATCGGTATCCCTGGAGAAACATTCGGGGCAGATATCTCTGGGGTAGAAGTAGGAGGAATCGCAGGCCTTACAATGGCGCAGCCACAGTTCTTCTTCCTTGCATTTTTCCCAGTAATAGTCCGATTCCGGCTGTGGCTCGGGGGCTGGAATCGGGGGTGAAGGCTGTTGCTGTTGGGTCATTTACCACTCCTGTCAATCGGGTACCCAGGCGACTCCGGAGCAATGCCTCCAAAAGGATAGGGACAAATCCCACAGGCGTCAAGAACGGAGTCCAGGCGCAATCGTGCGACATCGCCAAAGTGTTGCGCCTTGCCTGGACCTTCGGTTAACGTTGCTTCATTAATCTGGACGGGATATGGAAGGCCCGGCTATCGATAGTGATGGAGGTTTCCCAGCATGCGGATTGCGGTCATGGGGGCCGGAAGCACTGGAGGTTACTTCGGAGGAATGTTGGCCCGCGGTGGAAATGACGTGGCTCTGATCGCACGGGGAGCACATCTGGAAGCCATCAGGACCACCGGGCTTAAAGTGGTCCGGGACGAAGAAGAGTTTCTGGTGCATTGCCAGGCCACCGATGACCCGTCCCAGGTTGGCCCCGTAGACTTGGCGCTCCTTTGCGTTAAGACCTACCAAAGCGCGGAAGCCGTCCCGTTGATGAAACCCCTGGTAGGCCCCGGCACCACAGTCCTGTGTCTCCAGAACGGAGTGGACAGCTACCAAATGGCGGCTGCGGGCTTGGGCCATTCTGCGGTGCTTCCGGGGGCCGCCTTCATCGAGGCCGGCATGCTGGGGCCGGGGGCGGTCCGCCAGACAGGCAGCTTGGTGCGGATCATCTTGGGCGAGACCAATGGTGTTGAATCGGAGCGCTGCCGGGCCATCCGGGACGTATTTCTGGCAGCCGGTGTCCCCTCCGATGTCGTGGCAGACATCAAGGCCGGACTGTGGGGGAAGTTCCTGTTCATCTCGACGATGGCCGGCATCACATCGATGGCGCGGGCGACTTTGGCGGAACTCATGCCCCAACCTAATTGGCGTAGGGTTGTCCTTGGCTGCCTGGCCGAGATCGACGCCGTCGGCAGGGCCGGCGGGGTCAACCTGCCCAAAGACATCGTCGCCGACACGGTGAGTTACATCGAAGAGCATCTCGCGGATTTACAGGCATCGATGCACACCGATCTTGTGGCCGGACGCCCGCTTGAGCTTGAGGCTTTGAACGGAGCGGTGGTGCGATCTGGAAACGTAGCGGGTGTCCCGACCCCCATTAATGACGTGATTTACGCCATGCTGAAGGCGCTGGAGAACGGAGCTTAACCGGAAAAGGAGCGGAGTTAATGGCACAAACGCCTGACAGCCACGACTTGGACAAACTAACCAAATGGCATGACGGACTGACCTCGGCGGCCGATCAAGAATTCCCGGTTTGTGCTTTGTTTTTGGCGTCCAGGGAAGATACTCGGGCCCACGACATCTTCCGGGTCTACCGGACGGCTTTCGAGGAGATGGGCGCCGGGTTCCATGACCTGGTTATTTTCGGGCAACATGGCGCTTCCAGCACCTCGGCCGGACTGGTTGCTAGCCTGAACCTTTCCGGTGTCCAGATCCCGGTGCTGGCGCTGATCACCGCTGGGACCCTGACCTGTTGCCACACCGCATTCCTCCCGCCTGGGGCGTTGCCTGAGGGACAGTCCGCCGAAGATATTGAAGCTCCCTGGAAGAAAGCGTTGGAAACCGTCAGAGAGGCGGTCAAAGCAGGCACATCGCTTTCGCTGGACGGCGTGACCGGCCTGGAGCGAAGAGAATCTCCTGGAGGGCCGCTGTCGGAATTAGTGGGGCGGGTGAAGCGGCAAGTGGAGATGGCCTGAAATCGGGAACTAGAAAGCGGCAGCCAGAATAGCCCAAGCCGCCCAACCAATCAGCAGCACTCCAGTTATCCGGCTAACTTTTTCTCCGGCCGGAGCGACCTTCTCCGCCAGGACGAAGGCGGCCAGAGCGGCGATCCAGACCAGGTTCATCACCCCCAGCACAAAGAGCAACGCCATCAAGACCCAGCAGCATCCCAAACAATATCTGCCGTGCTGCAAACCCATCTTGAACGCCCCGGCGGCGCCCTCCCGCCAATCCGACATGAGGAAACTTAGCGGGCTTCGGCAGTGGGTCAGGCAAACGTACTTCAGGCGGCTCCACTGGAAAATGCCCGCCGTCAAGAGCAGGCCGCCTCCTAGATAGCCGCTGGAGCTTCCACCCATCATGGAACTCAGTAGCGACGCTTGGTGCAGGCCCCAGTTGCCCAGTGTGGCGCCAAGGGCAAATACAGACCAAACGACGACGTATCCCGACAGGAACACGCCGGTGGAGACGAAGGGTCGGGACTGTTCGCGGCGGCGTCGGTTAACGGTGGCGAAGAGCAGGATCATGGGAGCGGCGCTGGGAACCATCATGGCCACCATCATCACCGCCCACATCACGAACATCAGTCCGAAGTCAACACCGCTCCAGGACCGGGTGTTCCCCATGGCCATGCCCATGGCGGAGCCCATGTCTGCATTGCTCTGGGCTACGTAGATCGTGTAGCCCCAAGCGATGGCAGCTACGGCTACCACACCGGCAACAACTACGGCGCGGTCGCGCTTGACGAGCGATTCTATGGAAGTAGTGGTCTGCATCAGGTTGGAAAATTAGGGGGCCGTGAGAAGTCACAGCCCCATGCTGCAATTCTAGACAGCCGAAGCGATGTGTTTAGCCTAGTTGTTGGTCCAATCGACGGGCGCGAAGATGCCGCTCTGGCCGGTGTGTTCGAACTTATGGTCTTTGTAGTCGATCTTCATCACCGATGTCGCCGTCATTAAAGATCGCTCCGCCGCTTGGGAAAACGACGTGAACCTCATTCTCGTCGCCGGTAACCGGATTCTTCAGAGGGGTTATCTTGACCTCCAAGACTCCGTCGATACTGAACCCGCTGTTGCGGCCGTTCACGTCCATCTTGATGGGCACTAAGTTGGGACCATCTAATGAAGTTAAGGTGGTCGCTAGGAATTCCCAAGGCATCCCCCCGGCCTGGCCCGTTAGGATGGTAGCCAGCGCGGTCACCTGCTCTGGGCTGGCGGACTCGTCGACGAACACTGCTGCGGACCCGTTGCCATCATGGATCGCCTTGGGCCATTTGACGGCCAAAACCGCTTTCATGCCGGTTAGGCTGAGATCTCCGTAGTTCCCCTCGTCCACGTAAACCCCGACGATGGCTTCACAGGAACCGTGGTCCGGAAAACCCCCGAAGTTGCAGTTGCAACCAGGGTCGCAGTTGCAGGTTTCCAGCCAAACGCCTTTGACGCGGTAGGGAGTTTGTGTTTGTACCATATGATTATTCTCCTAAATCAAGATTGGGCACTAAAATGTGTTAACCGTGGATCCAACTACCGGGACCGGAGAACTGAATCGTCCAATGTCTTTGGCATAGATAATTGAGGGTGAACCGTGCGTTCGACGAAATAATATTTCACAGCTTGACCGGGCGTCTAGTGATGCTATAATTCCCCGCGCAGGAGGTGTCCTATTGGAACCGTTTGAATTCGCAACACCAAGTAGTATCGACGAAGCCGTAAAGCTATTGGCTTCCAACGGAGACAAGGCAAGCATGATTGCCGGGGGCACTGATATTCTGGTGCAGATGCGCGGCGGACGCCGGACCCCGACCGTCGTGGTTGATGTCAAGAGCATCCCAGAATTGAACGCTGTTTCCTATGACGCCTCCAAAGGGCTGACATTGGGAGCGGCGGTGCCCTGTTACAAGATCTACCAAGACAAGACCCTGGCCGCGGCATACCCCGGGCTGATTGACACCGCCTGGCTGATCGGCGGAATCCAGATCCAGGGCCGTGCCAGCATCGGCGGGAACATCTGCAACGCAGCCCCCAGCGGCGACTCCATACCCGCCGTGATTGCTCTAGGCGGCGTTTGCAACATCGCCGGGCCCAACGGGACCCGGGAACTGCCGGCCGAGGAATTTTGCACCGCGCCCGGTCGGAACGCCCTGCAGAACGGAGAGATGCTGGTCTCGATCTTCTTGCCGGCGCCGGTGCCTCATTCGGGCGCCAATTACCAGCGCTTCATTCCCAGAAACGAGATGGACATCGCCGTTGTGGGAGTCGGTTCCAGCGTAGTGCTAGACGGCTCAGGACAGAACTTCGTCTCGGCCCGCATCTCCCTGGCATCCGTGGCGCCAACTCCGGTATTCGCCCAAGAAGCTGGCGACAGCCTGGCCGGGAAGGCCGTGTCCGAAGAGGCAATTCAACAAGCCTCGGAATTGGCCATGGCCGCCGCCAAACCAATCAGCGACATGAGGGGGACCATCCGCCAACGTACCCACCTGGTTGGCGTGTTTACCCGACGCACCTTGAACAACGCCATCGAACGGGCCAGGGGAGGTTAACATGGCCGGAGTAACCCACGTACAGACCACTTTAAACGGCGAGGACATCAACTTCTTGTGTGAGCCTCGCCAGAGCCTATTGGAGGTTCTGCGAGACGTCCTGGGAATGACCGGAACGAAAGAAGGCTGCAACGACGGCAACTGCGGCGCCTGCACCATCATATTGGACGGCCGGATCGTTGATTCGTGCTTGGTCCTCGGTGTGGAAGCCCAGGGAAAAAACATCACCACCATCGAGGGTATGGCTTCTCCCGAGGGCCTGCACCCGCTGCAGCAGTCATTCCTGGAGAACGCCGCCCTCCAGTGCGGCATCTGCACCCCTGGTTTCTTGCTGGCCTCCAAGGCCCTGCTGGATGCGGAGCCGGATGCCGATGAGGGACGTATTCGCCACTGGCTGGCGGGAAACCTCTGCCGCTGCACCGGTTACGACAAGATCGTCCGTGCCGTATTACAGGTAAGCAAGGCCAAATAACCGGCACTCATTTATGGCATTTAACCGGAGCCCGATTAAATCAAAATCGGGGCTCCGGTTTTAATTTATGGGGGTAATTAAAACATGACCTCAAACCAAGTTCTCTCGGAAGTCGAATATAACGTCGTCGGCAAACGACCGGTGCGTCCCGATGGCGTGGACAAAGTCACCGGCCGCGCCCGGTATGGCGCTGACACTAATCAGACTGGAACGCTGCAGGCCAAAGTGCTACGCAGTCCTTACCCCCACGCCCGGATCAAATCCATCGACACCACCAAGGCTGAGGCCTTTCCGGGAATCCGGGCCGTGTTGACGGCCAAAGACTTGCCCTTTGCCACTCTCACCAAAGATGAGTTGGGCAATGAATACACCGGGCTGAAATACGCCTCGGACCACTTACTGGCCAGCGACAAAGTACTCTTCAAGGGGCATCCGGTAGCTGCAGTGGCGGCTGTGAATGCCCACGTGGCCGAGTCGGCATTGGCATTGATCCAGGTCGACTATGAGGAATTAGAATCGGTGGTGGACGTCCGCGAGGCCATGAAGGACGGCGCGCCTCTGGTGCATGAAGAACTGCGGACCAACGATATGGGCGAGACCGGGGACAAGCCCAGCAACATAGCTACTCACATGAGCTACTCAACGGGCGACGTTGATCAAGGGTTCGCCGAAGCCGACCTGGTGCTGGAGCGGGAATACACCACCGCCACGGTGCACCAAGGTTATATAGAACCACACAACTCCACCGCCTTTTGGAACTCCGACGGGCAATTAAACATCTGGACCAGCACTCAGGGCACGTTCACGGTTCGTGCATCCGTGGCCAACGTCCTTCGTCTGCCAGCGTCCCAGATCAAGGTCACGCCCATGGAGATTGGCGGAGGTTTCGGTGGCAAGATTACCGCCTATCTGGACGCCGTCGCCGCACTGCTTTCCAAGAAAACGGGGGTGCCTGTCAGGGCTCTGATGACCCGTGCTGAGGTATTCGAAGCAACCGGCCCAGCCCCGGCTTCATGGATGCGGGTCAAGATCGGTGTCAAAAACAACGGGAAGATGACGGCTGTAAAAACGGAAATGGCCATGGATGCCGGCGCCTACCCTGGTTCACCGGTGATGCAGGCCATCGTCTGTGCATTCGCCTGCTACGACGTGGCGAACGGAAAGGTCGATGGCTACGATGTGGTAGTGAACAAGCCCAAGACCGCGGCTTACCGGGCCCCCGGTTCCCCTCAAGCGGCCTTCGCCGTTGAGTCATTGATCGACGAGATCTGCGGACAGTTGAATCTGGACCCCATTGAGTTCCGGCTATTGAACGCAGCCAAAGAAGGCACCCGCCGCATTGAGGGATTGGTGGCCCGGCGGATCGGCCTGGTGGAATGTCTTGAGGCAGCCCGCAAACATGACCATTACAAGACCAAGCTCGAGAATGGCAATTCCGGCAGGGGTGTGGCTTGCGGTTACTGGCCGAACCGGGGTTTCCAATCCAGCGTCGTCATGACCGTCAATTTCGACGGGGTCGTCAGCCTGATCATGGGATCGGTGGACATCGGCGGGACCAGGGCCTCCATCGCCCAGCAGACAGCCGAGACCCTGGGCATAGCCTATGAAGACGTGAAACCCACGGTGGTGGACACTGACTCCATCGGCTACACTTTCATTACCGGCGGGAGCCGGACATCCTTCGCCACCGGTTTGGCGGCCATTGATGCGGCCGAGGACGTCAAGAGTCAGATGATCTCCCGGGCGGCCAAGATCTGGGACACATCCGAGGACGACGTCGAGTATGTTAACGGCGCGGTGAGCCACAAGTCGGATGAAGAACTCAAATTCTCCTTCAAAGACCTGGCGCGCCAACTGGCCACGACCGGGGGATCCATCTCCGGCCGGTCCAACGTGGACCCGACGGGAGAGGGCAACGGATATGCCGTGCATCTCGCAGACGTAGAGGTGGACCCGGATACCGGCAAGACCGAAGTCATCCGATTCACTGCGATTCAGGACGCGGGCAAGGCGATCCATCCGAGCTACGTCGAGGGTCAGATGCAGGGCGGGGCGGTCCAAGGCATCGGCTGGGCGCTGAACGAAGAGTACTTCTTCGACCAACAGGGCAGGATGATGAACTCGTCCTTCCTGGACTACCGCATGCCGACCACTCTGGACCTGCCGATGATTGACACCGTGATCGTCGAAGTGGCCAATCCCGGCCACCCGTATGGAGTGCGTGGCGTGGGCGAGGCCTCGATAGTCCCGCCGATGGCCGCTGTCGGTAACGCCGTCACCGCCGCGACGGGGCACCGCATGCGTAGCCTACCCATAACTCCCGGAAAGATATTGGAGGCCACCTGGGAGAACGGCAAAAGCTGACCAGTCCATCGGACCAACGTCACCGCAGCCGTCCTTTCCGTCATAAGTGGCGGGAAGGACGGTTTTGTATCATGCCTGCCTGATGGTCTTGGAATGCCATGACTGGGGTTGACAAGCCAAGCGTCATATCAGAACCTGAATGTAGTGTCCAGCCAAGGCGGCCATATCTAGATAAGGAACCTGAACATTGGCCACGATATTCATCCCATCCATGCTCCAGTCATTAACGGGAGGGGCGAAGAGGGTCGACATGGAAGCCGGAAACGTCCGGCAGGTCATTGAGCGGCTGGAAGAGTTGTATCCCGGAATCAAGGACCGTCTGGTGGAAGACGGCGAAATCCGGCCCAATCTAGCCGTCGCCATCGACGGTGATGTGGCGATTATGGGCCTGCTCCAGAAGGTGGGAGAGAACAGCGAGGTCCACTTCGTGCCGGCCATCGCTGGAGGGAGTGTAGTACCGCCCCTCCGGTCAATTTAGGTTGCGCATTTACGTTGACTGGCCTGTTTACAGACATTTACAATCGTTAGTTGTGCCTGCTGTCTGCCACGGTGTGCAGCGGGTTTCGTTAGACCGAGGGATCGATTGATATGAAAGCCAAATCCCGGGTTGAAACCCCGGTTTCAGCTGGAGGCGTCGTGTATCAGAAGAGCGGCGGCCAGTTGGAGATTGTGCTTTGTGGCCGCAGCCAGCCCATTCGTTGGAGTTTGGCCAAGGGCACGCCAGACCCAGGCGAGACGCTGGAACAAACCGCTTTGCGGGAAGTACGCGAAGAGACCGGGCTGGAGGTTGAGATCGACGGCTCCCTTGGCAGTATTGACTATTGGTTCGCTGACCGTGACAAAGACGTCCGCTACCACAAGACCGTCCATTTCTATCTTATGGTGCCGGTGGGCGGCAGCACTGAAGAACACGACCCGGAGTTCGACGTCGTCCAGTGGTTCAAAACTGAAGACGCGCTCAACACCTTGGCTTACCCCAATGAGGTAAGTGTGCTGCAGCGGGCATTGACCCTGATTGCCGAAAGAGACGGCGCCGGGGCCGGAGAGTTAGTCTAAATCCATGACGGAATCAAGTGGGAGACCCTACAGCGAGCTAAAGGGCGTGCGAATCATTTTGCGCGACAAGCGGACCGAAGACGCTGAAAAAGACTACACTTGGCGCAGCGATCCGGAATTGGCCCGCCTGGACGCTGCAATCCCGCTTACCATGTCCTTTGAACGCTACATGAAGCTGTTTGAAGACCAGTTGAAGTATCCCACGCCCGGTTCCCACCATTATTCAATCGAAACCGTTGACGCCACTTTCATCGGCAACTGTATGTATTATGACCTGGATACGGTCAACATGGAGGCCGAACTGGGAATCGTCATCGGCGACCGGGATTACTGGAGCGATGGGTATGGATACGATGCGGTTACCACGCTTCTAGAGCACCTTTTTGATACCAGGAACCTGAAAAGAGTCTACCTCCACACCTTGGAATGGAACATACGCGCTCAGCGGAGTTTCGCCAAGAGTGGATTCAAGCCGATGAAGCCGGTTCGCCGGATGGCCCATGACTTCATACGCATGGAAGTCCTCAGGGACGATTGGTACGCCAGCGCCGAAGAACGGCAGGTCACACGCCAACAATATGGGGGAAGCTCCGATTCACGGACCCTCCCTTCCAATCAAACGACGGCCGATTAAGCCACGGCCTCCGGCAGGTCAAACGAC
The DNA here is from genome assembly GCA_002816585.1 of SAR202 cluster bacterium Io17-Chloro-G6. Next base: position 34,217 of record MUCT01000003.1, on the reverse strand, counting down.
GGCCGATTAAGCCACGGCCGCCACGGCCTCCGGCAGGCTGACCGCACCGGTGTATAGGGCCCGCCCCACAATCACTCCTTCAACCCCCGTCGGCTGCAAAGCTTTGATGTGCTCGATGGAGGCCACGCCTCCCGACGCCAGCACAGCCAGACCCGTTTCCTGTGTCAGTTGGGCGTTGGTCCGCAAATCGGGGCCTGTTAACGCTCCGTCTCGTGATATATCGGTGTAGAGCAGCCGCACAACCCCTATATTGTGCATCTGATGCGCCAATTCCAGTACCGTAACAGTACTAGCCTCCGTCCAGCCCTGCAGCGCCACCAACCCGTCTTTGGCGTCCACCGAAACCACCACCCGTTGGCTGCCGTGCCTCCGGCAGACCTCTTGGACCATGTCCGGGTCCCGCACCGCGGCGGTGCCAATCACCACCCGGTCAACGCCGGCCTGGAGCCAGGCCTCGGCCGCCGCCAGGTCCCTTATGCCTCCTCCAACTTGTACTGGGATGTCCAGGCCCCGGACAATGGATGAGATCACATCCAAGTGGACGGGCTTTCCTTGGACCGCTCCATCCAGGTCGACCAGGTGCAGCCGGTGACCGCCCTGGTCTTGCCAGGAGAGGGCCGTGGCCAAGGGGTCGTCGGAGAACACAGTCTCCTGATCAAAGTCGCCCTGAAACAAGCGCACGCAGCGGCCGTCTCTCAGGTCGATGGCGGGAATGATTTCCATTAGTTGCCCCAGTCGAATGCCGGAATGAGACTCAGCCGGCGCTGGAAGGCACACGGGACGCCATTCCACGGGACGCCATTCCAATGAAGTTTTGGTAAATCTGCAGCCCGGCCGGACCGCTCTTCTCTGGGTGGAACTGCGTGGCGACCAGGTTGTCCTTGGCGTAGACACTACAGAAGGGAATCCCATAGTCCGTTGTGCCGCTGACGCCGGACTGGTCTTCGGGCGCGGCATAGTAGCTGTGCACGAAGTAGAAATAGCTATCCTGGGGAATGCCGGCCAAGACCGGGTGTTGCTCCGATTTTTGACCGCTGAACTTGACGCCGTTCCATCCCATGTGGGGAACCTTCAGTCCCGGCGGTAGATGTTTGGCGTTGCCCGGCACCACGCCCAAGCAGGGCTTGTCGCCCTCTTCTGTCCAGTCCATCAGCAGTTGCAGGCCCAGGCAGATGCCCAAGAAGGGCCTAGCCGAGGCGATGTAGTCGCGAATTGGCCCTACTAGACCCCGTTGGTTAAGGGCGGCCATGGCGGCGGGCCCTGAGCCGACCCCAGGCAGCACCACCGCGTCGGCGCCATCAAACTCTGACGCCTCTCCGGTGACCTGAGGAGTCACTCCCTGGGACTCCAGCGCTCGCGAGACGCTGCGCAGGTTGCCCGAATCGTAATCGATGACCACTAGTTTCATGGCGGCATATCCCTGCTATGTCGCCCGTTCGATGGGCAGTTCCCGGTCTTCGTAGCGGGCCAGTACGAACAGCAGGTCGCCCAGGCGGTTCAAGTAGGTCATGATCAGGCCGTTGGTCAGCAGGCCCTGTTCATTCATCGCCACTACCCGCCGCTCGGAAGTGCGGATCACGCAGCGGGCCAGATCGATGGCGGCCGACGGCTGGGAGCCGCCGGGCAGGATGAACACCTTGGGCATCTCGAACTCTTCTTCCAGGGAGTCGATAGCCTTCTCCAGGTTCGTTACCATCTCTTCAGTTACCGGTTTGAAATGCTGCTGGAACAATTCGTACTTGTCCGGGTCGGTGGCAAGCTCGGCGGCGATGGTGAAGAGTTCCCGTTGCAGGTCGCGCAGCAAGTCGTTCACCCGTTGATCGCTGGTCATGGCCCGGGCCAGCCCCATGACGGAAACGGCCTCGTCGGTGATGCCGTAGGCTTCCGTGTTGGGGCTGTTTTTGGAGATACGGCCTCCGTAGAGCAGGCTGGTCTCGCCAGCGTCGCCGAACTTGGTATAGACCCTTTTCCTGTAATCGTCTGATGTAGCAGAAGACACGCGCGGCACCTTCGAAAAAACTGAATAATTGGCCCGCTAACCGCCAAATCTTAGACGTGAAATGGCGCGTAAGAGCAGGCTATCGGCAAATCAGATTGTAGCATAGGGGATTGCGATGACAAAACGGCGTTGGCAGGCTCTTTGACGATGGTCGATACAATTCGAAGATACCAATTTTGTGAGAGGGATGGTGATGACGACTACAAAGGCACCTGACTGTATACTAACTAGCACTCCATTAGAGGTGAGATGATATGCCGCCGGAAGTCCGCGTGATTGGTGTTGAGGGTATGCCCGAGTTGACAAACGGGGACGACTTGGCGGGTCTGATGATGGACGCCGCCCAGGCCCAAGGCACGCCCATCGAGGATGGAGACGTGCTGGTGGTGACCCAGAAGGTGGTCTCCAAAGTCGAAGGAAAAGTGGTGAAGTTCAGTGACGTGGAGGCTTCGCCCCTTGCCATCGCCGTCACCGAAGGACACCGGCGTGACCCGCGGCACACCGAGTGGATCCTTCGGGAATCCAAACGCGTTGTGCGCATGGACCGTGGCGTGATCATCTGCGAGACGAAGCACGGTTTCTACTGCGCCAACGCTGGGATAGACGCGTCCAACATACCCGGAGACGATACCCTAGCCCTGCTGCCCGACGACTCCGACGCCTCAGCCCGGGGTATCCGCAAAGCGGTGAAGGACCGGCTTGGCGTGGAAGTGGCGGTAATCGTGTCGGACACATTTGGCCGGCCCTGGCGGAACGGCGCCACCGACGTTGCCATTGGGGTCGCCGGATTGGACCCCATCCACAGCTACGTCGGCCAGATGGACAGCCACGGCCATGAGATGTTCACCACTGAGATCGCGGTGGCCGACGAACTGGCCGCGGCTGGGGAGTTGGTGGGGGGCAAGGTAGCCGGCGTTCCGGTTAGCATCATCCGCGGTTACGATTACATCCGCTTGGAAGACGCTAGCATCCAGCGCATCCTGCGTGGGTCGGAGAAAGACCTGTTCCGCTAAGGCACGAGCTCCCACGTGAACCGGCGCTCTCACAATGCTGGCAGGTCACTGAACGGTTCTGCGGCTCGGCCCATGTTGGGCTTCGATCTGATTGACGGTTTCGGTTTTATACCCGGTTATTGGCGATGTAATTCTTGGTGTTCGGCCTTGAATTCTTGGTCAGCAATAAGATTCCAAACGGGCCAGATACGTCAAGCGTCAGAGGAGATGAAGTGACAACAATGCCGACAGTAGATATCTGTATCTTGGATCGGTCCCTGACATCTGGAACATTCGATCTCAGCCACCAGCGCTATGAGGTTCGCTCCACATTGATTGCAAAACGGATCGTTGGATTCAGGTAGGACCTCACCGCAGTGAGGGCAAAACTTAGCCTTTGTGGTCATGGTTTTCTTCAAGCATAAATTTGAGGCATCAAAACCGGTGAAAAGGGGCAACTGTTGCTCCTCCGGCTCCCCGTGTTCCCAGGTGTCTCCAAAGTTGGAAACACCGACGCCCAATAGCCGAAAGGTCCGCCCTGGCTCCAGTTCCGCCGACAAAAGGGTCCAGGCCGCCGCTTTGATCGGCTCTTCAGCGTTGGTGTGGAAAGAAAGAGTCGACTGGCGAGTGAAGGTGGTGAAGTCGGCCAGCCGCATCTTCACGGTGACGGTCCGGCCTTTGAGGTTGTTACGCTCCAATTGGTGAGCCACTCCCACGGCCTGCCCCTCAACCACGCCTCTCAATTCGGTCTCGTCTCCGATGTCGTTGGCAAAGGTGGATTCCGAGGACAGCGACTTGGCGGAGCGTTCGGTGTGCACCGGCTCGTCGTCTTGGCCCAAAGTTTTGGCGCGCAGGCTTGTGGCGCGCTGGCCAAAGAATTTGGCGAACCATTCCAGAGATTGAGTCGCCAACTGCCCAATGGTCTCAATGCCTTCCCGGTGGAGCCGCTCAGCCGTTTTGGGACCGATGCCATAGAGCTTGTTGACGGCCAAGGGCGCCAAGAATTCCGCCTCTTCGCCGGGATGAATTACCACCAGACCGTCGGGCTTGTCCAGATCGGAGCCAATCTTAGTGACTGATTTGCAGGTGCCAACGCCCACTGAGAGGGTCAAACCGGTCTCTTCAGAGATTCGGCGTTTCAGGTCTAAGGCGATGGCCAGTGGCTGCTGGCCCCCTTCTACAACCACTGTTATATCCAGATAGGCTTCGTCCAGCGACAGAGGTTCCACAAGGTCGGTCAAGTCCCGGAAGATCGCCATGACCTTGCCCGACATCTCCCGGTATCGGGTGAACCTGGGAGGAACGATTATTCCCTCGGGACATCGCTGCGCGGCGGTCCGCATGGGCATGGCCGAATGCACGCCAAAAACCCGGGCCTCGTAGGAGGCGGTGGCCACCACGCCCCGGTTCTCCGGGCGCCCGCCGACCAGCACCGGTTTTCCCGCCAACTCCGGGTTGTCCAACTGCTCGACGGCGGCGTAGAAGGCGTCCAAGTCCGCGTGTATTATGTGCCGCATGGCCACGACCTCGATTCCTCAAACCTTAGGCGCCTAATACTCAGACCGCGATATCCTATTCTACCGCGCCGGACGTCGCGAGTCAGCCGGCCGTTTTCAGGTTGTTGTGGGCTTATCGATTGAAATTATCACGATGTTCTCACATTCCGCACGGTTTTCCCTTGTCAGGACGTTCTAATCGGATATTGACAAACATTCGAGGATCGGTATGTAACCGAACGAACATTCATCTTTAAAAATGAGCCACCGTTTTTTATAGGTACCCTATGCCAAAAGTAACCGACGCACATGTGGAGGCCCGTAGGCAACAGATTATGGATGCCGCCAAAGCCTGTTTCTCCCGGCAGGGGTTTCACCAGACCAGCATCCAAGATATCTGCCAGGATGCCAGCCTAAGTCCGGGGGCGGTGTACAAGTATTTCTCGAGCAAAGATCACATCATTGCCGCCTCGTGTCTCGAATGTCAGCAGGGCATTGCCGATTTGGTGAACTTAGCGAAATCGCAAGGCAACTCTCCTTTGGAATCACTGGATTTCATTGTAGGACACGGGCTGGAGATGCTGAGTGGAGAGGCATTTCGCGAACCCGCAATGATGAATGTCCAAGTCTGGTCCGAGGCAATGCGTAGCGAAGAGATCAAAGAAGCCCTCCTGGCGGTAACGTTCGACACTTTGGGCCAGGCGTTCGCCGAGTTCTTTCAAGAAGCGCAAGTACGAGGTGAAGTCGACCGGCAACTCGATCCGCAGGCTTTAGGGATTACAGTGATGGGGATGTTTCATGGTTTGGTGCTGCATAAATCTTTGGATTCTGCAATTGACATGACAGCCTGCGGGGATGCTATGCGGGTGCTATATCAAGGTTTATTCCGGACGCCCCCTGCAAAATCATCATAAGCAGCGCGGCACAAGCAGATAGGAGGAAATTAATCAATGGCACTTAATCTCTCGACAGAGAAACTGGCAATAGCCAGCGCTAGATATCCAGGGTGGGTGGTCTTGATCTGGTTGGTCGTCATCGTGGCTTCTATGATTTTCATCATGTCATTCTTGGAAGACGGTTTAACCAACAAGTTCGTCTTTACAAACAACTCTGAGGTCAAAGTGGGCCTAGACCTCCTGGAAGACGAGACCCGAGGGCCCACTGGGACCAATGAAGTAGTGGTATTCGAATCATCTAAATTCACAGTTGAAGACGCTGAATACAGGGAGGCAGTACAGGCTCTAGACACCAAATTGGAGGCATTGGGCGACGACATCATCCGCACAGATACGTTGGCGAATTACTACAGTACTGACGGGGCGCCTTTCTTGGTCTCTGAAGACCAAACCTCGACCCTCATCGCCTTCGTAATGGCCGGGGACTTCGACCAAAATGCCGACAACATCGACGCCGTGGTCGACGTGGTGCATGAAGCGGCGACGGAGCATGAAGACGATTTCATTATCAAAATCACCGGGCAGGCCACCATTGGTTTGGACAATCGTGAACTTACCCAAGAAGACCTGGAAAAAGGTGAATCGTTAGGAGTACCCATCGCCCTCATCATCTTGATCGTGGTGTTGGGTGCGTTATCGGTGGCTCTCGTGCCATTGTTCATGGCCATAGTTTCAATTGCATTAGCCATAGGTATTTCAGCCCTGGTCGGCACTTTTTTCGAGTTGTCCCTCTTTGTTACAAACATAATCACAATGATTGGGCTTGCTGTGGGCATCGACTATTCTTTGTTCGTACTGTCCCGTTATCGTGAAGAGCGGAGTCTGGGATTGGAGAGAGTCGAAGCTATCGGGCGGGCCGGAGCCACCGCAGGCAGAGCAGTTGTATTCAGTGGGATGACCGTGGTCTTGGCACTGATTGGGATGCTGTTGATACCCTTCAACATCTTCATTTCCATTGGTTTTGGCGCAATCTTCGTGGTAATTGCCGCGATGGCTGCGGCGATGACCCTCTTACCTTCGATGGTTGTCCTTTTTGACCGGCTCTCGGCTTGGTATTTAAGGATGGCGACTGAGTCAGGAATGTGGTGGCGGGCACTTATATCATTCTCATTTTTGTTTCCTGTCAGAAGAGAATCGATACCAACTTCTTACATCGTGTCGATATGTTTGTGGATTCGCCAGGTTGGACTAGGAATTCTGGCCAAAGTCTTGTACCCATTGTCTCTTGTGGCATTCGTAATCCCTTATATCTTGACCATGCTATACAGGCTGTTCACTCGAAGATCGCTCGGAGAAACGAATTATTTCCGCTGGATATCAGATATAGGTGTCGGGAAATTCGACGGGGCGCCAACTTATTCAAATAGCCAAGGTTTCTGGGATAGATGGGTCCGTATCGTGATGGCCCAACCGATCATTAGCCTGTTGATAACCGGTGGATTGCTCATAGCTCTGATCGTTCCTTTCTTCAGCATCAACACTGGTTTTGCAGGTGTATCCACCTACCCTGATGAATTGGAATCTAAGCAAGCGTTCTTGACGTTGGACGAAAAGTTTTCCTTCGGCGAGGTAACTCCAGCCGAGATTGTGATTCGAGGCGACATCGCGTCGGCGCCCGTCCAGGCTGGTATTGAACGCCTAAAGGAGCTATTGGCTACGGATGAGGCTGGCGCCTTTGGAGAACCGCGCGAATTGGAGGTCTCCGACGAGGGCACACTGGCGCTGCTGGCTGTTCCAGTGGCGGGCGATACCTCAGGGGAATTCTCCATCGCGGCCGTGACAAGGTTGGATGAACTGTATGTAGAAGAGGCTTTCGCCGGTACCGACACTGAGATCTACGTTATCGGCGAGACAGCTTTCAATATCGAGTTCTTCAACATATCGTCCTCCTCAGCATGGATAGTGTTCCCATTCGTCTTGGGGATCAGCTTCCTGCTGCTGTTGGTGGTGTTCCGATCTATCGTGCTGCCTATCAAGGCCATCATCCTCAACTTGATGGCTGTCGGAGCAGCCTACGGAATTTTGGTCCTGGTCTTCCAAGAGGGATTCCTGGCCGGATTTTTCGGGCTGCAGGAGTCGCTTACAATCGAGGCTTGGATACCCTTGTTCCTGTTCACCATCCTCTTCGGATTGTCCATGGACTATCACGTCTTCCTGTTGTCCCGCATCCGGGAGCATTACGACGCGAGCAAGGATACCGACGAAGCAGTGGCATTCGGCATCCGGTCCACTGGACGGCTGATCACTGGAGCGGCCCTAATCATGGTCGCCGTGTTCTGGGGATTCTCCACCGGCTCTCTGGTGGGCTTGCAGCAGATGGGCTTTGGCTTGGGCATGGCTATCCTGTTGGACGCGACTATCGTTCGGTGTGTGATGGTGCCCGCGTCCATGAAGCTTTTGGGCGAATGGAACTGGTACCTGCCCAGTTGGCTGGGGTGGATACCCAACGTCCGGTTTGAACCCGAGTTGCCGACGCTAGCCCCCGCGGCCGACGACGACTAGAATCTCCCAATCTGTAGTGCTACAGAGAAGGCGTCCCGACTTGCCGGGACGCCTTCTTTTATACTCCGCTAGTCGTGGCGTGGGGTAGCCGTTCAGGATACAATACGCCTCGACTGATTACGTGGCGTAGCGGCAAACACTAGTTCCACGGAGGCCTGATGGCAACGATACTAGAGGACTATATCGCCAAGCACCCCGGCTCAGCCCAAAAGTATATAGAAGCTTCCAAGCTCTTCCCCGGCGGTGTTACACACGACACCCGTTACGCACAGCCCTTCCCCCTGTACATGACCCATGGCAAAGGCCCACGCAAATGGGATGTGGACGGCAACGAATACATCGACTACGTTTCGGGCCACGGCGCGTTATTGCTAGGCCATTCCCATCCCGCCATCGCCGACGCAGTCTCGAAGCAAATCCTGAGGGGCACCCACTTGGGCGCCTCCACTGAGGAGGAGATTCGCTGGGCCAACGCCATCAAAGCGCTCATGCCCTCCATCGAAAAACTCCGGTTCCATAGCTCCGGCACCGAAGCCACACTGATGGCCATGCGCTTGGCGCGGGCCTTCACCGGCAAGGACAAGATCATCAAGCTACAGGACCACTTTCACGGCTGGCATGACTACGCGATGGCCGGTTCCGACCACTCTGCCCCCGGCATCCCCGAGGTCAATCTCGGAACCATGGTTGTGGTGCCGTCCGGAGATTTGGCCGCCGTGGAAGACGTTATCCAGCGCGACCCGGACATCGCCGGCGTCATCCTCGAGCCCACTGGCGCCCACTATGGCCAACTACCATTCGACACACCCAACTACCTTAAGGGACTGCGGGAGATCACTGCCCAAAACGGGGTGGTGTTGATATTTGACGAAGTCGTAACCGGCTTCCGGGCTTCTCCCGGCGGGACTCAGGAGCGCTACGGAATCCGGCCCGACCTAACGACCATGGCCAAGATAGTGGCTGGGGGATTGCCCGGAGGGGCCGTCGGCGGCAAGGCTGACATAATCGATATGATCGCCTACCGCAACGACCCGGAATGGGACAACACCCACCGGGTCTACCATCCCGGCACATTTAACGGAAACCCCCTCTCCGCTGCCGCCGGCGCCGTGGCCCTGGAGATGATTGCCACCCAGCCGGTCAATCAACAGGCCGATGCCATGGCGGCCAAGCTCAAGGCTGGTCTCAACGACGTTCTGGGCCGATTGGAAATTCCGGGCCACGCCCACGGAATCGCCTCGATGATTCACGTGGTCTTGGCCGACTGTGATTGCGACCGGGAGATATGCACCATGTCCCACGGAAAAATCTCTGAGACTACCGCATCCCCAGCGGTCACCGCCATGAAGCGCGGAATGCAGAACCGGGGTGTGGACTTCATGGGCCGGGACGCCTTCCTTGTGTCCGGCGTCCACACCGAAAAAGAGATTGACCACACCCTCAACGCCTTCCAGGAAGCCATGGCGGCGGTCCGGGCCGACGGTCTGATCTAAATAACTGATGCCTGTCGCTTCTGATTCTGGTAGAATTCTCCAATCCGAGACCCAACTGCAATATGAGGTGATTCATCATGCCTAGTTTCACTGACAAGCTGACCGTGGGCGGCAGCGAGATGGACATGTACGCCGCTCTTCCCTCAGGCTCGGGGCCCCATCCAGCCGTCGTGATTGCTTTCCATGTAGGCGGGCTGGACGATTTTGATAAAGCTATCGCCGACCGATTGGCCGAAGCGGGATACGTGGCTGTGGTGCCGGACTTGTTCCACCGCTTTAGCCAGGAAGTGATGGACGGGCCGCGATTGGACCGCCTCGGGCACCTGAGAGATGCCGATATCATCGCCGACATGAACGCCGCAGTGGATTTTCTTACCGCCAACTCCGCCATCGACAATGACGGTATCGGCGTCACCGGTTTTTGCATGGGCGGGCGCATCGCCTGGTTGATGGCCGCCACCAACCCCATCTTCAAATGCACCGTGCCTTTCTACGGCGGCAATATCATGGGCAACTGGGGTCCCGGAGACACACCCTTCTCGATGGCCGCCAACATCAACTGCCCGATGCTCTTCCACTTTGGCTCCTTGGACGGCAATCCTTCCCCGGATGACAAAGTCAAATTCGACGCAGAGCTTACCCGCCTGGGTAAACCCCATGAATTCTTCACCTACGAAGGCGCAAACCACGCGTTCATGGACTTTACCAACCCCGAACGCCACCATGAGGCGTCGGCCAACCAGGCCTGGCCCAGGACTGTCGACTTCTTTGACAAGCACCTGAAGGGCGCCGCCGTTTCTGCCTAACCTTACCTATTCACATCAGACCAGAGAGGGGCCATATGCCGTCATTTTGGGAAAAATTGCCAGCGAACGGGTCCGAGATGGATGTCTACGTCAGTGTTCCCGACGGCTCCGGCCCCTTTCCGGCTGTGGTGGTCGCCCAGCATGCCAGCGGCGTGGACAAGTTCATCCAGGACATTACCGATAAATTGGCCGGCGCGGGCTACGCCGCCGTGGCTCCCGACTTGTTTCACCGGATCACCGACGAGATGGTGGAGAGCTCCGGCAAGTCCAAGCGGGACCAATTGAGCGACCCGGAGATCATCGACGACATCGCGGCAACGGTGGATTTCCTCACCGGCCACTCCTCTGTGGACTCTGAACGCATTGGCGTTACCGGGTTCTGCATGGGAGGCCGGGTCACCTGGCTGGCGGCCGCCACCAACCCCATGGTCAAGGCCGCCGTGCCCTACTACGGTGGCAACATTATGGTCCCCTGGGGCAGCGCTACCCAGGCTCCCTTCGCATTCACATCAGGGATCAAGTGCCCGGTGTTGTTCCACTTTGGGGAGATCGACGAGAACCCGTCCCAAGAGGACATGTTGACGCTGGATACTGAGTTGTCCAAGAACAGCGTTCCGCACCAGTTCTACACCTATCCGGGAGCCAATCACGCTTTCATGAACCCGGCCAATCCGCCACGGTACCAGAGGGCGGCGGCGGAGATGTCCTGGCCGCGCACATTGGACTTCTTCGATAAGCACCTAAAGAGAGCGCTGACTTCCAACGCCGACGAACCGCCCTGTATATGAACGAAACGGAAATGTAGGAGTTGATATGCCCCGCGTAGCATTGGACCTGGAAGTGCCCGCCGACCTCGCGGTCGTTAAAACCACCGGCTGGAGGATCGCCCCTGGGATAGTTCCCGGGGAGTCCAATCAGGGCTTGGTCGCCGAGATGGGGGATAGCCCGGCCCGGCTGGCCGACTACGATGATTCCGGCTGGGAGAAGGACTCAGATATTCAGAAGCGCCGCTCCGTTGGTTTCACTTTCGCCTGGTACCGCATCAAGATCACCATTCCCGCCGAGGTCAAGGGCGAGAAAGTCGCCGGAGGCCGGGTCTGGTTCGAGACCAATGTGGACAACTACGGCGAAGTTTACGTCGACGGTAACATCGACCGGGACAAGTGGGTGGTAACCGGCAACAACACACCCAAGCGCATTCTGATCGAAGACCCGGCGGTGCCAGGCACGGAGCACGTAATCGCCGTTCTGGTGGCCAACGCTCCTCTAGGCGCACCCGTGGGATCCATATTCATGCGCTACGCAACGCTGGCAATTGAGCCGGCTCCAGGCGCATAATCGAACCAACCTCATTACCGTTAGACCCGTATTTCCGGCCGGTAGTCTCATGATTGGGCCGCCGGCCGGTTGAACATTCCGGAGGCGTCATGAGCAGCCAATCGTTTGCCGGCAAGCTAGCCGCGCCCGAATTCCCCGAGGGCCTCGAGTGGATCAATACAGACCTGCCACCAACAATGCAGGCCCTGAAAGGAAAGATCGTGATACTGGACTTCTGGACCTACTGTTGAATCAACTGCGCCCATATATTTCCGCAGTTGCGGAAACTGGAAAAGAAGTACGCCAGGGATTTGGCCGTGGTCGGCGTTCATTCGGCAAAGTTCCCCAATGAGAAGGACACTGGCAACCTGCACAATGCCGTCCGCCGCTACCAGCTAGAACACCCAGTGATCAACGATTCCGAATTCCAGGTGTGGCAGCAATACTCCTGCCGGGCTTGGCCCACGCTGATGTTCATCGACCCTCTGGGCAATGTCATCGGTAAGCACGAAGGAGAGATGACCTTCGAGGCATTCGATGGGCTGATTAGCCAAATGGTGACCGAGTTCGACGCCCAGGGTATTTTGGACCATACACCGCGCCCATCGACTTTTCAGAAAACTGAAGACACCGGACTCAACTTTCCAGGCAAAGTGCTGGCCGATGGTCCGGGAGACCGCCTGTTCATCGCCGACACCAATCACAACCGCATCGTGATTTCCTCGCTGAGCGGAGCCGTAAAAGAGGTGATAGGCAGCGGGGATGAGGATCTGGCCGATGGCGGCTTCGCGGATTGCGCCTTCAACCACCCTCAGGGCGTCGCGCTGGATGGCGAAACCCTCTATGTGGCTGATACGGGGAACCACGCTATCCGCAAGGTGGACCTGGCCGCCGGCACTGTCGAGACCATCGCGGGAACCGGTGAACAGGGCCACACCAGAGAAGGCCGGCGTCCCGCTCGGACCATGGAACTCTGCTCCCCATTCGACCTGTTACACCACGATGGGGTTATCTACATCGCCATGGCCGGCATCCACCAACTATGGTCTCTCGATTTGGATACGGGGATGGCCAGGCCCTTCGCCGGCAACGGGCGGGAGTCCCTCACCGACGGTCCATTGGGCACGGCTGAGTTGGCTCAGCCCTGCGGTATCACCACTGATGGCGTCAAATTGTTCTTCGCTGATAGCGAGACCAGTTCCGTGCGCTCGGCGGACATCGACCCTATGGGGAGCGTACGAACGATCGTGGGGTTGGACTTGTTTATCTTCGGTGACGTTGATGGCTCAGACCACCGCGTTCGGCTGCAACACCCGATCGGAATCACACATTACGATGGGGTGCTCTACGTCACCGACACCTATAACCATAAGATCAAACGGGTTTTGCCGGTCATGAGGAGCGCCTTCACCGTCTTGGGAACCGGCTCACCGGGCCACATCGATGGGGCTGCGGACCAAGCCCAGTTCTCCGAGCCCAGCGGAATCAGCTTCGCCAATGGCAAGATGTACATTGCCGACACCAACAATCACGCAATCCGGGTGGCCGACATTGACTCCGGGTTGGTCTCGACGTTAGAGATTACGGGGCTTTAGCGGTCTTACCCTCAATTTATTCAGGCGCTTGCCGATGAATGGCCAGGATGCGGTCCATGCCGGCCAGGTCTTGTTCCACGCCGGTGGCGCCCTCGGGGAAATGTTTTAAGGCCAAAGCTTGCACAACGGGAACCTGCTCGGGATCCAGTTCCAGCAGGATGATCCCGTGCTCCTTCAGCTTGTCTTTCGCCTGGGATAGAAGGCGGCGGACCAAGTCCAGTCCATCGTCGCCTCCGTCCAGAGCCAACGCGGGTTCCATTCGAACCTCCGGCTGAAGCGTGGGTATCCGGCCGGAGGGAATGTAGGGCAGGTTGGCCACGATCAGGTCGACGGCCTCCGGCACGGCTTCCAGCAGGTCACCGATTGCTAGACTGACGCGGTCCGAAACGCCGTGAGCCCGGATGTTGAACGATGCTACGTCCAGCACCTCGTCGGCCACGTCCACCGCAAAAATCTTCGCCGCGGGCAGGTGAATGGCCAGGTTGATGGCGATGGCCCCGCTGCCAGTGCCAACGTCGGCAATGGTAAGTTCAGTGGTTTCCATGCCCATCAAAGCCATGAATAGGGCATGCTCCACCAAGCCTTCGGTCTCGGGGCGCGGAATCAACACGTCGGGTGTGACCATCACATTGATGCCGTAGAATTCCCGTTGCCCCAGGATGTAGGCCAACGGCTCACGACTGAACCTGCGCTCCAACATAGAGTCCAGCGATGCCTGTTGCTGTTCGGAAACCTCAGCTTCCTGCTCGGAGAAGATGGCCTGCCTCGCCATGCGCATCACGTTCATCACAAACACCTCAGCCTCCAGGCGGGCGTCGGGAATTCCGGCTGCTTCCAGCTTCCGGTGGGTATCTTGAATGACGGTACGGAGGACTGCCATAGACGGCTTTCCATCTTAAAAGGCGGATTGGCTTCATGGAACAGACAGGTCTCGATCGGGTCAGAACCTGTTCGCGCAGAAACGTCGGAATGGTACCGCGGCTGCGCCGCTATGGAAACGCGGCCGCGCCGCCGCTTAGGAGCCGGCTTCACCGAGGAGGCGTTCTTCTTCCCAGGCGCTCAGTTGGTCGAACATGTCGTCCAAGCCTCCATCCATGAGGCGAGGAATATCGTGGAAGTTGGCATTGCTGCGATGATCAGTCACCCGGTCTTGGGGGTAATTGTAGGTGCGAATTTTTTCCGAACGTTCGGCCCCGCTAACCTGTGAGCGGCGGGTCTCGCTCATCTCAGCATCTTTCCGGTTCTGCTCGGCTTCGAACAAGCGGGACCGGAGCATGTTCATGGCGCGCTGCTTATTCTTGAACTGAGACCGCTCGTCCTGGCAGACCACGGTGAGGCCAGATGGCTGATGGACGATGCGCACAGCGGTGGCAACTTTGTTGACGTTCTGCCCGCCATGCCCGCCGGCATGGAAGATATCGATCCGCAGGTCGTTCGGGTCGATCTTCACCTCAACTTCGTCCACCACAGGCAAGACCACGACGGTGGCGGTCGAGGTATGAATCCGCCCCTGGGTCTCGGTGTTGGGGATGCGCTGCACGCGGTGCACGCCGCTCTCAAACTTCATGCGGCTGAAAACACCTTTCCCCTGTATCTCAAAAGCGATCTTGTTGAACCCACCCACCTCGGTGGCGTTGGAGTCCATAACTTCGACCTTCCAGCCTTGGTTCACAGCGTAGCGGGAATAGGCCCGGTAGAGGTCGGCGGCGAAAATTCCAGCCTCGGCGCCCCCGGTCCCAGCTCGAATCTCTATGATCACGTCTCGTTCGTCGTTGGGGTTCTTAGGCAACAGGGCCAACCGCAATGACTGGGTCAAATCTTCCAGTTTGGCTTGAGCTTCCTCCATCTCTTCTTTGGCCATCAGGACCAGTTCCGGTTCCGAGCCTTCCCGAACCAACGACTGCAGGTCCTCTATCTCATCGACTAACTCTTTGTACTTGATGCCGATGTTGACCAGGTTCTCCAGCGACGCCCGTTCCCGCGCCAGCTCCTGGACACGCTCGAAACTAGCCGCAATCTCAGGATCCGCCATGGATTCTTCAATCTCATGGTAGCGGTTAATCACGGGCTCTAGTTTGTCGACCAATGTGACCACAATTGATACTCAGTAGCGAACTATATGGGATAAGAGAGGGGTTCGAATATCGAAAACCTGAACTCAGTTTACCTTAGCGGTCGGGGAGAAACAAGTTCAATTCGTTCATTCGATAACCGGTAGCGAGCCCTCGTTGGGAGATCAAATGCCGGGGAATTCCTGGCTGGTTTCGCCTTTTTTCAGGCCCCAATGCACGGCCACCGTTCCAAAACCAAGACGCCGGTAACCAACGTCAACCAACCCTAGGCCGGACAGTGTTTTGGCAAGGCGTTCGGCGTCCAGGAAATGGTCCACCGATCTGGGAAGATACGAATAGGCAGACCGGTCACCGGCCACCAGCTTGCCGATCAATGGAATGATGCCGTGAAAGACCGGCCGGAAAAGAACCGACTTGATGCCTTGGGCCATGGGTGACAACTCCAAAATGGCCACTCGTCCACCTGGTTGAACTACTCGGACCATCTCGGACAAGGCTTTCTCCAGGTCAGGCATGTTCCGCAGGCTGAACCCTGCAGTTGCGCAGGCGAAACTGCCGTTTGCGAAAGGCAGGCACAAAGCGTCGCCAGTCATCATGGTGACCGAGCCCGATAATCCACGGGCGAGAACCTTCTGCCCGGCCCGCGAGACCATCCCGTTGAGCAAGTCGAGCCCAACAGCGTGATCCACCTCTGGGCGCCTGGCTAATTCCAAAGCCAGATCGCCGGTCCCGCTGCACACGTCGATGGCCGGGCCGCTGAGGCCGGAGACGGCGAGCGCCGCAGTTCGGCGCTTCCAACGGCGGTGCATGCCCAGGGTCATCAGGTCGTTCATCAGGTCGTAACGCCCGGCTATCCTGGAAAAAAGGGAGGCGACATAGCGCTGCTTCTCAGCGCCCTGAAGTTCAGCCATGCCGAGTTTCAGCCATACCTGGTTTCGGCCATGATGGAGAGTCCGGTTATTCCCTTGGGCCGTGGTATTGCATCTCCGCGGGCATGGCCTCATCCAGACCCAAGGCCACGAAAATCCGGGCCACAACGAAATCCACTACGTCGCCGATGCCTTTGGGTTGCAAGTAGAAGGCGGGTTCGGGCGGGACAATCACAGCTCCCATCCGGCTGAGAGTCAACATGTTATTCAGATGAATGCTGTGCAGGGGAGTTTCCCTGGGCACCAAGACCAGGGGCCGCCGTTCCTTGAGACAGACGTCCGCGCTGCGAAGGAGTAAGTTGCCGGACAGTCCCCCGGCCAGCGAGGCGATGCTGTTCATGCTAGCCGGGACAATCACCATACCCGCGGCGGGAAAGGTGCCGCTGGCCACCGGAGCCCTCAAATCGTTGATGGGGTAATGGACAAAAGCCGGGTGCTCTTGCCATTCCACCAAGGTTTCATTGAAATTCTCCCCCAACTCCTCCTGCCAAACCAGGCGGGCGGCGTTGGAGCAGAGCGCCACAGTGGGAATGTCCCGCTGCAAGAGAGTGTCCACCGTGGCCCGGGCCATCACCGCTCCGCTGGCGCCGGTTATGCCGACTATGACCGGCTTCTTATTTGTTGTGCTCACAGCGCAACCGCCAGGACGGTGAACAGCAGTAATACTATTGAGATAACGCT
This sequence comes from SAR202 cluster bacterium Io17-Chloro-G6, assembly GCA_002816585.1. The sequence continues at coordinate 17,379 of MUCT01000003.1, read as the reverse complement.
GTTGTATTGAAACAGGGGAGATCTCAGTTTGGAGAGGTCGTCGGCCTTGATCAAGCCGTTCTCCATCGCGAGCAGGCTGACGGCGATCGCCCAGCCGATGAAGTAATAGAAGGCCAAGTCCATCCAGAAGCCCAATGCCAACAAAGCGGCTGCGGCGCCAACGTGCATCACCCTGGTGATCTGCAGCGCGGCTGCGATGCCAAAACGCTTGGGTAGCGAATTGACACCGTATTTCCGGTCGAAATCGATGTCGGCGCAACCGTAGACGATGTCGAATCCCCCCGCCCACAGAGCCACCGCTAAAGATAGCAGGACCGCCTCCGGATCCAGCCGGCCAGTGACAGCGATCCACGCCGCAGAGGGAGAGATGGCCAAGGCCCAGCCCAAGAAGAAATGGCAGGCCCAGGTGTGATACTTGGTGAAGGAATACATGACAACGTAGGCGGCCGCCACCGGGGCCAATGCCAGAGTTAGGCCATTCAACTGGGAGGCGGCATAGAAGAACACTCCGGTCCCAATCACCATCAAGCCGAACACCTCCCAGGGTTTCAACAATCCCTGAGGCAGGTGCCGGTTGGCGGTGCGTGGGTTGTGCACGTCCTCCTTCCGGTGGATAAACCGGTTGGCCGCCATGCCCAGGGTCCTTACCCCGGTTATCGCCACGGTGATCCAGATGAAGACGCTCCAACCAGGCCAACCGTCGGCGGCCAGCACCATTCCGATGAAGCAAAAGGGCAGGGCGTAGAGCGATTCCCAGACCCTGATGGTCACCAGGTAACGGGGCACTCGCACTGCCAGGATCACAGCGGGGGTTTTTATCGCATTGGCGGCTGACATGTGCCGTATCTTCTCACAACTTCGCGCCGGACGCCGAGGAGGCTAGTATTTACCCTGAGACAATTTGGCAGGTCTGGAAAGAGGGCCGAGCCTATCTTGTACAGGCCAGCCGGTTTCAAGCGACATAACAATGATAAAGCGAAAATCCGTATTTAAAGGGTACAACCCCTCAAAGTGCAACCGATTGCCCCAGCTAGCTCATTAGCTGGACAAAGATCTGTAATCCGATGGCGATTAGCACTCCAAGTGAGCCAAACAACTTTAAGTAGTAATCCCATTTGTTCCACCGTTCGCGGTTGAATTGACCCCATTCTGCGATCTTTCTCAAAGGGAAGGGCTTCCAAACGCCTCTGACGCCCGCGCTGGCCTCAATCGCCGATACTAGCAACCCCAAGACAGACAGAAATCCCAAGCAGTATGAAGCCACAGATACCCATTTCATGCTCTCCAAGGCCTTCGCCTAGGCGATTCAAGTATCAAGAGTAGGCAGATTCAGCCTCTCGGCCATCAGCCGATGCCGTATTCGCTCCATTTACGGTCAACAAGTTCTTTGATCGCTGGGTCCATGGTGATGTCGGGCGGCCAGTCCCGCTGCCTTCCGCCTTCGAGAGGGCCTTTGATGGTAGCGTCGATGCCAACCTTGCTCCCGAACTTGGGTGTCGGAGAGCCGATGTCCAAGTCGTCGATCGGGCCAGTGGAAAACACGAAATCCTGGCCTGGGTCGATGTTGTTGGTGACCCGCCAGGCCACCTCTGAGATGTTGTGCACATCCACGAAATGGTCGACGACGATAATGGTCTTTACCAGGCTCATAAGACCCAGTCCCCAAAGCCCGTGCATCACCTTTCGCGCCTGGCCCGGGTATTCCTTCTTAACAGAGACGATGACCAGATTGTGGAACGAACCTTCGGCAGGCATGTTGATGTCCACCAACTCGGGCAGAATCAACTTGATCATAGGCAAAAAAACCCGCTCAGTCACCTTGCCCATGTAGTAGTCCTCCATGGGCGGGCGGCCCACGATGGTGGCCGGATAGATGGGGTCCTTCCGATGAGTGATGCAGGTGACGTGGAAAACAGGATAGGGGTCTTCCATGGAATAGTAGCCGGTGTGGTCGCCGAAGGGGCCCTCCTGCCGCTCTTCGCCGGGCGTCACGTAACCTTCCAACACGATCTCAGCTTGGGCCGGCACCAACAGGTCGTTGGTTTTGGCTTTAACCAACTCGATTCCCTCTTCGCGCAGAAACCCTGCGAGCGCCATCTCGTCCACATCGGGCGGCAGCGGCGCCGAGCCGGTCCAGATGGTTGCCGGGTCGCCACCCAATGCCACCGCCACGTCCAGTTTCTCCAGTCCCAGTTCGTGGCTCAGACGATAGTGGTGCGTCCCGACCTTGTGGGTCTGCCAGTGCATCCCGGTGGTTCGCCGGTCATAGACTTGCATCCGGTAAATTCCGTAGTTCTGGATGCCCGTCTCCGGGTCTCTGGTGATGACCAGCGGCAGAGTGACGAAGGGGCCACCGTCTAGAGGCCAGCACTTCAGGACCGGGAATTTGTAGAGGTCAACCTCGTCACCCTCGATCACAACATCCTGGCATGGGCCATGGTTGACGGTCTTTGGTTGAAAAGAGCCCAGACGGACCAACTGGCCTAGCGTCCGCAGCTTGTTGATCAGCCCCTGGGGCGGACCGTGCGTCAGATCCAGCAGGCCCTCCACGCGGCCGACCACGTCGTCCAGGCTGTCTACTCCCAGAGCCCAGGACATGCGCTGCTGAGAACCGTACATGTTGATCAGCACGGGGGCGTCGAATCCGGTTACATTCTCAAATAGCAGAGCTGGGCCGCCTGACTTGATTACCCGGTCGGCGATCTCGGTGATCTCCAACTCGTGGCTGACCGGTGAGGCGATCCGGCGCAGCTCACCTTTCTCTTCCAAAAAATCGATGAATTCTCTGAGGTCTTTGAATCTCATAAATGAAGCCGCGAGGTCCAGCGCATTATGAATAAACGGGCGGCCGATGCAGCCTGATGGTTAATTGTTTTTGGCGCGCGACGACATTGTAGCCGCTGGCAAGGAAAGGCTTCAATGGAGTGGGCGGACGAACCATTCTTCGGGATAACGAAATCGATCACGCGGGTGGCAATAAAAAACAGGGCTGGGGATTCCTCCAGCCCTGTTTTTTGTTCTGCCTGACCGGCGCTGGTTTTGCAGAGGCTTAGAAGCCCGTTGCCGACTCGGTCCGCATCTTACTGAAGCAATCACTACAGTACACCGGCCGGTCGCCCCGGGGCCGGAAAGGCACCATGGCGTCGTTGCCGCACTCCGCGCAAGTGATGGGGTACATTTCTCTGGGTCCTTCTTGGTCCATCCCGCTAGACCTCTGTTCGGAGCGGCGCACTGCCCGGCAACTTCGGCAGCGTTTGGGTTCGTTCCCAAACCCCCTGGCTTGGAAGAATTCTTGTTCTCCCGCAGTAAAGATGAATTCTCCGCCACACTCCACGCAAGTAAGGGTTTTGTCTGACAATGCCACTGGTTGACCTCCTCGGTCCTCGCCCCAAGTTTGGCTCATTGGATCAACTGGCGCCGTCGCTCCGCGACCCGCAATCGCGAGAGTTATGGGGTAACCGGCCAGACTGACCTCGGTTTTGCCTGGGCCACATTATACCCATTAAAATGCTGGTTGCAACCGAATTTTTCGCCTATCTCGATATTCGCTGGAAGGAATAAACCAGTATTGCATATCCAGATAACAGACGAATACCGTAATCCGCATGAAGGATAATTTAGTGACTAATGTAAGATTTTCCGGGTTTCCATCCCAACAAATTCAATATAGTCTAATAGCCGTATTCCAGTAATCAGGAGAAACAATCATGGCCATAGTTCATCGCAGGATATTCTACGGAAAGGTCGGCATGGCTTCCCCTTTGGTGGACCATATGAGGGCTGGGGACCAGATTCTGGCCAAGCACGGCGCGCGGTTTCCCTCTCGTATTTTGACCGACGATATGACCGGTAGATCTGACCGGGTGGTGGTCGAGTGGGAGATGGAGAGCATTTCAGATATGAGTACCGCTCTCGAACAGGTAATGGCCAATTCCGAAGGCCAGGCTGAGATGTCCCAGTGGATGGATAAGCTAGCCACGCTCATCGAATATGCCGATGGGGAGAACTGGGCGATCCACTAAGTTTTGCTCTCTACTGCTGGTTTGCAGTTGTGGGCGGGCGAATTCCATCCACCAGGAAACAAGAGGACGCCTTAAAAACAGCCCACAACAGCTGTCCGCCTTGTATCCCCATCTCCTCGAGGGCTGCTCCTGTGATGTGGCATCGCAGGGGCTGTCCGCAGTCAAGAGTAACGGCATAGCCGGGCGGGCGGGATTCTACGGAAACGACTCGCCCTCGCAATTGGTTGCGGGCCGAAGAGCCGGACAATTCTTGCTGGGCGAGGATTATGTCTGAAGCCCGGATGCCCACGGTGACCCGGTCTTCTGCGCCTTCGGGCGATTCACCGCCAGAGATGTTTGAGTCTAGGGGGACCTCCAAGCGCAGTCCGGGACCAACGCAGGTCATAGTCCCGTCCCTGGGGTTCCTTCCTTGGACAGCCAGGTCAAATAGGTTCTCAACCCCCACCAACCGGGCCACCCGGCCCTGTCCAGGCTGACCCAAAACTTCCAGCGGGTCTCCCGTCACCAAGGTTCGTCCTTCGTTGATGACCTGCGCCCTGTCTCCAAGGGCCAACGCCTCTTCCCGGTCGTGGGTCACTAACATCACCGGTATCGGAGTATGGGCCAGCATAGCCCTGAGTTCCCGGCGCAAGGTACGGCGCAGTTCGGCGTCCAATGAGGCGAAGGGCTCGTCCAGCAACAGCATCTCTGGGTTGGGCGCTAGAGCCCTGGCCAATGCGACCCGCTGCTGTTGTCCTCCCGAAAGCTCCCAAGGATAGCGGTCCCCAAGACCGTCTAGCTGAAACAGGCTGGACAGCTCCCCGATACGTTCTTCGCCGGCCAGAGAGCCTCGGTCCCGGAGTCCAAAGCCGATGTTGGCCGCCACTTTAAGATGGGGGAACAGGCGGTATTGCTGGGTCAGGTAACCCAGCCGCCGTTGGTGGGTGGGAATCCAAATACCATCGCCGCCGTCGTAGACGACGCGGCCGCCGATCTCCACGTGGCCACTCTCGGGGCGCAATAGTCCAGCGATCGCGCGGAGGGTGGTCGATTTGCCCGCGCCAGAAGGGCCAAACAGCACCAGCACCTGTCCCGGCTCTATCTCCCAATCGGCCTCCAATCGGAAGGCGCCTACGTTACATTTGACCCAGCCATTGGTGGCCGGCCTTTGGACACTCCCCTGGTCCATCATTGCCCCTGCCACCGCCGTCGAGTGAGCAACCCCAATCCCGCCAACAGCAGCACCGAGCCAGCCAACAACATCACCGACAGGGCCAAAGCGCTATCCAGGCTGGTCTCCATGGCGGTCATTATCGCCAGTGGCATGGTCTGGGTTTTCCCGGTCAGGTTGCCGGCGAACATCATCGTCGCTCCAAACTCGGAGAGCGCTCGTGCCCAAGCCAAGCCCAGACCGGTGAACATCGCCGGCCCGGCCAAAGGCAAGGTGACCCGGAAGAAGGTGCCCCAAGGTGACACCCCCAGTGTTTGGGCCACGTCTTCATAGTCCTTCGTTACCGACTGGAAGCCCAGTTTGGCGGCCCGTATGAAGAAGGGAGACGCAACAAAGATCTGGGCGAAGACCACGGCGGCGGTGGTGAACGGGATGGTTATACCAAAGTCCTCCAGACCGGAACCGATCAACCCGTTTCGGCCGAATGCCATGAGCATGGCGACGCCAGCCACCACCGGCGGCAACACCAGGGGAAGTTCAACCAGACTGTCGACGACCCTGAGCCAGGGGCTATCGTTTCGGGCCAGCAGATAGGCGAATGGTGTGCCCAGCAGGACCACCACGCCCATGCTGACGATGCTGGTGAACAGGGATAGCCGCAGGGCTGTAAGAGCCACATCGCCGGTGACCGCCTCTAGGAAGTCGCTCTGCTGGGCGGCCCGCACCAGCAAGGCGACCACTGGCAAGCCGATGAAGAGGACGAACACCAAAGCACCGCCGCCGCCCAATATCCCGGCTGGGTGCGCCGTGAATCGGTTCACAGAGTTCAGCTTCGCCATCTGGAAGCCCATTTCTTAATAGTCACGGAGAACCGAACCCGTGCACCTCGAGATGGCGCTGGCCGGCCTTCGACAAGACGAACCGGACGAATGCATGGGCCAGGTCGGCCTCTGGAGCGTCTTGAAGCACGGCAATGGGGTACCGGGCGCTCACATTCGTCCTTGCAGGGATGGGTATGACCCTTACCTCTCCAACTACCTCGGCCGCTGGAACATCGGTCTGATAGACGATTCCCGCATCCAACTGCCCCAGGGCGACCTTTTGAGCCACGAGACGCACGTTCGGTTCCTCCGAAACCAGGTTGGCCAAGACGTCATCGTCGAACCCGCTTTCCAGTCCCAAATCGCCGTCCGCGGACAGATTCCGAAGGACCTGGCGTGAATACGAGCCGACCGGGACGCCGGCGTGAGCCAAGGCCAGTTTTACTCCGGACCGGGCCAGGTCCGCCAACCGGCTAAGCCCGCTTTCTTGAGTGGCGATCATAACCAGCGAATTGGTAGCGAAATTTACGGGCACACCTTTGACCAAACCCGCTGCCGCCACCTGGTCCATTTGCACATAGTCTGCCGAGGCGAATACGTCGGCCTCGGCGCCAAATTCCAGTTGGGACCGCAACCTCTGGCTGCCTCCGAAATCCAAGCGGACTTTGACGCCGGGATGCTCGGCCTCAAATGCCCGGGCCACGTCCGTGAACGCCTCGGTGAGAGACGACGCCGCCAGCACCCTTACCGTCGTGCCGTTGTCCCCGCCGCAGTTGACGAACAGGAAAAACGCCATCAAAAGCAGTGAGGTGAGGAAATATGATCCAAGCCGTCGTTCCGGCAGGACCAAGCGTGATGATTCTGGCATATCTTGAGATGGCTGATTGTAAAGTAAACTTGATATATTATCAAGATGAGCGTACTTTTAGATTATGCCCCGTAACAGCCATGATCTGCAGAATAATCTGAAGCGGGCCCGCCGCAAAGCTGGTCTAACACAGGGGAATTTGGCTCGCCTGGCGGGTATCAGCCGTCAGGCCTACTCTGCGCTGGAGTCGGCCAATGCCAACCCTTCCACAGAGGTAGCGTTGCGGCTGGCCCAGGCCTTGAGCGACAGGGTCGAGTCGCTGTTTTATCTACCGGGCCAACCCTCAGAGATAACGGAAGCAGAGCTGATCGGAGATTCTGTGGCGCGCCCTTTACCCAGTGGACCGGTCCAACGGGCGCGAATATTTCGCGTGGGCCAGAGATTGCTGGCCAGACCTTTGGCCGGGCCGGATAACGCCCACCACGCCGTCGTTGCCGCGGAAGGACTGATCATGTCCCAGGAACAGGCCGGACGGGTTGCCGTGCGGCCATTCGATCAGGAAGAAATCGAATCTCCAACCCTGTCCATGCTGGGCTGCGACCCGGCGGTGGGTTTGCTGGAAGCCGGTCTTCGCTCGAGAGGGGTGGCGTTGGTGGCCGGTGAAGAAGGCAGCCGCCAAGCTTTATTGAGCCTGGCCCGGGGCGAGGCTCATGTGGCCGGGTGTCACCTGCTGGACGACGTCACCGGCGCCTACAATAGTTCCTGGGTTAGGCAACTTGTGCCCTTTCCCTGCACGTTGGTCACTTTTGCCTCCTGGCAGCAGGGCCTGATAATCGCTCTGGGAAACCCAAAGCAGATCCTGGAAGTGGCCGGCTTGACCAACCCCGGAATTCGGTTGGTCAACCGCCAGGCCGGTTCGGGGAGTAGAGCGCTGCTGGACCGGGCCCTGACGGGCGCAGGTGTTCCCGTTGAGAACGTAGATGGCTACGGGCGAGAGGAATTGGGCCATCTTGCAGTGGCTGCCGCAGTGGCTTCCGGCAGCGCCGATGTGGGCATTGGGGTGAAGGCCGCCGCTGTAGCCATGGGCCTGGACTTCTTGCCGCTCGAAGAGGAACGCTACGATTTGGTGATCCCGAACCATTTTCTTGATGAGGGTCCGGTCCAGGTGTTGTTGGACCTACTCCGCAGTACCCCGTTGCACCGCCGGGTGGAGAGTCTGGGCGGCTACGATGTCTCAGGCATGGGCATCCCGGCGTAGTCTGGTTAGCGTCTCATGCTTGACGGCGCAGTTCCTCTGGGTTGTAATGGGTCGGCTGGAAGGAGCGACTGGAGAAAACCGGCGCGCCCTGCCAGTCAAACGGCGGATGGAATCCGACCGCGAACCGGAGGTTAAACATGGCAATGGTACGATGCGTCACCGAGATGGGAATGGGCGTGGACGTCCACGGACTGGACTTCACCAAGGCGGCCAACCGGGCTGTTTTCGACGCTATTCACCACAGCAGTCTGGGATTCGCCAGAATGATAGGTAAGACTGCCGACGACATGACAGTCGATGTCACCATTGGCGTCTCTCAACCGGAAAAGGTTGATACGAAAGCCGTAGCGGCCACGCTGCCTCATGGCGCCACGATCAACTGCAAGGCCGTTACCGGGGGCTTGGAGATACCCAGCGCCGATGGAAACGACGGGATGCTCATCGCCAACGCTGTCATCATAGTCAGCTACGACGACGGCAAATAACGAACAATCCGCAGGAAGCTTCCTCGATTCCGCTAGATAGGGGATAGAATGCCATTTGTGATGAAAGGCGAGGCTCAGGGCGGCAGCTCCACCTCAGGAACTCAATCGAATACGTTGGTGGGAAAAGACAACGACGGTGATAATTTGACGGTGGTCGATGCCGGGATCGACCCCGGCGCCGGCTTGGCCCTCCACATCCACCCTCACTACGAAGAAGCCACTTTGGTGGTGGAAGGGAACATCGAGGCGGTGCTCGAAAACGAGACCCGTATCCTGGGCCCGGGCGACCTGTTGCTGGCGCCGGCTGGGGTTGAGCACACCATCACCAACCAATCGGAGAAACCAGCGAGGGTGCTGGCCATCTACCCAACAACGACGCCCGAACGGGTTTTCGTCTAGCCGTTTACACTACTCTGAGGAATAGAAATAGCCCAGGCGTCGCCTGGGCTATTTCTTGTTTGCGGTGCCGATTGGCATTGGCCGGTCTGGAGTTGTTGTTCTAGCCCCGGTTGGTCTTGGTGGCGGCCAAGATGTTCTCCGACATTTCCCCGGGTCCCACTTGATGGACTGCCGTTAGATGCTCACCCATATCCTTTACAACGTCGCTTTCCGACTCACCTTTGGCGACGTAACGGCAGCCCCTCCCATCGGTGCCGACGGCTAGAGACAGTAGAGCGTTGCAACGTGCGAATTTAACCATGACAATCTCCTCTCGTTCTTGGCCCGGCTAGATGGCGGCTCAAGGTCCGGCCCCAACCCGGCGATTTTGCAGCGCAATCATACGGCATCTTGGGCAGATTGGCATCTATGGGTTAGCTAATGCCGCTTCACTGCAACCGGCCCTATTTTACTCGACTGAGCGCGACTCGTCCACAGTTTATTGTTTTCGTGATTTTTCGCGGGCGAATGCGGCAAACTCCCACACCGATTTGGCCCGTCCTGCCCCGGTCAGCGTGATACGCACGAGGGCCCGTCCCTGAACGAAGAACAGAGTCGATGCATCGTCTCCCCGCAGTTGGTCGAGGATGACCCCAGTGTTATCTTCAAACCCCTCCACCGGCAGGGCCGTCACACCTTGGGCGATCTGGTCCTACTTGATCCCGGACAGGATTGTACGGGCTAAGTTTTCGGTCTCAAATAGTATCAAACTCTCGAGAAGGATGAAGTCTGGGGCGCTCAACTCCACCTGTACCGCAGGTTCATCGAGCGAAGTCTCGCCGGTTTCCCGGCCGGTTTCGGAGACCACTTGGCCGGGGAAGTCCTCTGGCCCCAGTAGCAGGTCACGGGGCGGTGTCGGGCCGCTGGAACAGGCTGCCAACAAGACGGCGCAGAGCCACAAGAACGCCACGGAGACCAACCGACTGAGTTTAATGCTGGATATCCTCAGGCGTCGAGGACCCACTAAGATGGCTGTTGTTCTTCGGGCTTGCCCCAGCCGCCGGCGCCGGGAGTCCGCATGCTGATCACGTCTCCTGCTTCAACGTCGACTAATTCCTTGCCAGCCAGTTTTATTTCCTCGTATCCGCCCCGCAGCAACAGGTTTTCGCCGGGTGCACCGTGGTGCCCGCCGTGATATCCGGGCGGCGGCATTTTGCGCCGCTCCGACATCAGGGTGACTCTGGCGGGAGAGAGGAATTCAACCTCCCGAATCACACCATCGCCCCCTTTGAACTTTCCGTCTCCGCCTGAACCGCGCCGCACGGCGTACCGTTTGAGCCGAAGCGGAAAAGCAAACTCCATGGCCTCCACCGGGGTGTTCATGGTGTTCGTCATATGAGTGTGGATCGCAGAGATGCCGTCCTTGTCCGGCCTGGCGCCCATGCCGCCCGCAATGGTCTCGTAATAGACGAAGGGCTTATTGCGGACTGGGTCGTGACCGCCGATGATCATGTTGTTCATGGTGCCCTGACTTGCCGCCGGGATGACATGAGGAAGAGCCTGGGCCAGGGCTCCGAGCAGGACATCGGTAATCCGTTGTGAGGTTTCCACATTGCCGGCGGCGACGCCGTGCTGGGGGTCTGGGTTGACCAAGCTGCCTTTGGGAGCGGTTATCTTCAGTGGGCGCAGGCAGCCCTGGTTGGCCGGGGCTTGTTCGTCCAGGAGACAGCGAACCACATACAAGCAGGCCGAGGTTGTGACCGCCACGGGGGCGTTGATACATCCGGGCCGCTGGGGCGAGGTGCCCGTGAAATCGATGTCCATCTCATCCCCGGAAACGGTGATGGCCACGGCGATTGGCACCAGTTCCTGGGTCAGGCCGTCGTCGTCCATGTAATCCAGCAATTCGTAGCGGCCGTCTGGAATCTGGCTGATGGCCCTCCGGGTCACCCGCTCCGAGTAATCCAGCAGAGCTGCCATATGCTCCAAGGTGTCGTGGAGGCCGTAGCGCTCGGTGACTTCCCGCATCCGCTGCTCGCCGACCTTGATGGCGGCGGTCTGGGCCGCCAGGTCTCCCTTCCGTTCGTCGGGAGTCCGCGAGTTCCGGCAGATCAATAGGATGATCTCCTGGTTCATCCGGCCCCGCCGGGCCAGCTTGATGGGCGGAATAATTGTCCCTTCCTGGTACAACTCGGTGGATAGCGGAAGTGAGCCGGGGGTCATGCCGCCAACGTCGGCGTGGTGGCCCCGGTTGGCCACAAATCCGGCCAGTTGTTTCGTTCCGTCCACATCGGCGTAGACCGGAGCGACCATGGTGATGTCTGGAAGGTGGGTGCCACCCAAGTAGGGGTCGTTGAGAATGACTATATCCCCGGGATTTAATGAACCGGGAAACACCTGCAAAGCGGCCTGGACCGACGCGGGCATAGCTCCCAAATGGACCGGAATATCGGCCGCCTGAGCCACCATGTTGCCTTCGGGATCAAACACCGCGCAGGAGAAATCCCGGCGTTCCTTGATGTTGGGCGAATAGGCGGTCCGCTGCAGGGCCACACCCATTTCTTCGGCCACCGATTCAAACATGCTCTTGAAAACTTGCAGGCTGATGGGGTCGACCGGCATCTGCTACCTCGGTAATATTGACCAGCTATGGCCGTTCTAGATAAGGTCCGCCAGGATGTCCACCTGGGTGTCGTCGCCGCCCGGTCTATTCAGATAGAAATACTCGGTGCTCATCCAACCGGTCATGACTTCGGGAGCAATTTTCCCGAAGGGGCCGTTAGGATCCAATTGGGTCTGGTGACAACGCAGGGATTCCTGCTTGATGTCCACGTAAGCTGAAACGTCTTTTATCGTGGTCACATATTCGTCGGGGGAACCGATGGAGTCCAGCAACTCTGCGGCAAAGGGAGGAGTGATGTCCGCATCGACCATTTCCTGCCAGAGCGTCCGGAAATTGCCGCGAGGAAAGCACACGTAATACAGGTAGGGACGTTTGCCAGTCATCGATTCGATCACCGAAGTGGTGTGCTGGTACACCGCGATGTGGTCTGGGTGGCCATAGCCGCCGGTAGGGTCGTGGGTGAAAACTATATCGGGAGACAGTTCCTCCAACAGGGCCGCAATCTGCCCTTCGACCTTGGCCGGTTCAGCCTGAAACAGGCTTAAGGGGTTCTCGTTATCCGGCGTCCCCGGCATCCCCGAGTCCCGGTAGCCAAGGAAGCGGACATCGGAAATTCCGGTCACCGCCATGGCCCGGCGCAACTCCCCCTGCCTCACCTCCCAAAGGTTCTCCGGGGTGGCCAGGGCGGGGTCGCTTATTTCCCCAACGTCGCCATTGGTGGCGCAGACCATGGTTAATCTGTGACCCTTCCGCACCAAGCCGGCCAGAGTCCCCCCAGAACCGAAGGCTTCGTCGTCAGGGTGGGCGAATATGGATAGTATTGTTAAAGGACTGTGGTTACTCGGATTGATCGCGCCGGTTGACATATGTCCTCATGAAAACAATTCCGGACCGGTTCCGGGAGATTGAGTTTGGTGTAGATATGAATTCAATGGTCCTGGGAGACCAGACGAACAGCATTAGTGCGCTGCGGACCGGCCAAAAATTGATTTAAGCAATCTTAGGGCTAGATGCGGGACCTCCGCGGATTTTGGAGCATTCCCTACTTTGGGAGCCGAAGATTCGCCCTTCTCAGTACCTTCCAGACCGCTCACATCTGTAATTGAACTGGCGCGGTCAATGTCTATTCCTACCAAAACCCCGTCCGAGTCATAGTCCAATACGACGCCAGGCGACGCCTCTTGCGAGTCAACGCTATCGCGCCCGGTCAATTCGATATACAAAGAATCAGTTTCAGGGTAGTAGTGAAATTTCATGGTGATCAGGCGGCGAAATCCCTATCTGGAAATGCATTGTGTACAGTCTCGCCGTCCTCCAATGTTACCACTCGTAAATGTCTGCCAAGTTCCATTATATAGGCCCAATACCGGATTCGCCCGTCGCTTTGGACCTCGACTCGGGCTGGCTGGGTTAGCGCAAGTTCACACCATTCTCGGTTGATGTAGGGGCGTTTCCGCAAAACCTGTTCCTCGAAGTACCTCGTTGTTTTCAAGGACTATACGGTTGGAAGAAGATATGACTGGGGCGCAACCCGGTTATTCCGGCTCTAGCAGCAGGTTGCCGAAGGGGTCCACCACCCCGCCCCAACCCGGAGGCAGGACAGTGGTGGCGTCCATCTGGATGACCAGCGCCGGTCCCGAGAGACGATTGCCGCAGGTCAACTGCTCCCTTTGGTACAACGGAGAATTCATTGCGCCCTGCTGGAAAACGACCTCTGATTCGCCGATCAGAGCCGGGGCCGGGTCGGCGCTGCCGGGGCTCTGGGGTTCTACCAGAGGCTTGTCCATCGCCAACTCTAACTTGAGCCGCAAGTTCACCACCTCCACCGGCTCGGTCTTGTCCGCGTACCCGAACCTTCGCAGGTGGGCCTTGTAAAATCTGTCGCCGATGACCTTGGCCAGATCGGTCTTGGCGTCGCGGGCTCTGGCGCTTCGAGATCCGGTCTTTTGAGAGGGATAGTCAACCGTCAGTTCAAAGGACTGGCCCACGTACCGGACGTCCAGGAAACGGCGGGCCACCATCCTGTCTACCGACAGACCTTCGCCAGCCATCTCTGTCCTGGCTAAAGCCTCCATGCCGTCGAACTCCTCGTCTATCCGGGCGCGGTCCAAGTCGGCTCCCCGGAGCATGACGGTGCGCGAGTAGTCCTTGACGATGTCGGCAATGGCCACGCCCAGCGCGGAGAGTATGCCGGGGCGCGACGGCACCAAAACCCTGGGTATCCCCAACTCTTGAGCCAGCTCACAGGCGTGCATCGGTCCGGCGCCGCCGAAGGGCACCAGGGTGAACAACCTCGGATCGTAGCCCCGCTCCAAGGAGATGGTCCGAATGGCCCGCTCCATGTTCGCGTTAACCACCCTGTTGATGCCCAAGGCTGTCTGCCGGGCGTCGGCGTTTATCTGGCCGGCTAGTTTTTCCATCAGCCCTTCGACCCGTTTCCGGTCCAATGACATTCGTCCGCCCAGGAACCGGTCGGGCAATAATCGGCCCAATAGAAGATTGGCATCGGTGACCGTTAACTGGTCTCCCTTTCCGTAACAGGCTGGGCCTGGGTCCGCCCCCGCTGACTCCGGGCCGACCACCAAGGCGCCTCCGGTGTCCAGCCGGGCGATGGAGCCGCCGCCGGCCCCCACCGTGTGGATGTCAATCATGGGAACGCCGATGGGGTAGCCGCCCACTTTGGCGCCGATAGTTTCCTTGATCTGTGCGGGGCATAGCGAGACATCGGTTGATGTGCCGCCCATGTCCAGGGTAATGATGTCCGGATATCCGGCCTGCATGGCCGAATAGAAGGCGCCAACCACGCCACCAGCCGGGCCGCTTAGGATCGTGCGCACTGGCTGCTCGGACGCCAATCCGACCGTGATGCTCCCACCAGAAGACTGCATGATCCGCAATCCGTTGCCCAAAGGCCCTTCAAGCTCTCCCAGGTATTTGCTCATCACCTGGCCCACGTAGGCGTTCACCACCACGGTGCTGGCCCGCTCGTATTCCCTGAACTCAGGCAATACCCGGGACGAAAGCGAGATATAGGGCGGGTCTTTCATCTTACGCAGTGCGCTTAGGACCATCTCTTCATGAACTGTGTTAAGGAAGGAGAACAAGAAGGAGACGGCGACCGCTTCCGGTTTTTCCTCTTCCAACAGTCCGATCAGGGTCTGGATCGCCTCGGGGGTTAGGTCCTCAATGATGGCGCCGGTATGGTCGACCCGCTCCGGCAGCCCGAAGCGCAACTCCCACGGGGCCAGGGCCGGCGCCCGGTCCATCTCCAAGTTGTAGAGTTCGGGCCGGCTCTGACGGCCGATCTCAAGGACGTCCTCAAAGCCCATGGTGGTGACTAAGGCAGTCCGGGCGCCCTTGCCCTCCAATAAGGCGTTGGTGGCCACCGTCGAACCATGGACGAACTCAGCGGAGGTAACGCCCGTTTCTTTAACTCCTTGAAGGATGCCCTGAGACGGGTCGGCTGGTGTTGAGGGAAGCTTGTGAACGGTTAGCTTACCGTCTTCCAGTACGGCGATATCGGTGAAGGTCCCGCCCACGTCGATTCCAACCACTCTGCGGGGTGCGGTGTTGGCAGACGCCCGGTTTTGGGACGCCGGACTATTGGGCATGGGGCGATGCGCCTCCGGAGCGAAATTGCGGGGCAGGAATTATCGGCCCGGCGTCTTCTAGATTCCGATAGAAAAGAGCCGTGGCTAACCTTCAAGCGCGATCCGGATACGCTTGTTTATTCGGCCTTTGCTCTCATGGCCGACCACCCTGATCACCCCGACTTCCCGGGTATTGGCCACGTGCGTCCCGCCGTCGGCCTGCAGGTCCAGCCCATGAATGTCGATGGTGCGGATCTCCTGAATATTGGGTGGCAACAGGTTGATCTTGGTGCGGATTAGGTCGGGTACCTGATCCGCTTCTTCCCGGTTTAGCGTGTTGATGGTGATGTCACGCTCAGCAGCTACCTCGGCGTTGATCTTGGCTTCCATTTCCTCGACGAACTCCGCGCTAAAATTCTCGAATTCAAAGTCCATCCGTCCCTCACCGGGCTTCATGTCGCCGCCGGTCACCTTTGCCTCATAATCACGCCAGACCACGCCGCAGAGGATATGGAGCGCCGAGTGGGTGCGCATCAGCAGGTACCGGCGTTCCCAGTCGATCCGTCCGGCCATGGTAGTGCCGGCGGCCGGCAGTTCTCCGGATATCTGATGCACCAGCTGGCCGTCGACCCGTTTTATGCCGGTGATTTGGTATTCGATCTCCCCGGAGGTTAGCGTTCCAGAATCGGTGGGTTGGCCGCCGCCTCCGGCATAGAAAGCCGTGCGGTCCAAGACTACGCCGCCTTCCACCACATCGGTCACCGTGGCTTCGAATTCCTTAAGGTAGCTTTCCGAGTGAAAAAGTAATTCGGTCATCTGAAATTCCAACCTAGAGATCAAGGCTGCGAACCAGCGTAAAATCGCTCTTATTTGGCGCGGGCCTATTATAGCAGACGTGATTTCTCCCAAGCCTCGGATGCTTTCACGAAAACCGACTAATGCCACCTCCAAAAAAGGGCAATAAATAGGCCTAAATAGTTGTTTTTCCCCAGGCGCGATGACATAATATCCGTGCCTCAGAAGCGGAGGCTGCCGCGGAGAAGCCTACCCAATCATATCGGGCCACATAATCAACAATACGGACAGACTACTTGATGGGCGGAAGATGAAGATATCGTGCTTGCAGGAAAACCTCAGTCGTGGTCTGGCCGTGGTAGGCCGGGCAGTGGCCAGCAGAGCCACGTTGCCGGTGACCCAAAACGTGCTCCTCAGCATTGACCAGTCGATGCTGAAGTTGTCGGCCACCAACCTGGAAATTGCCATCACAACCTGGGTCGGGGCCATGATTGAAGAGGAAGGATCGATCACAGTTCCAGCCCGCCTGCTCACAGAGTTCGTCAACTCCCTACCCAACGAAAAGATTGACCTGGAGTTGGAGCAGGGTTCCGGGCTGCTGCACATATCCTCCGGCAATTCCAACGCCCATATTAACATTACCGACGCCTCGGAGTTCCCGCCTATTCCGACGGTGGATGACGGGATTGCCGCTCAGGTAGATCCGGTCGTCGTTAAATCGGCCATCGCCCGAGTAGCCTTCGCCGCCGCCACCGAGGAGTCTCGGCCGGTGTTGACCGGAGTCGAACTCAAGCTCAATGAAAGCAAATTCACCATGGCCGCGGCTGATGGCTTCCGCCTAGCGGTGCATTTCGGCAAATTGCTTCAGCCAGTGCCTGAAGAGATCAGCGTGATCATCCCTGCCCGCACCATGTCCGAATTAAACCGTTTGATCGGCGACCAAGAGGAGCCGGTGGAGATTCTAATGACCCCGGCCAAGGGACAGGTGATGTTCCGGGTGCGCGGTGGCGACACCGTGGAGATTGTCTCTCAATTGCTTCAGGGAACATTCCCAAATTACGAACAACTGATCCCCCAGAGCTACACCACCAGGGCGGTCATGGACCTGCCCACCATTCTCCGGGCCGCTCGAACGGCGTCGATCTTCGCCAGGGACGGCAGCAACATTATTCGGATGCACCTGATTCCGGCCGCTTCCGACCTGGATCCGCCCAAGGTGGAGATCTCCGCCCGGTCTGAGGAAGTGGGCGACAACCAAGACTTGGTCGACCTGGACGAGATAGAAGGCGAAGAGGGCAAGATAGCTTTCAACAGCCGCTATCTGCTGGATGTGCTATCCGTCTTGGACAAGGGCAAAGTCGCCTTGGAGACCACCACATCTTCCAGCCCCGGCGTCTTTAAGCCCACCGACTCCGACGAGTACATACACGTAGTCATGCCGATGTTTGT
>MUCT01000002.1 GCA_002816585.1 SAR202 cluster bacterium Io17-Chloro-G6 | reverse complement strand
CCCTCACATACCACGACACTTTGACTCTCACACCGCGGCGTTCAGTGGTACAGTTTCTCTCCGCCCTGCCGGTACAATTTCCCTCCGCCCTTGACACAACGAGCGGAACGTACGTACCTTCGGCAACATTGGTGTCGGCTACTTTTTGTCCGTCCACCCACGCTGTGATAGCAGTACCATCGACAGCTAGTGCGTCGTCGAGGGTGGCCGTCCCTACAAATACGTGGGGCCTGGCATTCTGTGCGAATGCGACGGTTGGAATAATTAGTAGTAGTGCCAAGGCCGATATAAAGGCCAGGAATCTAGTTTTGGTCATTCGGTCCTCCTTGTCTCATTGGTGGTTGGTGTTGTCCTTCCGTCCGCCTTGGGCGGACGGAAGGACTATGACCTAATCTTGTGCGTTGGTTATTTAAGAACGATCAGGTTCCAACCTGTGAACAAGGTTTGTCCTTGGAATTCCTGTTCAACGACTACGTTAACCCAGACGATGTCGCCCGCTCCGGTCTTTTCCAGAGTGTTGGCGTCAGCGAACTCATCCCGTGGATCGTAGAACGACCATTCTTGGGTTGCGTTGCTGTAGCGCCATACCCTGACCAGGTTGTTATCGTTGTCGATCACGACTGCGAATATTACCTGGGTGTCCGCTTGCGTCGAGGCTGGCGGCGCCGATGACGTTACCACCGTGAGCGTGCTGGTAGCGGAGAAGCCTGCCGCGTTCGTCATGACCACGGTATAGGTGCCTGGGTTGAGAAGCGGCACGAGAATCGTCGCTGTGACTTCACCGTTGCGGGTTGCTCTGGGCGCCGGGCTCGGCAGGGCGGAGGCTCCACCGATGGTGAGCACTGTCACGGTAGCCAGAGAGTTGAAGCCCGTGCCGTCAATCACAACGGTGTCTTCCACCGCTGCGGAAGAGGGCGTGATGGTCATTGCAGGGTTAGGAATTGAGAACCCAGTCGTGCTCCCTGTGATGGTTCCGACCGCTACTACCACGATCTTGGTGCCTGGGGACAGGGAACCACCGGTGGTGGCCGCAGGAACCTCAACTAACACGCTGAAGTCCCGATTGGCGTCAGTTACGAACCCACCGACTGGAATAGCGTTTGCCCCCCAAACGTCATCGTCGTGCCCGTCGTGTTGGGTGGGAACTTAGCACCGGTGACGGTCACAAAGTTTCCAGTAGACGCCGAGGTCTCGAGAACGGTTACGGTACCGGAGGGTACCTTCAAGCTGGCCGTAGCCGTTTGGTTCTGAGTAGCCTTTGTTGCTACGACCGTCGGGTTCAGGGCCAACGCGTTGTCGGTGACCGTGATAGTGAGGGTCGCTGCAGTCTGGTTGGTCGGGATTGTGGACGTGCCCGTACCCGAACCATCGGACCCAACCGGGAAGGTGGTCGTGCCCGAGAGGCCGATACCACTGCTAGAGACCGTAAACTGGGCATTGGTGCCCGCCACTTCACCGTTGTCCACGGTCATACCGGTGACATTGATGGTGATGGAGGTTCCGGGCCCTGCCTCTGCTGGGGTCAGTGTTACGGTACGCGAGGTGTACGCGAACCCGCTGGACTGAGCTGTCAGGGTTCCGTCAGTGGCTGTAACTGTGAGTCCACCACCGGCCGTGGCGACTGCGCCAAGGAGGGGCATCCTGGTCGCGTAGGCCCAGGCACCAGTCGCGTCAATTGATATGTCTTGGTTGGCTGCGTGATTCAGTATCGCGGCCCCACCTGTCAGAGAGCCAGTGTTGACCGCAGTACCTTCAATCGTACCATTGGCCGTGAGTCCGGTCCCGCTGACGGTGATATTTTCGCCAGGAGAAGCGGTGGCCGGTGCAAAGTTCACAACACGCCGAGAGTATCGAAGGCGATCCAAAGGTGTTTAGCAACCCTGGTGAGTACGAGTACAACGGGGTGACTGCACGGGGCGTCATGACGCCTTTGGCAGACGGACAGCCCCAGGAAGAGCGAAACGTGGCATTTTCCATCGAGATTGGCGCCATCCATGTCTGCCACCTAGGCGACATATCCATGCCGATGACCACCCGTATGATTGATGAATTGAAACCCGTAGACGTAGTTTTGGTGCCCATTGGCGGCCACTGCACTCTTGACATGGACCAGATCTATCAAACCCTACAAGATCTGGACGCCAAGATTGTGATTCCCATGCACTTCAAGACCGAAGGTATAAACGTGGACGTCAACCCTATCGACAATTTCGTGCGACGAATGGGATTAGACGAAATCCAAGCTCAGCCGAGATTGGTTGTGACGAGCGCCAACCTAGGGACGGACATGCGTGTGGTTTTAATGACCAGTCAAGGAAGGCCGCGGTAAGAACAAAGTCTTCCTCTCCACCACGTTGGTTCTAGGCAGTTTCTGAAACTGAACCTCCCCTGCTCACTCGGCTCAGCCTAAGAACGCCTACCCTTAATCCGACCTAATCCTCTCAACCGAAACCAGTCAATTCAATTCTTCAGCGCTAAACTCAACAACCAAGAAAGTTGATGGCAAGGCTAAGGCAGTGGGCGTCTTGCCACAAACATCAAGCTTCCCCCAGACAGCGCATTTACTATCCCGGCCATCAGCGCGATTTTCGGTATACGTGCGACGGATGGGTCCCCCGCCACCGGCAATGAGGCCGTGGGAGTCGGCCTCTGCGTAGGACTGGGCGGAGTCGGCGGGGTGGGCGGATTCGGTAAAGGAGTTGGTTGAGGGATCGGCATTGAATCAACGAACGTCAGGTTTTGTACGTAGAAATCGAAAACTCAGATATACGGCCTGGTTTCCACGGCTCGTATCCGACCGAAATCATTCACCAGGTAGAACCTAATCAGGTGCCCGATAAAGTCTTCGTTATCGGGGTTCACCTCTAGTTGGTCAAAGGAACCATCCGTATTCAGATGGTATGGAGTACTTTCAAATCCGCTTTCGCAAGCATCGATGCACGCGATAAGTAATGTACCTTCTGGTGGCGGCGATCCCTGCACCAATACAGAGCCAGAAAAGAAATCCTGGAAAAATGGCTGAGGTGGACGTTCCGCCTGCTTAGGACCCGCGCCAAGCCCGATGAAACCGATAATCGACAGACCTATAGTCGAAATGATTCTGAGAAACCACCCCACAGCACACCTCACAAGTCCAACCCAACGGATATAACTTCACCGTCGGCCCCGCCCAGCGTAATCAACTTTCCTCTGACCTAAAAGGGTCGCCTAGCCCGCCTACAACGGCATAGGCACTATCTTATCGTGGCCCATAGAGTCCGTTGTTGCAACACGATTAGTTCAGGGTTTGCCGCGATTTTCAATCAAAAAAGAGGGAGTCCTGTGAGAACGGGACTCCCTCTCCTAGTGCTGTCTATGGTTCCCTGCTTAGCTTAGGCGCGCCTTCCGGCCATGAACGCTCCGCCTGCAGCCACAAGGGCCACGATAGCTATGATGAGGGCGATGACACCTAGGGCTCCACCGCCGCCGTCTGCTCCAGCTACTCCGGCAGATCCGGCAGATCCGGCAGATCCGGCCGCTCCTGCGGCACCAGCTTTACCGGCCGCACCAGCGACGCCAGCGGCGCCAGCTTTACCGTCAGAGCCGTCTTTGCCGTCGGCTCCCGCAGGACCGGCAGGACCGGCAGGACCAGTTGACCCTTTGGGTCCCTGTGCGCCTGTAGCACCTGAAGCACCTTTCTCGCCAGATTCCCCATCAGAGGAGGAGGCGGCGGATGAAGCTGTGAGGTCCAGGATCGAGGCGCCGCCCTCTTCCCAAGTGGCGACCTCGGCGGCATCTACGCCGCTCACTTTAAACGACACAGTCTCGCCGTGGTACCCGGCCTCACTTTCAACCAATATGTCATAGTTTCCGTCTTTCACTGTGGTGTCTGCGACTTGCTCGCCGCCCACCCATGCTGTGACAGCCGCTCCATCGGCAGCGGTCGCGCCATCCAGGGTGACCGAACCGACGAATAAGTGCGGCATCGCGTTGTTTGCAAAGGCGGCTGTAGGAATCCCTAGTAATAGCGCTAATGCCATTACTAAGGTTAAGAATTTAGTTTTGGTCATTCCGTCCTCCTTGCTTTATTGTGGTTGGTCTTCCTAGGCCGCCACCAGGAAGTGGCGGCCTAGTTTTGATCAAATCCTACCTTTAGTCTAGGGAGATCAGGTTCCAACCTGAGTACAAGGTAGTGCTTTGGAATGACTCCTCAGCAGTCACGTTCACCCAGACGATATCGCCGGAGGCGGTGTCGGTCAGGGTGTTCACATCAGCAAACTCATCCCGTGGGTCGTAGAAGCTCCACGACTGGTCAGCATTGCTGTATCTCCAGACACGTACCAAGTTGTCAGCTGCAATGCTATCAGCGAAGACATCAACGGTTGCCGTGCTGACCTCTACCACTGTAGCGGTAGTAGCAGTTACCTTGATTGAGATGCTTCCAGTTATCGAACTCGCGGTAACTTTGACCGTATGGTTACCTTCGGTTAAGCCAGGAACCATGACTGTCGAACTGAAGCCTCCATCGACGTCGGTCGAAGGTGCTGGGGTCGGCCGAACATCCAGTCCGCCGATGGTCAACGTGCCTATCGTGGCGTACGCCGGGAAGCCAACACCGGTGATAGTGATATTCTCACCTGTTGACTGCTCGGCAACGTCCGTTGTGATGGACGCCGCACCAATCTTATGGGTCACTGTCTGACTTCCACCACTGGTTATCGCTCCAGTAATGGTGTTAGTCGACGGAATCGACGGAGTGTTAGGTATGGTCACAACCTTTGTGAATTCACCGTAGGAGTCGGCTACAGCCGAGCCTAAGGCCGTATCGCTCGTACCAGAGGTATAGGTCAGAACAACTGTTCCTTTAGCTTCATATCCAGTACCAGTTACGGTGACCTCGCTAGCGCGCTTGCTAGTCTCAACGCTTAAGGAGAGCGTTCGGCCCGGTACCGTTACGAAGACCTCACCCGTCAGTCCACTGTCGTCGGTCACCAGAATCTTATGTGCTCCGGCGGTCCGGGTCGTGCTGGAATCCGGGATCAGGAAACTCGTGCTGAAGTTACCGCTACTGTCGGTGTCAACACTTGCAAGGGTAGTTGTCGTAGCCAATCCACCGCTGCTGGTGTAGGTTGCGGTTTGCCCACCGACCGTGACTGTGGCAATGCCATCACTCTTAGTGAAGCCAGTACCAGTCACAGTGACTTCCTGGTTTGCAACGGCAGTGCTAGGACTGACAGTAACAGGTGCCCCGGTGATCGTGACAGTGGTATACCTGTCAGCTTCATTGTTCGTATCTATGACTATCTTCTGCACACCGAGGGGGGTCGTTGCGGCGACCGTCACCGTGAATGTTTCATCTACACCTGTCGTGTCGATGGTCACATCAGTGGGTAGAGTCGAGGCTACGCCACCAATCGTGATAGCTGTGATAGTACCCGCAGCGATGTCAATTGCGGTTACTTTCAGGCTCGCGCCTCGCGCTACCTCACTCTTGTCGAGACTTATCGAACCGTATGAGGTGAAGGCCGGGTTGGTCGAGGCTGACACTGTATTACCGTCACCACCCTGCGCGTTAATCGCTGTGGCTGAGAGCGGGAAATTGGTGTCTGTCGTGAATGTGTGCTCGAATTTACCGCCAGAAACAGCGATGTCACTGGCTATGATGTATTCGCCAGCATCTATGTCTGCACCGTCATCGGTATCTATCCACAGCGTGGCGTTACCAGTTGTGGTGAAACCCTTACCGGTTGCAGTTACTGCCTTTCCTCGGGCACCAGAGGTCGCGGAGAGCGTCAACTCTCGGACCACGGTAATCGCGTTGGTCCCCGCTGTCGCAGTGGCTGTGCTCCAAGTCGTTCCTTGGTCTTTGGAGAGCCATATCTCTTTGGTAGATGCGGCAGTCGGTAATGTGATACCGGCTGAGGTTGCGAATGTTACGGTATGGTCATTGCCGCCCGTGTTTACTGAAAGGCCTTCCACCGTTCCAGTACTATTGGGAGCCGTATCACCCAATTGTAGCTTTACGACTGTATCGCTCACGGACAGCGGCGAAGACGCTGCGATCTGTGTTGCGATCGTCGGATCGATCAGTGGGTTAGAAACGCCACCGGTCGTCTGGCCGCTAGCTATGGATATCGACGTCTTAGCTATGGTGTCAGGTACGCCGTACTTAGCATCGAAGGCGATCCATAATTCACCGCTATTACCGGCGATTTCTGAGTCGGTCTCAAAACCGATCTTAATCGATGACGTGTCACCAGGGCTTCCTGGGGACGCTGTCATTGATTGTGGGGTAGGCGCTGCTGCATTTGCTTTCCCGGGCCCAAATAGACCCAAGGCCAGCATAGTCGCCATCACGCCGGCGAACATGATTAATGTTAGCCCCAAAGATTTTCCGATTGTAGTGTTCATCTACTCTTAATCTCCTTGTACTGCGTGCCTGAAGCGAAGAATATTTTTTTAACTTTTCCTTTCGGACTTCGCTTACTTTTCAGTTTACGTTATTCAGTCTTACGAGTTAGTTACCGATGCTAAGAATCCTCTAGGCAAATAGAGCCTCTAGTCACATAAATAACCCCCGCGGAGGCTTGGGTATATTAGAGGGATCTACAACCAGAGAAACAAAAAAAAGTCCACAAAAAGACACGATTTCCCCTCGCCTCCTATTTATACACAGATAGAGGGAGCTAGACTTCCTAGTATTAAGCACCACCAAAATTAGCTTGTCAAGGTATTTAAATGGGTTCTAATCACCAAAAAAGACCAGGGTTTTCACGCCTAGGTCGGCCCAAGTAATGCGCTGTTAAAGAGATGGTATGAGCCGGGTTTGTTCGCTAGGCCTACACGCTCGTGCGGCCCATCACGGCGGAGAGGTTTTTGAATCGAGGGATGCTATTCGAGGGTGGGCGCTCCGCCTTACCAAGGAAGCAGTAAACTTGCAGGGTTCCTCAAACACAGCCCTTCGCCTGCCCAGTGTGTATTATGGAAGGGAATTGGCTAAAACGCAAGCCAAATCCCGAGGCAATTTCCGATTAGAATCGGCCGTAAATCGCAGAACGCCAGTGTCGCAGGCCAGTGGTGGGAGCTATCTAAACGTCTTTGTTCAGATTCACTAGGAACTCCTGGTTGTTGTTCGACTTGGCCAGGCGCTCCAAGACCCGCTCCGTGGCGTTTACCGCACCATCGTTGGAGATGAGGGTGATCATGCGGCGCAACAACACAATCTGCTTTAGTGTGTCATCGCTGAAGAGCAATTCCTCGCGGCGGGTGCCGCTGCGGACGATATCGATGGCGGGGAAATAACGGCGTTCGGCCAGCCGCCGGTCCAGATGCAACTCCATGTTGCCGGTGCCCTTGAACTCCTCATAGATGACTTCGTCCATGCGGCTGCCGGTGTCGACCAAACAGGTTGCGATGATGGTCAGACTGCCCCCTTCCTCTATATTGCGGGCGCCACCAAAGAACTTCTTTGGCGGGTAGAGTGCAGCCGGGTCTATACCGCCGGAGAGAGTTCGCCCACTGGTAGGCACGGCCAGGTTGTAGGCCCGGGTGAGACGGGTGATGCTGTCGAGCAGGATGATGACGTCCTGTCCCATCTCCACCAGGCGCTTGGCCCGTTCTAAGCAAAGCTCCGCAACCCGGCATTGCTCCTCTACTGACTCGTCGAAGGTGGACGCAAAGACGTCTCCATCCACCGCCCGGCGCATATCAGTCACTTCCTCAGGGCGCTCTCCTATGAGGGCTACCATCAATTTGGCCGCGGGGCAGTTTTGTTGAACGCCGTGGGCGATCTGTTTCAGCATGGTGGTCTTTCCGGCCTTGGGGGGAGAAACGATCAGACCGCGCTGGCCTAAACCGATGGGTGCGAATAGGTCTACCATCCTGGTGGAAAGCTCGGTGTTGGCTGTTTCCAAGACCACCTGTTTTTCCGGGAAGATGGGAGTCATGTGTTCAAACGTTGAACGATAACGGCTCTGGACCTGGTCGGTCTGCAAGCCGTTGATCAGTTCCACACGCACCAGACCAAAGTAACGCTCCCCCTCCTTGGGCGGCCGAACCTGTCCGGTAACGGTATCCCCGGTCCTCAAATTAAACCGCCGAATCTGGGACTGGGAGATATAGACATCTCCCGATCCCCGGAATGAGGCGATCTGACGAAGGAAGCCGTACCCTTCGTCCATTATTTCGAGGATGCCGCTGGAGACCAGGGCTTGTCGAGCGGAGACCACTTGAAACAGCCGGCTAAGCAGGTCTTCTTTATGGAGGGTTGCCAGAGCGGTAGAATCGTTTAATCCGACGTCGCTGGCCAGGCCCAATAGTTCTTCCTTGGACTTGGCCCCCATCTCCGACACATCGAGCATTTGTTGAGTAGTCGCCATGTTCACCTCTTGAAGGGGTCCTGGATCAGGCACCGGCGTGCAAGCCCAATTCCGGAAGGGAGTGTATAGAAATTTTGTGGATGGGCGGATTTGGCGCGTTGGATGATCAAATAATGCTCCGGCTGATCCTTTAGTTACAGCGCCGCGGCCCGGCGGCTAAGATTTGCCTTGGTTCTCCCAGTCTGCCTTGAACCGCGCAACACCCGTGTCGGTTAGGGGGTGCTGGGACATCTGAACCAGAATTTTGTAAGGAACGGTGGCGATGTGCGCCCCGGCCTGCGCCGCCAATGTGCAGTGCAGCGTGTGGCGTATGCTGGCTGCCAACACTTTGGTATCGATCTTGTGTTTCTCGTACACAGAAACGATGTCGCTGATCAGGTCAATACCCTCTAGGCCAATATCATCTAGCCGGCCAATAAACGGGCTAACGGCCGTGGACCCTGCCTGGGCGCCAAGTAGAGCCTGATTTACTGAGAAGCACAGCGTTTGATTTACCTTGATGCCCTCGCTGGACAGTATGTTGATGGCTTCAAACCCTGCGACGGTGCTGGGAATCTTCACCCAAGGATTCGGTATCCAGTCCGCGATGTCCCGGCCTTCGGCCACCATCCCCGGCGCATCCAACGATATTACCTCCACGGAGATCGGCCCATCGACTATGTCCGAAATCTCGCGAACCGCCGATTTATAGCTCTCCGCGCTTCCGATTCCTTCCGCGGAGGCCAGCGAAGGGTTGGTAGTAACTCCGCTGATAACACCCAGTTGTACCCCGTCTCGGATCTCCTGAATATTTGCAGTGTCCAAAAAGAGCTTCACGTCATCACCACCCTTGGGAGATTTTGGTCTGGGTTCCCGCTATTGATGAAATAAACGCAGCGGGTGAAATAAGAACATCTGGCGATTTTAAAACAGTTAGACCGGTGTATTTGGAGATTCTCGTCAAATATGCAGATTTTGCTTGCATCGGTGCGCACCGGCTAATCGGTGGTTATGTCCAAAGGCAATGGCCTCTGGACTCCTTCCCGAATGGTATCTTTGGCGGCCGCGACGAACTGGCTAAACAAAGGGTGAGGGCGGTTGGGCCGGGACTTGAACTCAGGGTGGTACTGGGTTCCGACCATGAAGGGATGGTCTCTCACTTCACCGGTTTCGACCAAGTTCCCGTCGGGAGACAGCCCGCCGACGATCAGCCCCGAACTTTCCAGGGATTCCCGGTAGCTGTTGTTAAGCTCAAACCGGTGACGGTGCCGCTCCATGATCATGTCGGCGCCGTAGGCCGCTCTGGTATGGGAATGGGTTTGCGTATGGCAGGGATAATCTCCCAAACGCATGGTGCCGCCTTTGCTTGAGATGTCTTGTTGGTCGGGCATGATGTGAACTACTGGGTTTTCGGTGTCCGGAGCCAGTTCAGAGGAATTGGCGTCCGGCATTCCCAGGATATTTCTGGACCAATCAATGACCATCACCTGCAGTCCCAGGCAAAGGCCTAGGTACGGCACTTGATGTTCCCTGGCGTAGCGGGCGGTTTCGATCATGCCTTCTACTCCGCGAGGTCCGAAGCCGCCCGGCACCACGATGCCGCAGGCGCTGGACAGGAGTGAGTCCGGCCCGAAACGCTCGATATCCTCGGAATGGACCCACTGGAGATCGATATCCCTGGCATGGTCCAGCCCGGCGTGCCGTAGTGCCTCGCGGACCGAGATATACGAATCAGGGTATTCGACGTACTTTCCAACCAGGGCGATGGACAGGCTTTCTTTCGGTTCGTTCATCCGGCCGACCATTTCCGACCAATCGGCCATGTCACGTGGGTGGCCGGAAAGACCAAGGGAGCCCAAGACAATGTCGCCCAAGCCCGCGTCCTCGAGCATCAGTGGCACTTCATATACATTATCAACGGTAAGCAAGGGAATCACGGCATTGACCGGAACGTCGCAGAAGGCCGAGATCTTTTGGCAGATGGACTCGGATACCGCATGGTCGCTTCTGCAGAGAATGGCGTCGGGCTGGATTCCAATGGAGCGCAGTTCCTTCACACTATGTTGGGTTGGTTTGGTCTTCAGTTCCTGTGCCGCCGTGATATAAGGAAGCAAGGTTAGGTGGACGTAGAAGACGTTGTCCCGGCCCACATCGTTCCGCATCTGGCGAATGGCCTCCAAAAAGGGCAGCCCTTCGATGTCGCCGACCGTCCCGCCAACCTCGGCGATAATCACATCAGCGCCTGATTCAGCGGCCAGAGCTAGCATCCTGTCTTTGATGGCGTTGGTAACGTGGGGCACGGTTTGAATGGTGCCGCCAAGGAAATCGCCGCGGCGCTCTTTGGCTATTAGGTTGAGGTACACTTCTCCGGCTGTAAGGTTGGAGGTGCGGGTTAATTCCACGTCGATGAATCTTTCGTAGTGGCCCAGGTCCAAATCGGTCTCGCCACCGTCTCGGGTAACAAAGACCTCGCCGTGCTGGTAGGGGGACATGGTTCCTGGGTCGACGTTGAGGTAAGGGTCCAGTTTGATAACGGAGACGGTGAGTCCTCGGCTCTTCAGGATGCGCCCGATGGATGCGACGCTGATCCCTTTGCCTAGTGAACTGACAACTCCCCCGGTAACGAAGATAAACTTTGTCGGCATTTGCCTACGCTAAAATAGGTGTCGGAGAGGATACCTGCGTAATGGTCTAATGACCATGCCACTGCCCTAACGGGCATACCACTGGGTACAGTGGTAATAGGGTCTTGAAGCGGGATGCCAAAGGAAAAAGCGGTCGTTTGCTGGGGAATCCACATCAATTATAGAAGCCGGTTTTCCTTAGTGTCAAGCTTCCGAGGCGGAAGAAGTCAACATATCCTAAATAACGAAAGGTCCGGAACGCGGCTCAGATTTCATTAAATCGGCAGCTAGACAGGCGGCAGTTCATCCAGGTAGCCGGCGTCGTACTCGGCGATCCACCCCAATTCCACCTGTTCTTGCAGGGGGACCGCTCCCGGCGCACCT
The DNA here is from genome assembly GCA_002816585.1 of SAR202 cluster bacterium Io17-Chloro-G6. Next base: position 74,647 of record MUCT01000002.1, on the reverse strand, counting down.
CCGCCCTCGGGCCTGCGGCCGATCGTCCATTCTTCCGAAAATGCCTTCAACCGGGCCGCGTTAAAGCCCAACAACTCGGCCAGGACGTAATCGTTGGCCTCGCCCAGCCGGGGCGCGGGGCCCCTTATCTCCGCTTCGCTCTGGGAAAACTTCCAGCCCCGTCCCACGTAACCCTTGGGCCTCAGGTCTACCTCGGGAGGGTTGTGAACGGTCTCGAAGAACCCCCGGGCGAGGTACTGGGGATCGCTCAACGCTTGCTTGGACGTTAGCACCGGTCCCGCGGGCACTCCCGCCCCTTGCAGTGAGTGCATGACCTGGTATGAGGTGCGGTCCGATGCCCAAGACGCGATGATTGCGTCCAATTCCTCCTGGTTCTGGCGGCGGTCGATGGGATCCAAGAACGGCGGATCGGAGGCGAGATCGGGCTGGCCGATGGCCCGGCAGAGGCCCAGCCATTCGTCTTGGGAGCGCACCGCGATGGCCACCCATTGGTCTTGGCCCTGGCAAGGGTAGACGCCATGGGGCGACCACACGGGGTGGCGGTTGCCGATCCGCTGCGTTCGCCGCCCGTTAAAGGTGAAGTCCAGAACACCCGCGCCGACCACTGTGGTTCCTGTCTGGTACATCGCCAGGTCGATCCATTGGCCCTCGCCGGTACGGGCCCGCCGTAGCAACGCCGCCATCAGAGCCCCCAGGGCGGTCCAGGTGGCGAGGAAATCGGAGTAGGAGTTACCCATCTTGTTTGGGACCTGGCCTTCGGTCAAGCGGCCGTCCGGCTCTTCCTCCATATATCCCATGAAGGCCCCGGTGCCATGAGTAGGTTCCAAGGCCGACGCCATGGCCCCAAAACTGCTCCAAGGGCCGCTGTGACCATAGCCGGTGTTGGATACCATGATCAGGTCGGGCTTCTCCGCCCGGAGACTCTCGTAGTCCAATCCGAACCGGGCCATCACCCGGGGGGTAAAGTTCTCCAGAACCACGTCGCAGACCCGGACCAAGTCTTTGATAACCCCTTGGGAGTCCTCCGAGCGGAGGTCCAGGGTCAAACTCCGCTTGCCCCGGTTGAGCATCTGGAAAGTGCCGCCCTGCTCCCACCACAATTCACCGGGCCGGTTGTCAGGAAAGGGACCGGTTATGGTCCGGGTGGTGTCCATGAACTGGGCCTGGCAGGTGTCGATCTTGATGACCTCGGCGCCCAGATCCGCCAGGTTGGCCCCGGCAAAGGGCATGGCGAAAACCCGGCTAAGGTCCAACACGCGGATGTTTTTTAATGGCGCATCGGGCATGGCTATGAACGCTCTCTGGGCTGCTCTACATCGATAGGGACGTTTATTTAGATGACGCCGTGCGTCCGCAGCGATACCAATTCTTCAGGCGAGTAACCCAATTTTTGGCCGAAGACCTCTGCGTTGTGCTGGCCCAATAATGGGGCAGGCTTGGCGCCGGTGATGGTCTCGCCGGGCAGCCGGACGGCCATGCCGGGGTATTGGGCCCGGCCAACCACGGGATGGTCAACCTCTACGAAGAAGTTTCTGTCTTGCAGGTGAGGACAGTTGGCCAGGTCTCCGGCGTCCTGAGCCATGCCGAACACCAGGCGGAGCTCGCCCGACGCCAGGAAAAGGGGCATCCGGTCCCATTGGGCCAACCCTTTGATCAACAGTTCTTTGAGCTCTTCTCCGTGGGCGATCCGGCCGGCGCCGGTGGCGAATTTCTCGTCCTGCAATCCCTCCAGCCCGATCAGATCGGCAACCGTAGACCAGGGTTGGGAGCCCTGCACCGATGGCGCAACGTAACCATCGCGGGCGGGCATCAGTTCTTCGAAACCGGCGCCACGGACGGGACGCCGCCCTTTAACCGCCCCCATGTAGTTGTAGTAGGGCACGGGTTGCACCATGTGAGCGCCCAGACATTCAGCGGCCGAAACGTCCACATGCTGGCCTCCGCCGTTATTTAGCCGGGCAAACAGCGCCACCTGGGTCGCGGCGGCGGCGTTGGCTCCGGCAACATAGAAGGACTGGTCGAGAACGTTGCGCAGGGGCGCTTTGTCCGAATCCCCCGAGTGATACATTAGCCCGCTCAGGGCATAGGTCACGATGTCGGGGGCCTGGAAGTCATGGTAGGGTCCGGTCTGACCGAAGGGAGTGATGGAGGTTACGACCAACTTGGGGTGCTCGGCGGCAAGTGACTGGTAGTCCAGGCCTAGTTTGGTGGCCTGCGCCGGCGGGTTGTTTTCCACCAAAACGTCGGCGTTTGCCAGCAGCCGGTCCAGAAGTTTGCGGCCGGTGGCGCCGGAGGGGTCCAGTGTGACCCCCTTCTTGTCGGTGTTCAGGTAAAGGAAGGTCAGACTCTTTTCCGGGTCGGGATCATCGCCCGCAAATGGCCCCATGCGGCGGCTGACGTCACCGGAGCCGGGAGGTTCCACCTTGATCACCTCCGCGCCGTAATCAGCCAGAATCTTAGCGCACCAAGGCCCGGAGATACCTGAACCAAGGTCCAGGACACGGATTCCAGAGAGGAGCCCGGCTGGCATCAGTCTTCCAACTCCCAAACCAGCGGCAGGCTCTGGCCAGTCCTGGGCAGCACCACCGTGCCTCTGCCGGAGGCGGTCTGTTCTCCCCGGCTGTTGGTAAGCTTGACCTCGCAGTCTACGTGGCCGTAGCCACCGGTTTCACGGACGGCGGTGACTGTTCCCGAGGCGGTGATCACGTCTCCCGGGTAGTCCATCCCCCGGTGTTCCACATAGAACCGTTTGAACCAGCCCTCGGGGCCGGCGAACTTGATCATCAACTGGCCAAGGTACTGATTCTTCAAAGACCCGTTCACCACCACGTTGGCCAGGCCCTGATGGATCTGCGCGAAGGGCAGGTCCCAATGGATCCGGGCGTAGTTTCCGTTGGCGGCCGCCCATCGCACCAGGTGGGTGGTGGTCAGCGGTCCTTTGACCACCGGCTCTAACTCCAGGCCCACCGGCACGTCCTCGAAGTGCTTCTGGACTCCTGATGTGGGAACGGCCCGGGGAACAGTCTGGCCGGCGGCCGGGGGGGAGATAACCACGGTCTCCAGGCCCTTTCCGGCGTCGATGGCCTCTTCGATCTCATCGCCGGGCGGCCGACCCCGGTGGATGCTCACCCGGTCCGCCACGCTGATGGCGTCCCCGTGTTGATTGGTCTGAGTCTCCCGGCGGACCACGAAGACCAACGGGCCGGACCGTCCCTGCTTCTCGAAGATGTCCATGATGCGGAATCGGCGCGTCACCCAATCCCCAACGTAGGCCGGGCGTAGAAACTGCCAGTCGCTTCCGCCGTTCAATCCGTAGCTGTTGAAGGGCAACGGCACATCGAAGTGGGATTCCTGGCCGGCGCCGAAATAGCCGATGGAAGGGGCGATGTCCTTCCAGGTGGCCAGGGGCGGACAGAGCAGTCCCTTGAAACGGCTGGCTTCGGCCTGGACTTTGTCGATGTAGAGGGGATTGGGGTCTTCCGTGGCGTCGGATAGGTCGTAGGCCATTTCACCACTGATGGGGAAACGGTTCTTCTCAGGTGAGGACTCCTGGCCGATCAGGGCGCGGACCTCCGGAGTAATTAATTTGTCAGCCAGGTCGTCTGCCATGCAACGGGCTCCCAATGATACTGATGAGATGATATTGCCAGTTAGGGTTAGGCGTGCGCCGAGTGCAGTTTAGCATACCCCGGATGCGCTGGCCGGGTGTATCATGTGGGCCTGCCACGATACCGGCTAGGACAGAATTTCCTGGGCTATCAATTAGGAGAACAAGGGATGACTCTGAACGAGTTTATCGAAGACGCCTTTAACACCGAGCACCAGTATTTGATGGACGCCCTTGGGGACCTGACCCCTGAAGAACTGATGTGGCGCGCCGGCCCAGAGGCGAACCCCATCGGCTGGATCCTCTGGCACATGACCAGGGTGGAAGACATGTGGTTCCAGTTCTTCATCAAACGCCAGACCGAGATATGGGAACGGGATGGCTGGAACGAGAAGTTCGGGCTACCGACCAGAGATAATGGTTTTGAGCATACATTAGAGCAGGTGGCCGATTTCCCGGCCTATTCCCTGTCCGAGATGCTGCAGTATGGGGAAGCGGTGCGCGCTGCTACGTTGAGCTACCTTAAGACGGTCACTCCGGAGCAGATGGAAGAGGTCCCGCGGGAGGCCAGGCCGGAGATGTCGGTGGGTAGAATATTTAGGCAGGTCGTCGGCGAGGTCTACCAGCACCAGGGGCACATCGCCTACCTCAAGGGATTGGTCCGGGCTGGGAAGTAATAAAGCTATTCCGCGCTAACGCCAGCCAAGATTCATTGACATAGCAGACCCCTACGCGTAGCGTTGATATTAAAGACATCGGCTACACGAAGCGGAATTTTCCCCATCTTGTTGATCCCCCACCGACCCAACTGGCCTTTGTTTAGCGATTTGAGAACAGCGGCCAGCATCGTCCAGCATTTCTTGCTCCAGCCGAAGCTCAGGCTTGTTCTGGGATTGACCATTGGCTCGGTCATCGGTTTCGCGGTGATCCGGGACGTCGAGTGGGGATCCATCTCGTTGGCATTCCGGGATGTTCCCATCGGTTACGCACTGCTTTCCCTGTTGGTGTTCTCGGCGGCGACCGCCCTGCGCGGCTACCGTTGGCAGGTGTTGTTCATCGGTGACAGGGTCCCGTTGCACCGCCTGGTCCTGGTGCAAAATATCGGCACCGGCCTGAATAGTATCTCCCCGATCCGCATCGTCAGCGAAGCCACTCAATTCCTGCTGCTCACCCTCCGATACCGGGTGCGTAGTGAAGAGGCGGCGGCCACCTTAGGCGTGCAGCGGGTTTTGGATTTCGTGATTGGCGCAATATTGCTGGGCGTGGGCCTGATGGTGCTGCCCAGCCTGAAGGGATTCGCCCCCTACGTCATCGGCGCCGGAGTGCTGGCGCTGGTAAGCGTCCTCGCGGTCCCGGTGGTCATCTGGTTCGGTTCGAGGCCAGGCCTGACCCACCTGCAACTGCTGGCTTCGACTTCTTCGTCGCTCAAGGGTTTGGCTCGGGCGCGGTTGAGGCTCACCTGGTCCTTCCTCATGACCCTGGGATATTGGGTATTGGTGGGGTTTTCGGCCTGGATATTGGCCTATGGGATGAATATCGACATATCCCTGCTGGTGGCAATCTTGCTGGTGATCGGAACCCTCACATTTGTTGCCCTGGTCCCGTCCCTGCCGGCCTCCGTGGGCACGTTCGAGTTCGCGGTATTCTATTTGCTCACCACCATTGGGGTGGGAGACGGTGATGCGCTGGGATTCGCCCTGGTGATCCACGTGATCCTCTTCATGCCACCAATTTTGATCGCCCTCTTGGCCTTCGCCACCTGGGCGGTCACCGGCCGAGGGAGCCCATCCTTCGCCACGGCCGACCTGCTGACCTCAGAGGCTCTACCGGCCCAACCCCGGCTGGACTGAATCCTCTCCACCTCCCCCGTTTTCACCGTACAGTGCATTCGCTCCCTCGTGAACCGGACGAGAAACCCGTTTATAATCGGTGGATAATCCCGCTGATTAAAGGCGGGAAAACAGTTGAACTTCCGGGTCCTCCATGGGCCAGGGTGGATGTGAAGACCAGGACGGTGGGACCATGGAATTATCCTCAGCAAAACGGCAATTACCACGGCTATTAATCACGGGAGCGGCTCTGTTCGCCATAGGCTGCTCCTCGTCTAACGTTACCCCGTCTTCCGGCGCCGCCGGAACCAATGGGTTACCCGCGCCGACCCCGACCGCCGTGATCGCACCCGCCCCCGCGGGGTCCACCGGCGGAACCCTCATGCTGGTCGCCACGGCGGATATTCCACACCGCGACGTCCATCAAGAGGTCCAAGAGACGTTAACGGCCCTGGGGCCTGGGCTGGCTTACAGCAGGTTGCTGCGGCTACGCTCCGGTCAGGGATTGGACCAGCCGAACCTGATGTTGGAGTGCGACCTTTGTCAGAGCTGGGAAATGACCGATGACCTGGCCTACGTGTTCAAGCTGCGCCCCGGGGTTCTCTGGCAGAATGTAGCGCCGGTGAACGGCAGGGCGCTTACGGCCCAGGACATCGTATTCAGTTACGAACGCCTCAGGACTCCTGGCTGGCCGAACGCCTCTTTGCTGACGTCTATCGGAAACATCACGGCACTGGACGATCTGACTCTGCAAGTCGAACTGGCCTTGCAAGACGCCGACGCTCTACTCGCCCTGGCTGATGGACACGCCAAAATAGTGGCCCCGGAGGTGGTGGCGAAGTACGGAGACCTGAAGGGCAGTCCGGTCATCGGCACCGGCCCCTGGGTCTGGCAGGACACTGGAGAAGATGAGGGTATGGAATTCCTGCGGAACCCTGATTACTTTGAAGACGGCCTGCCCTTCCTGGACCAGTTGAACATCGCGGTCATGAGGACTGAACTTTTGTCTGGACCTGTCGCGGTGGACAAAGTGGCTGCCTTTCAGGCCGGACAGATCGACGTTTTGTCCGTAGGCCCCAGGGAATGGGAAATAGTTGGAAGAAGCGGCGCCGAATTCCAGTCGGTTGTCTCCCGCAGGTCCGGCGCCGGCGTCATGCTGGCCATGAACTCTCAGACTCCGGGATTAAGCGAGACCGCTGTACGGCAGGCCGTGTTCCAGGCCATCGATCCGTGGGACTACTTGGACACTGTTTGGTCCGGTCAGGGGTTCACCAGTGTCGGCATACCCGTGCAGGAATCCGGTTGGCTGCTGGAACGGGCGGAGATGCGGCAGAACAACTTCGCCGACCCGGGGAAAGCACGACAGCTGTTGGAGAACTCCGGCCAAAAGCTGCCCATCGACATCGAAGTTACGGTTCGCATCGAACGGACCGGAGGCGAGAACCTGGCCTTGGAGGAAAGGCTTTTGGCCGATCTGACCGCAGTGGGGTTCAACCCGGAACTGCGGCGTATGAACCCAGTGCAGTTCAACGACCTGGTTATGGGACCGGCCCGGGAGTTCCAGTTGGCTGTGGGGGCGGCGCCTCCAACTTCAACCACAAATAGCTTTCTGTTCGGGCTACTGCACAGCCAGGGCCGATGGAACATGGCCGGGCACCAGGACTCGAGGTTGGATTCTATGATTGAAGTCCAGGCCGCCGAATTTGACTACCGCCAACGGCAGGACCAATTGGTTGAGATTCAGCGCCGGGTGTTGGACCAGGCCTATCTGTTCAGTCCGGTGACCGCCGCTTCCAGATGGGTGTTCAGCAACGACCTAAGAGGGTTTGAACCGAACACGGCCCTTTCGGAGTACATCTTCTGGTCGAGGACCTGGCTGGACCGTTAGCGGGTTCTGGTCTTAGTGGGCTTTGGCCCGGTAGGCTTTGATGCCCTCTTCCAGGGCGGTCAGCGGCAGTAGGGCACATTTGATTCGCACCGGGTACCGGCGCACCACTTGAAGAGCCAGCAAATCTCCCAGCGGTTCTGTGTCATCTTCGCCAGCCCCGTCATACATCGAGGCCCGGAATCTCTTTCCAAGTTCTTCCATCTCCGATAGCGACTTGCCCTGCAGCGCGTCGGACAACATGGAGGTGGCAGCCTGGATTATGGAGCAGCCCTCGGAACGGGCGCTTACCTCGAAGACCCTGCCTTGGCCGTCTATCTGTAATTGCAAAATCGCGCGGTCACCGCAGAAAGGATTGAACTCCTCAGCCTCCACATCTGCTTCGTCGAGGGGCGCGCGGTTATGAGGATGGCGGTAGTGGTCCATGATCAGATCGCCGTAGAGGCCTTCCAAGGGAACATCGGGCTGTTGAGGCATTGACTAGTCGACCAAATCGAAAAGAATCGAATCTAGCGTAGCACAGGGCATTAGCAGTCAGCAGTCAGCAGCCAGGAATCAGCGTGCAGATCCATAGAATGAATGCCGAATACCAACGAAATCACTGGTAAGAGCCGCCTAAGAAAACGCGGCTGCGCCGCCTATTCGGTGGTGACGCCCTCGCCGTCGCCGGTTAGGGCGGCTTTCATGGTGTGCCAGGCTAAGACCGCGCACTTGATTCGGGTGGGGTACTCGTTGACGCCCGATAGAGTTTCCAGGTCGCCAAGGGTATCGTAGTCCAATTCGCCGCCGGGTTCGGTGATCATGTAGTGGAAGGCGTCAAATATCTCTTGGGCCTTCTCGACGCTCTGGCCCTTGATGCTCTGAGTCATCATGGAAGCAGAGGCCCGGGAGATGGCGCAGCCGGTGCCCTGGAATCCGACGTCATCGATTAACCCGTCCACAACTTTAAGATAAAGGGTGATCTGGTCGCCGCACAGGGGATTGTAGCCCTCGGAGGTCTGGCTCGCTTCCTCAAGCTTACGGAAATTCCTGGGCTTGCTGTTGTGCTCCAGGAGTATCTCTTGATAGAGGTCGCTTAGTCCGGCCATTACCGGTTCTCCTGGTTCTGCTTGATGATTCCGGCCATTAACTGAAGACCTCAAGGACCCGGTCTATGCCTTTGACCAGGGCGTCGATATCCTCTTTGGTGTTGTAGAAGGCCATGGAGGCGCGAGCGGTGGCGGGAATCTGGAACCGCGCCATCACCGGTTGGGCGCAGTGGTGGCCGGTGCGAATCGCGATACCTTGCTCGTCCAGGATGGTGCCGATGTCGTGGGGATGCGCCGTTTCCATCACGAAAGACAGGATGCCGGCCTTGTGCGGGGCCGTGCCGATTATCTGCACCCCGGCGATGGACGACAAGGCGTCAGTCCCGTAGCGGAGCAACTCTTCCTCGTGGGCGGTGATCTGATCAAATCCCAGGTTATTCACATAATCAATCGCTGCGCCTAGCCCGATCGCCCCGGCAATGTCGGGGGTGCCGCCCTCGAATTTATAGGGCAGGTCGTTATAGATTGTTTTTTCAAACGTGACCGACTTGATCATTTCGCCGCCACCAAGGAATGGTGGCATGGCCTCTAGATACTCCGCTTTTCCGTAGAGTATCCCGATGCCTGTTGGACCGAACAACTTGTGTCCTGAGAAAACGTAGAAGTCGCAGTCCAACTCCTGCATGTCGACTGGCATATGAGGAACGGCTTGAGCGCCATCCAGCAACACAGGAACGCCGTGGGCATGGGCCAACCGGACGATCTGGGCGGCCGGCAAGATGGTGCCAAGGGCATTGGAGACATGGGTAATAGATACCAGCTTGGTGCGGGGACCGAGCATTTTCTCATACTCGTCCATCAGCAGTTCGCCGGTGTCGTCGATGGGCACGACCCGCAGGTTGGCCCCTTTTTCCTCACAGACCATCTGCCAGGGGACGATGTTGGAGTGGTGCTCCATGTTGGAGACAATGATGTCGTCTCCGGGACCCACATGCTGCCTGGCGTAAGAATGGGCCACCAGGTTGATGCCCTCTGTGGTGTTCCTGGTGAAAATTATCTCCCGGTCGTCGCCGGCATTGATGAACTGCCGGACCTTGGCCCGCGCGCCCTCGTAGCCGTCAGTGGCCAGTTGGCTGAGGGTGTGGACACCCCTGTGCACGTTTGAGTTCGTTGTGGTGTAATAGTTGACGATGGCGTCAATCACAGACTGTGGTTTCTGGGACGTGGCCCCGTTGTCGAGGTAGACCAGGCGATTGCCGTTCACCCGCTGCTTCAATATCGGGAAGTCATCCCGGACCTTATTTACGTCAAACGCCAAGCCTCGGCTGCTCGTGGTCATTTGGATCTCCCAATCGGAAGGCTCTTGTTTGGGATGGCGGCGGCGAAAATCGTGTCCAAGTATTCGCGCAGAGGCTCCGGCTTCACGGTCTCGATGATCTCGGCGGCGAATGCTTGGATCAGCATCCTGCTTGCTGCATCCAGGTCTAGACCCCGGCTGCGCAGGTAGAAAAGCGTGTCGGCATCGATGTGGCCGGCGGTGGCGCCGTGGCTGCACTTCACATCGTCGGCGTAGATCAGCAGGCTGGGCTTAGAGTCGACCTCAGCCTGTTGGGAGAGGAGCAGGTTCTTGTCAGTCTGCTCCGCGTCGCTCTTCTGGGCGTCGCTACGCACCATCACCGTGCCGCCAAAAACAGCCCGGGACTTGCCGTCCAGTATGCCCTTGTAGTTCAAACGGCTGGTGCAATGGGGTTTGGCATGGTCGATGCTGATCAGATTGTCGATGTGCTGGTTGTCGGCGGTCAGATAGAGTCCATTCAAAGCACAGTAGGCGCCTGGCGCATCCATAAGCACTTCCAAGTCGTTCCGTGCCAAGGCCGTGCCCAAGGCGAAGGAAGCCGAACTGAAACTGCTGTCCTTGTCTTGCTTGACCCGGCTGGTACCGACGTGGAACGCGTTTTCGCCCTCCAGAATCAGCCGGTAGTGATCGACCTTCGCCCCGTCTCCAACTGAAATCTCGGTTACGGCGTTGGTGAAATAAACGCTATCTTTAGGACCGGTGTAACTTTCCACCACTGTGACATCGGTATTTCGCCCGGCGACGGCCAGGGTCCGCGGATGGGTTACCTTGGGACTGCTGTCCCCGTTTGTAATATCGGTAGTTACATACGAGATGCGTATGATCACCTTTTCCGAATGCCCATCGGCCACGTGGATGTAGGCGCCGTCGTGGAGAAACGCGGTGTTCAATGCTGCGAATCCATCATCATCATCCAGAGGCGCATAACGCCCGATGTGGCTTTCCAGATCGAGGCTGCTATCGGCGACGGCTGTAGCCAAGCTGGCAGCGGTTACTCCGCCGGACCCGGCAGCAGTCGAAGAAAGATCATCGGAAAAACGGCCGTCAACGTAGACTAGGTGATATACCGCTGGCCCATCTAGCTGATACGACGGGGCCAAGGTCTTTGTTCCATTGGCTAAAGTAGTGCTGAATGGCAGACCGAAGTCAATCTTGGCGATGGGGCCGACATTGGTGTATTTCCAGCGTTCGTTGCCCCTCCTGGCGGTTGGGAATCCGGTGTCGCTGAACCTGGACCAGGCGTCTTCCCGGATGTCCTGAAGCCAAGATGGGGCTCCGGCTCCGGGTCCCTGGCTCAACGACTGGAAATCGGCAAAGTAGTGGGCGTGTTTGACTGGTGCTAGGGTCATGGGGTCTCGTCGCCGCCGAGGCCGCTAAACGCCCGCATCGACGGTGTCTCTGATCCAGTCGTACCCCTTTTCCTCCAACTCATGAGCCAGTTCAGGGCCGCCGGACTGTACGATCTTTCCGTCGAACAGGACGTGGACGTGGTTTGGGGTGATGTAGTTCAAGATCCGTTGGTAGTGGGTCACCAGGATGATGGCGTTCTCAGGTGACCGCAGGTTATTGACCCCTTCGGAGACGATCCGTAACGCGTCGATGTCCAAGCCGGAGTCGGTTTCGTCCAGCAGAGCCAGTTTTGGTTCCAGTACGGCCATCTGGAGAATCTCGTTTCGTTTCTTCTCGCCGCCGGAGAATCCCTCGTTCACAGCCCTTTTTACCAGATCAGGGTCGATCTGAACCTCCGCAACTTTGGCCTTGAGCATCTGGTCGAACTCCCGGGCGCTCATCTCCTCTTCGCCGTGATGAACGCGGCGGGCGTCAACTCCGGCCTTGAGGAATTGCCAGGCCCGGACGCCGGGAAGCTCCAAGGGGTATTGGAAAGCCAAGAAAACGCCCATCCGTGCCCTGATCTCCGGTTCCAGCCCAAGCAGGTTCTGGCCAAGGTACAATACCTCACCGCCGGTGACCGCGTAGTCGGGGCGGCCGGCCAGTACGTTGGCCAAGGTGCTCTTGCCGGAGCCGTTGGGGCCCATGATGGCATGTACCTCGCCGGCGAAGACCTCCAGGTCGATGCCCTTAAGAATCTCCAGTCCGCCAGCAGAGGCGGTCAGGCCCTTGATGGACAGCATGGGTGTGGTACCGTTTTCAGCAGCCGCCATTTAACCCACCGCTCCTTCTAGGCTCACTTTTAGGAGCTGAGAGGCTTCCATGGCGAACTCAAAGGGAAGTTCCTGGAAGATACCCCGGCAGAAGCCGTTGATAATCATGAAGTGGGCGTCCTCGACGGACATCCCCCGTTGCTGACAGTAGAAGAGTTGGTCGTCGCTGACCTTGGAGGTGGAAGCCTCGTGCTCCAACTGGGCGGTGGGGTTCTTCACCTCAATGTAGGGCACGGTATGGGCCCCGCACTTGTCTCCCACCAGTAGGGAATCGCATTGAGTGAAATTCTTGGCCCCGTCGGCGGAGGGCAATATTTTGACCAGGCCCCGGTAAGTGGCGTTGCCCTGCCCGGCCGAGATGCCCTTGGCCACTATGGTGCTTTTGGTGTTTTTGCCCTTGTGAATCATCTTGGTGCCGGTGTCGGCCTGCTGATGGTTGTTGACCAGGGCAACCGAGTAGAATTCGCCCACCGAGTTGTCGCCGTCCAATATCACGCTGGGGTACTTCCAAGTGATGGCCGAACCGGTCTCCACCTGTGTCCAGGAGATCTTGGCGTTTTTGCGCGCTATGCCCCGTTTGGTCACAAAATTGTAAACTCCACCGTTACCGTCCTTGTCTCCAGGGAACCAGTTTTGCAGGGTGGAGTACTTGATCTCAGCGTTGTCCAAGGCCACCAATTCAACCACGGCGGCGTGGAGTTGGTGGGTCTTTCGGGCAGGGGCGGTACAGCCTTCCAAGTAGCTCACGTAGGAGCCCTCTTCGGCGATGATCAGGGTCCGCTCGAACTGGCCGGAATCGGCCTGATTAATGCGGAAGTAGGTCATTAATTCAATAGGGCAGCGCACGCCCTTGGGGATGTACACGAAGGAGCCATCGCTGAAAACAGCCGAGTTCAATGTGGCGTAGAAGTTATCGCCGTAGGGCACCACGGAACCCAGGTACTTTTTGACCAACTCCGGATGTTCCTGAACGGCTTCGCTGATGGGGCAGAAGATGACGCCCTGCTTCTCCAGCGTTTCCTTGTAGGTGGTGGCAACCGACACGCTGTCCAATACCGCGTCCACTGCCACGCCGGCCAGCCGCTCCCTTTCTTGAAGAGGGATGCCCAGCTTCTCGAAGGCCTCCAGTATTTCTGGATCGACCTCATCCAAGCTCTTGGGCGCGTCGGACTTGGGCGCGGCGTAGTAATAGATGTCCTGGTAATCGATGGGTGGATATTCCACGTTCGCCCATTTTGGGGCTTGGAACTTGAGTTTTTGCCAGTGGCGGAACGCCTTGAGCCGCCATTCAAGCAGCCACTCGGGCTCTTCCTTCTTTGCCGAGATCAGCCGGACGATGTCCTCGTTCAGTCCTTTGGGGGCCAGGTCCGACTCGATGTCAATTGTGAATCCCCACTTGTAGTCAGCGTCCAGCTCGCTGGAAGTGGCATTTCGGGAAATGACCTTGGGTGTGGTCATCGATTGCTCCTAGTTTAGGTCCGGCAGGAAGACCATTTTGGGTCTAATTCAGCCGATTTCAGGTTCGGCCGAGGGGTAATTTAACATTGTCGACCAACTTGGTCAACAATTATGCTAACACCCTGGTTTGAGCGTGTCAACGAGTTTCGTAATGGACTGTAAGAATAACTTTCCAGGGCACGAAATCGACAGCCGGGGGCAGGCCCAATGACGGTTGATCGGCAGACTTTTTGCCGGTGGCCAGCCGGTAACTTTAGACAATAAATCTGGATATCGGCGCAAAGATGCCTCAAAATACGGTATCATTCGACCACGATCCGCCACCATAACCTCTGATTCTTGACGAGACAGGGAATTAGAGGTGACGGTTGACCTGATCAGAATCATCCCACCGATGGTGTAGCACATCATGCCGAACGATTATCTGTTGGGCGATTGCCATACTCACCTCGACCATTACCCCGCTGCGGAGATGGCCGAGATTTTGGACCGGGCCCGTGAAGCAAATGTGGCGTTCGCCGTGTGTGCGGGAACCACGTTACAGGGCACCCAAGACTGCATCGACCTGGCAGAGATGCACGAACCCCTCTATGCCGGTGTTGGCATCCATCCCATGGAGGCCCGCGAGCAAGTCACAGATCAGGTCTATGCCGAGCTTGAGAGGATGGCCAAGTCGTCGGCCAAAGTGGTCTGCATCAGCGAGGTCGGACTTGATTTCCTGCCAGCCTCCCCTGACCACGACACCCAAGACCAGGTCTTCAGGCAGCACATCCGTCTGGCACGCAGCCTGAAGTTGCCCATCATCTTCCATTCTCGTGAGTCCCACCCTGAGGTGTTCCGGGTGTTGCGGGAGGAGAACGCAGGCGAGGTTGGTGGGGCAATGCATTACTTCCAGGCCGACGAGGCCACCGCTCGGGAAGCCATCGATTGCGGTTTCTACATCTCATTGGCCCGGCCTCTGATCCGGCTGCCCGAGTTGCAGGATGTGGCCAAGGTTATCCCTTTGGAGAATATAGTCCTGGAGACCGACGCGGCGCCGCAGCCCTTCAAAAAATACCGCACCAACTGGACGGAGCCAAGACACGTTCAGTCCGTGGCCCAGACCCTAGCCGAGATCAAAGGCATTCCTATTGAAGAGGTTGCACGGGTGACTACGGGGAATCTGGCGCGGCTGCTCCGGCTTGAGCACTTTGCCGGCACGGGGTAACCGTCATGCCCGGACAGACCAGGCGTAACCCCGGCGGCGGGGCCTCCGCCAGCCAATTGAACTTCCACCAGCTCTACATATTTCAAACCGTGGCCAAGCACTTCAGTTTCTCTCGGGCTGCCGAGGCGCTCGAGATCACCCAACCCGCGGTATCGATACAGGTCCAAGAGCTGGAGAAATTCTTGGGCATTACCCTGTTCCACCGCCGCCCTCGCGGGCTGAGGATCACCGAGGCTGGGGAAGCGGTCCTGGCTTACTCCCAACAGATCTTCGCCCTTTCCGGCCGGCTACTGGAGACTGTCCAGGAGATGGAAAACCTGCAGTCCGGCCATCTGGTGTTGGGCGCCAGCACCACGCCCGGCGAGTACGTCCTGCCCAGTGTCGTGGGACGCTTCCGCCAGATCTACCCGGGGATACACGTTGAGCTGGTGATTGGGAACACCCGGAATATCATCCAGCGCATCCTGAACCGGGATATGGACCTGGGTATGGTTGGCGAACATGTTGAAGAATATTCGAGTGAATTGGAGATGGTGGACTATCAGGACGACGAGATAGTCCTGGTGGCCGCGCCCAGCCATCCGGCGGCCGACTTGAGCCGACTCACGGCCCAGCAGGTAGTGGATATGGGACTGGTGGCCAGAGAAGAGGGGTCCGCGACGCGCCGGTCGGCCGAGAACCTGTTCCAACAACTTGGCGTCGTGCCCACCATCGCCATTGAACTGGGTAGCAACCAGGCGGTCAAGCAGGCGGCCACGGCCGGAGGCGGCATTGGTGTCATCTCTAGGTTGGGCATCACCGCTGAGCTTAGAGCCGGAATGCTCACGGTTTTGGAAGTAGAGGGTTGGGACTGCAGGCGGCCCTTGACCCTAATTCAACCGAGAGACCGTTATCTGTCCCCCTCTCAACGCGCATTCCGTGAGTTCTTGATGACCGAAAGACCGTCCTTATCCGGTCCCCCTTCAACGCCCTAATTTGGCCCCAGGACTCCTGTTCAGGGATTGAGCCTGCCATGGCCCGGTGATAACATTAAATCTATGAATTCCGGATGGGAAATGCCTGCCGCGTTATCTGGGAAATTGGCAGGTTTGCCATGGGCTTACAGGGTTTTTAGTCGGAACTGAGACAAGGAACCGAGACAGGAGACGGAGAAAGTAAAGATGTTGCCGGAGAAATGTCAGATGGCCCTGAAAGAGTGGGCAGTCACCGTTGAAGCCATGGCTCAGGGAGACCAGGTGCTCCTTTTGCGAAAAGGCGGAATACATGAAGACGGCAAGGATTTCCGTGTTATTCACCGCGAATTCTTGTTCTACCCAACCTACCTCCATCAGAAAGAAGACCTGTTGCAACCGGCTCACCAGCCCGCCCTGCGCAAAGTGCTCGAGCAGCCCCACGACGATGACCACATCACCTTTAGCTACTGGGCCAAGGCCGAAGAAGTTCTGGAGATCGACGAGCAGGAAAAGGTTAATGACCTAGAGCCTCACTATATCTGGACGGCCGCTTACGCCCAGTCCAGGCTCCATTGGAAGCCCATGCTCCCGCTTTCGGTGCTACTGTTGCGCGTCTACAAGCTGGAACAACCGGTGACCGTGAAATATCTGCCCGAGTACGGTGGCTGCACGTCGTGGGTGGAGGTCTTGTCCGATGTCGACCTGGGCAAAATGGAGCCGGTGTTGGATGACGCCGAGTTCCAGCGTCGCGTCGACGAGGTAAAAGGCAGCCTGGGCCTCACGGTAACCGCGGGCTAGCTGCCGGCAACCCCTTTCTTTCCGGCCATCCCTGGATTTGATCACGAGCGCATGGGCAGGTTACTGGACATGTTAACCTCTCAAGAATTAAGGACGTAATTATCATGAAGTTTCGCAAGATGCCCCGCACAGATATGGTGCTATCCGAGGTGGGATTCGGTGTTTGGACGGTGGCGACTAATTGGTGGGGCAAGATTGAAGATGCCGACAAGGCGGCCCTATTGGAGAATGCGGTTGAAAAGGGCATCAACTTCTTCGACACTGCCGATACCTATGGCGACGGGTTTGGCGAGGAGATCCTGGCCAACGTCCTCGGACACAAGCGCAATGACATCATTATCGCAACTAAGTTCGGCTACGACATCTACGATCCAACACCCCGGGACGGGCACAAAGAAAGGGCGCAGAAATTCGACAAAGAGTTTGTGACATACGCTTGCGAGCAGAGCCTGCGCCGCCTGGGCACCGATTATATCGACCTCTATCAGGCGCACAATCCTAAGTTGGACGCTTTGGAGCGGGACGAATTATTCGAGGTCCTGGAACAGCTTCAATTCGAAGGCAAGATACGCCACTACGGTGTGGCGTTGGGCCCCGACATTGGCTGGTATGAAGAGGGCGAGTATTCCATGCGGGAACGCCATGTGACCAGCGCCCAGATCATATACAGCATCTTGGAGCAGGACCCGGCCAAGGACCTGATCAAGCTGGCTGAAGAACACGAGGTGGGTCTCCTGTCCCGGGTACCCCACGCTTCCAACACATTGACCGGCGAGTTCGACCACGGGCTGCCCGTCTTTGATGCAGACGACCACCGTGCCCACCGCAAGAACGAGTGGCTGGAAGAAGCGATGCGTAAGGTCGACCGGGTCAGGTTCCTGGTGCAGGAGGATACCCGGACTATGGCCCAATCAGCCATCCAGTTCGTGCTGAAGCAGCCGGCAATCATCTCAGTGCTGCCTAATTTCACCAAGCTATCCGAGCTCACCGAGTACACTAGTGCTTTGGATACGCCTGAAATAACCGACGACGAACAGGCGAAGATGGACGAGCTGTGGGAAGCCGGCTTCGATATCGCTGAGCCAGAACCCCAATTCCGCGAGATCTAAGGCGCGGTAAATTGGCGGTCATGCCTCGAGCAGGCATACAAATTTTCTGGCGAACCGTGACGAAATAAATAGTGATCGACCGGAATATTGCGTAATCCGCAATGGTTAGGCGTGAAATCCAGTCGATTGCTATTTTTCTCTCCAGTTGCTTTGTCCTTTGAGTCCGTTATATAGTCCGATTGTTGGTGCCGCGGCTGCTGCCTACGGCACAGGGCCTTAGCGCCCGCCAGGGCATGGGCGGATTGGGAGGACGGTGCCAATGACCACACAGGCAATACAAACCGTGAAGCCGATTTACAGGTTCGACGAGGGGAACGCCTCCATGGCGGACCTCCTTGGTGGCAAAGGAAGCAACCTATGTGAGATGGCCCGGTTGGGACTGCCAGTCCCACCGGGTTTTGTTATTTCCACCCAAGTGTGCCGGGATTATCTAATTAAGCACCACACCCTTCCTGATGGGCTGGAAGAGTCGGTCAGGGAGAATATACGGGAACTGGAAAAGTCCATTGGACGCAACTTCGGCTCATCCTCAGATCCGTTATTGGTGTCGGTGCGCTCGGGTGCCCGGATCTCCATGCCGGGGATGATGGACACTATCCTGAACCTGGGCATCAACGACCAGATTGTCGAAGGGCTTGCAAACATGATGGGCGACCCGCGCCCAGCCTACGATGCCTACCGCCGCTTCATCCAGATCTACTCGGGAGTGGTCATGGATGTGGAAGGGGAGGCCTTTGAGAGAGTGCTGGCGGAGCACAAGCTGAAGGCAGGAGTAACCCTGGACCACCAATTGACGGCCGATCAACTGAAGGGCCTGGTCGCCGACTTCAAAATGGTGGCTAAAGAAGCCCATGGGTCCGAGCCGCCCTCAGACCCATGGGAACAATTGATGGCTGCCGTCGAGGCCGTGTTCCGTAGCTGGAACACCCCCCGGGCCATCTTCTACCGCAATCATAACAAGATCAACCACGACATGGGGACGGCCGTGACAATCATGGCAATGGTCTTTGGCAACCTTGGCCCCACCAGCGGGACCGGCGTTCTGTTCACCCGTGACCCGTCCACCGGCAATGCCCAAGTCTACGGCGAATTCCTGACCAACGCCCAGGGTGAAGACGTGGTGGCCGGGGTACGCACTCCGGAGCCAATCGCCAGCCTTAGCGGAGTGCTACCCGATTGTTACGACGAGCTCATGGACCTGGCCAATAACCTGGAAACCCATTACTCCGACGTGCAGGACGTGGAGTTCACCATCGAGAACGCCCGTCTCTTCCTGTTGCAGACCCGCAGCGCCAAGCGCACCGCCTTGTCCGCCGTTAAAACGGCAGTGGACATGGCCAATGAGGGTTTGATTAGCCAGTCGCAAGCCCTGCTCAGGGTGGACGCCGAAGAGATTTCCAAACTGCTGGTTCCTCAATTCTCGGACCACCATTCGGTAGAAGATTTGGAAAGCATGTTCTTGGCCCGGGGCGCTCCCGCTTCTCCTGGGGCCGCCGCCGGCGCCGTTTGTTTTGACGCTACCAGGGCCTCCGATTTGGCCGCCGCCGGGGAATTGGTGATTCTGGTCCGGCCGGAGACCAAGCCAGACGATATCCACGGGATAACCGCAGCCGTGGGCGTCGTCACCAGCAGAGGTGGCGTGACCAGCCACGCGGCGGTGGTTACCAGGGGGCTGGGCAAGCCCTGCATCGTTGGTTGTGAAGGGATTCAGATCGATCTGGAAGCAGGTGTGTTTACGGCCGATGGGAAGACTGTCCATGAGGGCGAGACGATCAGCATTGATGGCGCTTCGGGGACCGTATATCTGGGAGAACTGGACACGGTCCATCCCAGCCTGGATGACCTGCCGGAAGCCGAGGAACTGCTGCGTTGGGCCGACCAGACCCGCAAATTGGGAGTCATGGCCAATGCCGACACTCCGTCAGATGCGGCACAGGCCATAATCATGGGCGCAGAGGGCATCGGTCTCTGCCGCACTGAACATATGTTTTTAGACCCGGAACGGCTTCCGGCCGTGCGGCAGATGTTGCTAAACGCAGATTCCGCTGAGACCTGGCGGCGGGAGAACAATGACCGGGTGTTCCGGTTGAACAACGAACAAGACGCCGATCAGGCTGTAAAGGACTTCTACGAAGCTCTGGATCAGGTCAGGGAGCTTCAGACGGGCGATTTCGGAGGCATCTTAAGAGTGATGGGCGCCCGGCCGGTGATCATTCGGCTGTTGGACGCCCCCCTCCACGAATTCTTGCCGCCCCATGAAACCCTGGTCACCGAGTTGATGGAACTCCGCCATGTTGGCGCTCCCCTGGAGGACCTAGAGGAAAAAGAGGCGTTTATACAACTTGTAGATTCCCTTCGGGAAGAGAATCCCATGCTGGGACACCGGGGTTGCCGGTTGGGCCTGAGCTTCCCGGCAATCTACCGGATGCAGGTGGAGGCCATAATCACGGCTGGCGCCCTGCTGGTCAAAGAGGGCCTGGACGTTAACCCTGAAATAATGATTCCGTTGACGGTGGATGTGGAAGAGATGCACCGCCTGCGGCAGGACTTGAGCTTAGTCGCATCCCAGATCCAAGAACGGTTGGGAGTGAAGGTCCACTACAAGTTCGGCACCATGATCGAAACTCCCCGGGCCGCGTTGACAGCGGGTGAGATCGCCAAAGAGTCGGAATTCTTCAGTTTCGGCACCAACGACTTGACCCAGATGACCTTTGGATTCAGCCGTGACGACGCCGAAGGCAAGTTCCTTCGTTCGTATATCGACGAAGGTATCTTGCCCAACGACCCCTTTGCTTCGATCGACCCTCAAGGAGTGGGGGCGTTGGTCAAGATGGGAGTGGATGCCGGACGCCGGGAAAAGCAAAATCTGGAGATCGGCATTTGCGGCGAGCACGGAGGAGACCCGGCCAGCGTGGCGTTCTGTCATGAAGTTGGGCTTGATTACGTGAGTTGCTCTCCCTTCCGCGTGCCGGTGGCGCGGCTGGCCGCGGCCCAGGCGGCGCTAGCCGGGCGCTAGCCTTTGACAGAGCCGGTTATCTGAGTAATCTAACGGCGCCCACATTGCTGTAGGCGCCGTTTTCGTTTTCTTGACCCTATTTGGGCCCTGAGATAGACTGCCAGTTACCCCCAGGTGTCAAATCAGGCCCAATTCCCCAGAAAGAAGGAGATTCCGTTGACGACTACACCGGCCGAGGCTCGCGCCCAGATCGTAACTATGGTCCGCGATTTTGTGCGGCGGGAAGTGGAGCCCGTGGCCAGCCAGCACGACCGTGACGACACCGTGCCCCACGATCTTATCGACCGTATGAAGGAGTTGGGACTCTTCGGCATCACCGTGCCCGAGGAATACGGCGGCATGGGGTTGGACTACACCACCTTCGCATCGATCTTTGAGGAATTGAGCAAGGGGTTTATGACTCTGAGCGGGGCAATCGGCACCCACCACATCCTGACCTATGTCTTGACCCACTACGGGACCGAAGAACAGAAGCAACGGTTCCTGCCCGACCTGGCTTCCGGACGGAAACGGGGCGGATTGGCCCTGACCGAGCCCAGCGGCGGAACCGACATGGCCAACCTGCAAACCACGGCGACCAAAGACGGCGAAGAGTACTCCATCAACGGCACCAAGATGTTCATCACGAACGGCCGTTACGGCGACATGTTCTGCCTGTTGGCACGCACCGACCCAGATATGGAACCCAGACACCGGGGGATAAGCTGCTTCGTGGTGGAGAAGGGCGGTCCAGGCTTCGAAGTGGGCCGGGACTTGGACAAGTTGGGCTATCGAGGGCTGGACACCTGCGAGCTGATCTTTGATAACTTCGCGGTCCCCGAGAACAACTTGGTCGGCGGCAAAGAGGGCGCCGGATTTGGGATGGTCATGAGCGGTCTGGAAACCGGCCGCATCAACGTCGCCGCCCGGGCTGTAGGCGTGGCTCAGGCCGCTTTCGAAGCCGCCATCAAATATTCTCAGCAGCGTGAGACCTTCGGCAAGCCCATCTCGGAGCACCAAGCCATCCAACTGAAGCTGGCAGACATGGCAACCAAGATTCAGGCGGCCCGGCTCTTGGTCTACGATGCGGCGGCCAAAAAGGACACCGGTCAGCGTGTGGACCTGGAATCGGGCATGGCCAAGCTATTCGCCAGCGAGGTTTGCTTGGAAGTGGCCATGGAGTCCATGCGCGTCCACGGCGGCTACGGTTACATCAAAGAATCGCCGGTGGAGCGCTACTACCGCGATGCCCCGCTGATGATCATCGGCGAGGGCACCAACGAGGTCATGCGACTGGTGATCGCCAAACAATTGCTCAGGCTTCCGGAATATCAGCTTTAGCCAAGTCTGTCATTCCGGCTTTCGCCGGAATCCACTGCGCCCAGGATGCTGGCATTACCAACCTTCGGAGCATCAGTGGGACGTTGATTCATACAGAAGCTGACGGGCAACCGATCCACCACTCATACGGCAAAGCCATGGATTCCGGCCTTCGCCGGAATAACAATGGGGACCGCCATATCTACTACTCCCACCAATAATTTTGGCCTGCCGCTACCGCCCCTTCCACTGGGGTTTGCGTTTCTCGGCGAAGGCTTTGGGGCCCTCTTTGGAGTCCTCTGTCAGCAGCAGAGCGTCGTACATTTGATAGGTCAGTGCTGAGATGTCTTGGTTGGACATGTTCAGGCCCCGGTAGGCCAATTCCTTGAAAGTCTGGACGGCTAGGGGAGCGTTTTCCGCGATCTGTTGGGCCAGGCCCATGGCCTCCTCCATCAGGTCGCCGGCGGGCACCACCCTGTTCAAGAACCCCATGTCGTAGGCCCGCTGGGCGGTCACCGGTTGCGCGGTCAGCACCAACTCCAGCACCGCGGACAGAGGCATCTGTTTGGGCAGAATGGTGCCAAATGGCGGCAGCAGGCTCCACTTGGTCTCTGTTATGCCCAGCTTGGCTTCATCGGCCGCGATCCGCAGGTCGCACATTTGGGCTATGGACCAGCCACCGGCCAGGGCAAAACCGTTCACCGCGGCAATCAGCGGCTTCCAGGTGCGGGGCCACATGAAGGGACTTTCTTTGCTCATGCTATGGGACGCATTGGCCTGGATCCCTTGAGCGTTGTCTTCGGCCCTTTCCTTTAGGTCCCGTCCCGAACAGAATGCCCGGCCCGCGCCAGTGATGATGGCAACGAAGGCCTCGGGGTCGTTGTCGAATTGGACGATGGCGTCTGTCAGTTCCTGGCGCAGTAACCGGTTAATGGCATTTAAAGAGTCCGGCCGGTTGAGGGTCATGGTGACGATGTTGCCCTGTTTCTCATAAATAATCGTCTCAGCCAATGTTGTTCGCTCCTAATAGCAAATCTTTGGGGTCTTGATTGCTGACAGCTGCCCTACGCGTACGGCCCCAGGTCTGCGCCGCCGATGACGTGGAGATGGCCATGGCTCTGGCTCTGCATGCCGTCGCGTCCGAAATTTGACAGGATTCGAAAGCCGTTGGGAGCATACATCGCCCCCATGTCCACCGCCAGGTTCCCCATGCGGACCATCAGGCTGTTGCTCCACACCTCTATCTGGCTCATGTGTTTGCGGGGCATGACCAACAACATCAAGGGGACCCAGGTGAGTTTGTTTACGATGACCATCAGATCATCGTCGAGATAGCGGTATCTCGCCGGTTCTTTGCCTGCGGAGATGTTGCAGAAGACGCAGTTCAGGTCTGAACTCAATTGGCGGTTGATCCTCCAGGAGTGGCGTCTAGTCTTGTGACTATAGTTTGCCCCATTTTGCATGTCAACGAGACCGCCAGTTCCGACGAGATCATGCTTGGTATGGATGGCAATCTACGTCGTGCCTGAGCGCTGCCTGTGGTATTATTCCAAACGTAGGTCCAACGGAGGACGATATGTTCGGATTAGCCGTGCTGACCGTCAGCACGTCCGGGTCTCAGGGAAAGCGTGACGACAGCAGTGGCCAGGCCATAAAAGACCTGCTTGAAGGTGATAACTTCCAAGTAGTTCGGTATGAGATCGTGGCTGATGACAAGGACACCATCTCCGCAAAGTTGGCTGCATGGGCCGATGCTGACGACGTGGACCTGATCGTGACCACTGGCGGCACCGGACTGGGGCGATATGACGTTACTCCCGAGGCTTGTTTGGCAGTGCTGGACAAAGAGGTGCCCGGCATGGCGGAAGCGATGCGGGCCAAGACGTTGGAAATTACGCCAATGGCTATGATCAGCCGATCGGTGACCGGCATACGGGGCAACACACTGATCATCACCCTGCCGGGCAGCACCAAGGCAGTCCAGGAGTGTCTTGACGTGGTGATGCCCGTGGTTCCCCATGCGTTGGAACTGCTCCACCACGAGACTGTTAGCGAACACCCTCGTTAGCCCCGTGGCCTCGATCTCAAACTTAGGAAAGCTGTGACCATGAGCGAAGACCCCACTACGGTACAGGTAGTTTATTGGCCGAGAGTAAAGGAGATTCTAGATGGGATAATGGCTCGGTGGATCGAGCGCTGGGGGCGGCAGCCGTTGCCCGGTATTCACGCCTATTATTGGGAGACTCCCCAGGAACTTCAAGATGCGGTCTTATCCGGTCTTCCGGCTATTGAACCCGGCTTACCAGCGAGGCAGACCAATCTTGTTAAATCGCTGGCCCGGAGCGTGGGCACCTCGGGCAAAATGCCCTTGCGCGGGCCCTTCTTGGCGTCAGAGGAGGTAGACGAGATAGTGGCATGGATCGACGGAGGCATGCCCGAAGGGCCATAATTCCGGCCTCGAAATCACCCAAACGGATTGAACAAAAAAGAGCCGGGGGATTGCCCCGGCTCCTTTTTGTTGCCCTGGTAGTGTGGTTTAGACCAATGCGGGTTCAGTTTCCTTGACGTAAACCTGTATGCGCGCCCGAGTATGGTCTATGATGCAGACCCGTCCCTGGGGGTCAATCTTGACGGAACAGGGGTGGGACAAGTCCTTTTCGTAGCGGGGATTATCGGCGAAAGCCAGGGACCGCTGCCGAATCATGTCCGGGTTGGATGCTAATTTGTCCTTACCCCACTGGGTAAGGGTGCCATCACCCTGGAACTGAGTCACGTAACGGCCGTCCGGAGCAAAAACCTGCACCCGGTTGTTCATCCAGTCGGCAACGTAGATGTCGCCATCATCGTCGACGCACAGAGCGTTAGGCCGGTTGAGTTGACCGATTCCACTGCCCGAAGATCCGATGGTGGCTTCCCACTCGCCATCGGTGGTGAACTTTTGGATGCGGTCATTACGCCAGTCAGCGACGTAGATGTGCCCCTCTTTGTCCACCGCGACGCCCCAAGGCAGATCGAACTGGCCGTCGGCGGTGCCCTGAGAGCCGAATTGGCTGATGTACTTGCCGTCTAGGGTGAATTTTTGGACGCGGTTATTTTCGCTGTCGACAACAATTATGTTATCGTCGGCGTCGATGGCCAGGCCGGAAGGTCGCATCAATTCGCCATCACCGGAGCCCGTAGTCCCCCATTTGCTGACGAACTCGCCGTCTTTGGTGAATTTGCTAATGAAGTTCGTCCACTCGTCGGCCAGGTAGAGGTTGCCTTTGCTGTCCAGGGCCACGGAAGTGGGCCACGTGAACTGACCGTCACCCTCGCCAAAGGCGCCGAATTCGGTGATGTACTCTTCGTCCAAGGTGGCCACGGTCACGTGAACGCCATCCGGCCGGTACTCGTACGAGCGGTTGCAGACGTAAACCGATCCGTCTGGCGCTATCGCCATGTCCGTCGGGTTACGAAATCCCGTCCCGGCGAACTCTGCCCGGCCAACGGAATGGCTGTAGTGATATGTTCGGCTGGTTAAGCCGAAGAAATGAGTTGCCATATTTTTTTACCTCTTCGTCGCTTGGTGCGCCGGGCCGCCTGCTGTCTGGTGATTGGCCAGGAGAGCGGCCCGGCTTTTTGTTTCCTAACTGCCTGGTACTGTCCTACAGCCTTTTTTGGCTGAGATGGACGCTTCAACGGAATCAAGGATGCTAAACCCTAGTGGGGGTCTAAGCGAAGAACTTAACCCGCTCGAAGCTGCCGCCGACGATGGGTTCGGCGTCCAACCGGAACCAGTCCTCCAATATGGTGGAGTAAACGGACCGGAAGTCCAAGTTGAACTTCAGGTTTCCGCCCTCTTCCTGTTGGGAGGGTTCCAGGGACGGATACTCGCCGTAGATGCCGCCCTTGACATGGTCGCCGACCGCGAACGCGATGCCAGCTGCGCCATGGTCCGTGCCAGACCCGTTGTCGGTAACGCGGCGGCCAAACTCACTGAAGAACATCAGCGTCACGTTGTCGCTGGCGTCGTGATCTTTCAGGTCGGTGAAGAACGTGTCGACCGTGGCGGAGACGTCGGTCCACAGAGCCGCGTTGGCCTGAGCCTGATTGGCATGGGAGTCAAAGCCGTTGTAAGGAGACGTGGTGTACAGAACCCGGGTGCCGAAGCCAGCCAGGTGGGTCTGTGCAATGTTCTTCATGTACTGGCCGATGGAAGTGGGCGAGTACTCCACGCTGGAGGTGTACTTGTCCGGAGCGGTGGATAGGATATCGGCGCCCGCGAGGGCGTCAGTGCCGGTCCGATGGATGTAATCCATCACGGCGCCGGTGCCGATGGCCGGAGCGTACATGCGGCCAAAGACATCCAGTGCCTCGTTCCGCTGGTTCTCGCCCTCAATTCCGGTCAGCAAACCGTAGGTCTCCAGGTTGCCCACGGAAGCGACCGGGACGCCGTCCATTACCAGGGCCCGGGGAAGACCGCGGCCGAAGTTTACGGCCGTGAGCACGTTCTCAGAGTTGGGGTCCATCTGTTTGGTGGCCCGGCCCAGCCAACCTTCGGTCCCGATCTTTTCCGGCTCACAGGTGTGCCAGATGTCCATGGAACGGAAGTGGGAGTAGCTGGGAGTTGGGTATCCGATGCCCAAGAAGATGGCCAGCTTCCCCTGGTCCCAGTATTTCTTTAGGGGACCCATGGTGGGGTGGAAGCCGAGTTCATCGTTGATCGGGATGATTTGGTCTTCTGGCACGCCTATGGTGGGGCGGAAGTCCCGGTACAGCCCGCTGTTCCGGGGGATGACCGTGTTCAGGCCATCGTTTCCGCCGGACAGTGAAAGTACTGCCAGGACGGGTTCTTTCTGGGTTGAAACCATGATTTCTCCTTTAGATTCTTAAAGTATATTGACGGTCAGCCGGCTCGCGCCGACTTACTCGAACTGGAATTCGGCGGTGGCGGCGATCATCTGGAACATTTCGCCGGAGCGCCGAGTGAAGTCGGCCTGCTCGGCATCGGTTCCGTGGATCAGATCACCCTCCTTGGAAGCGTGGGCAACCAATTGTCCCAAGGTGTCCGAACTTACAACTAGCGGACCGGTCAGATCCAGGCAGGCATCAACGAACTGTTCCGGGCTAATCTTGTCGCCCAAGCTCATTAGGCGGTTTACCAGAGAACGAACCCCCGCATACTCGGTGTTGCCCATGATATCGGAGGCGAAGTTGATGCGTTCAACTAACGTGCCGCTATCGATCCACTCCCTCCCGGTGTGCCAACCCTCAACGGTGGGCGGGTTCATCAGGTCCATACCCATGTACTTGGGTTCCTGAGAGAGTTCGAACAAGCCAGGCTTGTAGCCACCGAACTCGCCGGTCATGCGTAGGAGGCTGACCACCATCTCGGCGGGGTTCTTGACCTTGGCGTAGCGAACCGCTTCGTCTTTGAAGAAGTCGGAGGTGAAGAGGACCGTCAGCATCGCTTTGATTGAATGGCCGGAGTCCCAATAAGCCTGCTCCATGGCTTCAATGGCCGCCTGGTCCCGGGGCGGAGTCAACCGCCATGCCGGAATCTGGGGCTCGTCGGCGACGAAGAAGTTATACAGGTGCCGGGCTAGGTACCGGGCGACGGCCGGCTGCTTGCAGACGATCCTGATAATATCATCGCCGTTCAAGTTGCCCGTTTCGCCGAGGAAGGTCTTCTCGGAGTTGTCGTGGTCGGCTGGATCGAACCGGAACTGCCAGGGGCTTCTGCCATAAGGGAACGGAGGATAGGCTGGCGCGTTATTCCAACCCGTGAAGGCCCTGGCGCAGACTTTAACGTCATCTTCGCTGTAGTTGAAGCCTTCGTCCATCCCCACGCCCAGGGAGAATAGCTCCAAGAACTCTCGGCCGTAGTTCTCGTTGAGGTTGGCCTTATGGCTCTCGGTGTTGTCCAGATAGTACATCATACCCGGATTGGTCGACAGACTTAGGAGCAGGTCGTCGAACTTGCCCATTCCATTTTGCCGGAAAACGTCGACCATCAGACCCATTTCTTGGCCGCTGTCAATCTTACTGTGCCCAGCGCAGAAGATCATATGCCAGAAAAGGGTCACCTTCTCTTGAAGCTGGCGCCGGCTGTTTATCATGCGCCAGACCCACAACTGCACGTTGGTCTCGATGCCGCCAGGCTCGTGATACGAGGGGTTGTAGCGCATGAGCAGGTCTTCTGGGGTGGCCTCTTGGCCCTCAGGGTTGAGCAACTCTTGTACTACACTGTCATAACCTTGCGCTGCCTTGGCCTCGATCTCATCGCGGCTCGCTCCGAAACCGGCGCGGCGCAAGAGGTGGGCCATCAACGCGATATCCTGTTCAGCCATGTGTTCCTCCTTGGAAAAGTTGTTTTGATTTATCCTGGGGCAGTGTCGCACCTATACGTTTATGGTTACATGAAGACGGCACAACAGGCATGGGACAAATCCCAGGCTTGATGCACCTCTTATGTAACATTCGTTACAAGATAGAAATATAAACTAATGTGGAAGTGGTGTCAACCAAAAAATTGCCGATGTTGGCCGAAGCTAATCCGTGCCTGGTAAGGTGCCCGGCTATCGCTTTTCATAAACCTGGTAAATCAGAGAAATCGGCCCTTTTCCGCCGAGACGGGCTGGCGAACCAGTGATTTCTTAGCCGATCCGCTTCAGTCCACTAAAACACACGGCAATTATACCAATTTCCGTCCTTTGCGCCTAGCTATAAGCCAGGCGTGATCATCTATGATATTCCAGACAAGGAAATTACGATCAACGAACGATCCTGCGCGTCGCGTATATTACTAACAGATTGAAGTGAGACCGGGTGGTGGGATCGGACCAGGCGAATTCATCTTGACACGGTCCAAAACGCTTTGCTAGCATGCCCATCATTGTCTTCCATCGTATACCGATGTATCCCGTCCGCCGCTTAGCGGCTGACCTTTTCTCTATGATCGTCTCCGTGAGAATTGGAGTATGGTCCAAGACGGCGCCCAGCAATCAAACGGGAGTATGGAACGGGGAGCGAAGCTTCCCGGCATGTTCTCCAGATATAAAAACTCTGTAGAGCAAGAGCTCCATACAGTTGTGCCCAACGGCGACACCTCTGACGCTTACCAGTTGCTCCGTTATCACCTTGGCTGGGTAGACCAGAAAGGCATCGAAATGGAGACTCCCATCTCCCAAGGTAAAGCTCTTCGCCCCACGTTGTGTCTGTTCGCCTGCGAGGCGCTGGCCGACGATTTCTCCAAGGCCCTGCCCGCAGCGGCGGCAGTGGAGTTGATCCATAATTTTTCGCTGATTCACGACGACATACAGGACCAAGACGTGGAGCGGCGGCATCAACCCACGGTCTGGCATCTTTGGGGCATACCGAGGGCCCTCGCGGCTGGCAATGCCATGCAATGCACCGGCGACCTGGCCCTGTTGGGCGCGGGTGGCAATGTCGTTGCTCCGGAAATCGTGCTTCGGGTATCGGACAACTTGACCGAGAGCTACTTGGAAATGATTCAAGGCCAGTGTTTGGACCTGGAATTTGAGTCCCGAACGGATATCAAGGCCGATGAGTACTTGTATATGATCGCCTGCAAAACCGGGGCCCTGATCCGATGCGCCTTGGAGATCGGGGCCTTAATGGCAACGAAAGACGCTGCAGCGGTTAGGGCTTTCGCCAATTTCGGCGAGTGTTTGGGCCAGGTCTTCCAGATCAGGGATGACTACCTGGGCATTTGGGGCGACGAGGTGACCTTGGGCAAATCCACCGATAACGATATACGCCGCCGAAAGAAGTCATATCCGGTGGTGTTCGCTCTGGAGCGGGCCAGTGGCAGGGCCATGGACGACCTGTTCCGGATCTATGGACAGGAGGTTTTGGAAGAGGACGATGTGCAACGGGTGTTGGCTGTTTTGGACGAGGTTGGCTCACAAGAGCAATCCCAACGCCTCACGGAAGCCGCCGCAGCCAGGGCCTTGGAAGCCTTGAAGCCGGTTTCGCTGCCAAAATGGGCTCAAATCGAGGCAGAAGAACTCGTTGACTTCCTGGCCCGAAGAGAATACTAGTCTAGTAGCCTGTAACCGGGCCATGTTACGAATGAATGACCGTTGAGGTTTTGACAATATGACCACTCTCAAACAAGGCAAACGAGCCAAACGACCGCTGGAGTTATCCACCAGACTGGCAGGCTATATATTAAAAAACAAACTCAAAGGCAGGAAGAAATTTCCTTTGGTGACAATGCTCGAGCCGCTGGAGATGTGCAATCTCGCCTGCATCGGTTGCGGGCGCATCCGGGAATATAAATCGGTGTTGGATAAAATGATGCCGGTGGAGGAGGCTCTTGCCGCGGTCCACGAGTCCGGCGCGCCCATAGTGTCCAT
This sequence comes from SAR202 cluster bacterium Io17-Chloro-G6, assembly GCA_002816585.1. Next base: position 44,579 of record MUCT01000002.1, on the reverse strand, counting down.
CGCTGGCGGAGAACCGACCATTCACCCCAGGATTGCCGAGATTATCAATACGCTGGTTGAAGAAAAATACTTCGTATATTGCTGCACCAACGGCTTGCTGCTGGACCGGGTAATGGACAAAGTCCAGCCTTCCAAATACCTGTGCTGGGTGGTGCACATGGACGGCATGGAAGAGAAACATGATGAGTCGGTGGACCGGAAAGGGGTTTTCAAGAAGGCTGTTGATGCGATCCAGTCTGCCTTGGACCGAGGCTACCGTGTCTGCACCAATACCACGGTGTTCCGAACCAGCGATGTTGGCGACCTTTCCGAGATGTTCCGTTTGGTGAGTGATATTGGAGTGGAAGGTTCGATGCTCTCACCGGGCTTCGATTTTGAAGACGCTCCGGACCAAGACATGTTCCTGACCCGCCAAGAGTCGCATTCCATTTTCCAAGAACTCCTATCGCCTGAGAATTCGGAGGGGGCCAATTTCTATAACAACCCGCTTTATTTGAACTTCTTGAAAGGGGAGCGGGAGTACCAATGCACAGCCTGGTCCAATCCGACGTACACCGTGATGGGATGGAGGAAGCCTTGCTACCCCCTGGCAGACGAGCACGTTGAACACGTCAATGAATTATTCGACCAGGACATCTGGGACAAGTATGGCGTGGGCAAAGACCCGCGGTGCGCCAACTGCATGATGCACTGCGGATTCGAGTCTGCCACCATTTTCACGGCCGTTAGGACGCCCAAGGACTGGGCCACATTGATTAAGTCTGGCGCCGCCCACAAGGGCGGAATCACCGCTGCCTAGCATCAAGAGTAAGGAACGTTGCTGATCGTGGCTGCCAGCATGGAGCAAGAATTAATCGGCCTCCGGCGCGAGGTGCTTGAGATTCAAGACGCCAACGGGGTCCATCCCCAGGTGGAGTTCCGAGTTCTGGGAGTTGGACCGGACCGGGCGGGCGGCGCCTTGGCTGCTTTGCTTGAGGACCGGCGTTCTGACATAGACAGCGTATTGGTCCTGGGTGTGGCCGGAGGTGTAAACCCCGCGTTGGAATCCGGCGACCTATTGCTGGCCGACCGGTACGCCCTCCAGAACGGGGCATCACAAGGGGCTGGACAGGCCCTCAGGCCGGACCCTCGAATGCTCCAATCAGCAGAGCAGGCCGCGCTCGAACTCTCCATGCCAGTCTGTAACGGCGGAGCACTGACGGTGGATCATCTGGTCGCGGAGCCCAAAGAGCGGGAAGACCTTCGGGCTCAGTATCAGGTGGACAGCGTAAACATGGAAGATTACCGGGTGGCGGAGGCTGCTCAAAAGGCGGGCGTGCCCTTCTTGTCGGCTCGCGTCGTCTTGGACACCGCAAGCGAACGTCTGCCCGGCTATCTTCCTGGACTGGCCAAATCGCCCTATAAAGTGGTGACCCACGTGCTGCTCATGCCGTGGCGCATCCCCACGATGCTACGCCTGAAGAGACAACTGCAATTGGGCCAGATGGTCCTGACCAACTTCGCGGTAGCCTATATGAAAGAGACCGGGATTCTTGAGAACGGCGGCGGCCAGAACGTTGGTCCGGCGTCAGGCGCCAGGGGATAGCGCTAGGATGGCGACCACCGTTCGAAGCGCCAGAAATAAAAATTGAAGGTGTTGGTCACCGGCGCCACCGGGTTCATCGGCGGGAATCTCGCCCGTGAACTGTGGCGGCGCGGTGAGGACGTGCGGGCGTTGGTTCGCCCGGGCAGTAATCGATTAACAATTGAAGACACCGGAATCATTCCAGTGGAAGGGGACATCTTGGACCGTGGATCGGTCGACCGGGCTGTTCAGGGCTGCGAGGCAGTTTTTCACGTGGCCGCCGCCTACACCTTCTGGTCGAGAGACCCGGCAGGAGTGTCGCGGACCAATGTGGAGGGCACGGTAAACGTGCTGAACGCGGCACGGCAAGCAGGAGTCTCCCGCACCGTATACACCAGCACAGTAGGGACGATCGGTCTGCCAAAGGGAGCCCTGGGCCCCAACGGACCCCTCGGTAACGAAGAGACGCTAATCGACGCCAAGACGCTCCACGGCCACTACAAGAGGTCCAAGCTCCATGCGGAGCGGGAGGCTCTGGCCATGGCGGCGGACGGGATGCCGGTGGTGGTGGTGAACCCCACCGCGCCGGTTGGCCCGTGGGACGTTAAACCCACTCCGACTGGGAAGATCGTTCTAGACTTCCTTCGCCGGCGGGTCCCAGCATACTTGAAAACCGGAATGAATCTGGTGGACGTGGCCGACGTGGTGGACGGCCACATCCTGGCATTAGAGAAAGGAAAACCAGGCGAGCGTTACATATTGGGCAACCGGAACGTTAGTTTGAAGGAAATATTCGACATGCTGAGCAGCCTGACCGGCCTGCCGGCGCCACGAATCAGGGCGCCCTACTGGCTGGTGATAGGCGCCGGGTACGCAGACCGGTTCGTGGAAGGGACCCTGTTGCGCCGGGAGCCGGCTATTCCTGTTGAAGGAGTGCTGGCGTCGAAGAAACCCGCCTACGTCAGTTGCGAAAAAGCGGTCAAAGAGTTGGGACTACCCCAGCGGGCCGTGGAAGACGCATTGAAACAATCCGCTGATTGGTTCGCCGATCATGGCTACCTCAACAAACAAAACGTGAACTCTTGGCGAAGCGCTGCATAGATTTGGTAACTCAACCAAAAAATACAGAGGTCAAGCAGGCGGCGGACCGAGCGGTGCGCCGGTCACAGGACTACTTCCGCCGGACCCAATACCCTGACGGCTACTGGTGGGGTGAGCTGGAATCCAACCCGACCATGGAAGCCGAGTATCTGATGTTGTGCCATTTCACGGGCCGTCATGATGGGGAACGATGGCGCAAGGTTTGCAATTACATCCTGAGCAAGCAACGGAGCGATGGCTCATGGGGCCAGTATTTTGAGGCTCCGGGCGACCTGAGTACCTCGGTTGAGTGTTATTTTGCCCTCAAGCTGGCCGGGCACTCTCCGGACTCCGAGACCATGCAAAAGGCCCGGGAATTCATACTCGCCAAGGGCGGAATGCCCAAGGTCCGGGTGTTCACCAAGATCTGGCTGGCACTGTTCGGTCAATGGGACTGGAAGGGCACGCCCAACATGCCGCCCGAGATGATCTTCCTGCCGTCGTGGGCGCCGTTCAACATCTATGAATTCGCCAGCTGGGCGCGCGCCACAGTCGTTCCCATGCTAATCATCTTGACCCGCCAACCCTACTGTCCGGTACCGGAGTCGGCCAACATTGACGAACTCTATCCCGGCGGACGCGGAGGCGCCGATTATTCCCTGCCCAAACCTACTGGAGGACTCGGCTGGTCCAAAGCCCTTTATTTGGCGGACAAGCTAGTGGGACTCTACCAGCGCTTGCCGGTGCATCCGCTCCGAGGACGTGCCGAGCGCAAGATCATGGAATGGGTCTTGGAGCACCAGGAGGCGGACGGTTCCTGGGCCGGGATTCAGCCTCCGTGGGTCTACTCATTGATTGCGCTCCATACTCTGGGTTACGGACCGGATCACGAGGCAGTAGAAAAGGGTTTCCATGGATTTGAAGCTTTCGCTATCGAAGACGAGGACACCTGTACCGTCCAGGCTTGTCTCTCTCCTGTGTGGGACACCTGCATCGCCCAATTAGCCTTGTTGGAATCCGGTGTCGCTGCTGACGACCCTATGGTCCAATCCTCTACCAGGTGGCTGCTGGAGAAACAGATATTCGCCGGCGGCGATTGGCAGGTCCGTGCTAAGAAGCTGCGTCCGGGCGGATGGTCCTTCGAGTTCGATAACTTGGCCTACCCTGACATCGATGATGCGTCCATCGTCGTCATGGCTTTGGACAAGGTCCGATTGCCGGACGCCGAGGAGCCCCGCCGGGCCGAATCCGTTCAAAGGGGTGTGGAATGGATGACCGGAATGCAATCCAAGAACGGCGGTTGGGCGGCCTTCGACAAGGACAACAATAAGAAATACCTGACCAAGATACCGTTCTCGGATTTCGGCGAGACCCTGGACCCACCTAGCGTCGACGTCACGGCTCATCTGCTGGAGATGTTTGGACGATTGGGCTCCACCAGAGAAAACAAGGTCGTCAACCGGGGGTTCAAGTACGTTGTTAGTGAGCAGGAGGAAGACGGCTCCTGGTTCGGCCGCTGGGGCGTTAATTATGTCTATGGCTCCGGTTCCGTATTACCCGCATTGGAAGCCATCGGCGAAGATATGTCCCAGCCGTACATCCGCCGGGCCGTCGATTGGATCGTGGCCCACCAGAACGAAGACGGCGGCTGGGGTGAGGGCTGCGGCTCCTACGTGGACCCGACCCTACGCGGCGTGGGCCCCAGCACGGCGTCTCAAACCGCCTGGGCCTTGCTAGGCTTGGTCGCCGCTGGAGAACACGAATGCCAGGCCTCCCAGCGGGGTGTGAATTACCTGGCCGAAACGCAGCAGGAGGACGGCACGTGGCACGAACCGTACTTCACCGGCACCGGATTTCCCGGCTACGGTGTGGGCGAACGGCTCAAGGAGTTGCCGGACCCTGGAGAGTCGAGTTACCAGGGCTTGGATCTGCCGGCTGGGTTCATGATCAACTACCATCTGTACCGCAACTACTGGCCGCTGCTGGCATTGGGAAGGTATTCCCGTGCGGTTTCCGGGAAGTAGAAGCGCAATATTAGAGGCGGCCTTCATAGAGCGATCAACGAGCGATCAGCAATTTTCAAAGTTAATTCGGGCTAAGCAGAAAGGGGGACTGCATAATGATCACCAAGTCATTTTGCAAGAAGTTCGAGACAAAGTGTGCGCCGGAGTTCATCGACATCACCGAATGGGTGGCCGAATGTGTCGCCAATTCCCAGATTGCCAACGGGTTTGCCGTCGTGTATTCCAAGCACACTACCGCGGCGATTAAGATCAATGAAAACGAACCGTTGCTGCTGGAAGACATGGCCGAATTTCTGGAAAAAATGTCTCCACGGGAGAACGGCTACCAACACAACAACTTTGAGATTCGCACCGTCAATATGAACGATGACGAGTCACCCAACGGCCACGCACACCTGCAGCACCTCCTCCTGGGCACTAGCGAGACGGTGCCGGTGATCGGCGGCCAAATGCAGTTTGGGACTTACCAGAGTGTCTTTTTTATTGAGCTGGATCATCCCCGCCGTCGGGAAGTTATGGTCCAAGTAGTCGGGGAATAGCAGCAACAATCCCGTTTGGCCCGGATTCGAGGCTTCCCCTGATCTGGGCCCCGGCGGATCCGTCCCCTCAAAGTTTTAGCGGCCGGATCCTGTACTATAATCGCTGGGAGCAGCAAACCCCCAGTCGCCCTTTCCTCAAATCGTTATCCCCGGTAAATTCCATGCAGTCTCCCACCATCGACCTAGAATTAGCTTACGAGGCTTGCCGGATCATCACCCGCCGGGAAGCCAAGAACTTTTACTACGCCTTTTTGACCCTCCCAGCCGCCAAGCGCCGGGCCATCTACGCCGCATACGCTTTCTGCCGCCATTGCGACGATTCGGTGGATGAGGAAACCTCAACCGACGCCAAGATGACAGCGCTGGCCGACCTTCAATCTAATCTAAATGATACCTATTCAGGGAATGCCTCCAGCCCGGTGTACCTGGCGTTGGCCGACGTTGCTCAGCGGTACGAGATCCCCCAAGACTACTTCCGGGAGATCATCATGGGCGTCGAGAGCGACCTGGTTAAGGACCGATTCGCGAACTTCCAGGAATTGCGGGAATATTGCTACCGGGTCGCCTCGGTGGTGGGGCTGATTTGCCTGCAGATCTTTGGTTACGAGAATGACGACGCAAAAGAATACGCCGTGGACCTGGGCCTGGCCATGCAACTGACCAACATCATCAGGGATGTGCGGGAAGACCTGGACATGGGCCGCATCTATCTGCCCCAGGACGAGATGGCCCGGTTCGGATATTCTGAGGAAGACCTCAGAAATGGTGTCCGCAACCAGGCCTTTATCGACCTGATGGGGTTCCAGTCGCAGCGTGCCCGTGAGTACTTTGACCGCGGATTCAAGTTGTTGCCCTATCTCACCCGGAGGTCTAGGGCCTGTCCTGCCGTCTTGGGAGCGCTGTACTCCAAGGTGCTGGACCGAATCGAGGCGTCGGATTATGACGTCTTAGACTCCAGGGTGTCGCTGAGCAAGGCCGAAAAGATCAGGATAACGGCCCAGACCTGGCTGGGCAGCATGTTGCCCCGGTCATCTCCTCTCCGGTAACCTCTACCAAAGTACTGGCGGCCTATGAGAACAAAACACCACTGTGTATCCGGTGGCACAGCAGGATAGGATGGTCCAACAGGGAAAGGTAGTCGCGGTCACCGGAGCATCCGGCTACATCGGAACCAAACTTCTGGAGCGGCTGGAGCAGGAGCCTGGCATTCGGAAAGTGGTGGCTTTCGATGTCAATCCATTGCCGGTGCCGATCCACAATATTGCCGTCTACCGCAAGGACGTCTCGGGGCCCATCGACGAGGAGTTGAACGACCAAGGCGCCACCACGTTGGTTCATCTGGCCTTCAACGCACGCCGTGGCGTCAACCGGCGGGAGGTGGCCGCCATACGCGAGGAGAACTTGGAGACCCTACGGTCCGTGATGGCTTCCTGCGTTAGGGCGCGGATCGGGCACCTTATATACCTGAGCTCCCACACCGTCTACGGCGCCCACAGCGACAACCCGGTCCCCATTCTTGACGACGCGCCGGTGCGGCCGTCCCTTGATTTTCCCTACGGCTACGACAAGCACCTGAGTGAGCTGGCATTGGAGGAATTTTCCCAGGCCCAGCAGGACATCAAAGTCACCATCCTCAGATCGTGCATCGTCTTGGGTAACGGCGCCGACAACTTCGTGACCCAGGCCTTCTTCCGTCCCTGGCTCCTGGGCGTGCTGGATGCCAATCCGGCCATGCAGTTCGTGTATGATGACGACCTCGCCAGGGTCATCTCCATCGTCATTCAAAGGGAGATTCCTGGAACGTTCAACGTTGCCGGTGACGGGGTGGTCTATTACCGGGAGATGGCCAAAATAATCAAGAGCAAGCTGATTAGCCTCCCGGCCTTATTGGCTTATCCCTTGGCCCAGTTGTCTTGGGAACTCCATCTGCAGCGGGACGCCACTTCCGCCGGTCTGGACCTGGTGCGCTGGCCAATCTTGATGAGCACCGGAAAACTCCACAGGACGACCGGATACCGTTTCTGGCACACGGCATTGGACGCTCTCACGGCATTCGCCAACTCGGCGTATCTCTACAAGGACCCCGCCCCATTCTAGCTGGGCCATTCTTTATGGGGCCGCTTTTGTGTGGCCGAGAGATCGATGGTCCAGCCAACTAGATTACTCATAGACACCGACCCCGGCGTGGACGATGCCGTTGCCATCCTGATGGCTCTGGCATCGCCGGATGTCGAGACCGTGGGCTTAACCACCGTGGGTGGGAACGTCCCCCTGGCCCGGTCCACCCGCAATGCCCTGGCGCTGCTCCAAGCGGCGGGGCGGCGTGACATCCCGGTGGCTAAAGGGGCCGCCCGGCCCCTGCGGGGCAAGTACGCCTATGCCCCCCAGTTCCACGGCCCAGGGGGACTGTCCAGCCGCCTTCCCGAGCCCACCACGGAGCCAGTCGCACAAGGGGCTGTTCAGTTTTTGTATGATCAACTAACCCGCGAGCCAGGTGAGGCCGTGCTGGTTGCCCTAGGTCCCCTGACCAACGTGGCCCGCCTGCTCTGGGAGAGGCCGTTTGCTTTGGAACAGGCCAAAAACATCGTGGTCATGGGTGGCGCCGTGGACACTCCCGGCAACGTCACACCCAGGGCGGAGTTCAATTTCTACAGCGACCCGGTTGCCGCCGAGATTATCTTGTCGAGCCGGCTTCCCGTTACCGTCGTCGATCTAGCGGCCTGCAGGCAGGTGGGAATCAGCCGCGAACAGACGCTGGGGCTCCGGTCGGACCACCCCCTCGGCCGGCTGGTCTTGGACCTGCTGCAGGGCTGGTTTCATCGGGAGCCCAGCAGGCAGAGGTTCGAGTTCTACGACCCCTTGGCCTTGGCGATCGCCTTGGACCCGGTCATAGCTACCGTGATCAAGGTAGACCTAGACGTGGGGCTGGACGAAAACGAGTCCTGGGGAGAAACCTCCGAGACGGGCAGCCCAGGCGAAATCACCCTGCCCCAAACGGTGAACGTAAAGGGTTTCTTTGGGTTAATTGAGAATTTGCTGGAGATCGAGGGATTGCCAGTTAGCTAGACCGCGCCGCAACGCCATCACGGACCAAGGGGATCAGCTCCTTGCCCCACTCGATGGTGTCGTGTAGTGGGTCGAAGCCCCGGATGATAAAAGCGTCAGCGCCTGCCTCGTGATAGGCCAGCAGGGACTCGGCTACCTGTTCCGCGGTGCCCACCAGGGCGGTAGTGCTGCCAGCGGCTCCGGTGGTGGCGGCTATCGGCATCCACAGGCGTTGGTCATGGACCTCCCCCTTGGCGGCGAACTCCAAAAGGCGCCGGGAACCCTCCGACTGCAGCCTGGCCGGTTTCCCTGGGCCGACGGTTTCTCCCACCGAGGCCTTTACCCGTTCCAGTATGCCCCGGGCCCGCTCCCATGCTTCGCCTTCTGTGTCTCCCAAGATCGGTCTTACGGAAACGCTAAAGCGAATGGTGCGGTTGTACTTGGCCGCGCGCTCTCGGATATCGGCGACCTGCTCTTTTATTGACCCCAGGGGTTCTCCCCAGAGGGCATAGACGTCGGCCCGTTTTGCCCCGACTTCCTTGGCCACGTCCGATGCGCCGCCGAAGTAGATGGGAACGTGGGGCTTCTGCAAGGTGCGGACCTCGCTTGAATTTTGCTCAAACCGGTAGAACTCTCCGTCGTAATCGAATGGCGCGGTCTCGGTCCAGACTCGCTTCACCACCTCCATGAACTCGTCGGTGCGCCGGTAGCGGGCGTCGTGGTCCACCCAGTCGCCATCTCGGCGTTGTTCGATGTCGCTGCCTCCGCTGATGATGTGGAGTGCGATACGGCCCCCGGTAAGTTGATCTAGGGTGGCAGCTTGGCGGGCGGCGAGTGTGGGCGCCACGAACCCCGGCCGGTGGGCGATGAGAAACCCCAGGGTCTTGGTGCGGGATGCTGCGTATCCTGCAACGCCGAAACCCTCGGCGGTGGCTGAAGAGTACCCGATCAACACCTTGTCGAAGCCGCTGGCTTCGTGGGCCAGGGAGAACTCGGCGATGTATTCTGGGTCGATCCCGGAGGGAATCTCGTCGGCTGGGTTGATGCCGCCACCGAAGAGGCTGACCGTCACGCCTCGGGAGGAGTCACGCTCACGGTTGACGCCAATCATGCCCATTATTTCTACGCTGGCCACTCGAATCGCTCCGCTGTCAATATTCTTTCAAAAATTTTGAGGCAAAACGATCTGCCGTCAAAATAAGTTCTGTGAAACGAACACCAAAACTAGCCCGACCCCCGATAAAAAGAACGATAGCTGGAATGCAAAGAAAATCCTAATGGGGTTCCGGTACAAGTCAAGGTACTCACCTTGACTGACGATCAATTGCGAGACAAGGCTACCGATAGAACCTATCCCAAAGATAATAGACATACCGAATAATATCCAAGAGGAAAGAAGAATCTCGGGAGAGCTAATACCCTCACCGGTTGCACCGAATTTATCTTGAAAGACAGCGGTAAAGAGGATTGATCCGGTGGATAGCGTAATCATCAAAACCGACCAAGACCTGGTGAATTCGAATGCAACCAAATTTGCACTCTTATCGAGCTCTGTCTTGGAATTGTCGGCCATGCTAGCTAGCTCTATTGGAATATTGGGGACTTGGAGGAGTAGGTGGTTCCGGTGGATCTTGAGGGGTAGGCCGACAAAACGGGAAAATGTTACACCAAGCGTCGTGGATACCCTGAATTAAATGAATCGGGCCAATTAATGGAAGTGAATCAGCGGATCGATCTTCACTAAATTCTAGAGCCTTCATCGATAGTTTAACGACGATCTGGTGGAAGTATTCAAGCATCTGTTCAGTCGTGGAGATTGGCAGACCAACCTTTTTTGCCTCTGGAAGTCTCGTGAGAACCGCTTCGTTCAGTACACTTTTAATAAATTCCATCGCATCATCGGTCAACGATGCAATCCCTAAATTTTTCAATTCAAATTCGGCATCTTCAACAACTCGGAGAACTTCGGAGCGTAAATGGCGCTCGACGCTCAAGCCGGGTCGCACAAATCTCGTTGGATATTCGGTCTTCTGGATTGTCATGTAAGTCTACCCAATTCAAATAGCTTCAAAATTAATTCTAACCGGCCTGCGACCGGCGAGGCGGCGCAAATACCACGACTACTTTGAGTTGTTCGGTGATGGAGTGGAACCGGTGGTCCACATGTTCGTCCACGTAGATGACGGACCCGGTGCTCACTGGACGGTCCTCCCCGGCCACCTGAATCATCGCCGACCCTGAAACGATGTAGTAGATCTCGTCCTCGGTGTGAGGGGCCTGTGGGTCGGTGGCACCGGCCCCCAATACGTATAGCCCCACGCTCAAGCGGTTGGCCCGGAGAAACTCGTGATAAAGTTCCCCGTTTTTACTATGGGCCTCCGCGATTTGAGACATGTCGAAGGCATCCATAAATCTCCTGTCTCGGCAGGCGTCCGCGGATGTAGCTGACACCCCGTAATTTACCCGTAATTTTTGCGAGTATATCATGGTGATAGAATAGGAAGGCCGGTCACGGGTTCCCGGGTGGTGAAACACTAGTTGGGGCCGTAATCAGGGGGTTAACTGACGTAATGTTATCTCCGCAGACCAACGACAAGACCCTTTTCGAAAGCCCGTCCCCAAAATGGGGCAGCCGGCCGGAGATCCGGGCATTGGTTCAGACCACCGATAAGGTCTCCACCGGACGACGGTTAAGTACCTGGAGGACCCTGCCGGTGAGCTTGCCTGGGGCATGGGGCCGGTAGGCCGGGCCTCTCCCGTTTTTAACTTACGCCCAAAGTCCGGTTCAGGTTGGCGTAGCGTGCCGGGTCTAAGTCTCGGCCCTGCAAAGCTGGATCGTCAGCGGCGAACCGGTGGGCCCGAAAGACCGAATTCCCCTGGCTCGATGGAGTCCCTCCCGCGATCCTGCCGCTATCGGCAAACAGCGGATTGATATACTCCCAGACGATCTGATGGCCCTGAGTTACCTCGATGAACCGTCCCGTGGCCCCTTCGCAGATCAGGGTGTTTCCGTTGAGTAGTCTTTCGGCGCCGCTGATCTGGTAACTATAGAAAGAGATGGGTGGCTCGCCACGGTACTCCCAGGCTATTTCGTTGTCGGTTGGATCAATCTCCACGATGCGCGAATAGTTGGTGCTGGGAGCTCGCCGGTGGGACCCGTTGTCAAACAACAAGATCCGGCCGTTGTCCAGGCAACTCGCATTATGCTGGTGAGAAACCTCCCCCGGTCCCCATTTCCAGATGAACTTTCCGCTCTCGCGGTCAACGATTCCCACGGTGCTGGTCTGCCTGTAGCTCACTAGGTAGTTGCCGTCGGAAGTCATGTTGATACTATTGCCGTGGGTCCATTCCCGGCGGCCTTCCAAGGGGCAGATCACGTCCTCATCGAAGTCCAGATGCTCCCAGGACCGCCATTCGTGGACCACTTCTCCCGAAGGCGAAAACTCGCGCACAACATCGCCTAGCATCTGCGCCAGATCCTCGGGGGTGGTATACCCTCCCTTGACCTGGCGTGTGATGTCCGGTGACAGTTCCTCCCACATCAAGGCCAGGGTGTTCCCGCTGGGCAGCCGTTGAAAGTCGTGGTGCATCGAGGCGTCCTGGAGCTCCCAGACCACGTTGCCGTTCCAGTCCAGTTCCACTAGTCCCCCCGCATGTCCGCCGATGCCGGTCATGGGCCCTGGATCGGCCGGGGCCAGGGTGTGGAGTAGCAGATTGCCGTTGGGCAGAAGATTGGCGTAGTTGATGCCGCTGGGCCAGGCCCAGCGATGGCAGATGCGGCCTTCCATGTCGATGAGGTTAGCATCATTGCCACGCAGATTGGCGAACAGGGTGTAGCCTCGGTGGCAATACTGGGGCGCGTAATAAATGAGTCCATGAGGATGATGCAGGGACCAACCCATCGTGCCTCCATCCGAGTCCGTGATGGCCATCAATCGTGGCTTGGACTTACGTTATGTTCAGCAGCAGTATTAATAAATTTCGGCAGAGTCCGTGCAACTATCGCCCAGGCCATTCCCGGCGCTTCTAGGCGAGGCGAAGGAACCGGGCGCCCTCCAAGACCCAGGCGGTTACCGGCTCGATCCGGCGCAGACCCATGACGATGAACCAGCTAACGGATGCGCCAATGGCCGCTCCGGCCAGGATGTCGGTGGGATAAAAGAGGCCGTTAACCACACGCATCAGGCACCATACACCGGCCAGCAGGATGACCGGTAGGGCGGCCCAGCGGTTGTTCAGCCAAATAGCCATGGCGGCGGCAAAAGCGACGGCCGCGGGATTGGACGGAAATGACGAGTCGGTGGCGGCGTAGAGCAGGTTGGTGAGTTCCAGGCCGGCGATGGGCCGGTCCCGAAACACGAACTGATTGATGATCAGCACGGCCAGGTTGGCGAATCCCAGTCCGATGGCCGCACCAAGCACGGCGCGTTGGTTCTGGTCCCGTTTTAAGGCGTACCTGCCTTGGAACCACAGCCCCAACATCCAGAAACAGATGCACAGCGGAATGAAGTAGTCGCTGACCAGCAGGTAGACCGCGTCATCCACGGCCTCAGTCAGTCCCAGCAAACCGTTGAGCCAGGCGACAATGTCACTCTCAATTTCAGTCAGCTTATTCATGCCGTAAAGCGGACCACTTAGCGGTCATCCGAGCGCCTGGACCAGAAAAAAGTCGCCCAAGCGATGATGCCGGCTGGTGACCAGTCTTTCGTCTGGGCCCGGAACTCGCGCACCGCTTGGGTCAAACAACGGTGGTAGCCGGCCAATTTGAGGGCATCCAACCCTCGGGGTAGCCTTCCCAGACTCTTTCCCAGGTTACGGTGGAGCAGCGAAGAAACGGCCAGTGTGAATGCCAGGCCCATCCCGGCCCCGGCGAAGAAGTAGCCAAACTGTTCATTCCCGTTTAGACCTAGCCCGGTGTCGGGGACGTTTCGTGACTCAGAGAGAAAGAACCAGGCAAAAGCTAGAGTGAATACCGTCAGGCCGAAGATTATTGAGAATACGCGGCCCGTGAAGAATTGCAGGCCGCGGAATCCACCGCAGGCGGCGGCCGTCTGGAACACCCCACAGGAAAGCAAGAAGGTCAGGAGGATGTAGTCCAGAACGAAAGAGCCAGTCAAAGCCCGGACCTATTCTTGGGGCAGTGGTGAATCGCCGGTGTCCCCGGTATTGCCTATATCCTGGGCTGAGCCTGGATTCAGAATCCGGGTGGAGAAGAAATGGCTCAGGCCGATGGAGATGGGCACGGCCACCGCGTAGACGGCAAGGGCGACTGAGTACCCGACGGGCCAGGCCAGGACTGGAATGGCGATCAAGAATGTGGCCAGAGGGTATATCGCCTTGCGGGTGAAGTAGAGCACCACCAGGCCAAAGGCGCCTACCGGAAGTCCGATGACCGGCAACGAAGCGATCAGCACTCCCACGGCGGTGGCGGCGCCCCGTCCGCCGCGAAACCGCAGATGAATTGGGAAGATGTGCCCCATCAGAACTGCTCCCCCGGCCATCATCTCCATCCCTGTGTCGTCCACCAGCAACTTGGCCAAGACTATGGCCACGGCGCCTTTTATGATGTCGATGGCGCCGACGGCCATGCCGGCCTTGGCGCCGACATTCCGAAAGACATTGGCCGCGCCACTGTTCAAATCGCCCATCTGCCGGATGTCCCGGCCCAGCAAGTAGCGGGTGAACAGGTAGGCAGTGGGAATGCTGCCGATGGCGTAGGAGAATAACCCCAGACCGGCCCAGATCAATTTACCGTGCTCCGGTCAGGAAGAGTTGGGAATAGAAAACGGACGCCCATTGGCCAGAGCGTCCGTTTGATTCGTTATTCAACAGCGTTGGGCCCTGCTGGTTAGGCCGGCACCATTTGGGGGACAACTGCCGTGCACCAATGGAGGTATTTGGGGTTCCGGCCCACAACGATATCGAAGTACAGTTTTTGCAGTGCTATCGAAACCGGCCCCGGTTCGCCCTGGTTGATTGGGCGGCGGTCTAACTCCACAACCGGTGTCAGGTGGGCGGCCGTCCCGCTGAGGAACACCTCGTCGCACAGGTAGAGTTCGCTGCGATCGATGCTGCGTTCAACCACCTCGATGCCCAATTCTGCCTGGGCCAACTGCATGACAGTCTCGCGGGTGATTCCCGGCAGAGCGTTGTCCTCGCACGGGGGTGTATAGAGTTTGCCGCCGGCGACCATGAACACGTTCTCGCCCGATCCCTCCGAGACGTGGCCGTCCTGGTTCAAAATTATGGCTTCGTCGAACCCAGCCAGGGTGGCTTCGGTCTTGGCCAACATGCTGTTGACATAGATTCCGGCGCTCTTGATCTGGGTCGGGATCATGTTGTCGTCGACCCGCCGCCAAGAGGAGGTGCAGCACTTTAGGATATCAGTACCCAGGTAATTTCCGAACGGCACCGTGATCAGCGTGAAATCGCTGGACAATTCCTGGAGCTTGAGGTTGGCAACGACCTCAGCGCTCTTGTAGGCCAGAGGGCGGATGTAGATGTCCGACTGATGCCTGTTACGTGCGACCAAGTCCACGGTGATGTCGCAGAGCTCGTCGGCAGTGTAAGGAATGTCCAATAGCAGAATCTTACAGCCTCGGATCATGCGTTCGTAGTGTTCCCGCATCCTGAATACGAACATCTTGCCCTGTTCTTCATTCCAATTGCCGCGGATACCCTCAAAGACTGCCGTGCCGTAGTGCAGAGCGTGGGTCATCACACTCACCTTGGCCTCATCCATCGGCACCACAGCGCCCTGAAAGAAGGCGTGTAGTTGTTGATTACCGTTGACGGATGCTTTTTCGGTGGCCAAGGTTAAGCTCCTTTTCATTGGAATGTGCGCGAGGTTAAGCTAAATTATAAGCGGACATCCACAGCTAGTACAACCTGCGGCCTCGATACCCAGCTAGAAGGCAAGACCAGGCTGAGAGGTAGGGAATGCCGGAGCTCACTGCCCGGAACATGGCTACCATAGCATTGCTGGCCGCAACCGTTGCCGCGGTGCTGGCGGCAGTGGTGCTGCTTGTCCGTCAGGACAACAACGCTCCAATCCAACTCATTGCCCCGGACTCTCAACAATCACCAACCCGAGTCAGGGTTTTCGTCAACGGAGCGGTCGTCAATCCGGGAGTGTACACCCTTGCCCCCGATAGCCGGGTCACCGACGCTTTGGCTGCAGCCGGTGGTGTGACCGGGGAAGCCAACATTGGGGGAATGAATCTAGCCCTCCGCCTTCAAGACGAATCGGAATACTACGTTCCCAAGCTGGGTGAGGCCGCTCCCGTACTTTCGAACATGCCGCTGGCGCCGTCCCAGATTCAGGACGGCCTGATCGACTTGAATCTGGCATCGGTGGAGCTCTTGGACACCCTTCCTGGGATCGGTCCCGCCTTGGCGGGAGCAATAGTTTCCTACCGGGAGGAGGTCCGCCCGTTCCAGTCCGTTGCAGAGGTTCAAGAGGTCCCCAAGATCGGAGCGGTCACTTATCAGAATATCCGGGATCTGGTCACAGTGTCGGGTATCCGGTGAGCAAAGACCGGCGCAAATCCCCCCGATCCACCTTTACGATAGGGGGTATTTTCTCTCGGATGTTATCGCCGATGGCTCGCTGCCTTTCATGAGGTTGGCGTTTCTGGCGGCGGCTTGGCTGGGCGGAGTCCTGATGGGGCTGGTATCCTCGATAACGCTGGCCCCCCTGTTACTGCTCATTGGAGGTTCCTTCACCCTGGCTCTGGCCCTGTACCTGCGCCGCCTGTCTGTGTTTCCCGCCGCGCTTGCCGTGATTCTGTTGCTGGGCCTGTGGCGGGCGGACACAGTTTCGTCGCCTCTTCCATTATTGACTTCCCAGGACGAGGCCGAAGCGGAGCTGACGGGGCGGATCGTCGACGACCCTGAGTTTTCCGGCAGGCGGGTCGAGTTTACGTTGGCCCTGTCGGCGGTTGATCTTGGGTCCGGGCCGGTTTCCGTGGAGAATAGGGCGCTGGTATATGCGAACCCTTCCCATGACTTGGTTGCCCGCCGGTCTCCTCCCTACTTTGACTACGGCGATCAGGTGTCCGTTATGGGAACATTGCGCCGGCCCGAACCCTTTGGCGAATTTGACTATCCGGCATATCTGGCCAGTCAGGGAATAATCGGGACAATGTTGGCTGATTCGGCTACCGTGACCGGGGAAGAGGGCGGTTGGCGAGAGTGGCCATACGCGGTGCGGGGCCGCTTATCGGAGAGCATCGAAGATACGATGCCCTATCCCCAGTCAGCACTGGGCAAGGAGTTGCTTCTTGGCCGGCGTGGCGACCTGCCGCCGGAAATGGTCCAGGAATTTCGCAGCACCGGCACATCCCACCTGCTGGCAATCTCAGGATTGCACGTCGGTGTATTGGTGGCGATGTTCCTTGCGGGCGCTGCATGGTTGTTTGGGCGGCGTGGCCTGTATTACCTGGTGGTGCCCTTGGTTGTCGTCTGGGCCTACGCTCTGGTCTCGGGACTGCCGCCATCGGTAATTCGAGCGGCGGTTATGGGTAGCGTATATCTGCTGGCGGTGGCCTTTGGAAGGCCCGGCAGCGTCCTTCCTGCGTTGGCCCTCAGCGCCGGAATAATGACCGCCATTGCGCCGGATATCATTCAGAGGGTGTCTTTCCAACTGAGCTTCGCCGCCGTCGGTGGGATCGCCTTGGCCCAGTCATTGATACCCCAATGGCCGTTCGCCGCCGGTAACCGGGATCAAAAATGGTGGCAAACCTGGATTTTGCCCCTATTACGGGGGTTGGCTCTTGCCTTCTTTATCTCGCTGGCCGCGACATTAGCGACCTGGCCTCTGGTCGCATTCAACTTCAGGGAAGTGCCAGTTCTCGGTATCATCGTCACTGTTTTGGCGCTCCCGGCCATGCCGTTCATCATGGCTGGGACTCTGGCGGCGGCAGTGGTGGGTCTCATTAGCACTACTTTTGGGCAATTCGTCGGCTGGCTGGTTTGGGCGCCGACGAGTTATCTGATAGAACTGGTTGAGGCGGCCCCAGGGTGGACAATCAAAACGGATTGGGCCGGCATCTGGCTCGTATGGGTCTGGTACTCGGTCTTAGGTGGGCTGTTGCTTCTGACTAGTCCAGGGCGCGTTGCCAGGTTGTGGGCCCGGTTCAAACACGGGGTCCAGGCTTCGGCCAACGATCAGGTCAGGCAAGCGATGCCCGTGCCGCTAATGTTTGGGGCCTTTGCGATGACCGTTGTGGCAATAGCCCTGTGGTGGCAGGTTGGGACCGGCGGCGACGGCAATTTGCACGTCTATTTCTTTGACGTTGGTCAGGGCGACAGCGCCTTGATCGTGACGCCCCAAGGCCGTCAGGTATTGGTTGACGGCGGCCCGGACACAGGTAGCGCCATCCAGGCCTTGAGTAAGGCAATACCGGGCAGCGACCGTAGTTTGGACCTAGTTGTGCTGACCCACCTGGACTCCGATCACAGCCGGGGGCTGCTGGAGGTGTTTGACCACTATCAAGTGGGCGGCGTGCTGGCTGGGACTCATTCCTCTGATTCTGCGATGTACGCCCAATGGCAGGCCGGCTTGGAGCGTGGCCGCTTGGATGTCATGACCGTCCACCAAGGCTACCGTTTAGACCTGGGGGCAGGGGTGATTGCGGATGTGCTTAATCCCCGGTCCGGCCCCCGTTACGGCGCCTCAGATAATAACGAATCTGTGGTATTGCGGCTGGAGTTCGGATCGGTCAGCTTTCTGCTGACCTCCGACATCGAAGCCGAAACGGAGGCGCTGTTGCAGGCTGGAGGCGCAGAGGTCCAGAGCACGGTTTTGAAGGTTGCCCACCACGGCAGCAAAACCTCCTCCACCGCGGGGTTTATCAACGAGGTTAGTCCGGTGGC
This sequence comes from SAR202 cluster bacterium Io17-Chloro-G6, assembly GCA_002816585.1. The sequence goes on along the minus strand of MUCT01000002.1, from coordinate 26,451 downwards.
AGCGCTGATCTCGGTGGGAGGCAGCAATTCTTACGGCCATCCAAACGAGGATGTGTTGGGCCGGCTGGTCAATCAGACCGGAGATGCAAACCTATACCGGACCGACCAGGACGGCGGCGTGGAGTTCATCACCGACGGCACAGAGTTGTGGGTAATTACGGAGCGATGACCGTGCGGTGACCACTGCTCAAAAGCGAATTGCAAGGAGCCTTGAGGTATACTAGATTTCGACGCCTACACCAGCTTCAATTGGCCCCGTTTCATCGATGCCGAAATTCCGGCGGTCCGAAAATTCACAACGAGGAATCTACAACAATTGGCAGAATATTCCAGACCCGACGGACGGACTTGGGACCAGCACCGTCCGACCGTAATCACACCAGGTTATCAGAAGTATGCCGAGGGTTCGGCTTTGATCGAGATGGGCAATACCAAAGTCCTCTGCGCCGCCTCGCTGGAAGAACGGGTGCCGGGATTTCTGCGAGGCCAGGGCAAGGGCTGGGTCACCGCCGAGTACTCCATGTTGCCGCGGGCCACCAACACTCGGACCGCCCGGGAGCGGGAAGCAGGCCGGCCCAGTGGCCGCTCACAAGAGATTCAACGGCTCATCGGCCGTTCCCTGCGGGCAGTCACCGACCTGGAGGCCCTTGGCGAACGCACCGTCCAGATCGACTGCGATGTGATACAGGCTGACGGCGGAACACGGACTGCTGCCATCACCGGGGCCTACGTGGCCCTGCAACAGGCGTTGCAAATGTTGGTGAAGAACCGGGTTTTGCCCCAACTGCCGTTGCTGTGTCCCGTGGCGGCCATCAGCGTGGGCATCCTGAAGGGCCAATTGCTGCTCGACCTCTGCTATGAGGAGGATTTTGTCGCCGAGGTGGACTTCAATGTGGTCCTGACAGCTCAGGGGGGCTTGGTCGAGTTGCAAGGGGCGACGGAGTCACGGCCATTCCCGCGCCAACAGGTGGAAGAGGTGCTGTCCTTGGCCTCCCGAGGCATGGAACCGCTGTTCCGCATCCAAAGCGAGGCGGCAAAGAGCTTCTTGTAATGACGCGGAATCTTTGCGGCATCGTTAGATCCTGTAGACCCAGGCCCGGAACCAGGTCAATTCTGATTGCAGCGGCATTTTCAGTTTTGGTCGCTATTGCCTGCTCTGGGGATGACCCTGCCGCGACGGCTACCTCTGTTCCGGCCACGGTGGCGATACCCGGCGCCGGCTCAACGAGCGGGATCGGGGCCGTCGACAGCGGCCTGCTGCAATTGCCCAACATCGCCGATACGGTTGAACGGGTGCGCCCGGCCGTGGTTTCAATCCTCACCGAGGTTATCAGTCAAGACCGGTTCGGCAGACGGCAGTCCGGCTTCAGCAGCGGCACCGGCGTCATATTCGACGAATCGGGATTGGTGTTGACCAACAACCATGTGGTTGAAGGTGGCGTTGAGATTACCGTGACCCTGGACGACGGCAGCCAGATCGTCGCCGAGGTCGTCGGCGCCGACCGCCTGTCTGACCTGGCAGTTTTACGGTTGCCAAGTGACGTCTACAAGTCGTTGCCGTTGCTGGAAAACGGTGGCCTGCGGGCCGGCGACTGGGTGATAGCCATCGGAAACGCCCTGGCCCTGCCTGGAGGCCCCACGGTCACGGTGGGTGTCGTTTCCGCGCTGAACCGGTCCATCGAGGCTTCGCCGGGGATCACTCTTTACGACCTTATCCAGACTGATACCTCCATCAACCCCGGAAACAGCGGAGGACCGTTGATCGATCTTGCCGGAAACCTGGTTGGCATCAACACCGCCGTACTGCGGGGCGCTGCCCAAGGTGGGAGTGTCGCCGTGGAGGGGATAGGCTTTGCTATCGATGTTGAGACGGCGCACCAGGTCGCACAGCAACTAGTCGAATTGGGACGGGTCCGCTGGGCTTGGATGGGGGTATTCCTCGCCGACTTGGTCCCGGAGGTTGCGGCGGAGGTGGGGCTGCCCATCCGCGAAGGCGTCATCATCCAAACCACAGTAGTTGATGGTCCCTCGGACCAGGCCGGTATTCTACCGGGCGACATCGTGCTGAGCATCGGTGGGCATGATATTGCCACCGTGTCCGACCTCACTCGCTTGCTGAAACAGGAATTTAGCGCTGGTCAAGCGGTGGAAGTGGAGGTGTTCCGGACGGCTGAAGGGGCGGGCGAACGGAAGACGTTGACCCTGGAATTAGGAGAGCGGCCTCAGCAGTAACCTCCAGGTCCAACCCACAACAGGCAATAAAACGAGGGCATGCCCCACCCCCTCGTTTTATTGTTCAAGACACTAAATTAGGTCGATTCTACGCCGTCAACGTCCAGGATCACCGTGGGTATGTCCAATTCCCGGAGACCGGCTTCTATCTGCTGCCGGTCGCCAACCACCAGTATCTTCAACTGGTCGGGGCGCACCAGTTCCTGGGTAATTCGGTGAACGTCCTCCAGGGTCACTGCCTCCACGGTGGCCCTCACTGTCTGCAGGTAGTCGTCGGGCAGGTCGAATTGGACCATCTGGAGGACCTGGCCCATGACGGCCCCCGGGCGCTCGAAGTTGGCTGGGAAGCTCTGCAAGACAGCGGATTTAGCGTTTTCCAGTTCTTCCTCACTGATGGGCCGGGAGCCCCGTACCTCGTTGTACTCTTTCAGGGTTTCCACAACCGATGCCTTGGTGACCTCGGTCTGTACAGCGCCGCCGGCCAGCATCAGAGAGGGACCGCGGTGCCATTGGATGTGGGACTGGTAGCCGTAGCTATAGCCCTTGTCCTGGCGGAGGTTCTGATTTAGGCGGGCGGAGAACTGCCCTCCGAAAGCGTAATTCATCAGCGTGAGCCCCAGATAGTCTGGATGACGCCGAGGGATGGTGGTATTGAGGGCGCGGATGACTGACTGCGGCGCTCCCGGCCGGTCCACGAGATAGAGGGTGGCTGCGCCGTTGGAGGGGTCTACTCGTGAGCGGCCATTGACCGATTGGTCCCCGGCCTTCCAGGCGCCGAAAACTGCTTCCGCCCTTTGCATTGCCTCGTCCACGCTGATGTCCCCCACTACGATCAGGTTGGCCGAGGAGGGTCCGTAGTCGCGGGTGAATTGATTGACCAGGTCGTCGCGGGTCAATGCCCCAATGGATTTTTCGGTGCCGGACAGCGGATGGCCGTAGCCCGAGTCAGCGTTGAATACCAAGCCTGCCATCAACTGCTCAGCCACCGCGTTCGGCTCGTCTTTGCCCCGGCGGAGTTCGGTCAAATGCTCCCTCCGGACCCGCTCCAGTTCCTGGTCGGGGAAGTTGGGGTTGAGCACCAGATCGGCGGTGAGTTCCAAGGCTGTGGGCCAGTGCTTGGTTAGGGTTTCCGCGGACAACAGGGTGTATTCCCGGCGTCCGTCCGCTGAAATCCGGGAGCCGATGAACTCAAAGGCCTGGGCGATCTCCAGGCTGGACTTGCCGTTGGTGCCCTCTGGCAGCATCTGGGCAGTGAAACCGGCCAACCCCGGCAGGTTTGCCGGATCCTGGGAGGCGCCGGCGTCCATCAGTAGTCCGAAGGCCACTATGGGCAGACCCCGCTGTTCAACCACAGAGATGCCCATTCCGTTGGAGAGCTTGGTGCGGATCGGGGTGGGAGGGTTGAAGACCGGTTCGCTCCTGGGTGGTGGCATCACCGTCCTGTCGACCGTGGTAGTGGCTGGCGATAAGGAAGGCTCGGGCAATACCCGAAGCCGGACCTGGTTTCCGCCCAAGACCGTTTCGGCCACCCGCATGACATCCTCGCGAGTTACGGCCAGGTACCGATCCAGGCTGGTGTTAATCAGCTCAGGATTGGACGCAAATACACTGAAGTGATTGAGTTGGTCGGCCCTGCCGCCGAACCCGCCGATGCGGGCCAACTGGCGGAAATGGCTGGCTTCTATCCGGTTCTTGACCCGGGTTATCTCCTCATCGGTGGGCGGTTCCTTGAGAAGCCGGGCCATCTCGGCGTCGGCGGCGGCCTCCACCTTGGCCAGTTCATGACCTTCGGCGGCGGTCACTTGAAGAAGGCACTGGCCGGATATTTCGGACGAATGGTAACGCATGACGGCGCTCTGGGCGATCTGCTTTTCATAGACCAACGACCGGTGCAAGCGGGAGGTCAACCCGTCGGACATGATTGCTTGGTAGATCTCCAACGGCGCATCGTCGATGTCGCCTTCGGGAGGAGCCGGCCACGCGACATAAGCCCGGGGCAGAGTGACTTTGTCCCGCATCTCCAGCTCGATCCGGCCTGATAGCCCGGAGTCATGACGTCCCTTGCGGGGCACCGATTCGCCCGGAGCCAGGTCGCCGAAGTAGCGGTTAACCAGCTCCAAGGCCTCCCCGGAGTTTATGTCTCCGGCGATGGCCAGGCTGGCGTTGGTCGGGGAGTAGAAACGCGTGAAGAAGTCTTTAATATCGTCGAGCTTGGCGGCATCCAGGTCTTCCTGGGAGCCAATGGTCATCCAGTGGTAGGGGTGAGGCAACGGATAAAGGGCCTCTTGCAGGTGCCAATGGGCCATTCCGTAGGGCCGGTTCTCGTAGGACTGGCGGCGCTCGTTCTTGACCACGTCGCGCTGGATGTCAAAGCGCTGTTGGTCCAGGGCATCCAGCAGGAAACCCATGCGGTCGGCTTCAAGCCACAGGGCTAATTCCAGATAATTGGTGGGTACGTCCTCCCAGTAATTTGTGCGGTCGGGAGTGGTAGAGCCGTTCAGGTTGGCGCCGGCTTTTTGAAGTGGCTCGAAGTGGCTGCTGTTGTGGTGTTTGGAGCCCTCGAACATCACATGCTCGAACAGGTGGGCGAATCCAGTCCGGCCCATTTCTTCGTCTTTGGAGCCCACGTGGTACCAGACATTTACCGCGACCAAGGGTATGGTGTGGTCCTCGTGGAGAATCACGTCAAGTCCATTGGACAGGGTGTGTTTGTCAAAGGAGATGGTTACCATTTGCGCAAAACCTCGGGCGGTTCGGGTAGGGTTATGCAACCCATCTTACGGTGGGCCACCGCCGTTGTAAACCAAATTTGGCTTTCAGAATCTCTGCCGAATCCGAGAATCGAAAAACAATATTCCTGGTATCCGTTGGCCAAAAAAGAGCAGGCCCCGGGCATCGTCCAGGGCCTGCTCTAGCTCTCCAGAGACCGCTTGCTTATGGCTGAAAGCTGATCGCCGTCCGCTACTTGGCCCCCTCTTGGTGCTGGTGGTAGTTCTCGTCAGTCCGCTCTGGGATGGGAGGTGCAGCCTGGTTTTTTTCGATCTCTTCGCTATCCCAAAGATGGGAGAATTTCAACGCCCGGGGGCAATGGCCGTAGGACTCTTCGACCTCGATCAACATCCCCTGTAGGTGTTTGGAGTTGTCGTCAGTTTCATAGAGGGACAGTTCTATGTTCTGGATTTCCAGGTCCTCTTTGCTGACAATGCTGACCTTGCCGTTAACCCTGACGGTGTCATTGATGCCGGGTATGAAGAAGATCAGGCCGACGTAAGGGTTGTCATCGATATTCTGGTAGGACTGGAACAACCGGTTGCCGGCCACGTCGGGAAACAGCAGGTGCTTCTCGTCCAGAACCTTTACGAAGCCGGGCTTGCCTCCCTTGGGAGAGGCATCGCAGCGGCCCCCGTCGCCGGTGGTAGCCATGACGGCAAAGGGCGCCGCCCGGATGAATTCCTGAACCCAGGGAGTCAGGTGGGCCTTGAGCTTGGAGACTGCCCGTTCAGAGGCTGGTCCGAAAGCTTCGTTGAACCGGCTGGCGCCAACGGATTGCCCGGCGCTGGTTTCCTCGGTAGTGGTCATGGCAGGAGACTCCTAGCATTTGATGGAAGGATTCGACACCCTAATTTGCTGGACTTGATTCTAATGGCGGATTCTTTAATCAGCAAGGGCGGATTGGGTCACTTCAGCCATCGCCGCCACCAGCCGTTGGCAATCTGACATGGCCCGAATCCCCACCCGGATATATTCGGGTAGGCCGAATGACGTACAGTCCCGGACCACCATGCCCTTTGTCAACAGCAGGGAACGCCATTTCGCAGCGTCGCCGACCTTGACCAAAATGAAGTTGGCTTCTGATGGAGGGACTTCCAGACCCAGGTCTCTCAATGTGTCGGACAGATACTTTGTTGCGTTGAAAACGGCTTCTCTGGCTTTGGGTAGATACTCTACGTCCTCCAGCGCGGAAATTCCCGCCTTCTGGGCCAGACTGTTCACGCTCCAGTCGGGCTGATACTCCCTAAGCCGGGAGACCACATCCTCCGCAGCCAGGGCGTAGCCCAGGCGGAGGGCGGTCTGGGCGTAGTCCTTGGTCATGGAGCGCACCAACATCACGTTGGCCCGGTCCAACAACGCCAACGAGTCCCAGGCGTCTGCCACGAAGGACAGGTACGCTTCGTCCACCACCAGTAGGCTGCCGGCATCCTGTGCCGCATCGGCCAGCGCCTCGACGTCTAAACGGTCCAGGTAAACCCCAGTGGGATTATTGGGGTTGCAGACGATGACGAGTTGAGGTTTCTTGGCATTGATGAGATTGGATGCATCTTCGACGTCCCAACGAAAATCTCCTGCGAGGTCGGCATCAAGATTCAATACCTGAGCCCCGGCCAACCGGCAGGCGCCTTCGTATTCACCATAGGTCGGGGTCAGCAATAAGGCGGCGCCTTGATTAGACAGGTAGACGCGGGTCAACAGATGAAAAATTTCGGTGGAGCCGTTGCCTACCAGAACCCGCTCAAGGCTCACCTCCCGTGACGGTGTCGAGAGATGGCGGCAGATGGCCTCACGCAGTTCAAGGCATTCCGGGTCGGGGTAGGCGCTCAGGTCGACGCTCCGGATGGCCTCCCAGACTCCCTCAGGGGGGCCGATGGGGCTGATGCTGGCGCTGAAGTCCAACAAGTCTTCCGGTCTCAGCCCCAGAGCCCGCAGTTCACTGGGCTTGATGCTCCCATGCACCGGCCGCCGGCTCACCGGGTTTTCATATGATGTGTGTGACTTCAAAATTGGTTGGTCATTAGAAGATATTGCCCCTTGCGTAGGCGATCGCCAGCGCGATCACCAGGCCAAAGAGCGCCACTAGGTACATGGTCTGGACCGTTCGCGTGATGTCTTTGGGTTCCAGAGGCCGTTCGGGCTCGCCCAGTTGGTAGCCAACCTCCGGGTCGATCTTTTCAAGCTGCACGCCCAAAGCCCCGGCCATCCCGCTCATGGTCCAGCCGGCGTTGGGACTCTGGGTGCGGCCGTGGTGACGCCACATGGTCCTCCAGGCCCTGGCCATCTTCTGACCCGGCAGAAAACCGCTGGCGGCCACGAGCAGCAGGCCAGCCAGCCGCGCCGGAATGAGATTTACCAGGTCGTCCAAACGGGCGGAAGCCTTGCCCAAATACTCGTACACTCCACGGTAGCCTATCATACTGTCGAGGGTGTTGATCATGCGGTAGGCGAAAGCTCCCGGCAAGCCGAAGACCGCGAAGAACAGCCAGGGGGCCAAGAAACTGTCGTTAATGTTTTCGGAGACCGACTCTACGGTGGCGGCGGTGGCCTGCTCCGCAGTCAGGCTGGAAGGGTCACGGCTGACCAGGGACGGCATCCGGGCCCGCACCTGCTCCATTGCTCCCCGGTCCAAATGGCCCCTGACCAAAGCCGCTTCCCGGTGCAGCAACCGCACCGAGAAAGTGGTCTTCAACAGGACGGCTCCCACCAGGATGTAGGCCAGGGTGTGGATCTCTTTTAGGCCGACCGCCACGAAGTAAGCCGCCGCCCCCCAAAGGCAGGCCAACAACAGGGCCATTATGACACCTGCCACCAGTCCGGCGGCGCCATGCTTGGGCGCCCGCACCTCTAAAAACCCGGTGAGCCTACCCATCCAGACCGTCGGGTGAGCCCACATTGGCGGCTCCCCCAGAGTCAGGTCCAAGAATACGGCCAGCGCCAGTACGGCCAGATCGTCGGCGCCGGTAAACATCAGAACCGGTCCAATAGGTCCGGCAGCGGCTCTAGCCACTCCTGGGCCGCCAGGGCCGTTGCTACGATGATTACCGTCGTTTCGATGATCTCGTTGGTTGCTCCGTAGGTATCACCGGTGAGACCTCCCAGCGCCTTGGCCATCGCCCAACCCATTAAACAGGCCATCGCGCATGCTCCAAGGAAGAGCCCAAGGCCGGCGAAGCCTCCCAGAAGAAAAGATGCCGCCAGCGCCGAGAGGCCGGCCACCGTTGTTGCGGCCTTGATGCCGCTCCCGTGGAACGGGGATCCCAAGCCCTGGGTGCGGACGTAGGGGAAAGCTCCCAGCAAAATCACCATGGTCCACCGGGAAAGGGCGGGGAAGAGCAGCAATGCCCACTCTTTGCCGGGTTCATCAAGGATCAAGAGGGAAACCAATGCCCCGTACTTCAGCAGAATGACCGTCACGCCGCCGACCACCCCGAAGGCGCCGACCCGGGAGTCGCGCATGATCTCCAACCGCCGCTCAGGGGTGAAGCCGCCAAACACGCCGTCACAAACATCCATGAGCCCGTCTAGGTGGAGGGCTCTGGTGATTATCACTAAGGTGGCCACGAGAAACGCGGCAGTCATGGGTTCGCTGAATATACGGCTGGACCCCTCTTCCACTCCAACCAAAAGCAGGCCTATGAGTAGACCTATAGCGGGGTAGAAAGCCCTGGAGCTGCTGATGTCCTGCGGACCACGGTCCAGATCGCGCGAGATTGGGAAGATGGTGAGGAAGGTCACGGCCAACTGGAAAGGGGTGAGCCAGAAGGAGATCAGGAGGCGGCCTCCTGGCTGTCGTCTTCGGTTTTCCCGTCGTCTTCGGTTTTCTCTGAGACACCCGCTTCGGCGAAGGTGGCCATGTCGGAGAGGCATTTGGCCGCGGCCTCAACGATGTTCATGGCCAGAGCGGCCCCGGTGCCCTCGCCTAGCCGCATGCCCATGTCCAGCAGGGGATTTAAGCCCATGGACCTGAGGGCCAGGCTATGACCGGGCTCGACCGATTGGTGGGAGGCAATGAACCGGTGTCCGGCGATGGGGGCGATACTGTGGGCGATCAACGCGGCCGCGCCTGAGATGAATCCATCAACTACGACGGGGCGGTGTCCAGCCGCCGCGCCCAAGAAAACCCCGGCCAAAACTCCGATCTCGAATCCGCCGACCTTCATCAGAATGTCCAAACCGTCTTTGGGGTCGGGCCGGTTTACATCGATGGCCCGCTGCACCACCGACGCCTTGTGGGCCAGAGCGGCGTCGTCAAGGCCTGTGCCACGGCCGGTCGTGACGTCGGTGCCCGCGCCGGTGATCACCGAGGTTATGGCGCTGGACGGGGTGGTGTTGCCGATGCCCATGTCGCCACAGGCCAGGAGGTCGGACCCCGCCGCGATCTGTTCCAACGAGGTTTTGATGCCGGTCTCGAGGCACTGAATAGCCTGCTCACGGGTCATGGCCGGTCCGACTGCGATGTTGTTGGTGCCTCGGCCAATCTTCACCGAATGTAGGGCCGGGTGAGAGGGCAAATCGGCGGCAACCCCGGCGTCTAGCACCACGATATCAGCTCCAGCGAGCTTGGCCAGCACATTAATCGCTGCGCCACCGCCGAGGAAGTTCATCACCATCGCCGGAGTAACATCCTGGGGATAGGCGCTGACTCCCTCGGCCACCACGCCATGGTCTCCTGCGGCCAGGATGACGGTTTTTCGGCTGATGTTCGGTGTGGCTTCGCCGAAGATTCCGGCGAGTTGCACTGACAAGTCTTCCAACCGGCCCAAGCTGCCCAGAGGCTTGGTCAGTTGGTCCTGCCTGGCCCTGGCGGCGGCCATGGCCTCCTCGTCCAAGGGCAAGATGTCTAAAATTGTGCGGTCGATTAGCTCTGAGATTGGCATTACGCCTCATTCCGCACCGACGGAAGTCGGGATAATATTGTGGCTAGAATTCTATGCCTGGTTGGGCTTTAATTCCCTGTTGATAGGGGTGTTTCACCACGTTCATCTCGGTGACCAGATCGGCGAATTCCACGAGGGCCTCGGGGGCGTTTCGCCCTGTGATGATGACGTGCTGCATCTCTGGCCGCGTCTTTAGAACTTCGATAACCTCGCTGCTGTCGATCCACCCGTAGTGCATCGGATAGGTGAACTCGTCCAGCACCACCACGTCGTATTCACCCGACGCAATTACAACTTTGCAATCCTCCCAGTGCGCCCGCGCCAGGTCGGCGGACTGGTCCAGGTCCTTGGAACGCCAGGTGAAACCGTCGCCCATGGCCCGCATCTCCACGCCCATCTTCTCGGCGGCGCGCTGCTCGCCAAAGTTGGCGGTGGAATGCTTGATGAACTGGAGCACAATCACCTTCATGCCCCGGCCCCAGGCTCTCACCACCACGCCCAAAGCGGCTGTGGTCTTGCCCTTGCCTTTGCCTGTGTTAACGATCACCAGGCCTTTATTGATCCGAGGACCCTGGACCGACTGTGGTCCTGGCTCCGTTTCGGTGTTCTGGTTTGCCGTGTTGTCAGTGGTCATGTTTTATCCTGAAACCGGTTAGGCCGGTGATTATTCCTGTTAATGATATTAAGCTGGATTTCCAGCGCAGGTCTCCACGAATCGGGCCGCCAAGCCTTTCCGGCTGCCCAGGTGTATGTGAACGTAGGATGCCCAAACGTTGCCGGTGCGAAATCCATCGGGCCGGTTGTCTTGGTCAACCACTCTATAGACCGATTCCTCTGGCCCCGGTTGCTGGGCTAAAGTGGACCAGTGGAATTCATGGCCCCTCACCCGCTGTCCTTTCGACAGCACCGGACTGTCCGAGCACGCCTCGACCTCCCGGTATCCCAGGGTTAAACGGGTCTGGGACATGGCCGACTCGGCTGGGATGATTCCGATCATGGGGTGGGTAACGTCTTCCAGATCCGACAGGCTCTTTCCCAGGTACATCAGGCCGCCGCATTCCGCGTAGACCGGCACGCCTTTCGCCACGGCTTTGCGCATGGCCTGGTGCATGGGAGCATTCTCTGAGAGTTGGGCGGCGAATAGTTCCGGGAACCCGCCGCCAAGGTATATGCCCCCGGTCCCAGGGGGCAGCTTATCGTCTTCCAACGGACTGAACGGGGCCAGTTCCGCTCCCCAAGCAGAGAGCAGGTCCAAAGAGTCCTGATAATAAAAGTTGAAAGCCTTGTCCTGGGCCACCGCGATGGTGGTCCGCGCAGGTAGCGATTCGGAAGGATAAACTGCGGCTTTTGCCGACGGCGTGCTGGCCGTCTGGGCCAGTCTCAGCATGGCGTCCACATCCATGGTCGCCTCTACTTGATTGATGACGCTGTCATACCATTGGCGGGCCACGGTCCCCTCGACTGTCGGAATCAGCCCCAGATGGCGTTCGGGTTGGATGAATTCCTCCTTCCTGGGCAGGTAACCAAGGACCGGGATGCCGGTTGTGGCCTCTATTTGGGGTTTGCAGAATTCCAGGTGGCGGTCGCTGCCCACGCCGTTCAAGATCACTCCTGCGACGTTCAGGTCAGGATCAAATTTCTGGAAGCCCAACACCTCAGCCGCCACGCTGCGGGCGACCTTGGAAGCATCTGCGATGAGTATTACCGGAGCGCCCAGCAGTTTGGCCAACTGGGCGGTTGAGCCCTCTTCGGTCAGGCTTGAGTGGCCGTCGAACACCCCCATGACGCCTTCCACCACGGATACGTCGCGCCCGGCGCTGGCCTTTTGGAACAGTTCCAGCACGGTATTGTGTTCACAGAGCCAGGTATCCAGGTTGCGGCTGGGCACGCCACAAGCCAGTTTATGGTAGGAGGGATCGATGTAGTCCGGGCCGGCCTTGAACGGCTGCACCTTCAGACCGCGGCGGGTCAAAGCGCCCATTATCCCGGTGGCGATCGTGGTCTTGCCCACGCCACTGCGTACGCCCGCTATTACAATCGTTGCCGCCATCCGTGTCCCCTACATTAAGTATCCGGTGAATTATCTGGCGCTCATTATAACTGCCGCCCACCAAAAGCGCAGTGAGTGGATCCTGGGCGTGGGCCAAACATCTTGACATCGTTTGGCCCAGGGCATACTTTTAGGTCAATCTGGGACAGCGCCCACCGTGAATCGAGATTGAGGGAGATGTCATGCCCAAACTATCGGTCCTGAGCGAGATACAGAGAAAGAGCATGTTGATGTGGCCTTGCGTTGAGCATGATGACACGCCGTGGACACCCATGGCCAGACCACTATGCCGAGAGCAAAGTGGGTTTGGTCACCACCGCCGGCCTGCACGTGAGAGGCGACAAGCCTTTCATTGCTGACCATAAAGGCGGCGGTGACACATCCTTCAGGGTCATCCCCCGCAGCGTTGGCGCCAATGACATTATACAAAGCCATACCAGTATTGGCTTCGATCATACTGGCATTTACCGGGACATCAACGTCACCTTTCCCATCGACCGATTGCCTGAACTGGTTGATCAGGGCAAAATCGGTTCACTGTCCGACAACTATTACTCGTTCATGGGCGCGCTCAGAGACGTGACGGGGATAATCGAAGATTCAGGGCCCGAGGTCGCCCGAAGGCTAAAGGCTGAAGGCGTGGATGTGGTGCTGCTGACCCCGACTTGACCCGCCTGCTCCCACGCTGTAAGCGTGATTGCGCGTACCTTCGAAGAGGCTGGTCTGACCACTACCGGCATCGTTCTGATCGAGGAACATGCCCAGAGGGTAAAGCCGCCCCGGATGCTGGCCGTGCCCTTCTTCTTTGGCAACGCCCTGGGCGAGGCAGACAATCCCGAATACCAACACCGGGTCCTGCAGTCCACCTTCGACCTCTTGGACCGGGACCAAGGGCCGGTTTTGGAACAACTGCCCGACGACATGATTCCTGACATCCTGATGCAGGGTTCTGAAACCGCCAACGAATCACAGGAAAAAGGCTTGAACGCGGCCGACGAACTCACGGCGCTGCGGGCCTACTACGAGCAGTGGACCAAGGCCCATGCCGGGCGGACCGCGGTGGGACTGAGCGCCATCCCCCAGCGGCGATTCCGCGGAATAATCCGGTTCCTCGAGGGATATGTCAACGGCGAAGAGTCGGACATGAAAGAGAGGCCCCAGGACTTTACCGTGCCCCAGTTCATCCGCTATTGCGTGGATGACCTCAAGGCCTTTTATTACGAGGCCCGGATGGCTCAGCGGCCCGACGGCGCAGACCGGGAGATCCACGATTGGTTCTGGTCGGACACTGCCGTGGGCGCCCTGTTAATGGCCCTGGCGCAAAGGATGCGGGAAGACGAGGACAAAGAAGTCCAGGCCGTGGCCTACGGAATCGCCAGATAACCGCCATCGTCAATCGAGGAGTAAATGATGGTTGCCTATAGCTATGACCACATACACCTGCGCAGCCGCGAACCGTTGGAGACCGCACAGTACTTCAACAAGATGTTCGGGGCCGAGATTAAGGAAAGCATTCAGTCCGACGGCCAGTCCAGGGTTGATATAGATGTGAACGGCCTGATCATCTTCATCGCCAAGGCCGAGGATTCGACTCCCGCCGGACCCGTTGACCCACACTTGGGACTGGACCACTTCGGCTTGAGGGTTGACGACTTAGAAGCTGCCATTGCCGACCTCAAGTCCAAAGGCGCTGAGTTCTCCACGGAGCTTAGGGACCTGCGGCCGGGACTGCGCATCGCCTTCGTCCGGGCACCAGGAGACGTCCGCATAGAATTGCTGGAACGCTCCGGTTAGGAAACGCCACGCCCTCGAATGATATAATTCACTCGGCCTGGTAGCTCAATGAATAGAGTTCTGTTCTTACTAAGCAGTGGTTGCGGGTTTGAATCCCGTCCAGACCGCTTTTGACATGGGGAGCGAACTTTAGTACAATTTGAGTGCTTAGTAAGAGCAGTGCGTCGACATTCTTAGAGTGGGACGCGACCCTGCGGCTTGGGCCGAAGTACGATTCAACTCAAATCTTCGGCCCTTTTTCTTTTGAGTTCGGGGTTTCCTATAGATAGTCGCCCTTGCGGGGTCCCCGGATCCAGAAGTATACGCCGGATATGACGGCGAACACTCCGATCACGATGAATATCCAGCCGAGTCCCTTAATCAGAAACTCGCCCACCGGCGAGATCAGAATCAAGCCCAGGATGGCCACCAAGCCCCCGCAGCCAACCCCGGCGCTGGGTCCTGGATATTACCCAACCTGAACTGCATCGGGCTAAGCCTCGGCCACGGAGAATGTGACTTCGGATTCCTTGACCCGTCCCTCTTCGGTTAACTTGTCCAGATGGGTGCGGACGTTGCGGGCGGCGGCGCTTCGTAAATTGCGGCGCAAGTTCCTTGGGTAGACGGCGGTGACTATTTCATCGACCGAATCCACTCCGGAGGCCAGTGCGGCAAGAACCTGGTCCTCCCGTTCGGTCCGGTGGCGGATGTACCAATGCACTCGGGCCGTGCCGTTATTGACGACCTGTCCGTGGCCGGGGCAAAGTATGTCTGGCTTCAGTCCGGCCAGTGTTTCCAGTGAGGCCATGTATTGCTTCAAATTGCGCACGCTGGAGGAGGAATTTCCCAGGATGGTGTCCCCGCTGAAAACCACTTTTCCTTCGGCCATGTAGTACGAGACGTGGTCCTCTTCATGTCCGGGCGTGAAGTAGGCGCGTAGCTTCACACCGCCGCCGGCGGTGACCGATTCGCGGGAACGGAGCTTGACCACGTTGCCCTGGCCCAGCCGGTGGGTCAGCCTTGGCTCAAGCTTGGGGTGGCAGCGCACCACGCATCCGAAAGCCTCTTGCAGCCGGTCTAGGCCGCCAATGTGGTCGCCGTGGCCGTGGGTGATCAAGATGGCGGATACACGTGGCTTCCCCAGTTCGGCGTGATAATCCAGTATCTGTTTCGTCCAAGAGCGGTAGGGCTCGCCCGAGTCCACGACCACCATGTGGTCCTCGGGGTCGCCCACAAAGTAGATGTGAGTGCCTCCGGGGTGCATGGCCCCGAAACTCCCGGGGTCCTCTTCGATGTGAGTGGCGTAGATGTGCTTGGTGATCTGCATCGGCCGGTCCTCGCCCGTCAAACTTCCGCTCAGGTTATCAAGTGAAGGGATGTTAGCCCGGAGCCTAAGTGGCGTCAATCCCTATCCTGGGACGCTACCTCAGGCCTATGGTACTATCCCGAAGATATCTCGAATATTTGGCTTTTTAATTGTTCGCGGGTGAGTAGGCAAACATGATCTCCGAAATGATTACCGGTCAAGACCTGAAATCGGCGATTCCCAATTTGACGGGCACGATCCACCTCAAGGGTCTAGAGGGAACGGTCAAGGTCTACCGCGATGAATACGGCATCCCCCGCGTCAAGGCAAAATCGGAGACCGATGCGTTTTTCGCCCAGGGATTCGTGACAGCCCAGGACCGGTTGTGGCACATGGAATACGACCGCCGCCGGGGCTCAGGCCGGTGGGCGGAGGCCGTGGGAGATCAGGCGGTGTCTCAGGACACCCTTATGCGCCGATTCCGGTTGGAGGCCAGCGCCAAAGCGGACTATCAAGTCATGGATACACACACCAAGAGGGTCTTTGACTCCTACGCCGCTGGGGTGAACGCCTTCATTGAGAGTGGGGATGCACTGCCAGTTGAATACCGGATCACCGGACTGGAGCCTGAAGCCTGGCAGCCCTGGGACGGTCTGATTGTCTACAAGGTACGTCACATCTTCATGGGGGTGTTCGAGTCAAAGGTCTGGCGGGCGAGGATGGTGCGTGAGATGGGCCCCGAGGCCGCCGGAAAGTTATTCCCCGGTTTCGAACCCGGCCACCTGATGATCTTGCCTCCTGGCTCAATCTCCACGGGCCCGTTGGATGACGGTCTGAAGGAGCTGGCTGAGGGCGCCGCAGGTCTGAACTACCTGGGCGAGATGGACTCTGGCAGCAATAGTTGGGTCCTCCGCGGGGCGGAGACGGCTACAGGCAAGCCCATCCTGGCCGGCGATTCCCACCGCGCTTTGGACACGCCCAGCGCCTACTACCAGAATCAGTTGGCCTGCCCGGAGTTCGATGTAGTGGGCCTGTCGTTCCCTGGAGTGCCCGGATTCCCCCACTTCGGCCACAACGGAAAGGTTGCTTGGAGCGTGACTCACACCGCCGCCGACTACCAGGACCTCTATATTGAGCGGTTGATTGAAGGAGAAAAAGAGGGCGAGCCGGCCAAGTACCTATACCGGGACCAATGGCTTGATGCTGAGACACATGACGAGACCATCAAGGTTCGAGGCGGAAGCGACGTCCAGATCAAAGTAACCGTGACCAAACACGGACCGGTGATTGCTGGTGACCCGGCCCAGGGATCGGGGCTGGCCTTCAAGTACACCGCCACGGAGAAAGCATCCAAGTGGCCAACCATACTCTGGAAGATGCTGCGGGCCGGCGGTAGCCGCCAGTTGGTGGACGGCATGAGGGATTGGGTGGACCCCTGCAACAACCTTCTCTTTGCCGACATTCACGGAGATATGGGTTACCTTTGCCGCGGCCGTATTCCCATCCGTTCCCGAGTCAATGGGTGGCTGCCCGTGCCCGGTTGGACCGGGGAGCACGAGTGGGAAGGGGACATACCTTTCGAGGAGCTACCCCTCTCGATCAACCCAATGGAAGGCTACATCGCAACCGCCAACAACCGTCCGGTCGGTGATGATTATCCGCATTATATCGCCATTGATTTCACCCCTGAGTTCAGAGTAAAGAGGGTCACCGAGGGACTGAAATCGCTGGACCGGCCCACTGCCGAAGATATGGCCAAGGTCCACGCCCAGAAGGTGTCCATACCGGCGTTGGCTTACCTGGATGTGATCAAGCAGGTGGAGCCTCTTGAAGGGCCCAGCGCCGCAGCTATAGATCTGCTTCTGGCTTGGAACGGGGAGATGGATGCGGGCAGCGTGGAACCCACGATCTACAGCGCCATGCGCGACGCTCTGTTGAAAGAGGTGTTGGAAACCAACCTGACCGAAAAACTGGCCTATGACGCCTGGCATCCGGCGGACCGGGGATTGGGTTCGTTCTCCAACCGCTTGAAGGCCCAGTTGGTGGCGATGATTGGCCGGGACGACCGGTCCCTACTTCCCCAAGGCGACTCTTGGCCCACGGCGGTTGCCAGGGCGCTGTCCAAGGCCGTTGCCGAGTTGAGCGACCAGCTGGGTGTTGACATGGACCAATGGCAGTGGGAGAAGGTGCACCAGGCGCGTCCCAAGCACAACCTTTCGGCGGCCTTCCCCGAGTTGGCGGACCTCCTTGACCCACCAGCCATCCCCACCAGCGGGGACGGTGATACACCGCTGCAGGGCGGCTATTCTCCCGCTTCGCCCGCCACCGTCACGAGCCTATCAGTGGCCCGCTATTCCTATGATCCATCCAACTGGGAGAACTCCCTATGGGTGGTTCCGCTGGGAAGTTCCGGGCACCCCGGCAGTCAGCACTACGCCGACCAGTCCCAGACCTGGAGGCAGGTCAAGATGATCCCCATGGGTTATGGCTGGGAAGCCATCGAGGCTTCGTGCGAGACGGAGCAAACCCTAGAGCCTGGTTAAAGGCCTGTATTAACGCCCGTCGAGTTCCTTGCCCAGAAGGTCCAGGGCAGCTTGGGCCGCGCCGCGTTTGCAGGCGTCCCGGTCGCCGTCCAGGTGGATCTCGATGGCCGTGTCTTCGCCGTCCTTGACTGACAGGCCGATCCAGAAGGTGCCGATGGGCAGGCCGGCCCGTCCGGCTGCCGGGCCGGTGACGCCGGTGGTGGACACGGCATAGTCGGTGCCCGTCAACTCCCGCACTCCCCTGGCCATACCCTTGGCCATCTGGCTGCTCACTGTTCCGTGGGTGGGAGCCACATCGTCGGCCACGCCCAATACTTTCTCTTTGAGCCCGCCGGTGTAGGCGATCACGCCGCCTGGGAAATACTTGGAGCTGCCGGGAATGCTGCCCAGCATGTAGCCGATCAGTCCGGCGGTATCGGCTTCAGCCACCGATACGGTCTTCTCCCGCGCCGTGAGTATCTCCGCGATCTTTGCTACGTCCATTGGAGCTCTCCTAATGGTCCCGAATTTGCGTGTCTGATTTAACTGCGGGAATTTGCAGCAGTATGAAAAATTCCTGATTGCCTGCGTCACCCAGTATGGGCGAGCGGCACATGTTCCTGACCCGCAACCCTTGCCCAACGGACCAGTTGACCATTCTGCCTAGCACAGCGGCATGGACCTTGGGGTCCTTGATCACGCCGCCTCGGCCTACCTGATCTTTGGACGCTTCAAACTGGGGTTTGACCAGCGCGGCGATGTACCGCCCTGGATTCAGGTGCCGTGCGGCCTCCGGGACCACCAGGGTCAGGGAGATGAACGAAACGTCCACGGTCACAAGGTCCACCGGTTCGGGCAACGCGAAAGGGTGGCGCGCGTTGACCTTCTCCATCACAACGACTCGCGGGTCTTGCCGCAGGCCGTAATCCATCTGGCCGTGGCCAACGTCCACTGCATAGACCTTCTGGGCGCCACGCTGCAACATGCAGTCGGTGAAACCACCAGTCGATGCGCCCACGTCCAGAGCGGTGAGTCCGGTCACGTCAAGTTGAAATTCGTCGAGCGCGTGGGCTAGTTTGACTCCGCCCCGGCTCACGAAGGGCAGGCGTCCCTTAACCTCAAGTTCAACGTCTCCTAAAAGCGTGGAGCCCGCCTTCAAAACGCGGCCGGCCGGTGTGTAGACCACCCCTTCCATGATCAACGCCTGGGCCCGCTCTCTGGACTCGGCCAGTCCCCGTTCGACCAACAGGCGGTCGGCCCGGATTTTAGCTGAACGTGCGGTCAAATGGTCTCTCCCACCGGGGAATGCATTAGCGGTGGCGGGCTCTAGCAAGGTCTACTCGCCGATGAAGTTGGGACGACGCTTTTCCAAGAAGGCTTTGTAACCTTCCAGGTAGTCCTTGGTGTCGAACTGGGTCAGTGGCAGGTCGTCCTCCTCCTTGGTGAGGTTCTCCAGGGACGGTTTGTTCTGTACCTGTTGCATCGTCAGTTTGTTCACCGCGTGGGAGAGGGGGGCAAGGGACGCAATGTCCCCAGCCAACTTGTAGGTGTAGTCGTGGAGTTCTTCGGGTTTGACCACCTGGTTGACCAATCCAATCCGCAGGGATTCTTGGGCGTCCAGCAGGCGGGCCGATAGCAGTATGTAGAGGGCGTTGCCCTTGCCGACCAAGTTGACCAATCCGCGCATCTCACGGTGCCCGATGCTGATGCCCAGCTTGCCCACCGGGATCCCCAGCCGGCTGTTGTCGCTGGCTATGCGCAGGTCGGTGGCCACCGCCAATTCGCAGCCGCCGCCCACGGCGAATCCGCGGATCATCGAGATTGTGGGTGTGTTCATCTCGGAAAGGGTTTTCAGAGCGCCGTTCACGGCGTCGTTATATCCCCGGCCCTTGGTGGAGTCGGACCGGAACTCATCGAAGTCCTGTATGTCGGCGCCGGCCGAGAAGGCCTCGTCTCCGGCGCCAGTGATCACCACGGCCCGGACGTCGCGGTCAGCGTCCAGTTCCTTAATGATGCCGGAAAAATCACGCCACATGGCGAAGCTAATGGCGTTGCGCTGGCTGGGCCGGTTGAAAGTAACTGTGGCTACAGGGGCTTTGGAGTCGAGAAGGATGTGATCGTTCAAGGCGGCGGCGTCCTGCTGGGGAAGTTGGTAATACGCTCTCTAGGCGGGCTAGGCCAGTATAGCCCGATGCCAGTTTGGTGTCACCACCAAGCTGGCGGAAGACAAAAAATAAAAGTCAAAAAATAACGGCGGACAATATGCCCGCCTTTAAAACTGACGGTATTTTATAGATTTTCCAGAGTGTTTTCGATGGCCAATGGTCGATGTGGCCCGCGTCCTGGCTGGTCCCTCTCATTCTGGGGTCCAATACGTCACGCGGGGCGTCTTCCCGGAGGTTCACGGAGAACACGACCAGGGCGATGGCCAGGCCTGGGAATATCGTCACCCAGGGCGCGGTCTAAATGTACTTGGTTGCTCCCGTCAGCATCCCACCCCAGGTGGGAGTGCTGGGAGGTACTCCGAGGCCCAAGAGGCTAATTAGGGCCTTGAAAATATGCAGCGAAAACCAAACTCGCTCGTATATGTGACATAGTGCCCCTCCAAAATTTGAGACATCTCAGCCCAGAATAATGTGCAAGTCAAGCAAAATCAGCTTAGCCATCGGAGGGAAATTTGTAACTGGTCTGGTTAGGCGGCGAAGACCTGCGATAGGTGCCTTGAGCCGTGGCAAGCAGAATGCCGTCGGGACTGGCGGCGTAGGTCCGTAGCGAAGAAATCACGATAAAACCAAGTTGAAATATTGAAGAGTCTCATTCCGAATTTTGTCGAGGTTGCGGCAAGGTCACCGTGTCTGACTATTGACACGAGCGCCGGTGCGGCCAAAAATGACGGCAACTCGTAGATGTGCGCGGTGCGCCGTTATTGATTATCGCGCCCAGCATGAATAGCTTGGGCCTTAGGGGGAGAAATGGTTACGACGTCCGCCAACTTGCAATCCGGCATGATGCAGTACTCCGCGCCGGATGGCACTCAGATCGATGCCTACCAGAGCCAGCCAGCCGCACCCGGGAATTATCCGGGGGTGATTGTCACTATGGAGGGGATGGGGCTCGAAGACCACATGAAAGATCTGTGCCGCAGATTCGCGGAGAATGGTTACATTGCCATCGCTCCCGACCTTTATACCCGGGAGGGCCGTCCGGCGCCCGAGAATGTGTTGGGCACACTTTTCTCCGTTCCGGACTCCCAGACCATGGGAGACCTGGAGGGCGCCGCCCTTCACCTGAAAAGTAACCCTAGCGCCAATGGCAAAGTGGGTATTATCGGCTTCTGCTCTGGAGGGCGATACACGCTTATGTTTGCCTGTACGAGCAGTAACGTTGATGCCGCCGTGGACTCCGCCGGAGGGCACATAATCCCGGATGATGGGCCGACCGCCGCGCGCCCAGTGGCTGCAATCGACATGGTGGACAACCTGTCATGCCCGTTGCTGGCTATCTTTGGGGAGGAGGACGCCAATCCTTCCCCTGAACATGCGGCGCGGCTGCGGGGCGAACTGGACAAACACAACAAGACTTATGAGTATCAGATGTATGCCAATGCAGGCCACGCCTTCTTCGCAGATTACCGGCCCAGCTACCGAGCGGGCCCCGCTCAAGATATGTGGCACCGGCTGCTTTTATTTTATGAGAAATACCTGAAGGTCTAGGACTGGGTTGGTCTTCTCCGATGATCTTCTAGGCGGTGGGTGCAAATCACCCTAACCTACTCTGACCGCCATCTGCGTGGATCGAATATTCTACAGCACGAGAGGTCGCATAACCGGCAGTGGCCGGGCTCGAAAAACCTCTGGCAAACACTAATTCTTTCGAAGATTTTGCAAATCATAGGGTCAAACGATATCTTGAGGAGTGAACATGAGCACCCAACTCCAGAATTACTCGGAAGAGTATTTGGATACGGACTTCGGGCAAGTCCATCTTATGAAGGGTGGAACAGGAAAACCGGTGGTGATTTATCAAGATGACCTGGGAAGCCCAGGTTGGCTGCCGTTCTACGAAGAGTTGGCCCAAAAGTTCACAGTATATGTCCCGGCGCATCCCGGCTTCGGCAAATCCCAACGCCCGGATTGGATGCGCAGCGCGAGAGACCTGGCGGCCGTCAATCTCTGGTTTCTCAAATCCCTCGAGTTGGAATCGCTGCCTGTGGTAGGGGTTGGTTTCGGCGGGTGGGTCGCCGCTGAAATGGCTGTAATGTGCCAACATAAGTTCGAAAGAATTGCGCTGGTGAACCCCGTTGGTATCCAACCGCCGGTCGGTGAAATCCTTGACCAATTCCTGCTCTCCGGCGAAGAGTACGCTAAGGTCTGCTTTCGTGACCAAGCCAAGTTCGAGGCGCTATACGGCAGCGAAACCACGGTAGACCAGCGAGAAGCGTGGGAGGTGAACCGGGAGATGGCCATCCGATTGGCTTGGAGACCCTACATGTTCAATCAATCGCTGCCTCATTTGCTGGGGAGCGTCGATACGCCCACGTTGGTGGTTCGGGGTAATGACGATAAAGTGGTTCCGGAAAGCTGTGCGCAGCGTTACGCGCAGCTTCTACCGAACTCCCGGTTGGAGGTGCTGCAAGATTGCGGTCACTGCGCCGACGTGGAACAGCCCACCGAGCTCGCCAAGTTGGTTTCCGAATTTATTTCTTGAGCGCCATTATCAAGCTTATATCCAAACGCCAAAATCGACTGATTAGGACGGTCCTGCAATGCATCTAATGTACTTCACCGAACAACCGATGTCGGCCTACCCGGAAGACGAGGCCAGGAAGGCGGGAGGCATCAGCGCTTTGATGTTCTCCAACCAGCATTTCGATCCTGCAGAAGGGAGCCGTCTATATAACGAGCGTATCGAGGAATATATTTACGCGGAGGAAGTGGGCGTGGACGGCATCATGCTTAACGAACACCACAACGCCCCTTTCTGTATGCAAGCCAGGGTCAACATGTACGCGTCCATCTTGGCCGCGATGACCGAAAAAGTGAAGATCGTGCTCCTCGGGAACCCATTGCCCGTGTCCGAAAACCCGGTACAGCTAGCCGAAGAAATCGGGATGATCGACATGATTTCCAAGGGAAGGCTGGTTTCCGGCTTCGTAAGAGGGGGAGGCTCTGAACAGTTCGCCAACAACACCAATCCCGCATACAACCGGGAACGGTTCGAGGAAGCCCACGACCTGTTAATCAAAATCTGGTCAGAGCCCGGTCCCTTCCGCTGGGAAGGCAACCACTACCAATTCCGGGTGGTCAACCCTTGGGCTTTGCCGATGCAACAACCCCACCCGCGCATCTGGATACCCGGCGTCTCCAGCATCGAGACAGTTACCTGGGCGGCCGAGCACCGTTACCCTTACATCTGCTTGAACACTACCGTTCAACAAACCAATGATATTTGGGACATTTACGACCAAGCGGCCCAGCGGGTTGGCTACAAATCCGGCCCGGAACAGCGAGGATATCTGATCCGGTGCCACGTGGCCGACACCGAGGAAAAAGCGATGCGGAACGGGCGCGAATTCATGTGGATGCTCGGAGAGTTCACCGGCTTGGGACATCCGGTCTGGTTTAGCCCGCCGGGCTATAGCTCTCCCGAGTCCCGGAGAAGGCGGGCCGAATCACAGATAGCAAGGGGGGCTGACCCATTCGAAGAGCAGCTGGCGAATAAGAGCATAATTGCCGGCACCCCGGACCAGGTGATCGCCAGCCTCCGCACGATCCTAGAGGAGACACGTCCTTCCATACTCGCCCTTTGGGGTAACGACGGCAACGTCGGCCATGATGATTCCATGGATTGCATCAGACTTTTGGGACAAGAAGTTATGCCGGCCCTGAGGGAAATCGGAAAAGACTTGGAATTGTTAAGCCCGTTCGAAGTCGATTCGCCGGTCAGTCTTGCGGAAACGCCGGCAAGCCAATTGAACCCAGTAGCGGCCTAGTGACTCTATCAGTCGGACAGCGTTAGATCGATACGAAATGAGGCTCCGCTATCTCTCTCGCGCCACCGACGAATTGTATGCCGTGGCTTCGACAGCGCTACGCTACTACAACCTCATGATGCAACAGGATGCCTCCGTTTCGGTAGGTTAGCGATATTGGATCGCGTTGAAGCGCCGCCTGAACGGCTATTAGCGGGGTCGTGCTTGGTGTTCCAGGCACGGTTATCCGGCGCAATATCTGGCGGCGGCCCACTACACCCTCAGCAGCATTCGCCTGGGACTGACCCACACCGCCGCCGGCGGCGGCCATGAACAATTCGACACCGAGGTCACCGGCATCTTCAGTACACTGGGGCAACAACTGGCTTAAGGTAGAAACGGTCGAAGCAGCCCAGGCGCCATGGGCCAACGGGAAGGGAGGCGGCACCCACCCCTCGGAGCTATGACCCCCGAGCAAGGTCCAACGGCTCGAACGAGTCAGGTTCTCCAATCTAACGGAAACCTTGGCCTGGCCTTCATGTACCATGGCGCCGGTTTCGTCATGCTCTTTGGTGTCGAGTAGGTACCGGCCAATTACTGATCCAAACGGAATGGCCGTGAGGTCTCCCTCCAGCGGTTGGAGCACTTCCGGAGCTGGGGAGGCTGATATTGTCTCTCCCGTGCTCCACCGTACTTCATCCTCAACTTCCATGGAACCTTTGGTTAACGCCTGTCCGACCGGGCAGTACTGAGATGCACGTACAAGCCGGACCCGCTCGGACTCTGATATTCGACCCTTCAAAGTGACCAACTCCTTAACACCGAATCCGATGGCGTTGGGACGGTTGATTGGTTCCACCTCAAATTCGACCTCGATGTCCTCCAGCGGTATGTTTCCTCGGTGGGCCACGCCTACCAACGTGACCACAGTTCAAGCAGCCCAAGCCGCCACCGACAGGTATTGGGGAGGAGGTCCAAGCATATCGGAGTTGGAGTTCGGTATCCCGGTCACGATAGACCATGGTCCTCTCGGCCCCGGTCCCGCGCCAACCACCGTGAGCGCTGCTTCAGTTCCGATGGGCCGGGCAAAAATATTCGGCTGATCTTGCCCAGTCTTCCCCATCCTCGTTCCTTCAACCATAACTCACCTCCACGCTTACTCTGAAATCCCCGGCTGGAGTCACCCATGCTTTGATAGGCAGGGGTATTGTAGGCATGCCCGGTCAATCATAAGATAATTCGCGAGACGCCCGTTGGATTTGATAGGAGATTGGCATGAAAGTCGGTGTGAACTTGATCAACTTTGGGCCAGGCGTGAGCCCCGGGCCGTTAAAGCGCTGGGCACAACTATCAGAATCCCTGGGCTATCACATAATCATGACGTCCGACCACATTGCCGTCACTCCAGATGTGCAATCACGTTACCCCGCTCCCTTCTTCGAGCCTATCTCATTGCTTGGCTGGCTAGCCGGTGTCACGAGCGCCATCAAGATCGGCACGACCGTGCTAATAGTGCCCTACCGCAACCCCCTAGAGATAGCCAGGGCCTGCGCCAACATCGATCAGTTGAGCGGAGGACGGTTCATCCTTGGCGTTGGAATTGGCTGGGCCCAAGAAGAATTTCAGGGATTGGGAGTACCTTTCCAGTCAAGGGGCGCGGCCTGACGACGGACACCGAGGCCAGCCTGAAGATCTGCCAAAGGCTACAAAGCGGCTTCCACCCGGCGGCGGAAATCTTCTCCAGCCAGCCGCAGCAGGCCCTGTGAAGATACGGTGATGAAATTCGCGCCAAGTTTTATAAACTCGGCTACACCGGCGGCGTCGGACGGTGAGTTGCCGCCTGCTCCCACGTGTTTACCTGAGCCTTTGATTCGGGGAATCACTTGGCTCATCAGGCTTCGGACCTCGGCAGCTCCTGGATTTCCCATGCTCTGCCCCAGGTCGCCGGCGGCCACGTGAAGGACGTCCAGTCCAGGTACACCTAGAATCGCGTCTAGGTTATCTACCGCCTCGGTTTCCTCAACCATGGGAATGACCAAGATTTGGGAGTTAACCCAACGGGTAGACTCGTCCCTGGCAACTCCTACGCCGTAGTCATGGGCGCGCCCTCCCCCAACACCCCGATGACCCTCAGGGTAGTAACGCGCCGCCTGAGCCACTGACTCGGCTTCCTCTCGGGTGTTGATGTGAGGCACGATGATTCCCTGGACACCCCGGTCCAAGAATCTCAGGATCGTGGAATCAGAGTGGTTTGGAATCCGGGCGATGGGGGTGATGCCGAAAACCTCGGCTGCCCGGACCATGTGCTCGACTTGGTCCAGGTCCATCGGACCGTGTTCGCAGTCAATCATCACAAAGTCATAGCCGATAGCCCCAAAAATCTCGACAATGTCGGGGGCAAAGCGGCTGACGATCGCTCCATAGACCACGTTGCCTTCCGCCAGTTTGGTTTTGGTGGTGTTGGTTCGCATGGCAGGTTGGTTCCCTCCAAGAATCGTGATGACCCATTATATAAAAAGCGTGCTTCAAAGCGTGCTTCAATGTGGCCCGGCTCGTAAGAATCGTTATTGGGCGTCGAAAACCGGGTATTCCGCATGTTGCGATGGCGGGGTGTTTTCATGAATTGCTGAAGTGGCAGTTTTCGCCCGGTGAATACCGACGACTCACGATGCATTGCAAGGTGAGCTGTGATTCATTCCTATTTTTGCTCCGACACGCACCACTACGATCCTGTCTGGAGCCGGTCTGATTCCGGTGCCAGAAAGCGACGGGTCCGATGTCTGAGGGCATGCCTCAAAACTGTCATTCTGAGGAGTGAAGCGACGAAGAGTCTTCCAAACATGACCTTGGCAGACCCTTCGCTTCACTCAGAGCTTGTGAGTAAATCGGTTTGTTATGCCTTCCCGTGCTGACCCGGAAATGAGGATAATAGAGGAAACTGGCGCCTT
>MUCT01000001.1 GCA_002816585.1 SAR202 cluster bacterium Io17-Chloro-G6 | reverse complement strand
GTTGTCAGGTACGAGCGATCGGCCCATATCTACTTCGCCTTTGTCCTCATTGCTTTTATCCTGATCTGCTCGGACAGGATTTTGAAATGACTTCTAGGTGCAGCTTTCGGTTTGTGGAAACTTCGTCCAGTATACATCCTAGACCGGCTGGCGAACATGAGTCCTGAGCGGCCGGATCCACGGGGTCAATCTCCGACCCGGGCGATGATGACTATCGGGAATATCCGGGTGGTCCGGTCGCGGTAGCGTTCGTAGCCCGAGAACATTTCGACGAATCTGGGCCAAAGCTCTTGGCGCTCCTCTTCAATAGCTATCCTCGCTACCCCTTCCCAGCGAACGCCTCCGACCTGCACGGTTACCCTGGGGTCATCGCGGATATTTACCAGCCAGGCGGGAGCCCTTGGGTGTCCCCCAAAAGACGCGACCACCGACGGGTCTCCGCTGTGGGAAACATACAGCAATGGCACGGTCCTCTTTCGTTTGGACCTGCGCCCTCTTGTGGTTAGAAGAAGGAAACGGGCGTTGCCGCGCCGTGACAAAAACCGGCCGTTGGAGAGAACATACAAGAACCGGTGCATCCTACTTAGGAATCCGACCAATCTATGGCGATGTCGTAGTTGTTTCATCAAAATGAAATTCAGTGCATAAAGAATCCCGAGACAAATGCGATATGCCGGAAGTCGACAATGCCCTTTCGGGCTCGCCGGTAAAGGCCCGTGCCGGGATTGGGCATAGACCTGCGACGGTCCGCGACTTCGGTTATAGTGATATTTGACATGCTTCAGGGTAGCATCTGTCCAACGACCGTAAAATCCGGACCGTAAAATTCGACTGTTAGTCCGCTTAGGGGAGATCCAACTGCCTCATGCCTCTGGTGTCCACCTCTGATCTAGCCGTCCACTATGGCGCCGATATCATATTTTCGGGCGTTGACCTGGATATCAATGAACGAGCCCGTATCGGCATAGTCGGCCCCAACGGCGGCGGCAAAACTTCCCTTCTCAGAGTGCTGGTGGGACAGCAACTGCCCAACGAAGGAAGAATAGCCCGCTCCAAAGACATTCAGGTCGGCTACGTCCCTCAGCGTCCTCAGTCGACATTCACGGGGACTCTCAGGGAAGAGGTTTTAACGGCTTTCGAGCAAGTCAGATCGTTGGAAAATGCCCTGGAATTCAGCTCCAGCCAGCTTGATACCCCGGCCGTCGATGCCGAGGAAGTTGGCTGGCGCTACGCGGCCCTCTTGGAACAGTACGAGGCCTTGGGCGGGTATTCCTACGAAAGGTCCATAGAGCGGATGGTGGAAGGCCTTGGCCTGAAACCGGAGACCCTGGACTCTCCCGCGTATACGGCCAGCGGAGGCGAACGCACCCGGGCAGCCCTGGCAAAGGCGCTGTTGGGCAGCCCTGACCTGCTGGTGTTGGACGAGCCCACAAACTACCTTGACCTCAAGGGAGTCACCTGGCTGGAGAGCTATCTGACCCACCTTGGTTCTGCGGTGGTGGTGGTCTCCCACGACCGTTACTTCCTGGACCATATGGCCACCCAGATCTGGGAGTTGGACCACGGCCGCCTGAACACCTTCCCCGGCAATTTTTCCAAGTACCGGGTCTTGAAAGCCGAACGCGACTTGCGGCAAGCCAAGGAATACGAAGCCCAGCAGGAATTCATCGCCAAAGAACAGGCCTTCATCGACCGCTACCGGGCCGGACAGCGGTCCAGGGAGGCCAAGGGACGGGAGACCCGCCTGGGGCGATTGGAGCGCATCGACCGGCCTGATTCCGACCGGTCTGTATCGCTGTCCACGGCCGCAGCCACCCGGACGGGGCAGGTGGTGTTGCGCACCAGCGGGTTGAAAGTAGGGTATACAGATGGCGACGGGCCGACTGAACTGCTGCAAGTACCTGATCTGGAACTAGCACGCGGCTCCCGCACGGCAATGATTGGAGACAATGGCACCGGCAAGACCACCTTCATCAGGACCATTCTTGGGCTGGTCCCGCCCTTGGATGGCTCATCCGTCCTGGGGCAAAGCGTCAAGCTGGGCTATTACACTCAAGGGCTGGATGCGCTGGTGGACGAGCACACTGTTTTGGACTCATTCCTGGAGATCAAGAATATGCCCTTTGAGGAAGCCAGGTCTTACCTGGCGAGGTTCCTGTTCCAGGGCGACGACGTGTTCCGGGAAGTGGGCGCCTGCAGCGGCGGCGAGAGGAGTCGGCTGGCGTTGGCGCGGTTGCTGATTCAGGAGCCCAATCTGCTGGTGTTGGACGAGCCCACTACTCATTTCGATATCCCCAGCAGGGAGGCCTTGGAGCAGGTGCTGATGGGATATTCCGGCACAATTTTGCTGGTGTCCCATGACCGCCACCTGGTGTCACTGCTTGCCGAAACCCTGTTGGTTACGGCGGAGGGAAAGATCACCCAATTCCCCGGCACGTTCGAGGAGTGGACCGAGTCTCAACGGCAAGTCGAAATTGAAGCGGCAGTCAGGGTCCAAGAATTTGCCAAGCCAGCCCCACGCCCCAAGTCCACCAAGCTTCCAGACCCCAAACGCCGCAACCCGGCGGCGCCCGTGATCGACATGGAAAAAGTCATCATGGACCTGGAGGACGGCTTGAGCGAGCTTGAAATGCGATTGCAGCAAGCAACATTAGGCCAAGACCTAGACGAGATGACGCGCTTGGCCGAAGAACACTCCCGGACTCAGACCGAACTGGAGCAGCGCTTGGCGGAATGGGAGGACTGATCACTATCCTGTCGAGGGCGAATAACATTAAACATGAGTCATCCGCGACCTCGCAGAGTGTTGCACCCACGTGAGGATGATTGGCCAAAGGACATCAACAGCACATGAAGGGGGGTTCTGCCTTTGAAAATTGGCTGGACTCCTTTCGTCATCCCAGCGAATCCTGGAATCCAGGAATCTCGCACATAATCATATGCTGCTTTAGAGGACGTTAAATCTAGGAACCAGGGAATCCGGTGTTCGGGAAGGTAGCCGGAATCACCTGTCTATCGAGGGGAGAAAATTAGTGGGCAAAAAATAAGCCCCCATTTCTTGAGGACTTGCCTGGCACCATAGCATAACCGAACTCACATTGTCAACTGTTTGTGCGTAGATTGCTCGATTACATGAAGATAAGGGGCCGTTTAACTGGCGATGGATCGTTAGGGCGTTCCATCGATGGGCCAGTGATGTAATATACTGCACCCCGGACAAGTGCAACCACACAGAATTCTGGAGGTCCCATGACGACAAGAGGCACAAGACTAGAGGGGAAGGTCGCAATCGTGACCGGCGCCGGAGCAACCGGCAGCGGCGATTTCGTAGGCATCGGCCAGGCCATATCCTTACTGTTCACCCGTCAAGGGGCCAAAGTGTTGTTGGTGGACCGGGACGAGAAGAACGCCGAGATCACGCTGGCTCAGATCAAAGAAGAAGGCGGCGACGCCACAATCTTCGTTGGGGACGTCACCAACATCGATTCCTGCCAGGAAATGACGGAAGCCGCAATACACGCCTATGGGAAGCTGAATGTCCTGGTAAACAACGTGGGCATCAGCGGACCCGGCTCGGTCACCGAAGTCGAAGAGGACTTCTGGGACACAGTGATCGATGTCAATCTGAAGAGCGTAATGCTCACCAGCAAGTTTGCCATCCCGGAGATGATCAAGGACGGCGGCGGCTCCATCGTTAACCTGTCTTCCATCGTGGGTCTGCGGGCTGGCGGTGGCCGGCCCAGTCATCCCTATGCGGCCTCCAAGGGCGGAATCCTGGGCCTCAGCAACTCCATGGCCGTTCACTACGGCCGGGACAACATCCGGGTCAACTGCATCGCCCCCGGCCACGTCTACAGCCCCATGGTCGCCCGGCACTCCTCCGACGAAATGCTGAACCTGCGCCGCCGTGCTGGCCCACTGGGCTTCGATGGCACCGCCTGGGACGTGGCCTGGGCCATTGTGTTCCTGGCGTCCGACGAGGCCCGCTGGATTTCGGGCGTCACCCTCCCCGTGGATGCCGGGCTTCTCGCCGCCACGCCCCTGGCAATGTACCCCCATCTTAAAGACCCGGAGTAATCTGGAAGGTGACGGCGGTCAGCTAGTTGCTGCGGAAGGTCTCGTTGGCCGGGTCGATGGCCTAGCGGACGCAGGATAGGCCGCATTAGAACGTGGCGTGGATGCAGACCCAGGCGGTTTCTACTTGAAGTCAGCAGCGCTTTCGATGAATGCTCCCACGTCTCTTTCCATTGCCCTCCAGCTTGGGCGCAGGAATAAAAATGCTATTACTCCGCCGAATAATATATTCAAGATGATGCTTGGCATCATCGCAGTGAACACAAATGACGTGCCGTTGTCTTCCTGTTTCAGCTTTACCCCCACCCCGGTCCAGGCGTTCTTCTTTACAACGAAATCTCTCATCAATACCCCCGATTTGTATATTTTGTACTCGCGATGGAAATTTCTGTTAAAGGCATACATCGCTCTCTCTGGCGATAGATTCGGACGATGCGCTACTCTGACAATCGCCATGATTGCCTCCTAGCGTATTGAAGTGACCAGCGATAAGGTTGCGTTTCTGAAGATGGGATATTTTGAATCGTAACCCGCTCGTCGGTCAACAAACAGGGACTTGCCAAGATTCCGATATCGGGTGAAAGTCGACGCCGGCCCCCTTGCCGCCACGCCACTGGCCATGTTCCCCCATCTTAAAGACCCGGAGTAATCCGAAATGTGACTGCAGTCAGCTAGTTGCTGCGGAAGATCTCGTTAGCCAAGTCGATGGCTGAACGAACGAAGGGCAGGCCGCAGTAAAAGGTGGCGTGGATGAATACCTCCACGATCTCTTCCTGGGACAGGCCCACGTTCAGCGCCCCTTTGATGTGGCCGGCCAACTGGGCTTGCCGACCCAGGGCCGTCAGCGCCGCCATGGTACAGATGGAGCGGCTTGGCAGGTCCAGCCCCGGCCTGTTCCAAACCGACCCCCAATAGTACTCCGTGGTCAGCCGGTTAAACTCCCGTTCCGCCTGGGTCACCGGACCCTGTCCGCCGCCCGCCGGTGGGCCCATATATTCGACGCGCCGGGCCACGCCGCGGTCATATAGGTCTTCGGGCGTCTCCGAAGAGTCGAAAACTTCCTGGGGTGTGTAGTCGACACCCTTCTCTTGGAATACCTCATGGGCGATGGTCAAGGCGTCCAGTGTCGCCGGAACCCCGCTGTAGAAAGACGAATGCATCAACACTTCGACGATCTGGACGGGTGTCAGGCCCAGATTGAGGGCATTGCCCAGATGTCTCCTCACTTGATTGTCGCGCTTCAGCACGGTCAAACATGTGAGGGTAACCATCTCCCGCTGCACGTCCTTTAAGGCGGGCCGGTGCCAGATGCTGCCGAACAAGAATTCCCCGGCGATGCGGTTCAGGTCCGGGGCCACTTCCCAAGCGACTGGGGCGGAGCCGCCAGTTAGCGTGCCGCCACCGAATTTGGTGCGCGTTTCAATGCCTTTCTGGTACCGTTCATTCAACGTTGTCATAGTTAACTCCAATAATTAATCCGATAACTAGCCAGGCACGCATTGTAATCACTCAG
Organism: SAR202 cluster bacterium Io17-Chloro-G6; assembly: GCA_002816585.1. Next base: position 22,301 of record MUCT01000001.1, on the reverse strand, counting down.
ACTGGCCACGCCAACCCTCCCCTGTGATACGCTGTTAGCAATATCAGATCCCTTTAAACAAGATTGCCGACCGCACTCTGAACTCGACTGTGAGGTAAGTTATGGAACTCCGAAATGCAGTAATCGTCGATGGTGTACGTTCGCCTTTCGGCCGGGCCAGCCGGGGCAAACTGGTCGCCACGAGACTGGACGAAGTTGGCGGCATGGTGATCAGACACCTGTTGGACCGGAATCCCAAAGTCGAAGACCGCATGATCGACGACGTGGGTCTGGGCAACGTGCTGGGCAATGCCGAGTTTGTGGACATGGGCCGGGTAGCCCGCATGTCCGGTCTTCCGCCAGAGGTGTCCACGTTCAATTCCAACCGCCAGTGCGGTTCCAGCATGGAGACCCTCCACAGGGTCGCTCAGTCCATCATGATCGGCGCCACCGATTGCGGGATCGCCCTGGGCGCCGAGCGTATGGCGCGCACCATCCCCGGCGGCGAGGGGCCCTTCACCAGGGTCACTGAGCCCACGCCTTTAGAATTTACCAAAGAGCAGCGGGACATGCCGGCGGACCACTACGACAATTTCTCGGTGCCCTTCCCCGATTTCATCCTGGATTCGCCCGCCAAGGTATCCATGCTGCAGACGGCCCAAAACGTCGCCGAAGTCTACGGGCTGTCCCGCGCGGACCTGGACGAGTACGCAGTGCCCAGCCACCGGAAAGCGGCCGAGGCCTATGAGGCAGGACGGTTCAGGGACGAGATCGTGCCCCTTGAAGTTGAACAACCAGTGTTTGACGACAAAGGCAATTGGCTGCCCGACGAACGGGGCGAAACCATCACCTTTGACCAGGACGAGTGCATCCGTCCGGGGACCAACTTCGAGGCCTTGATGAACCTCAACCCGATTCCCGGCGTGGTCAGCTACGGCGGCAGCGAGATCGTAATCACCCCAGGAAATTCGTCGCCCACCAACGACGGCGTCAGCGCCATCTTGGTGATGAGCGAGGAGAAGGCCCTCGCTCTTGGGTTGGAGCCGCTGGCCCGGATCATCGGGTTCGGCGTTGCTGGGGTGAAGCCGCAGTTGATGGGTTTGGGTCCGGTGCCCGCCACCAACAAGGCGATGAAGTACGCCGGACTCACCATGGACCAGATCGACCGGGTCGAGTTCAATGAGGCCTTCGCCGCCCAGATCATTCCCAGCGCCCGGGAGTTGGGCATACCCATGGAGAAGCTCAACGTCAATGGAGGAGCCTTGGCCATCGGCCATCCTCTGGGCGCCACCGGAGGGCGGTTGGTCCTCTCCCTGGCCCACGAGTTGCGCCGCTCCAACTCGAAGTATGGCCTGGCCACCCAGTGCATCGGCGCCGGCATGGGAATCACCACGGTGATAGAGCGCCTCTAAGTCCCCGCCAAAATAACCAAGCCGTAAATCGAGCCATCACTGCAGTCCTTCACAAAGGGCCGCGGTGATGGCAATTTTTTGCCCTGCGCCGCCTCGGTTGAGACGCAGGCCCCATCTGACCTTTGCCCGGATATCGGCCGCGAGGTCCGGCTGATCTGTTGAGGAGTGGAAGAGGTGTGAGTTTTGGCGCAATCAGACTTATCGGACAGGCACGGACAGATGCTTCACGGGCACGGATCTCGCTGGAGGTTAGAACTATGCCTATTGAAGTTAGTGGCCACCTTGGTATGCTCGAGAATACCACCGAGATGAAGCGGGCTAGTTAGCAACATCCAAGACGGCACCGGGTATTGAGCATTGCGATGATAATCGCCGACGTACCAGGTGTCATACCTACCGGTTGGGGCCGCGGCGTAGCGGGATTGACCTAGCAGTCCCCGAACTCTGCGCATGAAAGCCCGATTACTGGGCTAGCCGCCTTTTCATCTTGGGGGCAGCGGAAAGAGGCCCTTGCTCCTGCAGACTAGGGCCTCTTCCTTTTATTGCCGGGCTCCTGCATGCCTCTGCCTCCTTCTTCCATGCGATGACGCCTCATTTCCCGCCCCGCGGATTCGAGTTATACTCTGTCGGTCTTTCGATAACCAGATACAACCAGCTACGGCAGGAGTTGACCCATGCCACCGACCCAACCCACCAGCGTGCTGGATGGCGTGCGTGTCCTGGAATTGGCCCGTTGGCAGGCTGCGCCCCGAGGCGGCATGATTCTGAGAGACCTGGGCGCCGAAGTTATCAAACTGGAGTGGAGCAAATCCAGCGACCTCCGGAATTCGGGCCCCTTCGTGGGTGAGATGAGTGTCCAGTTCGCCGCCTATAACCGGGGCAAGAAAAGTGTCACCCTCAACACCCGCCACCCGGAGGGCAAAAAGTTGTTCTTCAAGCTGTTGGAGGTCTCCGACGTGGTGTTGGAGAATTTCCGGCCTGGGACCATGGACCGCATGGGGTTCAGTTACGAAAAGATGAGCCAGATAAATCCCGGCATAATCCTGGCTTCGGTCTCCGGCTTTGGCCAGTACGGACCCTACCGGGACCGGCAATGCTTCGATCCCATAATCCAGGCCATGAGCGGCATCGGCCACCAGACCGGCCGCGGCTTCGACCAACCCGTGATGGCGGAGGGACCGATCATGGACCGGACGGCCGCTCTGCACGCCACCATCGGCATCCTGGGTGCGCTCAGGCACCGAGACCGCACCGGCGAGGGCCAGTGGCTGGAGGTGTCGATGTTGGACGGCGGAATAACTCTGGAAGAAGTGGCCCTGGCCATGTGCCATGAAACAGGCACCAACGACTTTACCCGCGCCGGCTCATTCATCAAGTGTAGCGACGGGTACATCTCCACCGGAGCGGCCCGGGCCGGGATGTGGGAACGCATGCTGAAGGTCATGGGCTACGGCGACCTGTCCGACGACCCAGAGTTTGCTGCACCAATGTTCGCCACCGACAAAGCCGAGATACGGATGGAGTTATTGCACCTGTGGTGTGAGGAGCGTTCGGTGAAAGAGGTTGAAGATGCCCTGGTCGAGGCCGATATCCCCGTGGGCCGGGCTATGAGCATCCCCGAAGTGTTGGCCGACAAGCACCTCTGGGAGCGGGAGGTGATGATGGAGGAGGAACTGCCTGAGGGCAAAAAAATACTAGTCCCTGGCCCCACCATCATCAAGTTTTCCAAGACCCCAACCACCGCAGGCCCGATCCCGGCATACGGTGAACACAACGAAGAAATCTACCGTGGCGTGCTGGGTCTGGACAACAATCGCTTGACGGAACTGGCCGCAGAGGGTGTTATTACCTGATTTTCTACTACGCCGATTCCGGCAGAGAGATTAATCGGTCCTGACCACCAGCACCGGGTCTCCGGAATGGCGCACGACCCTGTCCGTAACGCTGCCCATGGTCCACCTGGCCGGTCCCGAGCGCCCGTGGTTGGTCATGGCGATCAAGGAGTCGGGCGATTCACCGACTTCATCGATGATTCTGGAAACGGTGTCGCCCTCAAAGGCAGCACACGTTAAAAAAACGCCGGACGGTCGCCCAACGACTGGAGCGCTCGAGCCCAGCCTGCGGGCGCAGGGTTTCTGAGGCGGCCCAAGTAGTGGTAGACTCTCCGCCAGATGTTCCAAATACCGCCCTGAGTCCGGAGGAGAGAAATGGCACGCCTACCGATCGTATCTGCCGACATGGTTCCTGATGAATACCGCGAAGCCTTCGCCGAGGTTACCGCTCCCGTTGGGGGGTCCATCACCGGAGGTCCCGGTTCATTCACCATTAACAGCCCGGAGATGGCCAAGCGCCGCAATCACTTGACCAGCTACCTGCGGTACGAGACCAAGTTCCCCAAGCGCATTCAAGAGTTGGCGATCCTGACCGCGGCCAGGGCCATGGACTGCCAGTACGTTTGGAACGCCCATGCTCCCGCGGCACGCAAAGAAGGAGTCGCCGACGTTTTGGTGGACGCCATACGAGACCGCCGCCCGCTGCCGGACATGGCCGCAGACGAAGAGGCCATCGTCAATTACGGTAATGAGTTTTACAAAACCCACAAGGTCACCAAGGCGACCTTCGACGCGGCGCTGAAGCAGTTCGGCGCGCAGCATCTGGTGGAGCTGACAGCGCTGATGGGCCACTACGCCCAGACCTCTTTCTTCCTGAATGCATTCGAGGCCGAACTACCGGAAAATGTTACCGAGCCGTTGCTGCCGATCTAGCTGCGAGACAGAGTCCTGGTGATCAGCCTGCGGCGCCGACCGCCCGGCCCTCGTCGGACGCCTGCCTGATGGAATCGATCAGCCGGTGTAGCTCTACGGCGGTATCGAAATCGGGGTAGCTCGACTTCTGGCCGTTGATGGCCTCGCCGAACAGGTAGTACAACTGGCCGACATTGTGAGGCGGACCCTTGGGCATGCCTTCCAAGACATTGGTGTGCTTATCTGGAACCTTGATTTCTTCCAGGTTGTCGCTGCCCTGGGCCCCCTGGAGGAGAACGTCGCCCAACTGGGGGGAATCCTCAGAGGTCACCACCAAAGTCCCCTTTCGGCCGTAGATTTCCATCCGGTAGCCGCTGCCGGCCCAGGGATTGCTGGCGACATGCGCTGAGACCACTGCCCCGTTAGCCAGCCGCCCGCTGACTAGAATGTTGTCTGGGGCGGTTACGTCCAGCATCTGCTGGGTGTCGGTCTCCAGCCATTGGGGAACTTGAGTCGACACAATCGAGGTGACCTCTTTGAACTCTCCGGCCACGAAACGGAGGGCGTCTATGGAGTGTCCGGCGGCGATGGTTAGGGTGGTCGCGCCCAATTCGTCGTCTCGCTGCCAGGTGCGTTCCGAAGGGCGTTCCAGCACGCCGCCCCTGATCAGCCGCATAGAGCACGAAGTGATCTCGCCTACATAGCCGTCCTCCACCAATTCCTTCATATGGAGAATGGCCGGCGCCGCCCGGGATTGGAGGCCCACCACCGCCCGCACGCCATTGGCCTTGGCCAGGTCGGCCAGTTCCTTTGCCTCCTCAATGGTGGCGCCCAGCGGCCATTCAGTGAAGACGTGTTTTCCGGCGTTCAGCGCATCTTTGGTGATCTGATAATGGGCCGGCACCCGCAGGACAACGGCGACGGCATCGATGTCCGGGTGGGCCAGCATCTTCTTGTAGTCGTCGAAAGCCAACTTGGCTCCGAATTGCTTCTTGGCCTCTTCGGCAGTCTCCATCCGGGTGGTGCAGACTCCGGTCAGCTCGAACTCGGGGCTGGCCGCAATTGCCGGAAGGTGTGAGCGGTGCGCCCAACCCACTGTGGGGCTGGCGCCGATTATCCCTAGACGTATTTGGTCTGCCATCTTTGCTCTCCTATCATTTCTGTCGAATCAGTTACTATTGGCGGCTATCCCAATTTGTAGTCGCGTATGTGGCTTGGCACTTCAAGACCTTTTAAGTTCTTGGGGTCGGGTACCGGGACCTGTAACACCTGGCTGATGGGCAGGACCCCCGCCCAGATGGGCAACGAATAGTCTTCCTCGTCGTCCACCGGAGGTCCCGTGCGGACCTTGGCCGAGCCCTCGTCGATGGGCATGGAAAACACCGTGGTGGCCTTGGCCTCTTGAGCGGTCATCGGCCTCAGTTGCTCCCAGCGGCCTGGAATCAGGTTTTCAACGAAACTCTGTAGAAGCTCATCCTTCTGGGCGTCCTCAATTTTGACAGCTTCCCCAAAAAGCATGACCGAGCGGTAGTTTATGGAATGGTGAAAGGCCGAACGGGCCAACACCAGCCCATCGAAGTGGGTGACCGCCAGGCACACGTCCTTGCCCACTATCTGGCGGAGGAACCGGCTGGCGGATGAACCATGCCAATATATCATCTCGCCCTCGCGCCACTGCAAAGTAGGCGTAACGTAGGGGCGGCCGTCAATGATATAGGAAACATGGCAGAGGGGCGTCGCGTCAATTATCTCGTTGACCACGGTCCGGTCGTATTCTGCCCGCTTGGGATTCCGGACCAGCTTGGTCCGGGGCGTTTTCTTGAGTTGGCCTACCGGCATCGATTTACTCCTCGTTGTATGCCTCACCGCGGCTCTAGTGCTGTATCTCCTAGCGCTGTATCTCTAGGTAAAATGGTCCCTTCCCCCTCCCAGGAGGGAAGGTTAGGGCGGGGCGGTTCATCTGCTAGGCGTTCTGGGGCTGCTCGTTCACCTTGTCGAAGTACAGCTTGGGTAGTTCCCGGAAATCGGTCATCAGGGTGCCGAAACCGTCGATGACATCGTCCATGCCGTTGTCTCTCATCGCGTACCAGTACGTCGCGGTGTTGATAGCTATCACCGGCTTCTTCAGCCATTTTTCCGCCTCGGCCGCCAGCCGGGCCATCCCCAAGTTGGTGCCGACCTGGACCAGGGCTTCAACGTCGTATTCATTTAGTTCCAACAGGCCGTCTAGCATCTCCTTCTCAGTGGTTTGGGCGATGGCGGCAGGACCGGGGCAGCACAGCCCTTTCATCGCCACCACTTCAAAGCCCACATCCTCGAAGAACAACTTGACGTTTTCGTCGGCCACCGGCCAGTAGGGGGTGAGCACGCCGATGCGCTTGATGTCACCATAGCAGCGCAGGGCTGCCTGACAAGCGTCGGAGCCCATGGCAACACGCAAGCCGGTCAATTCCATCATGTGGGTCCGTAGTTCGATCGCCCGAGTCAGCCCGCCCCAGAAAGTCTCCGACGACATGCCCATCACCAAGTAATCGGGGTTGCAGGTCATGACGCGTAGGATGGCGTTGTCCCACTCGAGGCGGATGGCTTCCATTAGCTTGTTGAAGTCGTCGTTGCTGGCCAGGGGTTCATCCGGGACCCAGATTCGAGACATGTGGTTCGTCACACCCCTGGGACGCATCTCGTCGAACTCGGGTTGGACCGAGGTGTTGGTTGAGGGCGCTATGACTCCCCAGTTGGCGCGCCACCCCAATTTGTCTGGCAATTTGAAATTCCTTAAGCATAGTGTACTGCCGGGGTTCCCCAAGGGTGGATAGATTCTAGCAAGAATCTGGTACTCGCGCCCAGACTGGGATGCGCCGAGAGCGAAAATGGCGTAAAGTCTTGGCAGTTAAAGTCAGACCGGCCGCTATTTATCAAGAATTGAGGGTGCCATGACTAGCAAAAACGCCCCAGCCAAGGATGCCCTAACGGAAACCACCGCCCAGGCGATTGAGGAAGCACGCTCCGAACTGGTAGAGGTCTCCCTGGACATCCACGCCCATCCTGAGCTGAATTACCAAGAGAAGCACGCCGCTGAATTGCTGTCGGGAACCCTTCAGAAGCATGGGTTTCAGGTCGAGCTGGGTGTGGGTGGCGTGGAGACCGCCTTTACCGCCATGCTTCCTGGCGGCGCTGGAGACGGCCCGACCGTTGCCGTTCTGGCCGAATACGACGCCCTGCCCGAAATTGGCCATGGCTGCGGCCACAATCTAATCGCAATGGCCGCCATTGGAGCCGGGCTGGGGCTGAAAGCCAACCTGGAGAACCTCCCCGGCCGGGTGATGGTTATCGGCACCCCGGCGGAAGAGGGCGGCGGCGGCAAGATCCGAATGCTGAAGGCCGGTGTATTCGACGGCGTGGACGCCATTCTATCTTCCCATCCATCGTCCAACCGGACGGTCATTCCCACCGACATACCTATCGGCGAAAGCTGGAGTCTGGCCATGGTGGGGTACCGGTATATCTTCCACGGCAAGGCCGCCCACGCCGCTGCCGCTCCCCACGAGGGCATCAACGCCCTGAACGGCGTTATTCACCTATTCACCGGAATCGACGCCTTGAGACAACACCTCAGGGAAGACGTACGAATCCACGGTATCATCACCGATGGCGGTAGGGCTCCGAACGTCGTGCCCGAATACGCCGCCGCCAACTTCATGCTCCGCTGCCGCGACCGGGACTACCTGAGCGACGTAGTTGTGGGCCGGGTCTTGAAGGCTGCCGAGGGCGCCGCCGCCATGACCGGGTGCCGCTTGGAGGTGGAGGAGTATTACCCGTTCTATGAGAACGTGCGGCCCAATGCCGTGATTGCCGGTCTGCTACTGAACAACGCCGGGCTGGCCGGCCTAAATCTGGACGAACCGCTTCCCGGCAGGCAGGGCAGCGCCGCATCCACGGACTTCGGCAATGTGAGTCAGGTCATGCCGGCCTACGAACTGCGCTACGCCGTGAGTGAGCAGCCTGTTCCCTCACATTCCCGGGAGATGACGGAGACAGCCGCCTCGGAGCATGCCCTCAGCGCCGCCATCAACGTGGCCAAAGCCTTGACGCTCACGGCCTGCGACTTGCTGTTGGACCCCACGTTGCTGCCCGCGGCCCGCGCCGAGTTCGACCAGCGTGGTAACGCGTAGGCCCCGAAGCGAGCCCGGCTATGATGGGTCCCATTTTGACATCAGCACGGGCCGATCGCTTGCCACTTCGCGACCCGAACTTAACGGACAGGCCTGAACACCCACTCTGTCTGGCCCGTTTGGGAGTCGACCACGTTTAGAGTGCCGTCAATGCCTCCGAAGCAAACACCGGAGAAGGCCATGAGAAGATTCTGTCCCCCGCAGTAAACCGCCACCGCTCCACACCCGTTCCAGCTTCAACTGCATAGAACCTTCCGTCAAAGCTGCCGAAAAATAACACGCCGTCCTTGATCGCTGGCGAAGTCCAGATCCTATCGCCTGTGGCAAACCGCCATAACTCTTCGCCGGTGTCCATACCCACTGCGTACAAGACCCCCTCCCCGCTGCCGAAATAAACGACACCTTGGACGCCGGAAGGTGTGGAGAAGAACCTCTCTTGTGTTTGGAATCTCCATATCTCTTGCCGCCTCTTAACGTCTACGGCGTAGACACGACCGTTCTCGTCGCCATAGTAGACCACCCCATCCTGTATGAACGGCGCACTGGCATGGTGCAGATCGACCTTAAGTTTGACGTACAGCGCCGTCCCCAAAGCGGCTAGCAGCACAACAATGGTGGCGACACCAGCGACGATGACCAGTCTGTTCGGCAAGAATCTTCTCACTCGAGATTCTCTTTTAGAACGAGCTCCTTATCTGCCTGACCCAGATGACGGGAAAACGACTAGGCATGCACCGCGGGCCAAGGGAGAGGTGCATCCTTCGTTGATATATATCGTATTTGCAGTTTAGCTGCCGCTACGCTGCCGTCCCTCAGGAGTTGCGGGACTACGATAGGGAGGAAACCGTCAGGCTTCTCTAATTATCACCCAGCTGTGTCAGGTATTCTTTGAAAACAACTATGGATTTTTCTTCGGGCACACCGATGTAGTACCGCATTCCCTGAGTATATTGGTAAATCTCTTGTGGGTGAATCGGAACCCTATTGCTGGGCCCAGATAGGCGGAATAAACCGTCGGCCCAGTCTTGAAGGCTGGTGTACAGAGAGTCTTCAATCACCAAGGCATCCTGCCGCTCTAGATCGGTCCGGAGGACCCACCTGGCGAATACGAACGGGAGGCTGGTCCATTGATGCCAATCCTCTCCCAGGTCGTAGGTATGGGGAAACCCCCGCATTCCGCGGCGGTGGCGCAGTCCCAGGTTCCCCACCAGCAGGCGCGCATCGTGAGGCTCGTCCTCAGTGACGTAGGCTTCCGGATTTATCCCGTGTTTCAGCGATAGCAATACCTGAAGCAACTTGACGGCAGTGGGCGCATCCTGGGGAACGGCGAGGCTGCTGCCAGACAGTTCTTCGATCGGGATCTTGGAATGGAGCTTTACGCTAACCGCCTGGGATATGGTGGCGACGCAAAAGCCAGACAGAATGCGCAGACCGTCATCCAAACCGAACGTGTCCACCAAGGGTATGAGTCCACCCTGCAGGCGTCCTTCTGATATGGCTGGCGTGAGTTCGTTGGGCGGCAGTTCCAGGACCTCGATTCCACGCTTAAACATGTCGAAATACATGGGTTCGGAACTTAGATATGGAGTCCGGCCAACTTTGATGGGCACGTCGTCACACCAGCGGTTAGATTTGGAGATAAATAGGGCCTCGAAATTCGAGGCCCTATCGTAGGCTAGTTATGGGCTACGTGCGCCCCACCGTAAGAGGCCGGTCTAAAGGCGGGGACCGGCGAAAGTGGGCGACTGGGTCGTAAATACCTGGATACGGTTCCTGGCCGACTCTGAAACGAAGATTCTTCCTTCATCATCGACAGTCACGCCCGTTGGGCCCCAGAAGTCCTTCTCGCGCTCCAGACCCTGGGCTCGTTCCCGCTCAGGCCACATCTCGGGGTTGGCGTTCAACTTGTCCTGGCCCCACTTGGATACGGTGGCGTCTCCGGTCTTCAACGCCGCGAAATTGCCATCGGCATCGAACACTTGGAGGCGGTCGTTCATCCAGTCGGTTACGTAGATGATGCCATGTTTATCGACGGCAACATCGGTCGGCCGATTGAATTCGCCTTCTCCCGAGCCTGAGGACCCAATCTTCATCAAGAATTGGCCGTCGGGACTAAATTTCTGGATCCTGTCGTTTCTCCAGTCGGCGACATATATATCACCATGACTGTCGATGGCAATCCCCCAGGGCATGTCGAATTCGCCGTCGCCGCTACCGGCAGTGCCCCACTTGGACAGGAACTTGCCGTCTTTGGTGAACTTTTGGACCCTGTTATTGCCGCTGTCCACGATGTACGCGTTGTCATCGGCGTCGAAGACCATGCCCGAAGGCCGGTCAAGCTCGCCATCCCCCGTTCCGGCCCGTTCTTCCCATTTGCCCAGGTACTCGCCGTCCTTGGAGAACTTGGAGATGCGGTTCAGCCATTCATCAGGGACGAACACATTCTCTTCGCTGTCCAGGGCGATACTGGTGGGCCACACCAAGGAGCCGTCTCCAAAATTATACTCGTGGGGCCCTTGCTGAGCGACGCCGCGGGCGAAGGCAGAGATATACTCGTCGTCCGTGGTGCAGACGGTGATGCGGGTCCCCTCCGGCCGGTACTCCGAAGCGCGGCAGAGGACGTACATTACGTCATCTTTCCCACGGGCTACAAAGATCGGGTTAGTGAAACCAGGCCCGAATTGCTCGCCACGGCCAATAGTTTTACTATATTGCACATTTACGTGCGAAATCTCAGTTGTCATATTTCCCTCACCGAACTTGTTTGATTTCTTGAGCGCTGGACCTAAATAAAGTCCATCTGCTCGAACGTGCCGTTTACGATAGGCTTGGCGTCCAGGCCCATCCACTTCTCCAAGATGGTGGAATATAGGCCGCGGAAGTCGTTATTGAATTGCAGGTCGCCCTCGTTGAGCTTGTCGGCGTCCAGTGAGGGATACTCCCCGTAGAGGCCGCCCTTCACGTTTTCGCCGATGATGAAGGCATGTCCTCCCGCGCCGTGGTCGGTGCCGGACCCGTTGTCATGGACGCGGCGGCCGAATTCGGTGAACACTAGGAGCATTACATTTTCTCCGGCGTTGTGCTCCTGCAAATCGTCGTAGAAGTCGGCGATGGCGTTGCTGGTCTCCCGCCAAAGCGTGGTGTGGTTGGCCAACTCTCCAGCATGGGTGTCGAAGCTGTTGTATGGGGCGGTGGTATACAGAACCCTGGTGCCAAACCCCGCCAGGTGGGTCTGCACGATGTTCCTCATGTACTGGGCGACGTCGTCGTTGCCGTATTCAACGGTTGAGGAGTACATCTCAGGCGCAGTGCTCAAGATGTCGGCTCCTTTCAGTGCGTCCAGTCCGGTCTGGGCCAGATAGTCCAACACTGGGCCTTGGCCGATCATCGGAGTGTAGACCTTGGAGAAGACGTCCAGCGCCTTGAGCCGCTGGTCCACATCATCTATTCCAGTCAAAACGCCGTAAGTTTCCAGGTTGCCCACGGAGGCGACCGGCACTCCGGGCGCTACCATTGATCTCGGCAGGCCCCGGCCAAAGTTTACGGCGGTGAGGACGTTTTCCTGGTTGGGGTCAATGTCGCGTACAACCCGGCCCAGCCAACCTTCGTCACCCACCTTGTTGGGCTCACAGGTGTGCCAGATGTCCATGGACCGGAAGTGGGACCGGCTGGCCGTCGGATACCCGACGCCCTGTATCACCGCCACATGACCTTCGTCATATAGCCTCTTGATCGGTCCCATGTTGGGGTTAAAGCCTATTTCGTCGTTGATTTGTAAGACCTCGCCTTCGGGAATCCGGACGTTGGGCCGGTTGTCGAAGTACAGAGGGTTGCTGTAGGGGATGACCGTGTTTAACGCGTCATTACCGCCAGCCAATTGAAGGACCACCAATACTGGGTCTTTCTTCGTCGATGTCATTGTTAGATCTCCAACTAACTTCTCGGATTGGTTTCCGAGGCCGCCTGGCCGCTTTGTCTGCGGCCAAGGCAGCGCAATTCTCGGATTATCTGGGCAATCCAGCGCCCGGTTTAGGCGAACAGATACTCGGTGGTGGCGACGATCGACTGTAACATGGTAGCCACTTGCAGAGGGAAGGCCTCCGAGTCGCTGCGAATCTCGCCTTCGCTTACGGCCAACTCCAAAAGTTGTTTCCGGGTCTCATCGGCCAACTGGTAACCACCCAGGTTCTCCAGACAACCGTCAACCAACTGGTCAGCCGTCAAAACAGACCCGACGCTACCGATTCGGCTAATCATGTTTTTCACGCCGGGGTGGTTGATATTACCCACGTTATCGGCGGTAAAGTTGATCCGTTCCACCAGCGTCCCAGAGTCGATCCACTCACGCCCGGTATGCCAACCCTCCACCGTGGGCGGGTTCAGCAAGTCCTGTCCCATGTAGCGTATGTTCAAGACCATCGAATCTATACCGGGCTTGGGGAATTTAAAGTCTCCCACCAAGCGCATGGTACCGGCCACGGTCTCGGCCGGGCTTTTGACCTTGGCGAATGTGGAGTTTTTAAAGAAGTCCGACTTGAAGAGCACTCGCAACATCGACGTAATGTCATAGTTGGAGCGGAAGTACTCGTCTTCCAGTTCCTTTATCGCCTCCAAGTCTCTGGGCGGGGTGTCCTTCCAGGCCGGTACCTGAGGCTCGTCGGCGACGAAGAAGTTGTAGAGGTGCCGCGCGATGAACCGGGCGGTGGCAGGCTGCTTGACTATGATGTCAACAATGTCTTCGCCGTTGAAGTTACCGGTCTCGCCTAGGAAAGTCTTATCATCGGCGTCGTGGTCGTTAGGGTCGAATATGAACTTGGCTTCGTACTTGCCATAGGGATAGCGGGGGACGGAGTTGGTCACGGTCCAGCCCGTGAAGGCGCGGGCCGCTTCTTTGACGTCGTCTTCACTGTAATTGAAGTCGCCATCCATTCCGACGCCCAAGGAGAATAGTTCCAGGAGTTCCCGGCCCCAGTTCTCGTTGATGGCGCCCTTGTGGCTCATGCAATTGTCCAAGTAGAAGACCATGGCCGGATCTTTGGATAATCCCATGAGCAAGTCACGGAAACTGCCCATTCCAACGGTCCGGAACATGTCCAATTCCATCATCTGTTGCTTGGGGTATTCGCACTTGGCATGGCCCGTGGGGAAAATGCCGTGCCAGAACAGGGCAATCTTTTCTTGAAGCGGGCGCTTGGTGTTGATCATCCGGTAGGCCCATTCTTCTTGTTGCCCTTCCAGACCGGCCTGCGAGACCCACTCCGTTTTGTAGCGCATCATAATGTCGCGCTCCATCGGTTGCTGGGACTGGGGGTCTAGTAGTTCATCGACGGTCGCGTCGTATCCCTTAGCTGCCCTGGCTTGCAGTTCTTCCAGCGGGGCGCCGAATCCGGCCCTGCGCATCAGGTGGGCGATTGACGAAATATCTTGCTCAGACAATTGTTTCCTCCCTAATTAACGGTTTCGTAGAATACACGGTGTATGCCCTGCGGCTGTTCCCTGCTATCGGCGCCGTTTTGTCTACCGGAATACGGAGCCTTCTGCTGGAATTCGCAACAACCTGGCTGGTATGCCCTGCGGCACACCAAAACCACATGCGCATCATATTACCTATCCAGCCAGTCGTCAACATAAATGGTGGGACCGTATCCTAGAGATCCGAAGTCCCATTGTTCACAGATCCCAGGCATACATTTAGGCTACGGAGATGCCCAATTCCGCCTGCAAATCCTTGATGGTTTCGCCCCTCGAACGTTGAGGCCTCCGCTCCCGGCGGCCGATCGGTTCGTTCTCGATTTTGGGAATCATCTTCATTGCGACGAAGACTGGGCCCTCTTCCTTCATGATCTGTTCGATGCTGTTGGTGAATTCTTCCAGGTTGTCAAACTCGAAGGTCGCGGCATAACCTGCTTCCTTCGCCATGCCGGCATAGTTGATCTCAGTGGCGTTTGGCACCGGCTGCCCGCCCGTGGTGGCGTAGCATTCGTTGTCCATCAGAAAGTGGAAGAAATTCTTCGGCTTCTTCCCGGCGACCGTCGCCAGAACGCCCATGTTCATCTGCAGTGAGCCTTCCGAGTCGAACAGCACCACTTTTTCGTTGGGCTGGGAGAGCGCGAATCCCAGGCACGCTGAGTTGGTCTGGCCCATGGCGCCCTGAAGACTTAGATCGCGGTTTTTGTCGGTAGATACATCGCTCCAGTCACGGCCCGAAGTGCCGGTCACCAAGACGATTGCTTTTTCCCGGTGCGGCTGAAACGCCCGGAACATGTCTGCTGAATCGAACATATTGCACCTCCAGTGCGGTCCCTATCTGAATCAAATCTCTGGTTGGCTTCGCGATGGCCGTATGTTTAAATACTAGACCCGGTTGAAGCCGTGGTATTCGTCGCCGACCAACACGGCAACCGGACGACTGTTCTTTCTAGCTTCTTCAAAGGCGACCGTTATCCGTGGGGCGTCTTCATCGGTCTCAAGAAGGTAGTAATTGATACCCATGGCATTGAGGAATGTCTCGGTGTACCGGGCGGCCGAGTCGGTGATAACGCCGTGCCGGTTCCAACCGCGGTAACCGATCAACATAACCAAGGGGAATCCCGAATCGATGGACATGCCGCGGATCGAGTCGCCGGACTCCATCATACCGGTGTTTTGGATAACGCAGACCGGAACTTTTCCGCCGACGATCAGCCCAAGAGCTATGGCGAAGGTCTCGCCCTCACGGGATGTGGGGACAACGTCGAGCCACGGCTGATCTTTCATCAACTCGTATAGATAGTTGGTTTCACTATCGGGAATCGTAACAATATGGGTCACGCCGTTCTTCTGGAACTCTTCGATCAACGTCTCTGGCTTGAGTAGTGCCGCTTGTTGTTGAACCATGGGTTGTTCCTCCCTGGGTGATTCTCAGTCCCGTTCCGGCGTCCTGGCGCCGGAGAGCCAATAAGCATAGGACTTGCCCGGTTATCGCATTGGGGCGCCTCATTATAGGAAGCAATCAATCCGGCAGTCAATCTTGCCTCAGCAGAGGCAGGCCTTTACGGTGGTTAATCATGGCCTCACCACCGCTAGATCAATGTTTGTGTTATTCGGGGGCTGGAGGGTTGACCGGTTCCATCTTGGCGGGCTCCAAGGTCATTACTTCCATCATGTATGCTAATTGCCACGGGCGGAAATTCCTGGAACGGGCCAAACCGGGCCGGTGCTCACCGGATAAGGGTTTCTGATCCGATGATACCGCTTCCCGGGAGGACAACACCAAATGCCCGATCGCCATGACCAGCAGATGATTCTGGTGGGCTTCTTGCAGGCCTCCAACTGCTCAAATTACACTGCTTCCTGGCGGCATCCTGACACCGACCCGAGGTTTATGGACCTAGGGTTCTACCAGGAAATCGCGGCCACACTGGAACAGGGCAAGTTCCACATGGCTTTCATCGATGACCGTCTGGCTATGCCCAGCCGTTATGGAGACTCCTTCGATGAGGCGGTCCGGAATGGTGTCCGGGTGGTCAAACTGGATCTGGTCCCCATCATCACCGCCATGGGCCTGGCGACCAAGAATCTGGGGCTGGGCGCCACCTACTCGACAACCTACTTCTCACCCTTCCACGTGGCCCGGTTATTCGCCTCGTTGGACCACTTTACCCATGGGCGGGTCGCTTGGAACGTGGTGACCTCGCTGAATGATTCCGAGGCCCAGAATTTTGGATTGCAACAGCACCTGGAGCACGACGGCCGCTACGATGTGGCCGACGAGTTCATGCAAACTGCCTGCGAACTGTGGGATTCTTGGGAGGACGGTGCGGTGCTGTTGGACAAACAGTCAGAAAGGTTCGCTGACCCGGACAAGGTCCACCGAATCGACCATTCAGGTGAGTGGTTCCACGTGAGGGGTCCGTTGACCGTGCCCCGGCCTCCCCAGGGGTATCCCTTGCTGATCCAAGCTGGTCAGTCGGAGCGGGGCCGGCAGTTCGCGGCCCGTTGGGGCGAGTTGCTCTTCGTTATTTACCCGACTCCCGAAGCGTGCAAGGCGTACCGCGACGATCTGCGCCTGCGGGCCCTGTCGGCGGGCCGAGACCCAGACTCGGTGAAGGTGGCCCCAGCGGTGTACGTGGTGGTGGACGAGACTTCAGAAAAGGCGCAACAAAAACTGGAGCTGATTGAGAGCCTGGCCAACCAGGTGGACTCGCTGACGCTGCTTTCAGAGGTCTTTAACTACGATTTTTCCCAACATCCGGTGGATGAGCCGTTGTCCGACGACACACTGGCCTCTATGACCGGGCTTAGAGGGTTCCTGGACCGGGTGGTGGAACTGAGCGGCAACAAGAACCCCAGCGTCAATGACTTTATCAAATGGTCTGGCCGGGGCACCCTTCGTGAACTGCCCCTTTTCACGGGCACACCAGTCCAGGTTGCCGACCAGATGGAGTCCTGGTTCCAGGCTGGAGCCTGCGACGGTTTTGTGCTGGCCGCCACCCACATGCCCGGCACGTATCAAGACTTCGTCAACCTGGTCGTCCCTGAACTCCAGCGCCGCGGACTATTCCGCCAGGACTACACCGAGGGCACGCTCCGCGAAAACCTCGGCTTCGCGCGGCCGTAGGAAAGGATTCTCCCTTCTAAATCGGTATTCCACCGTGGCCTTACGGTCTTTCTCGCCGTTGACGCCGCGAGTACGCTCCAGTTCAGTTGTCGGGTGTAATATTAGCTCACTATTACTGATACCTAGGTCAAGAGATAGTCGCCGAGGGACAGCCGGTTTCTGGTTCTCGGGAGGTTAACGAACATGCCAGACCCGTTGACGATGGCTGCGACGGCCTTTGGCCTGGCGAAAGGGATCTGGCCGATCATTAAAGAGATCATTGGCCGGAACGGCGTGTCGCCTGCAATTGATCGGGACGAGGACTTCAAGACTAGCTGGGAAGGCCGCCCTGCGAGCCTGGCCAACTATTTCGTGGGCCGTAAAGCCGACGTAGATAGAATCACCGAAGCCATGAGCGGAAGTGGCGCCGTGGTGATTTCTGGCGGGGCTGGCCTTGGGAAAAGCCGCCTGGCAGCCCAATACACCTACGAGTCGGAATCCAGGGGCTTCTGGACATCGGCGGGTGGGACCGCGGTCCAAACCCGCGCCGCCCTCGCTCCGCGATTGGGAATCGACGCCAAAGACCTGAATGACGAGCAGATTGCCGCAAAGGCGGGCCAGGCCGTTGCTGCTTTGCCACCAGGCATCGTCTGGGTCATCGACAACCTGCCGGAATTTGGGCAGGTCAACGACCTCCTCGCGTCGGCTTCGAACTTGACGCTGCTGATCACAACCAGAGACTCCCGCAGAAACCTGCTTCCCCCCACTATGGATTTCCTGCCGTTAACCCTGCTGGAACCGGAAGCGGCTGTTGACCTGCTACGCTCTAGAGGTGCAGACAAAGCCGATGAGGTCGTACTCAAGGAAATCGCGGACATCGTCGGTTACCTCCCTATGGCCTTGGAGATGCTAGCCGCCCGGCTGGGCGAACCCCTTACCGACGCCGCGTCCGTACTAGCAGAGCTTATTGAGGCACCCAATCCATTGTTGATGAAGGCATTTCAAGATGCTGCGGGCAAAGATTTGGGCAAGCCGGAAGGGGTCTATTCTGCCATCATCGGTACCCTGAACGGCCTTGCCCCCGAAACCCGAAGAGCAATTTCGCCATTTGGCTATCTGGCGGACGAGCCGGTTCCGCTCTCCCTGGCTTCAGCACTAACCGGCCTGGACAAAGAAGGACTCGGGCAAGTCCTCACCGAATGCGCCCGTCAGTCGGTATTGAGCGCTGCCGGAGACCAGATCACGGTCCACGCCTTGACCGCCTCCGCCATCGCAATCACCAATGATGACGACGCCTTGGACCGAGCGATTAGTTCGGATATCACCCGCATTGCGGCGATCAATACCGACGACCCTGTCACCATGCGGGGTGAGGTTGCCCACCATGAAGCACTCCACATCCATGCCAAGAGAGAGAAGACATCGGAGAACCACAGCACTCTCGATCTGTCAAATAACCTGGCCGGTGGCTACCGGGCGTTGGGACGGACGGAAGAGGCGGTGAAGCTGGATGAGGAGACGCTTGAGGCTCGGGAGCGGTTGCTGGGACCGGAGCACCTAGACACCCTCACCAGCCGAAACGGCCTTGCCCTCGGATATTGGGCGTTGGGACGGACGAAAGAAGCGGTGAAGATGGATGAAAAGACGCTGGAAATAAGGGTGCGCGTTATCGGGGTGGACCACCCGGATACCCTAAAGAGCCGAAACAACCTGGCCATCGGATACTCGGAGTTAGGCCGAATAAAAGAGGCTGTGAAGCTGGATAAGGGGACGCTGAAGGCGAGGGTGATGGTGCTGGGTCCGATGCATCCACATACCCTCATGAGCCAAAACAACCTGGCAGTCGGCTACGCAGCGTTGGGGCGGACAGCAGCGGCTGTGAAGATAGATAAGGAGACGCTGAAGGCAAGGGTGATGGTGCTGGGTCCGATGCATCCACATACCCTCATGAGCCGAAATAACCTGGCAGGTGGCTACCGGGCGTCGGGACTGACGGAAGAGGCGGTGAAGCTGGATGAGGAGACGCTGGCGGTGAGCATGCGGGTGCTGGGACCGGAGCACCCGGACACCCTACACAGCAGAAGCAACTTGGCTTTGGGATACAGAGCGTTGGGCCGGGCGGAAGAGGCTGTGAGGCTAGATGAGGGAACCCTGGAGGCGAGGGTGCGGGTGCTGGGGCCGGAGAACCCGCACACCCTCACCAGTTGGCGCAACCTGATCACCTCCTACCGGGCAGCCGGGAGGGCCGCTGACGCCGACGCGCTGGCGGCGGACGAGCGGTTCCCAACAGCCGGTTAACTAGTCGTGCTCCACCACCAACACCGGGCGGTTCTCAGCTGATTGGTTTTCTTTGCTGTCGAAGCGTTTGGCGGTTTGGGATTTTGATTCGTCGCCCAAGAGCAGCCATCCGAAGTTGGCGGCGGGGTTGTCCAACCAGTTCTTGACATCGGCTACCAGTTGGCTGGTTGACGCCCAGGTGTAACTACCGACGTCGCCTACTGTGACCGAGGCGCTGGCCTCGGAAGAGAATTCACCGCCTGGGGTGTCCCAGTCCAGGGAATTGAAGACCCTGTGGGTCCACGTGACATCCCCCTGATCGGCTTCGGCGCCACTCCCTTCGTTAGCCAAGGCGTCGGCCGCTCCTTCCTGCCATTCGGCCAACAATAGGTGCAGGCCCACCTCAGCGTCGCCGGCGGCAGTTCGGGACATATTCATGGTCAACGTGACTCCGGTAATCGTCGCCCCGGCCGGGATCTTGCCGGCGATGTCGAAGCCGATGAGTCCACGGCGTATCTGGCCGTCATTGGTCTTCCCGGTGAAAACCCATTGGCCCGCCCCGTTGTTGCGCTGGCCGCCCAAACTCTCATACAGCGTGTCGTCTCTGCTGGCGGCCAGTTTTGGGATCGCTGCCGCCTCTCCAAAATCACCACAGGAACTATGGACCGAGGCATCCGCGGCGGAATGCAGGTTGATTGCGAATTCGCCAGAGGTCAACAAGTCCAGGGTGGCATCAACGGTGGTTGACGACACGGTCCCTGAAGTGTCGCTAAGCCCGTAGGCCACGTCACCCAAGGTCTGGCAGCTTCCCTCGTGAATGTGGGCTAAGGCAGAGATGCCAAAGGTGGCCGACACCACAACCTCAGTCTGTTCTCCTCTGGCGGTGAGAGTGGCAAACCCAGTCTGTCCTGAGTCGTTCATCTCGCGCAGTGCGATGGTGAGAGAGTCCGCCACGGCTGGGATGTTTCCGCAACTGGTGTAGATCGATGTCTCTCCGGCTTTGTGAGTGTTAACGGCAAAGCCCCCGGTCATCAGGCTGACCAGATCGATTGGCGCATTGGTGACCGACGCCCCTGAGCCGCCATCAAAGCTGGTCAGGGCGTGGGCCACTCCGCCCAGATCTCCGGGAGCGCACTGCCCTTCGTGTATATGGACCGCCTCGGTCTCCAAGCTGCCCACCGACAGGTCGAGCGACACATTGGTGAAACTACCCCGCCCGGACAGGACGGCGGTCCCGGTCTGCCCGGAATTGTTCTGCTCTCCCAAGACGATCATCACGGGCTGCGAGTTGTTGATCACGTACCAAACATTGCCCCGGTCCTGCCCCAAGGAATCGCCAGGCTTCTCGTCGGCGGCGTAGTAATAGAGGGGGTCGCCGTCGAAAGTAACCTGCTTGGAACCCTCAGCCCGGAGGGTGGTTCCAATTCGAGCGGCGGAGACTCCTTCTCCGGGAGCCGGGTCGTTGACGGTGATCAGGGGCGGCCAGGCCAGAGCGCAGCTACCAACGCAGGTGGAAACGTTGCGTATGTCGTCGGCGAACACATACAGGGAGCGTCCGGAGGCGTCCGTCAAGATGGCGCCAAGTTCGCCATTCTCCGTGGCGTTTACCTTAGCGGTGGCGTGGACGGGGCCGCCGTCTGCGGTGATCACAAACCAAACGCTGCCCAAACCCTGCCCCATGGCATCTCCGGGTTTCTCATCGGAGGCGTAGTAATACAAAGGCCAACCGTTGTAAGTGACCTGATTGGAACCGTCGCTGCGAACAGTAGTCCCGATGCGGCCGTCATCAACCCCATCACCCGGCACCGGGTCACCGACCGTGATAAGAGGCGGCCAGGTCAGCGCGCAGCCACCGGCACAATTGGAGACGCCAAGTTCGTCCCTGGTGAACAGATAGAGAGAACGTCCCGCCCGGTCCACCAAGATCGTCCCAAGATCGCTGTTTAGAGCAGCGTTAACCGGGGCATTGGTGTAGATGGCCCCGCCGTCAGTGGTAATCACGAACCAAACCCCGGCCCGGTCTTGACCCAGGGTGTCGCCCGGCTTTTCATCGGAGGCGTAATAATACAGAGGCCAACCGTTGTAAGTGACCTGATTGGAACCGTCGCTGCGAACAGTAGTTCCCATGCGGCCTTCATCGACCCCACCACCCGGTACCGGGTCACCGACGGTGATCAGCGGCGGCCAAGCCAGAGCACAACCACCGGAACAGTTGGAGACGCCGAGTTCGTCCCGGGTAAACAGATAGAGAGAACGTCCCGCCCCGTCCGTGAGGATGGTCCCAAGATCGCCGTTCAGAGCAGCGTTGACCAGTGCATTGGTGTAGACGGGCCCGCCGTAGGTGGTTACCACGAACCAAACGCCGCCCCGGTCCTGTCCTTTAGTGTCTCCAGGCTTTTCGTCACCGGCGAAATAGTAAAGAGGCCAGCCGTTGTAGGTGACTTGTTTGGCGCCGTTGGCCCGGCTGATGACGCCGATGCGGTCTTCGTCCAAGCCTGCACCCGCCGCGGGGTCGTCTATTGTGAGCAGCGGCGGCCAGGCCAGAGCGCAGCCACCACCGCAGGTGGTGACGTTTTGTTCGTCATTGGTGAAGAGGTATAGCGAATTGCCACCCGCATCGGTCAGAATCGTGCCCAATCTGCTGTTCTTTGTGGTATTCACCGTCGCCGTGGTCCGTATTGGACCCCCGTCGGGAGAGACCACGAACCATGCGTCTCCCTGGTTTTGGCCTAAGGTGTCCGCGGGAGTCCGGTCGTTGGCAAAGTAATATAGGGGTTTGCCGTTGTAGGTGACTTGGCCGATCCCGTCGCCGCGATCGATAATCTTCAGGAGTTTGCCGTCCAGACCCTCGCCCGCCAATGCCAGGTCATCAACAAGCAGGGGCGGCCAGGTATCGGCGCAACCTCCGGAACAATTGGAGACGTTGCGCTCGTCGTTGGTGAACAGGTAAAGGGTCATGCCATCGGAGTCCACCAGATGGCTGCCCAAGGATCCTTGATTGCTCACTTCCACTGTGTTGGTGACCGTGTCCTCCGGGACAGGGGCGCTGGTTGAATCCGGAGCGGCCTGAGTGGGCGTTGAAGTGGCTGCCGGCTGAGGGGTGTTGGTCGGCTCCGTCTGGGGGACTGCTGTTGGGTCT